>JAZQKQ010000027.1:0-19689 GCA_045542235.1 Christensenellaceae bacterium | reverse complement strand
AGCCCCGATAAAAACAACCAAAAGCAATATTCTAAAAGTGATAATTATTATTTTATCATTTCGTAATTTTCTTAAAAATTGCTCATGTTCACTAAGTTTTTTCATTGTTTAATTCCTTGTATAGAACTTCAAAATACTTGGAAAATTTTTCTTGCTCTCTGCGTTTTAAAGGCAATAAGTTTTTATCGAATTCCATTATATGAACGCTTAAAATCGATGCAGGACGTTTAGTTAAAACCAACACTTTATCGGCAACGGAAATTGCCTCGGAAATGTCGTGAGTGACTAAAATTGAAGTTTTATTTTCCTTTTTGATTATATCGTAAACGTCGTCGCAAACGGAAAGACGTGTTTGATAATCTAAAGCGGAAAAAGGCTCGTCTAAAAGCAAAATTTCGGGTTTTTGAGTTAACGTTCTAATTAGCGCTACTCTTTGGCGCATACCGCCGGATAGTTGGTGAGGGTAGTATTTAACAAACTCTTTCAAGCCGTATTTACTGATTAATTCGCTTGCATAGTTAACGTTTTCTGCGGTTAGTTTTCTTTTGATTTCAAGTGGTAAAAGAACGTTTTTTTCAATTGTTCTCCAACCAAAAAGTTGATCCTTTTGAAACATATATCCAATTTCATCTTGTGGACAAGTTATTAGTTTGTCATTTAATTTAATTGAACCGCTCGTTGGTTTGACTAAACCTGAAATCATTGATAAAATGCTTGTTTTTCCGCAACCACTTGGACCTATTATAGCAATAAATTCACCGCTTGACAAAGTGAAATTTAAGTTTTTAACGGCTTGAGTTTCGCTTGTTTTAGTTTGATAATTTAAACATACGTTTTCAAGTTTTAACAGTTCTTTCATAGTAATAAAATAAGTTGCCCGCAAAGTGCAGGCAACCAAATAAAATTAATTAAAAATTTCTTGATACATAGTCTCGGCAATCGAGTTATTTACAAGATTTTCAAAATTAGCTTCTTTTTCAAGCTCTCCTGCGTTTTTCATTACGGCTTGTAAACGCTGAAAATCAGCCTTTTCCATAGCCATATTTTTCTTCCAAGCGTCAATTTTTTTGTAGCTTTGAAGTGAGTCGACAATAGATTGAAGTGAAGTTGAAGGGAATTGCTCAACCAAGCATTTACTAACTTCTTTCACATCGGTTTCCTCAATATATTTTATGGCGTTATATATAGCTTTTGTGAAGGATTTAATAGTTTCTTGATTACTATTGAAATAACTATTAAGCGCCATAAAACAGGTATATGGAACTTCACCGCATGCTTCACCTAAACTTGCTACGATATAGCCTTTTCCTGCCCGTTGATATTCTGATGCAGTTGGCTCAAACATTGTCACGTAATCGCCCGTTCCACCTTCAAAAGCAGCGGCGGTTAAAGCAAATTGAACGTCGTAATTAAGGGTTAAATTTTGACCGTTAAATAGGTTGTTTTGATTACAAACGTATTCTAACGCCATTGCCGGCATACCGCCACGCCTTCCTGCAATAACTTCCTTATTTTCAAGATTTTTCCACGAAAAATTCGTTTCTTTTTCTCTTGAAATTAAAAATGAACCGTCACGTTTGGTAAGTTGCGCAAAAATTACCGGTTGATCGCTTGCGCCACCAAGTTGAGTGTAAATGCCCGTTTCCGGTCCAAGTAAAACTATTTCAGCGCTTTTAGATAGTAAAGCGGTCATAGATGCGTCGCTACCACCGCCGTTAGTCAATTCAATTTCAATGTTTTCTTTTTCAAAAAAACCTTTTTCAATTGCAACGTAGAAAGGGGCGTAGAAAATTGAATGGGTAACTTCGTTTACTCTAATTTTAGTTTTGTTCGATTTATTACATCCGCAAACAGAAAAAATTAAAATTAACGAAATAAGTATAGTAAAAAATTTTTTCATTAAACCTCCAAATTAAAAAATTTAATCCACATTGCATAATATGATAAATTTATTCGGTTTGACAAAGGTTATAAAGTTTTTTAATTGACATAACGAAAAAAAATATATATAATATATTTTAACTGCAATAAAATAAAGGAGCATTTGCTATGGAAATGCAAAAGAATTACAATCCACAAGAATTTGAAGGAAGAATATATAAGGAGTGGGAAGAAAAAGGATATTTTACCGCTAAACCAAACGATAAAAAACATCCGTTTACAATTGTTATTCCACCACCAAACATTACCGGTCAACTTCATATTGGACACGCTCTCGACGAAACTTTACAAGATAGCATTATTCGTTTTAAGAGAATGCAAGGTTACGAAGCTTTGTGGCTTCCTGGAACTGACCACGCTTCAATTGCAACCGAAGTTAAAATTGTTGAAATGCTAAAAAACGAAGGCGTTTCAAAGGAAGAACTTGGTCGTGAAGGATTTTTGAAAAGAGCTTGGCAATGGAAAGAACAATACGGCGGAAGAATCGTTGAGCAATTAAAACGACTCGGCTCTTCTTGCGATTGGTCTAAACTTGCTTTTACAATGGACGAAAGATGTTCAAAAGCGGTTAGGGAAGTTTTCGTTAACTTATATAACAAAAAACTTATTTACCAAGGCTCGAAAATTATTAACTGGTGTCCTTGCTGTAAAACTGCGTTATCCGATGCTGAAGTTGATTACAGTGAAGAAGATTCATATTTTTTCCATCTTCGTTATCCTGTTAAAGGTGAAAGCGAACGTTACGTTATCGTTGCGACAACTCGACCTGAAACAATGTTTGGCGACACTGCGGTTGCTGTTAATCCAAATGATCCACGCTATGCCGATTTAATTGGAAAAACACTTATTTTACCGCTTGTTAACAAGGAAATTCCTGTTATTGCCGACGACTACGTCGACTTAGAATTTGGAACAGGTTGCGTTAAAATTACGCCTGCGCACGATCCAAACGACTTTGAAGTTGGGCTTCGCCATAACCTTGAAGTAATTAGAGTTATGAACGACGACGGAACTATGAACGAACTTGCCGGCAGATATAACGGTATGGATAGATTTGAATGTCGTAAAAGAGTTATTGAAGACCTTAATTACATTGGTTTACTTGAAAAACTCGAACCACACAAACACAACGTAGGTCACTGTTATAGATGTAAAAGTTCAGTTGAACCAATCGTTTCAAAACAATGGTTCGTTAAAATGGACGAGCTTGCAAAACCTGCAATTGAAGTCGTTAAAAACAATGATATTAAATTTACACCTGAACGCTTTACTAAAATTTACTATAACTGGATGGAAAACATTAAAGATTGGTGTATTTCACGTCAACTTTGGTGGGGGCATAGAATTCCTGTTTGGTATTGTAAAGATTGTGGCGAAGTTATGGTTTTAAAGGAAGATCCTTCAAAATGCACTAAATGCGGAAGTGTTAATATCCATCAAGATGAAGACGTTTTAGACACTTGGTTTAGCTCTGCATTATGGCCGTTTTCTACTCTTGGATATCCTGATAACACGCCTGAACTTAAATATTTCTATCCAACCGACGTTTTAGTTACCGGTTACGATATTATTTTCTTCTGGGTTGCAAGAATGATTTTCAGTGGACTTGAACATATGAAACGCATTCCGTTTAAAAACGTTTTAATTCACGGTATCGTTCGTGACGACAAGGGAAGAAAAATGAGTAAATCTCTTGGAAATGGTATCGACCCATTAAAGGTTATTGAAGAATTTGGCGCAGACACTTTAAGATTTTCACTTTTAACCGGCGTAAGTCAAGGTAGCGACATTCGTTTCAGCAACGAAAAATGCGAAAGTTCAAGAAACTTTATTAACAAAATGTGGAATGCTTCACGCTTTGTTTTAATGAACGCCGACGACGTTGAAATTTTACCAATTGAAAAGGTTAAACTTAACGTTGCGGATAAATGGATTTTATCAAAACTCAATTCAGTTATTAGAAGCGTTACTTCAAATATGGAAAAATTCGACCTTGGCGTTGCCCTTGGCGAAGTTCACGACTTTATGTGGTATGACTTCTGCGACTGGTATATTGAACTTACAAAAACTTCGCTTTATAGTGAAAATAAAAATGCAAAACAAAACACTTTAAGCGTTTTAATTTACGTTTTAACCCAAACTTTAAAACTTTTGCATCCATTTATTCCTTTCGTTACCGAAGAAATTTATTCTAACTTGCCACTTTGCGAAGGCTCTATTATGGTTAGCGAATATCCAAAATATAATTCAAGAAGAACTTATAAAAAGGATCTTGAAAAAATGAATTCCGTTATGGAAATCATTAAAGCAGTTCGCCAAATTAAAGTTCAAACCGGTGCGCCTCAAAGCAAAAAGGTTGACCTGTTAATCGTTACTGAAAATCAAAAATTAATTAAAGATACCGCTAATTACATTCAAAAACTTTCCGGTGTTAACAACGTTAATTTCGTTAACTCAAAGCAAGAAATTACTGAAAAGGTTGTTGCTTCAATTATCGAAGGCTTTGAAATTTATATTCCACTTGGCGAACTCGTTGATATTTCTAAAGAAATTGAAAGATTGAACGCTGAACTTAAAACGTGTGAAAGCGAAATTAAGCGTGCGGAAGGAAAATTAAACAATCCTGGATTTACGAATAAAGCGCCAAAAGAACTTGTTGACGCCGAAAAACAAAAGCTTGAAAAATACTTTGAGCTAAAAGCTAAGATTATAGCAAACTTAAAGGAGTATGAGTCGTAAATCGACCTAAATTAAATGAAAAAGAAAAACAAACTTATCGTTAGATTTTTAGGCGGTGTGGGAGAAATTGGAAAAAACATGACCGCAATTGAATACGGTAAAGATATTATCGTTATCGATTGCGGAACAACTTTTCCGTCTGCAGATATGCCTGGAATCGACCTAGTTATTCCCGATTATTCTTATTTAACTGCTAATAAGGATAGGGTTAAAGCCGTTTTTTTAACCCACGGACATGAAGACCATATTGGCGCTTTGCCTTATTTTTTAAAGGATATTAACGCTCCCGTTTACGGCACTAAACTTTCACTTACTTTAGTTGAAACAAAACTAAAAGAAATGAAAATTTCCGGCTATAAACTAAAAGCAGTTAATCCGTCTTCAAAAATAAACGTTGGTCAATTCAACGTTGAATTTATTAAAGTTAATCACTCAATACCAGGCGCTTGTGCTTTGGCTATTACTACGCCTTTAGGAACTATCGTTCATTCGGGTGATTTTAAAATCGATTTAACTCCAATTAACGGAGAATTAATGGATATTACAAGGTTTTCCGAACTTGGAAAAAAGGGCGTGTTGCTTATGCTTTGCGAGTCAACCAACGTCGATAGACAAGGCTATTCAATGAGCGAAACCGTAGTTGGTAGCACCTTGGAAAGATTGTTCGTTGACAACGTTAAAAAACGTATTGTAATTGCAACTTTTTCAACAAACGTTCACAGAATTCAACAAATTATTAGTTTGGCGGGTAAATTTAAACGTAAAGTAGCCCTTTCAGGCAGAAGTATGATTAACGTTACCGAAGCCGCTCAAAAAATTAACGAACTAAAAATTCCAGAAGGCGTTTTAGTTGATATTGAAAAAATTAAAAATATTCCCGATAAGGATTTGGTTGTAATTTGCACGGGTTCGCAAGGCGAACCAATGAGCGCTTTAACCAGAATGGCAACCGATGATTATCCGCTTTTAAAATTAACTAAAAACGACACGATTATAATTTCCGCTAATATGATTCCTGGCAACGAAAGAAGCATTTATCAAGTTATTAATAACTTGTATAAAAAGGGAATTGAAGTTTTATATCAATCACTTGAACAAATTCACGTTTCAGGTCACGCTTATCAGGAAGAACTTAAAATTTTACACTCTCTTATTAAGCCTAAATATTTTATTCCTGTTCACGGTGAATATCGCCATTTATACAAGCACGTTAAACTTGCAAAATCTCTTGGAATGAAAGATTATGAAACGATGATTTGCGACATTGGAGACAGCGTTGAATTAACCGCTAAAACAATGAGAAAAATCGATAAAATTCCAGCTGGAATGAAGTTTATCGACGGGCTAACGATCGACGACGATCAAACGGTTGTTAGAGATAGAGTTCACATGGCGGAAGACGGTTTAATTGTTGCCCTTTGTTGCGTTTCAGCCGGAAGCGGAAAGGTTTACGCAACCGAACTCGTTATTAAAGGTTTTATTATAACCGATGAACAAAAAGAACAGCTTATTTCTATTATTGATAACACCATTAAAAGCTTCGATTTAAAAGCTATGGGTGATAAATCGGAAGTTAGAAATCATATTAGAAGAGCTATTAGAAAATTTATAACTAAAAAAACAAAAAACAGTCCTATGATTTTGCCTGTTATTACTGAAATATAATGATAAATTTACATTCAAAACCAAAAATTAGCGAAAAAATTGATAAAATGAGAAAGGAATACAAACAAAACGGAATTCCTACCATTTTAAACGATTCATTAAATTTTTTACTTTTAAACGTTCAAATTAAGAATCCAAAAAAAATTCTCGAAATTGGAACGGCAACGGGTATGAGCGGAATTTCTATGCTCAACGTTGCTTCGCCCGATGCTCATTTAACTACCATTGAAAAGGATGAACAAAGTTTTATTGAAGCTAAAGCGAATTTTAAAGAATGTAATTTATCGCATAAAGTAACGCAATTTTGCGGTGATGCAGGGGAAATTATTAAATTTTTAAACGGCGAATTCGACTTTATTTTTTTAGATGGAGCAAAAGCAAGATATCTTGATTATATGCCTGAACTTTTAAGGCTTTTATCGAAAAAAGGCGTTCTTTTTGCCGATAACATTTTATTCCGTGGCTACGTTGACGGAAGCGTTCCTTATAGCCACAGCGATAATACGATCGTTAGAAATTTGCGTGATTTTATTAATGAAATGACCAATAATTCTAACTTAACAACACAAATTTTAAACATTGGAGATGGAATTTTACTTTCCATAAAAGATTAAATGAACGTTGAACTACTTGCCCCTGCGGGTAATTTTTCAAAACTTAAAACAGCCCTTTATTTCGGCGCTGACGCAGTTTACGTTGGGGGAAAAAGCTTTTCCCTTAGAACTTTTGCCGATAATTTTACCATTGAAGAGTTAGACGAAGCCGTTAAATACACCCACGAAAGAGGCAAAAAAATTTACGTTACCGTTAATATTTTCGCTAAAAATGCCGATTTTGAACAAGCTAAAATTTATTTTAGTCAGCTTGATAAAATGGGTGTTGACGGTATAATAATTTCCGATTTAGGTTTATTTTCCGTTGCAAAAGAATATGCTCCTAACACCGATTTACACGTTTCAACTCAAGCAAACACCTTAAACAAATATTCAGCTAAATTTTTAGCCGATCAAGGTGCAAAGCGAATTATTCTTGCTAGAGAGCTTTCTTTTAATGAAATTAAAGAAATTAGAGAATTTTTACCTGAAAATATTGAACTTGAAGCCTTCGTTCACGGTGCAATGTGCATTTCTTATAGTGGAAGATGCCTTTTAAGCGACTATTTTAACGGCAGAAAATCTAATAGGGGTGCATGCGTTCAAGCTTGCAGATGGAACTATCAAATTCGTGAAAAATCAAGCGATGGTAATTTTTACGATATTGAAGAAGATGAAAGGGGAACTTACATTTTAAACAGTAAGGACCTTAACTTAATTAATCACCTTGATGAAATTATAAATTCTGGCGTTTGTTCTCTTAAAATTGAAGGCAGAATGAAGAGCGAATATTACTTAGCAACGGTTATTAACGCATATAGAAAAGCTCTCGATTCTCTTTCAGAAATTGGTCCAAAATATAAGGAAAATCCTAAATTTTTTAATGAAGTTTTAAAAACTAATCACCGTGCGTTTACAACCGCTTATTGCTTAAACGACAACCCAGATACCGTAAACTATAATAATTCGCAATCGGTTGGCGACAGAATTTTTATTGCATCGGTTTTAGGTTATGATAAGCAAACTAAAATGGCAAAAATTGAAATGAGAAACAGGTTTAAAGTTGGTGATACTCTTGAAGTTTTATCACCAAACCAATACCATAATGAAACTATTTTAGTTAACGAACTATTTGATGAAAAGGGACAAGCCGTTTTAGATGCTAAACTCGTTCAACAAATTTTATTTTTAAAAACCGACGTAGAATTAAATGAAGGTGACATTTTAAGAAAGTAATATTTAACTATTTTTTTACATAAGTTTTATCCTAGGGGTAAAACGTAAAATGCTTGATTTTCTATTATTTCTTCTTGGAAAATGCGTGTTTTTCTGTTCGTCAATCGGCGGAGAAACTTTTCCAAAACCGCTTTCGAGCGAAGAAGAAAAACTATGTTTAAAATTAACGCTTGAAGGCAACGAAGCAGCTAAAGAAAAACTAATTAAACACAACCTTAGACTGGTTGCGCACATCGTAAAAAAATATCAAGGCGCCGAAAACAGTGAAGATTTAATTTCAGTTGGAACTATTGGGTTAATTAAAGCTATTAATTCTTACAAACCCGATAAAGGCGTTCAACTTGCAACCTTTGCCGCAAGGTGCATTGAAAATGAAATTTTAATGCTTTTAAGAGCAAATAAAAAGTATAAAAACAACGTTTCCTTAAACGATACTATTGGCGTCGATAAAGATGGAAACGAACTTTCTTTAATTGATTTATTGTTTGAAGACGATGCTTCAATTATTGAAAAAGTTGAAAAATCTATTACTAAAACTAAATTTTTAAGTTTTTTGAAAAATAATTTAACCGAAAGGGAATATACGGTTATAGTTTTGCGGTTTGGACTTTTAAGCGGAGCGCCACTACCTCAAAGGGAAGTTGCTAAATTTATGAAAATTTCTCGCTCGTATATTTCACGAATTGAGAAAAAAAGTATTGAAAAATTAAGAAAATTAATTAAAAAAAGTGATTTTTAAAATGGCAAACTACACTTTAATTACCGGAGCAACGGGTGGACTTGGCAAGGCTTTCGTTTTTAATTTAATTAATAATGAAAACAATTTTTTATTAACGGGAAGAAGCCAAGAAAAACTTAATATTCTTAAAAAGGAGCTTTTAGAAATTAATAAAGACGCTCAAATTTTAGTTTGTCCTTGTAATTTAGAAAAAGAAAGTGATAGAGAGTTATTTTTTGAATTTGCTAAAAATAATAACGTTAAAATTTCAAAATTAATTAACGTTGCCGGTTGCGATATTCAAAAACCTTTTATTAAATATAACCAAGATAAAATTGTTTTTCAATCGAGAGTGACCTATGAAAGCGTTGTTTCTTTTACCTTGTTTTCATTGGAAAATAGGGCGGAAAAACTTGAAATTTTAACCATTTCAAGTATATGCGGTAATACGGATATTCCATATTTTGCAATTTATAGTAGTTTAAAAATGGCAATTAAAAGCTTTTTTAATAGTTTACGCTATGAATTAAGAAAGGATAAGTCAATTGTTATTACAACAATTTTACCAGGCTCAATACCAACCCGAGCCGACGTTATTGAAGATATTAAAAAACAAGGTTTACAAGGTAAACTTTCAAGTTTAAGCCCTGAAATAGTAGCCGAAAAAAGCTTGAAAGCCCTTAAAAAACGAAAAAAGAATTATATTCCGGGTTTTTACAATAAACTTGTTAATTTTTTTCAAGTTTTAACCCCAAAATTTATTAAAATGAAAATAACTTCAACAAAATTTTCCAAAAAGGAAAAGGACGCATTCTAAGGAGAAAATTATGAGTTTAGCCGATAAAATTTTTATTGAGAACATTAACGATATTTTAACAAACGGTTTTAGCGATGAAAATTTGCCTGTTCGCCCTCACTGGGAAGATGGAACGCCTGCTCACACAATAAAAAAGTTTGGCGTTGTTAATCGCTATGATTTGCAAAAAGAATTTCCAATTTTAACCATTAGAAAAACTTTTTTTAAGTCGGCAATTGATGAAATTTTGTGGATTTGGCAAAAAAAATCAAACAACGTTAACCATTTAAATAGCCACATTTGGGATAGTTGGGCTGATGAAACGGGTTCAATCGGCAAGGCTTACGGCTATCAGCTTGGAATTAAACACAAGTATAAAGAAGGGGAATTTGACCAAGTTGACAGGGTTTTATACGATTTAAAACACAACCCTCAATCAAGAAGAATTTTAACTAATATTTATAACTTTCAAGACCTTAATGAAATGAATTTATATCCTTGCGCTTACTCAATGACCTTTAACGTTAGCGGAAATAAATTGAACGGCATTTTAAACCAACGTTCTAACGATATGATAGTTGCAAACAACTGGAACGTTGTTCAATATGCAGTTTTACTTATGATGTTTGCCCAAGTTTCAGGTTTACAAGCAGGGGAACTCGTTCACGTTATTGCCGATGCTCACGTTTACGACAGGCACGTTCCAATTATTAAAAAGGTTTTAGATAATCCACAATACGATGCTCCAATTTTAAAAATTAATCCAAACGTTACTAATTTTTACGATTTTACCGTTGATGATTTTGAACTTGTCGACTATAAGGCAACGCCACTTAAAGAAAAGCTTGAGGTGGCAATTTAATGAAGCTTATAGTTGCAGTTGATGAAAAATGGGGCATTGGAAAAAACAACGATTTGCTTTTTTCAATTTCCGCCGATATGAAATTTTTTAGGCAAACAACTTTAAATAAAGTTGTAGTTATGGGTTATAAAACCTTGCTTTCTTTCCCGAATTCTAAACCACTGAAAAATCGCACTAATTTAGTTCTTTCCACAAAAGAACCACTTAGAGAAGATTGTAAAATTTTAAGAAATTTTACTGAACTTAAAAATGAACTAAAAAACTATAACGAAAACGACGTTTATTTAATTGGTGGAGCAAATGTTTATAATCAACTTTTAAACTATTGTTCTCACGCATTAATTACAAAGGTTTTCGCTGATGGGAATGCTGAAGTTTTTATTGAAAATTTAGATGCGCTTGGCAATTGGATTATTGAAAGTGAAAGTGAAATTTTTGAAGAAAACGGCTTAAAATTTCAATTTATAACTTATAAAAATATAAATATTAAAAATTTATAAAATAAATCGAGCTCATTTTTATGGGCTCGATTATTTTTTGACAAAATTTTGTAAATATTATTATATAATTGACCTAAAAAAGGTTGACAATAGGTTATATATGGTGTAAAATCAACATATAAATTAGCAATCAAATGTTTTGAGTGCTAACACTCTCACGGAAGGTTTGCCAAATGGAATTATCTGAACGAAAAAAGAAAATTTTACAATTGGTTGTTAGCGATTATATTGAAACAGCCGTTCCCATTTCTTCAAAAAGTCTAACTGAAAAGCATTTGACAAATCTTAGTTCAGCAACGGTTAGAAGTGAACTTGCTGCCTTAGAAGAATTGGGATATTTATCGCAACCACACACTTCAGCTGGGCGTATTCCTTCAAACGAAGCTTATAAACTTTACGTTAGCGACCTTATGGTAAAAGAAAATTTATCGCCTGCGGAACTTGATTACGTTAAGGAAATCTTTTTACAAAACACTAACGACGTTGAACAGGTTATTAAACAAACTGCAAAAATAATAAGCGATTTAACAAACCTTACAAGTCTTGCGGTTGCCAGTCACGACGATCAAGAAACCATTGAAAACATCAAGCTTTTTAGGTTTAAACCTGATGGCGCTCTTTTAATTATCGTAACTCAAACTAAGCTTTTAAAGGATTCGGTTATTGAAATTCCAAAAGATATGAGCGACGGTAGAATTGAAGAAGCGAATATTTTGCTTGATAAAATGTTCGTTGGAAAAACCTTTAACGAAATTTGCAACGTTGACCTAATTTTAGAAGAGAGCTTTGAATCGTATAAATCGGTTTTTATTAAGGTTATCGACGCTCTTAAAGAATACGTTACTTATTCTGACGACGTTATTTTAGAAGGAACCGATAAAATTTTAGAACATCCTGAATATGCCGATCTCGATAAACTTAAAAGGTTTATGAGCGTCGTTACCAAAAAGGATAAAGTTTTAAACCTTTTATCAAACGATGGGCGAGATATTAAAATTAACGTTAAAATTGGAAGCGAAGGCTACGAAGGTTTACCCGATGAATGTTCCGTTGTTTCGGCAACTTATTCAGTTAACGGCGTTAAACTTGGAACGTATGGAGTTATTGGTCCTGTTAGAATGGATTATAAAAAGGTCGTTTCTGTTTTAGAAAACGTTGGAAGAATTTTAGAAAATATATTATCGAATAAATAAGGATTTTAAAATGAGCGAAAAAGAAACTATTATAAACGAAGAATTAGAAACTGAAAATCAAGAAATTGAAAAGGAAAATTTAGAAAACAGTGAAGTTGAAAGTGAAGAAGAATTCAACGTTTTTAATTTAAGTGAAGAAGAAAGCAAAAATATGCTCAGCGAAGTTTTACAAACTAACCAAGAAATTTTGGAAGAATTAAAAAAGGAAAAAATTGCTTCCGCTGATTACAAGGATAGATGGTATAGGGTTTCGGCTGAGTTTGAAAATTATAAAAAACGTAACGTTGATCTTAGAAAAAATGCTTACGACGACGGCAAAACCGATGCAATTAAAAATTTATTATTAATTGGAGATAGTCTTGATAGGGCGTTAGAGCTTAATATGGACGAAGCTACAAGAAGTGGCGTTGAACTAATTGCAAAGCAATTTTTAGAAACAATGATAAGCCTTGGCGTTGAACAAATTAACCCAATTGGCGAAGAATTTTCACCTGAAAACGCTGAAGCTATTGCTATGGTTGAAGCTTTAGAAGGTGAAAAAAGTGGCATTATTAGACAAGTTTTTAAAAAGGGCTATAAACTAAACGGTAAAATAATTCGTTATGCTCAAGTTATCGTTGTGAGCTAATGAATTTTATAATATAGTATTTTAAGATTAAAGGAGATAAAAAAATTATGGGAAAAGTTATTGGTATTGACTTAGGAACAACTAACTCGTGTGTTGCCGTTATTGAAGGTAGCGAACCGGTTGTTATTGCTAACACCGAAGGCTCAAGAACAACCCCTTCAGTAGTTAGTTTCCAAAAAGATGGACAAAGACTCGTTGGTCAAATTGCAAAGCGTCAAGCGGTTGCAAACGGCGATAGAACGGTTATTTCTATTAAACGCCACATGGGAACGGATTATAAAGTTGAAATTGATGGTAAAAAATATTCACCACAAGAAATTTCTTCAATGATTTTAGCAAAACTTAAAAAGGATGCTGAAAGCTACCTTGGCACAACGGTTACCGATGCGGTTATTACTTGTCCTGCATATTTTACCGATAGCCAACGTCAAGCTACTAAAGACGCAGGTAAAATTGCTGGTCTTAACGTTCTTCGTATTATCAACGAACCAACCGCAGCAGCACTTGCTTACGGTCTTGATAAGGATGCTAAATCACACAAGGTTATTATTTACGACCTTGGTGGTGGAACTTTCGACGTTTCTATTATGGATATTGGCGACGGCGTATTCGAAGTTTTAGCAACCAGTGGTAATAATATGCTTGGTGGTGACGACTTTGATAAGAGAATTATCGATTATCTCGTTGACAACTTTAAATCAAGCGATGGCATTGACCTTTCAAAGGATAAAATGGCAATGCAAAGACTTAAAGAATCAGCAGAAAAGGCTAAAATTGAACTTTCTTCTCTTTCTTCAACTAACATTAACATTCCATTTATTACAGCTGATGCAACAGGCCCTAAACACCTTGACGTTACGCTTACAAAACAAAAATTCGACGCATTAACTGAAGATTTAGTTAACGCTACAATCGAACCACTTAAAAAAGCTATGAACGATGCAGGCGTTTCATATAACGACATTGAAAAGGTTATTTTAGTTGGTGGATCAACCAGAATTCCTGCAGTTATCGATGCCGTTAAACGTGTAACCGGTAAAGAACCTTTCCGTGGTATTAACCCTGATGAATGCGTTGCTATTGGCGCAGCAGTTCAAGGTGGTGTTCTTTCAGGCGACGTTAAAGACGTTTTACTTTTAGACGTTACTCCATTATCACTCGGTATTGAAACTTTAGGTGGCGTTTCTACAAAACTTATTGAACGCAACACTACAATTCCTGTTAAAAAATCACAAGTTTTCTCAACCGCTGCTGATAATCAAACGGAAGTTAACATTCACGTTTTACAAGGTGAAAGACAATTTGCAAAGGATAATAAAACCCTTGGTCGTTTCGATTTAACCGGTATTTTGCCAGCTCCTCGTGGTATTCCACAAATTGAAGTTACTTTCGATATCGATGCAAACGGTATCGTTCACGTTAGCGCTAAAGACCTTGGCACAAACAAAATGACCGATATTACAATTACTTCTTCAACAAATCTTTCCGATGAAGATATTGATAGAGCCGTTAAAGAAGCTGAACAATATGAAGAAGAAGATAAAAAGAGAAAAGATGCAATCGATGCTAAAAACCAACTCGACGGTTTAATTTTCCAAATGGAAAAAACTATTAGAGAAAACGGCGATAAAATATCTGAAGAAGATAAAAAGCTCGTTGAAGAAAGTATTAATCACGCAAAAGAAGAACTTGCTTCCGATGATACCGATAGAATTAAAGCAGCAACCGAAAAACTTTCAAACGACGTTCAAGGTGTGTTTGCTAAAATTTATCAACAAGCTCAAGCGCAACAAGGTCAACCTGCCGATGATGAAGAATTCCACCAAGCCGGCGAAGACGATAACAACTAATATAATTTAAGCTTTGGGCAGGCAAAATTGCTTGCCCAAACAATTTTTTGAGGTAATATGGCACAAGATTATTATAAAATTCTTGGTGTAGACAAAAAAGCTACTCAAGATGAAATTAAATCTCAATATAGAAAGCTTGCTCGACAATATCACCCCGACTTGCACCCAAACGATGAAGCTTGCGCAGCTAAATTTAAAGAAATTAACGAAGCAAACGAGGTTTTATCCGATCCGCAAAAACGTGCTCAATACGATTATGAATTAGAAAACCCTTATGCTTCACAAGGCGGTTTCGACGGTGGTGGTTTTAGCGGTTTTAGCGGTGGATTTGGTGATATTTTTGGCGATATTTTCAGTCAATTTACTGGCGGTGGTAGTAGGCAAGCTACTAATACGAAAGGGGTTGATAGAACTATTGAAGTAACCCTTTCCTTTTTAGATGCTGCAAAAGGTTGTAAAAAAGAAATTTCTTATCAACGAAAAGAACCTTGCGCCGATTGTAAAAGCACGGGAGCAAAAAACGGCACGGCTTATAAAACTTGTGAAAAATGTCACGGTTCAGGTCAAATTCAATACACCGTTAACGCCGGTTTTTTCAAAACTGTAAGCTCTAAAATTTGTCCTGAATGTAATGGAACGGGTAAAAAAATTACCGAAAAATGTTCAAAATGTTCGGGTAAAGGATATAATAGAACTACAACTAAGCTCACAATTGATATTCCTGCCGGCGCTGATACTAAAAGCTACATTAAAAAACGTAATATGGGCGACGCCTCTACAAACGGTGGAGAACCGGGCGATCTATATATCGTTTTCACCGTTCAACCACATAAAATTTTTAAACGCAAAAATTACGATCTTTATATTGATCTTCCAATTTCTTATAAAACAGCCGTTTTAGGTGGGCAGGTTATCGTGCCTGGCATTGACGATACTTTTACTATTGATATTCCTGAAGGAACTCAAAACGGAAAAGTGTTTACAATTCGTGGTAGAGGTATAAAATCGAGAATGGGTATTGGAAATATGTATATAACGGTTAACGTTGAAATTCCAACCAAACTTTCAAGAACTCAAAAGCAAAAACTTGAATCATTCGATAGTGAAATTGAGCTAAAACAAAATGCTAAAATGAGCGATTATAATCAAAACGTTCAGTCACTTTATGGTGTTAAACCTTATAAATAAGCAATTTTTTAATAAAGTCGTATTGTTTTAATACGACTTTTATCATTTTTATATTGATTTTAATATAATATTATGATATAATTTAAAGGAGAAACCATAATGGAGTTTTGAAGTGGATCTAAAAATCATTTGTAAAAAATTTAATCTTAAAGGTGAGTTTGTTAAAGCTAAAAAAATGACAAACGGCATTATTAACAATACTTATAACGTTATTTTTAATGAAAATGGCGTTAATTATGAATATATAATTCAAAAAATTAATAAATACGTTTTTAAAAAGCCTGAACTCGTTATGCAAAATATTTTTAGCATTTCTCAACACTTAATTAGCAATATGGCTAAAAACAACATTGAAATTGATAGAAACGTTTTGCAATATATGGTTACAAAAAATAATTTAGCTTATTATATTGACGAAGAAGGCGAATATTGGCGTTGTTATAAATATATAAATAATTCCATTACCTACGATAACCCTGAAAATCTTCAAATTATTGAACAAGCTGGTTCTGCTTTTGCCCAATTCCAATTTTTATTAAGCGATTTCGATGCTTCTTCATTGCATGAAAGTATTCCAAATTTTCATAATACCGAACTTCGATTTTTTGATTTATTCACTTCCGCCGATTTAGACGTTAGTTTAAGAAAAGAATCTGCAATAAACGAATTAGATTATTTAAAATCGAAGGAAGAAATTGCTTGTAGCTTATGTAAATTAATCGCAGAAAACAAATTACCAATCAAGGTAACCCATAACGACACAAAGTGCAATAACGTGCTTTTCGATAAAGATACTAATCAAGCTCTCGCCGTTATCGATCTCGACACGGTTATGCCAGGACTCGTTGCATACGACTATGGCGATGCAATTCGATGCCTTGCCGCAACTTGCGCTGAAGATGAAAAAGATTTATCAAAAGTTGATATTAATTTAGAAAAATTTGAAGCTTTTACTAAAGGTTTCGTTTCAAAAGTAGGCAAAAGCTTAACTAAAAACGAAATTGAATCGTTACCGGTTGGTATTATCGTTATCACCTTAGAATTAGCTTCACGCTTTTTAAAAGACTATCTTGACGGAGATATTTACTTTAAAATTAAATATGAAGACCACAACTTAGTAAGAGCTAAATGTCAAATTGAGCTTGCGAAAAAATTTGAGCAAAATTTTGATAAAATGAAACAAATTATTAATAAATATATTTAAAAAAACAAGGCATTAAGCCTTGTTTTTTGCTTTTAAAATTTTTCATTATTTTTAAATTCTTTAAATAAGCTAATTAATTTTTCATAGTCGGTTTGATTAGTTTCTATATCAAAAGTTACTCCGTTATCTAAATAATTAACCTTTAAACGTTTACACAAAAGTTTAATTTTTGTTAAATTATATTTATACTTATAGTCTAAAAAGAATTTAACAACTTTTGTTTCGCCAAATAAAATATCTTTAATTTTATTTTTTAACTCAATAATACCGATATTTTTTAAGGCTGAAACCTTAATAAAATTTTTAGGTAGTTCTTCAACGTTTTCACTTAAATCACATTTATTAGCAACGAAAATTATTGGCGCTGTCGATTTTAAATCGCTTAAAGTGTTTAAAGTTGTTTCAATTTGCATTTCCCAATTACTCGAACTATCGCAAACGTTTAAAATTAAATCGGCATAACGACAACACTCTAAAGTTGATTTAAAAGCATCCATTAAATCGGCAGGCAAACTTTTAACGAATCCAACCGTATCGATAAAAAGTAGTTCGTAGCCGTTAATTTCAGCTTTTCTTGCAGTTGGATCAAGAGTGGCAAAAAGTTGGTTTTTAGCTAAAACGTCACTGTTTGTAAGCAAATTTAATAGGGTAGACTTTCCCGTGTTAGTGTATCCTACAAGAGCAACCGTTTTAATTCCGTTTTTTTCACGGCGGGTTTGTTGCATTGCTCTTCTTTTTTCAATTTCTTTTAAAGATTTTTCTAAAAACTTAATTCTCGTTTTAATGTGTCTTCTATCCGTTTCAAGCTGAGTTTCACCAGGACCTCTCGTTCCAATTCCACCACCAAGCCGTGAAAGGTTGACGCCTTTACCACTAAGCCTTGGATAAATATATTTAAGTTGAGCAAGTTCAACTAAAATTTTACCTTCAACTGAAAAAGCTCTTTGGGCAAATATATCTAAAATTAAAGTGGTGCGTGAAATAACTTTACAATTTAAAATATCGGAAATATTATTTTGTTGGGAAGGGGATAGCTCTCCATCAAAAACAACGCATTCAATATTTTCTTCTTCAATTTTATTTTTAACTTCATTTAGTTTTCCACTTCCAACAAAAGTTGAAGCCGAAATTTCTCTAATTTTTTGAACAACAATTTCAATTAATTGGCTACCCGAAGCTTCAACTAAAGCGGAAATTTCTTGTTGTTTTTCAATTAAATTTTCACCTTCAAAATAGGGTTCTATAACGATAATTCGTTCTATAATTTTACTCATAATTCCTTTATTTATCAACGATTTTAAATCTTTTTATGTAAAACAAAATTTAATCTTTCTTAATTTTAACACTCTTGATTGCGCTTTTCCTAATGTCGTCGGATAGAGCTGCGTAATGGCGCTTTGTGGTATTAATATCTTTATGACCTAAAAGGTCGGCAACAACGTAAATATCACCGGTTTCTCTATATAAATTAGTGCCAAAAGTACTTCTTAGCTTATGGGGAGTAATTCGCTTTAACGGCGTTACGATTTTTGCATATTTTTTAACTAAGTCTTCAACGGCTCTAACACTAATTCTTTTATTCCTTAACGATAAGAATAAAGCGTCTTCCGATTTATCTAATTTTTCAATTTTACTTCTAACATCAAGCCATTTTTTTAGTTCTTCGCTAACTTCATCGGTAAAGTATAAAATGGTTCTATTTCCGCCTTTGCGGGTAACGATAAAGCTGTTATTATCGAAGAAAATATCACTAACGTTAAGACCAACAAGCTCTGAAATACGAATTCCCGTGCCTAAAAATAGGGTTAAAAGGGCAGTATCTCTTACACGAGTGTTTTTATTGTATGCAAGTTGCCGTTTTGTTAAGCCGTTTCCAGTTTCACAGGTTGAAATTAATTCGCTAACTTCATCGTTTTCAAGTCTAATAATTTCCTTTTCGTGAATTTTAGGGGAGGCAACTTTCGAGGCGGTATTTGCAATTATTAAACTTTTATTAAAAAAATATTTAAACATTGACCTTATTGTAGAAAGCTTGCGTGCTTTTGCGTTTTCATTACAAGAGTGAATTTTCCCATTATATTCAAAACTTGATAAAAAACTTAAAAACTGTTCAATATCCATTGCGGAAATTCTATCTAATAGGTTTAATTGCATATCTTTTATTTCAATATCGAACTTATTGCTTATAAAATAAAAGAAAATTTGTAAATCGGTTGCATAATTAAGGCGAGTTAAGGGGGACGTGTTGTTTTCAATACCAATAAAATATTCACGAATAAAATTAGGTAAATTAGCTAAAATGTTGTCAATTTTTTTTAAAACTGAAATTTTTCGTGAGGTAAAATAGTCTTTATTAGCCATTATTAAAATAACTCCTTAAAAAAATTAGTATGAAAATTCTATAAATTAAATTAGGGTGCATATATACAACTATGCGTAAAAGACAGCTTTTACGCAATGATATATAGTTTTTACGTATTATTTATAAAAAATTTAAAATTACAATAAAAAAGCAAGATTTTTAGAATTATTACAAATTAATACGATATTAAATTACCATTTTATTGCGTAAAATA
>JAZQKQ010000026.1:0-11829 GCA_045542235.1 Christensenellaceae bacterium | reverse complement strand
TAAGATTTTATTTTCTAATAGAGTTTACGCAAGTAAAAGGAAAAACCTGTTGATAAAATTTTCTAGATAAAATAAGCGAGAAACCCCTTTATTCATAAGGTTTTTTGGATTTTATATAGCAAAGTTTACACAAGTAAGCGGTAAGAGAGGAACGGCGCAAAAATATGAAAACGGAGTTATTGCCCAAGGCAAAAATATTATGAGTTTCGTTGGTTTTTTCCCATCCCATAAACCGGAATATTTATGTCTTTGCGTCGTTGACGAACCGACCTATGGAAGCTACGGCTCAACCGTTTCGGCTCCCGTTGTTAAAGAGATTTTTGAAGGAATTATAAATTACAAAAATATACAAAAATATGAATAGGTGAATATGAAACTTTTTGATGTTGTTAATTGCTGTGTAACGAAAGAAATTATTGGCGAAAACGTTGAAATTAAAAGTATATGTTTCGATAGTAGAAAGGCAGAAAAAGGTTGCCTGTTCGTATGTCTTGAAGGGGAGAAATATAACGGTAAAAACTTTATAAAAGAGGCGATAAATAAAGGTGCGGTTGCCGTGTGCTCATCAAAAAAAATTAATGGTTTAACGGTTAGTCAGGTAATTTGTGAAAATGAGAGAAAGGCTTTAAGTTTTTATTCGGCAAATTTTAATTTAAACCCTGAAAAAAAGCTTAAAATCGTTGGTGTGGTGGGAACAAACGGTAAAACTTCAACCTGTCATATTTTAAAACACATAATTAGTAGTTTTAATAAAAAAGTTGCCGTTATCGGCACTATTGGTATATATTTTAACGGCATAATTGAAAGTTCGAATTTAACCACGTTAGATCCCCCAGACCTGTTTGAAATTTTTAAAAGGTTAGTTGAAAAGGGCTGTGAATACGTTATTATGGAGGTGTCCGCTCACGGCATATATTATCAAAAGGTTGCGCCAATATTTTTCGAGTGTTTAATTTTTACAAATTGCACCCACGACCACCTTGATTTTTTTAAAACTTTTGAAAATTACGCAATGGTAAAAAAATCAATATTTTCAAATAAAAATGCAAAATTTTTATTGGTAAATAGCGATGATAAAACGTGCAGGAGTTTGTTAAATTTAAAAAACATATATAGCTATGGAATTTACGAGCCAAGCGACGTTTTTGCCGTTAACGTTAAAGAGAGTGTAAAGGGGTGCGAATACGTTATAAATTTATTCGATAGCATTTATCACGTTAAAACGAATTTATTGGGACTTTTTAACGTTTACAATTGTTTAGGGGCAATAGTATGCGCAAAAATTTTAGGTTTTAACGCAAAAAAAATTGTTGAGAGCTTAATTAGTTTACCGCCCGTTTCCGGAAGAATGGAACTTGTTGCAACGGTTAACGGCGGAAGGGTTTTCGTTGACTACGCTCACACCCCCGACGGGCTTGAAAACGTTTTAATTTCCCTTAGAAAGGTGACCAAAAACAATTTATTTTGTCTTTTTGGTTGCGGTGGAAATAGGGATAGGTCAAAGCGAAAAATAATGGGTAAAATTGCCGGCGATATTGCCGACTACGTTATAATAACCAGTGATAATCCACGTTTTGAAGAGCCTGTTGACATTATGAAACAAATTGAATTTGGCGTTAGGGAAAGTTCTTTAGATTATATTTGTATAGTTGATAGAAAAAAAGCCATAAAATATGCGCTTGAAAATTTACAAAATGGCGATACTTTATTAATAGCGGGAAAGGGTGCTGAAGCCTATCAAGAAATTTTAGGCGTAAAACACACTTTTAGCGATAAAGAAGTTGTTTTGGAGTTTTTAAATTATGGCTAAAAGCTTAATAGTTATATTTTTGCTTTCCTTTTTATTGAGTTTGTTGCTTGGGTTTATAATTATACCTAAGCTAAGGAAAATGAAGGCGGGGCAAAATATTTTATGTTATTTAACCGAGCATTTTTGCAAAAGTGGAACGCCTACTATGGGTGGAATTGTTTTTATTTTAGCGTGTTCGGTTATTTTTTTAATATTTTCAAGGGGACAACGCTCGATTAGCGTGTTTTGCTTAGTAGTTTTTATTTGTTTTGGAATCGTTGGTTTTTTAGACGATTTTATAAAAATAAAATGCGCCCATAACCAAGGTTTAACACCGCTACAAAAAATTTTGTTTCAACTTGCAGTGGCGGTTCTTTGTTCAATTTTTGCTTATAGAATGGGGCTTGATAAGCTATATATTCCGTTTACCAAAAAAATAATAACGGTGGGTGCGTGGATAATTCCGTTTTCCGTTTTCGTGTTTTTAGCTTGCGTAAATTGCGTTAATTTAACCGACGGACTTGACGGGCTTGCTTCAACCGTGAGTTTTTTGTGTTTTTTGTTTTCAGCCGTATTAATTTATTTGCAAACGGGTAAAATGAACGTTTACGTTTTGCCCAAAGAATATGAAAATTTGGTTAAGCTTTGTTTAAGTGCATCGGGGGCGTTGCTTGCGTTTTTAGTTTTTAACACCTATAAAGCAAGCGTTTTTATGGGTGACACGGGTTCACTTGCCCTTGGCGGATTATTTTCTTCCATATTAATTTTTAGTGGGAATGGGCTTTATATTCCAATAATGGGGGCAACCTTCGTTGCATCGGGAATTTCCGTTATAATTCAAGTGGTTTATTTTAAATTTACTAAAAGAAGAATATTTTTAATGGCACCCCTTCATCATCATTTCCAACATAAAGGATATTCTGAAAGCAAAATAGTTAACGCATATTCAATAGTCACTTTATGCTTTGGTTTGTTGTGTATTTTAAGTTTTATTTAAAGGTGAAAAATGTTTATTTCAAAAAATAGTTTTTTAGTTGTAGGTTTAATGAATAGTGGCGTTAGTTGCGCTAAACAAATTTTAAAATACGGCGGAAAGTGTTACGTTTACGACGATAATCAAAATGCTCAAGTTGAAGAAAACAAGCAATCGCTTTTACTGCTTGGCGCAATCGATGCAAGTTTAAATTTACAAAACGCCATTTCTAATTCTCAAATTGTAGTTTTAAGTCCCGGCGTTCCAATCGACAATAAAATTCCCGTGCTTTGCCGAAAAATGAAAAAGCGAATTATAGGTGAGTTAGAACTTGGTTTTTTACTTTGTAAAAGCCCTATCGTTGCCGTTACGGGAACGAATGGCAAAACTACTACTTGTTCAATGATTCATAACGTTTTGAAAAACGTTGGTGAAGATTCTCATTTGGTGGGGAACGTTGGGAATCCACTTTGCAACGAACTTGAATTGCTTAACCAAAACTCAATTGCCGTAACGGAAGTTTCAAGCTATCAATTGGAAACTATTAATTCCTTTTGTCCGCATATAGGCGTTGTTTTAAACGTGAGTCCCGACCATTTAGAACGGCATTATAATATGGAAAATTACATATATTTAAAGCGTCGACTTTTACAAAATATGCGAGAAAGTGAGTGGGCGGTTTTAAATTACGATGATAAAGTCGTTAAAGATTTTGCCAAGAATTTAAGGTGCCAAGTGGTATATTTTTCAACCAAGGAAATGGTTGACGGGTGCTATTTAAACGGCGATGCAATTTATTATAAGGGTGAGTTTGTTATGAAAAGATCCGCCCTTCCGTTTACCGGTGAACATAACCTTGAAAACGCCCTTGCAACCGTTTGCGTTTGTAAATTGTTGGAATTAGATAATCAAAGCGTTGTGGCTAATTTGTGCGCCTTTGAAGGGGTTGCCCATAGAATAGAGCATTTTGCAACTTACGAAGGCGTTAAGTTTTATAACGACTCAAAATCGACCAATCCAAATTCTACAATTAAAGCGGTTAGGCAAATGACTGAGCCAACGGTTTTAATTTTAGGCGGTAGAGATAAAAACGTTAGCTACGATGAAATGTTTAGCGAAATTAAACAAAGTTTAATTGAAACTATGGTTATTTACGGTGAAAATAAAATGATAATTTATAACGAAGCGTTAAAGTTTGGTTTTAAAAATTTAATTTTGACAAGCAGTTTTGAAAGTGCGGTTAAAATTGCCGACTTGCACGCAAAAAGGGGCGGGGCGGTATTGCTTAGTCCGGCATCGGCAAGCTTTGATGCGTTTGAAAATTTTGAAGAAAGGGGAAATGAGTTTAAAAGAATAGTAAATGAAATTTATAGTGAAGAATAGTTCAAAAGATAAAAGGGGCTTTTTGCTCCTTTTTTCGGTTTTTATGGTTGCCGTTTTTGGTTGTATAATGGTTCATTCCGCAAGTTGCTACGTTGCCGAGCTTGACTATAAAGATGCTTTTTATTTTACGAAAAAACAAATTTTCGGCGTTGTTGTTGGAAGTGTTTTTATGGTTGCTTCATATTTTTTAGACCTTAGTTTTTTAAAAAAATATGCTTGGGTTATTTACCTTGTTTCGATTGTTTTATTAGCCCTTTGTTTCCTTCCTTTTTTAAGCGTTGAAATTTACGGAGCAAGGCGATGGTTAAATTTAGGGCTGTTTACCTTGCAACCTTCGGAAATTGCAAAGTTTGCCTACATAATTTGGGTTGCTCGCTATTTTTCAATGAAACCGGAAAGGGTTAACGGCTTTAAAGGAATAATTTTGCCAATTCTTTTAGGTGGAATCGTTTGTTTGTTAATTATTTTAGAGCCTAATATGTCGATTACGATGTGCGTTGCTCTCTTAATGATAAGCTTGCTATACGTTAGCGGTGTAAAAATTCGATATATAATTGCCGTTTTAATTCCCGTTATATTAATGGTTCCAATTTTAATTCTTTTAGAGCCCTATCGGCTTTTAAGGCTTTCGGCATTTTTAAACCCGTGGCAATCGGCGAAAGGGGAAGGTTATCAATTAATTCAGTCCCTTTACGGATTAGGCTCGGGCGGTCTGTTTGGCGTGGGGTTGTTTCGTTCAAGGCAAAAATTCAAATTTTTACCTTTTGCTGAAAGCGATTTTATTTTATCAATAATTGGTGAAGAGTTAGGTTTTGTTGGCATTCTATTTTTATTTTTAATTTTTTTTATAATAATTTATCTATCCTTTTCAATTGCAATAAAAGCTCCCAATTATTTCGGCTATATTTACGCTATGGGCGTGGGGCTTATATTTTTAATTCAAGTTGTAATTAACGCATTAGTGGTGTCGGGGAGTATGCCGCCAACGGGTTTACCCCTTCCGCTAATTTCGGCTGGGAACACTTCTATAATCGTTTATATGACCGCTTTTGGTTTTTTGGCAAGTCTTTCAAAGTCCACCAGTCCCTCTTTAACTAAAAAGGCAAAAATTTCATAGAATATTAGTAGTTTTAGTTATGGAGCTAATATGAAATACGTAATTTCAGGTGGAAATAAACTTTACGGAAGCATAAAAATTCAAGGCGCAAAAAATTCCGTTCTTTGCCTGCTTGCAGCAAGTATTCTTTCAAGCGGTGGGGTATACGTTAAAAATTGTCCTAAAATATGCGACGTTCTTTGTATGATAAGCATTTTAAAAAGTATGGGCGCAACGGTTGTCGAACAAGACGGGGGTTATTACGTAAACGCCTCTAATTTAACAACCTTAAAAATCCCAGAAAAGCTTTCAAACAAAGTTAGAGCGTCGCTTTTTTTAGTGGGGGCGATTTTAGGGAAATATAAAGAAGTTTACATAAGTAGAACGGGCGGTTGCAACATTGGGCTTAGACCTATGGATATACATATCGATGCACTTATAAAGCTTGGGGCGACCGTTGAAGAAAAGAACGGCGTTTTACATTTTTGCGCAACCCAATTGAAGGGGGCAAATATTCGCCTAAAATATCCAAGTGTAGGTGCAACGGAAAATATAATAATGTCGGCTTGCCTTGCAGACGGCGTAACGGTCATTGAGAATTGTGCTAAGGAGCCTGAAATTTGCGACCTTGCAAATTTTATAAATTTAATGGGCGGAAAAGTTAGTGGTCACGGCACTTCACGAATAACCATAATTGGCGTTAAAAAACTTGCGTTTGCTGAATTTTCACCCCTTCCCGATCGAATTGAAACGGGAACTTTTATGCTTTTAGCTGCCGGTTGTGGCGGTGAATTGGAAATTAAATGCACAAAGTGGGAAAATATTTGTATTCTTAGCGAAAAATTGGTTAATAATAGTTGCAAAATTTGCCTAAATAATGATATTATATATATACAGGTTAATAATAGAATAAAAGGGTTTGGTCAAATTGAAACTAAACCTTATCCCGGCTTTCCAACCGACCTTCAACCTTTGCTCGTTTCTTGCGCTTCGGTTGCTCGAGGTAAAACCGTCGTTAAAGAAACCGTTTTTGAATCTCGCTTTGCCTATGCCGACGAGCTTAAAAAGTTAGGAGCAAAAATTTCCTATTCGGGAAATTTGTTGCAAGTTGAAGGTGGTAAGCTTTTTGGAGCAAAAGTCTATTCGCCCGATTTAAGGGGTGGCGCAGGGCTATGTTTAGCGGGGCTATGCGCAGAAGGTCAAACTATAATTGAAAACGTTAGCACCATTGAACGGGGGTATGAAAACTTTCATAAAAAACTTCAACTCTTAGGCGCTAAAATCAACAAAAAATAACTATGGGGAAAAAACTATGCGATATACAAAACTAATTGCTTCGTTATGCGTTTTAGTGGTAATTGCCTTTGCCACTTTGTGCTTTCGTGTGGTTTTTTCCGTTAGTGATATAAACGTTGAATATTCTTATTACAAGCAAAGCGAAGTTGAAAAAGCAAACGAAATTCTAAACGGCTATAAACGCTCTAATCTTCTTTTCATTAAGGAAGATGAAATTATAAATTTAATTCACTCAAACACCGATTTAAAGGTGGAAAGCGTTGAAAAAAAATATCCTAACGTTTTAAACGTTAAGTTAAAAGAACGGCAAGAAATGTTTGCAATTAAAGTTGGCGATGAATTTTTAATTTTAGACGATGAATATACCGTCGTTGATATTAGAAATAACTGCGTTAACGACGTTGATAATCTCGATAATATTTTGCTTGAATTTAAAAATAGTGAATTTAACGGTGAAGTTCTTAATTTAAGGTCTACTTTAACCATTGGAAATAATAGTCTTTTATCGGCTTTCAAAACCGCCGTTGAAAATATTGAGTCGCCTCGTGATTATATTTCAAAAATTATTGTTGAAGAAAAACAGGCTGGCGAAAATTATTATTTCTATTTTAACACCTTAGAGGGCGTGACCGTTGAAATTCGAAAAGCAACTGAATTAACCGAAAAAAAGGTTTGTTTAGCCATGGAAAAATATTTATCTCTCGACGATGGCGATAAACTTTTAGGTAAGGTTGCAAGCTATAAGCTTGACAGTGGTGAAGTGGTTGCTATTTACACAAAATAACGTATAAAATACAATTTAGGGGAAAATGAAATGTATAGAGATGCCGTTGCAATTTTAGACGTTGGCTCTTCAAAAATTACCGCTTTAATTGGGGAAAGGGCGGTTAACGACAATTTTAACATTAAAACCGTTGCGGAGAAAACTCACGAGGCTTTTTACGATGGTAAAATCGTTGATTACGATTCTTTGGTAAGGGCAATTAAAAGCACTCTTGAAAGCGTTCAACAATCGCACAAAGTCAACATTAACGAATTGTTCGTTGGTGTTCCAGGTGAGTTTTTAAAAATTAGAAATAAACAATATCAAATTTCGTTAAATAAAAGGCGTAAAATTAAGCAGAAGGACGTTAACGAGCTTTACGATAGCGTTGCCGAGTCTATTAACGAAGCTGATTTTGAAATTATTGATAAAAGCGCCGTTTACTATTTTATTGATGGTAATCAAAGGGTGGCGGAACCCGTTGGCGTTGTATCGGAAACTCTTTCGGGTTATTTAACCTTCTATTTAGCTGATATGAGTTTCACCAAAGCCGTTAGAGACGTTTTAAGCGAGCTTAAAATTAAAACGGTTAACTTTGTTCCAATTCCGCTTTGCCAATCTCTTTTCTTGTTTTCAAGGGAAGAGCGCTATGCTTACGTTATCCTTTGCGACGTTGGTTATTTAACCACTTCAATTTCCATTATTTTAGGTGATGGAATGTTATATCAAGGTGCGTTCCCAATCGGCGGTGGACACGTTACGGCTTATTTAAATAACGTTCTTAAAATTGATGAATTTTCTTTTTCAATTGCTGAAAATTTAAAGAGAAAAATTAATCTTAGTTTGGGGGACGGGCTGTCAACTACTTATAAGGTTTACGTTGGCGATGAAGAATATAGCTTCGACGTTTCCGCTTGCAACGACATTGTTAAAAGCGTTTTAACGGGTATTGCCGAAAACGTTGAAAAGCATTTAAATCAAAGTCAAGTTAAGCTTCCTTATAACAAAAATATTTCCATTTCTTTAACCGGTGGTGGAATTGCGTTTATGCGTGGAGCTAAAGAATATTTAAGAAATACTATTGAAATGGAAGTAAACGTTATTTCGCCAAATATTCCGTTTATGAACAAGCCTGACGAATCTTCAAAGCTCTCACTTTTAAACTATGCTTTAACATGTAAAGAAAAATAAATAAAATACGAAAAATATACAATGTGTTTTCGACACAAAATATTAAAGGAGATAAAATATGGTAGAAAATGGTAGCAACTTAAACGTTGCAAAAATTAAAGTTATCGGCGTTGGTGGTGCGGGTAATAATGCTGTTAATCGCATGATTGAACTTGGTATTACAAGTGCTGAATTTGCAAGTGTAAATACGGATAAACAAGCTTTAATGCTTTCTTATTGCGATCCTGAAAATCGCCATCAAATCGGCGCTATTGAAACTAAGGGGTTAGGCGCTGGTGCTGAACCTGATATTGGGGAAAAGGCCGCTGAAGAAAACAAAGAAGAAATTGAAAAAATGGTTGAAGGCGTTGACCTTTTATTCATTGCCGCTGGTATGGGTGGTGGAACGGGAACTGGCGCTGCGCCGGTTATTGCAAAAATTGCAAAAGAAAAGGGTTGTTTGACCGTTGCCGTTGTAACTAAGCCATTCTCTTTTGAAGGTAAGCGCCGTGAAGAAAATTCTAAAAAAGGTATTGCTAACCTTATTAAATACGTTGATACTATTATTATCATTCCAAACGATAAGCTTTTAGAAGCGTTGCCACCTGACACCCCATTCCCAGAAGCTTTAAAATACGCTGACGATACTCTTCGTCAAGGTATTTGTGGTATTGCCGACCTTATTGCAACGCCATCAATGATTAACCTTGACTTTGCCGACGTTAGAACTATCATTAAAAACCAAGGTCTTGCGCACATGGGCGTAGGTTATGCAAAGGGTGAAAACAGAATTGTTGAAGCCGTTCGCCAAGCCGTTTCAAGTCCACTTTTAGAAACTACTATTGAAGGCGCAAGCGGTGTTATTTTGAACGTGACCGGTGGAAAGGATATTTCTATGGGACAAGTTAACGAAGCTGCTCGCCTCGTTCAACAAGTTATTGATCCATCTGCTAACATTATTTTCGGTGTTAACATTAACCAAAATTTAACTGAAGAAGTTATTATTACGTTAATTGCTACCGGTTTTAACAAGGCTGAAAACGATAAGGTTGCAAACCCTAACGGCATTCCTTCAAGTCAATCGGCTCAATTTGCACCATTTACGCCTGTTGCGCCACAACCAATGGGTGTTCCAACTCAAACTTCAAACCAAGGGGGCTACGTTAGTTCTCAAGGCTTCCCAATGGGCGTTATCGTTGAACCACCAAAGCCAACGGCTCAACCTGTTCAACAACCTGCTCAACCTTATAACGGTCAATATGCAGCACAACCACAACCGGAAGCTCAACCTGTTCAACCTGCTCAACCACAAGAAGAAGTTAAGGAAGAAAAGAAGGGTTTACCTGGCTGGTTAAGATTTTTAAAGAAATAATTAAAAAAAATTAAAAGTCACTCTTGAAAGAGTGACTTTTTTTTTATTTTCTTGCTTTAGACCATTGTTTCATTCTAATTTCTTTTGAAAGAATTTGTTTTCTTAAACGAATGCTCTTTGGCGTTAACTCAACAAGCTCGTCGTCGGCAATAAATTCAATGCATTGTTCTAAGCTTAAAATTGTTGGTGAAACAAGCTTTAAGGCTTCTTCAGAACCGCTTGCACGGCTGTTGGTTAGGTGTTTAGTTTTACAAACGTTTACAACCAAATCATCTTCACGGGAGTTTTCGCCAACGATCATTCCCTCGTAAACGGCAAGACCAGGGGAAACGAAAAGGGTGCATCTTTCTTGGGCGTTAAATAAGCCGTATTGAGTTGTCACGCCTGATTCGTGACAAACTAAACTTCCACGAGAGCGTTCTTGAACGTCGCCTTTATATTCTTCATAACCGCTAAAAACGTGGCTCATTGTTCCAAAACCTTTTGTATCGGTTAACATTTCGTTGTGATAACCAATTAAACAGCGTGAAGGTATTTTAAATTCAAGGCGAGTTTCTCCACTTGGGTTAAGGCTCATATTAATTAATTCGCCTTTTCTACCGCCAATTTTGCTCATAACTGCGCCAACGTATTCTTCAGGAACTTCAACAACTAAATCTTCCATTGGTTCGCAACATTTTCCGTTAATTTCTTTAAAAATAACCTTTGGGCGAGAAACTTGAAATTCATACCCTTCTCTGCGCATATTTTCAATTAGAATTGAAAGGTGAAGTTCGCCTCTGCCGTATACTTTAAAGGTGTCGGCTGCTTCCGTTTCTTCAATTTTCATTGAAACGTTGGTTTCAATTTCTTTAAAAAGTCTTGCACGAAGGTGTCGTGAAGTAACGAATTTACCTTCTTTTCCTGCAAATGGGCTATTATTAACCATAAATAGCATAGAAATAGTTGGTTCATCAATAGCTACGAAAGGCAATGGTTCAGGCTTGTCAAGGTCGCAAACGGTTTCACCGATATTAATTCTATCAGTTCCCGTAAAGGCAACGATATCTCCCATTTCACCGCTTTCAACTTCAACTCTCTTTAATCCTTGAAATTGATATAGGCGAGAGATTTTTTGGTTTTCCGTTGTTCCATCGGTTCTACAAATGGTCACCATTTGGTTTTGTTTAATTGAGCCACGAATTATTCTTCCAATACCAATTCTTCCAACGTAGCCGTCGTAATCGATATTGCTAATCATTAATTGAAGTGGCTTATCAATATCTCCAACGGGAGCAGGAATTTCACTTATAATCGTATTGAAAATAGGGTTCATATTAACCCTTTCATCGTTTAAATCGCAAACAGCCCAACCTTGTTTAGCGCTGGCGTATAAGGTTTTAAAATCAAGTTGATCGTCAGTTGCTCCAAGGTCAAGGAAAAGGTCGATAATTCCGTCTAAGGTTTGTTCAACGTTGCCACCTTTGTCAATTTTATTAATGACTACAATCGGTTTTTTGTTGAGTGAAAGCGCCTTTTTTAAAACGTAGCGAGTTTGTGGCATACAGCCTTCAACGGCATCAACTAAAAGTAAAACGCCGTCAACCATAGATAAAATTCGTTCAACTTCACCACCAAAATCGGCGTGACCAGGTGTGTCGATAATATTAATTTTAACACCGTTATAAAGAACGGACGTGTTTTTAGCTAATATCGTAATGCCTCTTTCACGTTCAATGTCGTTATTATCCATAACTCTATCGGCAACAACTTCGTGAGAACTAAAAGTGTTGCTTTGTTTTAAAAGTTCGTCAACTAAAGTTGTTTTGCCGTGGTCAACGTGGGCGATAATTGCAATATTTCTAACGTTTTCTCTTTGCATTTGTTTTTCCACCATAAATTTAATTTAACTTAAAAATTATATTATTTAAACGACAAAATGTCAATGAATTTTTTGCCTAATTTATTAATGGGTTAAACAAAGTTTAAAAAACAAAAAAATTAGCTA
>JAZQKQ010000025.1:0-60923 GCA_045542235.1 Christensenellaceae bacterium | reverse complement strand
CTTCATACTCGTCGTCGTCTTCGTATTCTTCATCGTCTTCATATTCGTCTTCATCGTCGTCTTCTTCATCTTCAACGACTTTCGACTTTTTATCGGTTTTAAGTTTATTTGCTGCTTTTTCAGCCTTTTCTAAACGTTTTTCTTCATCTTTTTCGGCTTTTTTAGCTGCTTTTTCAGCTCTTTCTTGAGCGGTTTTTTCACGTTCTAACTCTCTCTTTTCACGAGCGGCAGCAAGTTCTTCTTCAGAAACTTCATCGTGGAACATTTTATAAGCAAAAGACGCTAAAACACCACCGCCGAGAGGCGCTAATAAAAATACCCAAACCATGCCGAAAGCAGTTGCTCCACCACCGAAAATCATTGACATAAGCGCTGGACCAAAGCTACGAGCTGGGTTTACGGAAGTTCCGGTTAAATTGAAACCAATAAGGTGAACTAAACAAAGCACGATACCAATAATGAAAGGTGCAATTTTTGAATGTTCTTCCTTTGAAGTCATTTCAATAATAATATATACGAAAACTGCAGTTAAAATTACTTCAACAATAAAGCTTGCAATAATTGAACCAACTGAATAAGCTCCGCCAATTAATAGGTTAACGCCCCAACTCCAAATGTGAACGCCACTCATTGCAAAAACTGCATATAAAATGGTTGAAGCTAAAATTGAGCCGGCAAATTGACCGATTATGTAGCCAATAAAATCCTTAAAGCTCATTTTGCCGTTGGTGACCATTGCAATTGACACCGCTGGGTTAAGGTGACAGCCCGTTAAAGGACCAATTAAGAAAATATTAACAATAAGCACCAAACCAAAAGCTAAGCTGGTTGCTATTACACTGTTAGTTAAACAAGCAACGCCTACTGCAAAAAATACAAGCAAAAAGGTGCCAACGCATTCGGCAATGCTTTTTTTAATTAAACCATTCATACTTTTTCTCCTTAAAATAAACTATGCAAACGCACATATAAATATTATAAAACCTAAATTTCAATTTGTCAATAGCCAATTTTTATTTGTTCGTTTATTTAATGATAAAAGCCAATTAATATATAAAAAACCTCCACGAAAGTGGAGGTTAAATATTTTTACTCACCCTTGAAAGGAAGTAGAGCGGCAATTCTTGCCTTTTTGATTGCTTCGCTTAATTCACGTTGATGCTTTGCGCAAACACCGGTCATACGGCGTGGGAGCATTTTACCCTTTTCAGTAACGTATTTTTTAAGTTTAGCAACGTCTTTATAGTCGATTTTTTCAGCCTTTTCAACACAGAAAGCACAAACCTTTTTTCTGTTTGTTTTTCTAATAGGCTTTCTAACTTGTTTTTCTTCCATAATAAAACTCCTTTTTTAAACTTAGAATGGCAAATCGTCGTCGGAAACAGGTTCTAATTGCGCCTTTGCTGAAACGGTTTTTCTTGCAGGAGCAATTTCTTCTTCGTTAGAACCCCTACTTGATAAAAATTCAACTTCACTTGCAACGATATCGGTAACGCTTCTCTTAACGCCGTCTTTATCTTCATAGGTGCGGTTTTGTAAGCTTGCAACAACGGCAACCTTACTGCCCTTTTTAAGATATTTTCCGCAATTTTCAGCTTGACCACGCCAAACTGTAATGTTAAAAAAGTCTACTTCTCTCGTTCCGTCGCTTGAAGAATAATTGCGATTTACGGCAATTGCAAACCTACAAACAGCAATACCACTGCTTGTTTCAGCAAGTTCAGGATCACGTGTTAAGTTTCCAATTAAAAATACTTTATTCATTTTTTACCTCTTTGCCTTTTCGATTTTTTTGCAAACTTTCTCTTATAATTTTGTAATCAATCTTCTCATCATGCCTTCAGTAATGCCTGCAACACGGTCAATTTCTTTGATTAGTGTTGGTGCGCAACTAAAAGTCATAAGAACGTAATAGCCTTCGGTTTTGTAGTTGATTGCGTAAGCAAGCTTTTTAACGCCCCACTTATCGGTAGATTCAACTTCGCCACCGTTATCCTTAACGATTGATTCAAACTTTGCAACTAAAGCTTCTCTTTCTTCTTCTGCTAAGTCTGTTGAAAGGATATAAAGCATTTCATACTTATTCATAATTTTTACCTCCTGGTCTTATTCGGCTTGCCAAACCCTGGCAAGCAAGGTTTTATACTTATTATATATAAAATACATTAAGTTAGCAAATTATATCAAAATTTAAAAAACTTGTCAATTAAATAATATAGGTTTTCAAAATTTGATTTTTTTGCATTCAATTGCCAATTAATATGGCAATTGAATACCTAAATTGTTTAATAATTGTTGATTATCGTTAAACCATTGTTGATATACGGTAACCGTTTGCATAATAGCCGTCATAAATTCTGGCATTGAAAGGTTAAGCCAAAGCTCACGTTCGTTTGAAATTCCCATTGCCTCTGCACGCTTATCGAAAATTTTATCAATTGCGCCGTAGTTGGTTAAGTTTGAGCCCGCATCAACGGCTGGGGTTGTAAAGTTATTTTCGCCGTTTTCAGGAACGAAATAGTCACCGAAAACGCCAAGCTCGATTAATTGATTAATAGTCGTGTCCGTTTTAAGCTTGGTCATTAGGTTTTCTGAAAGATCTTTAAGCTTCCAGCTTGGATCTAAAATAGCAGTAAACCCATCGGCACTATCTTCACCTGCGTCTGGATAAATTGTTTTTAAACTTACATTTTCAAGCATATTATCAATAACGTCGGTAGAGAAACTCTTTCCGCTTGGAAGGGCAATTTCACCACTTAATTGACCAATTTGATAATCGGCTAAAATTAACGTAATTTCATCGGTAACGATTAATCCGTTATTATACCAATTGTTATCGCTCTTTAATTCATAACCCATTGCAACGCCAACTTTAACTTGATTAATTGCGTTATTAACGTTGTTTAAAGGTTGATCCTTAACTGCGTTTAAAATTGGATTGTCGTTGAGTTCTGCTTCGGTTAAAACGTCTGCAATAGTCCACGACTTAATAATTTCGCCTAAATCTTGTTCGATTTCGTTAACGGTGTAGTCGGCAAGTTTGCCAATTAAACCTTCAACTTTAACGTTATTTCCGTTATCCGTTTTATACCAAACTCCACCATCGTTAACGTATTCTAACACTTCGCCGAGCTTTAATACTTTAATTTCGTTAATAATGGTTTTACTTGCGTTAACGTTTATAATTTTGCTTGCTTCAATTTTAGCAATAGTTGACGAAAGCTTGCTTTCAGGCTTGCTTTGTAAAACTACGTTTCCATAGTCTGCCGAGTCAACGCATTTTACTCCGTTAACGGTTAACGGTCTATACCACAAGGTTTCACCATTTTCTTCAACGGCGTAAAGCCCGATTACGTCGCCAAGTAAATTGTCGGCAAAAATTGTTTCAAGCTTTAATCCGTCGCTAATGATTTGTGAAAATTCTAATCCGGCAATAGTTTGGTTTAATGAAGCAAGTTTAGCAATAACTTCTTGCTCGCCTACGTCTTCTTGTCCTTGAACGATAGCCGAAGTTTCTTCATACCAAACGCATTGAGAAGTATGAACGTGACCTAAAACGTTTTGATTACACTCATAGCCTAAAATTTCACCTAAGTAAACTCCATCTAAAAGTGAATCGAAAGCAAAGTCTTCTTCTAACAATTCGCCAACGGTTAGGTTGTAAATTGTGCGTTTAATAACGCCGTCTGCCTTTTCAAAGGTTAACGCTTCACCTTGACTATCTCGCCAAATTCCTAAACTTTCATCGTAAACGTTATTGCCCTTTGCGAATAAATAGCCTATACGCAATTGACTTATCGATGGGTTTTGAGCGAAATATCCTTTACCTTCTTCCTTAAATCCCTTTAAGGTTTGGTCAACGTTAAGGTTATATAAAACGTTTAATACTTCGTCGTAATCACCAACCGCCACCCAAGTGGTTTTATCTTCCGAAAGGGTTGCCTTTCCGCTATATTCTTGACCTAAATATTCTTCGCCCGCCATATTCATAAGGTCGGCTAAAATATCGCCTACGTTTGCATCTTTAATTGCAGACTTAATTATAGAAACGTTCTTCTTTTTAAATTCTGAAAGGGTTACGTTATAAAGGTCGTTGCAAATATTTTCAAAAGCTCCGCTAACGACGTAATTACCGTTTTCAACCACGAAGGTTTGTTTAAGCTTTAATTTTGAAAGAACCTTTTTACCAACGCCTGCACCGGCATCACCAAGTTTTAACGAGCCGAATTTTTGTGAAAGGAATTTCTTTAAGTCGTTACGGTTTGAATAAATTTCGTAAAGCTTAATTTTAAACCCTGCCTTCGTTAAGGCTTCAAAATCACCTTTAACGTAAATTTCGCCTTCGTCGTTTGAAGCAAACTTGCCAACGTTATAAACCTGATTTGCTTGGTCGAGTAGCGAGAAGGTCTTTTTGTGGAAGGTTGCAATTTCACCAAGAGTAATTTCCTTTAAATACTCTTCCTTAATTGAACACTTGGTTTTATCGAAAGTATAGCTAATTTTTTCGTTGAATAACTTATCGAAAATTGGGTTGTAAACGCCGTTGATCGTATAAACGCCGTCAGCGTAATCATAACCGAATCTATCGGCCAAATAATCACCCCACGTTTCATCACCAAAGGCGCTGTTTAAAAGCTTAACGAGATTTTCGTTATCAACTTCGTATAGGGCTAAAACTACCATTGAGCCTGCGCCTAAAACAACCAGCTTATCCTTTTTGTCCATTTGTTTTAGTCCGGCCTTAAAATCATCTAAAAGGCTATCGAACTTTTTAGTATGAACTGCGTGAAGAACGCTGTTTACTTCCATATTTAAAATTGGAGCGTAAGCTTCTAATTTTTCATCTAAATTAAAGTAGTCGTCGGCGCAATCTAAAATTGTTAAGCCTTCGTATAACTCTTCGCCTACGTCGTGGAATAAAACTTCAATTCGCTTGCCGTTAGAAGCGTCTTTAACCTTAATGATATCGGCAACGTGGTTCATGCTTAAATTTAAGCTTGCCATAAAGAAATCGCTCTTTTCAATTTTGCCAGGTAAATAATCTTTGGTTAAATCGATTAACTTAACGTGACCGAAAGCTTCTCTCTTTGAGCTGGTGCCTAAAATTGCAGTAGCGCTCTTTGCGAATTCAAGATTACCAATCGTTTCAAGGGCGCTCTTATCTCGCCAATCTTTTGAAATTATTTCTAACGCATCGCCAACGTAAACTTTCGTTTCAACACCGTTTAAAATAACCGTGTCGAAATGTTCGTTTATCATATTGCTCAAATTTTCCTTGCCGTCGCCTTCAGCTTTTAAAAGAGAAAGCATATCGCCAACGGTAACGCCGAGCATAGCTTTAATCATTGCGTTAGATTCTTCTTGTTCTTCGGTTAAGAACATTCCAACCAAAGACTTGGTCGTAACAGGCTCTAACTTTTCAAGCCAATAATCTTTATCCTTTCTGTGCTTTCTAAATTCTTCAACGTCAATTTGGAAGATAATTTCAGAAAGCTGACGAACGTCGCTATTTTCTAAAGCGTAGCCGTCTTCCGTGAAATTTTCTAAATATTCAAACTCACCTGCTTCAACGTAGGTAAATCCGCTTGGAATTTTATCAATCGCCAAGCCCATACTATATAAGACTTCGCCAATTGAAAGGTCTTTAAGGTCGTTATATAAAACGTAATCGCTGTTCTTATCTAAAACGGAAACAAGTTGCCATAACTTAACGTTGAGGGCTTTTGCAAAATCTTCGTCAACGTATTCTCTGCCTTCGTCGCTTTCTTTATAGTAGCTGTTTTCGCTTTCGTCGTATTCAAATTTAAATGCGCTTTGGAAAACCGCTCCAACGGTTAAATCACCAAACAACGCTTGACCCATTTCAGTTAATCCACCTTCGGTGAAAATTGAAACGATAACGAGTAAACTTAGTCCCGCAGGGGCTTCGCCAAAAGTAACGTCGAGGAATGGGGTTAACGCCTTGTTTTCGCAGTTCCAATTTCCAGCGCCGTCACGCTCGTAACCTAAAAGGTCGCCAATGGCAATGCCGTTTAATGCGTTTTGTAAAACGATCAAAACTTCTTCACCGGTTAGGCTTGGGTCTAAAAGCTTACCAACTTTAATTTGATAAACGCTTTGTAAAACGCTTGAATCGGAATTCAAACCTAAAAGTTCGGCAAGAGTGGTATCGGCAAGGGCAACTGAAAGTTCCTTTCTAAGATTGCCGAAAATATCTTCCCCGTCGCCGATAATATCGCCAATGGTAATGCCGTCTAACGCCTTCATTCCTTCAGGAAGTTGTTCAGCCAAGCCCATTGAGTTTGTTAAATCGCCAATGGTAACGTCGCCAAACGCTGACTTAATTAACATTAAAGTATCGTCTTTATTTTCTAAAAGTTCCTTAACGTCGGCGCTTGCCAATGCGTTTTGAACGCCTTCAACGGGTTTTTCACAACCTTCGTCGTAATACCAAAGTCCGTCTTCACCCTTTTCATAACCTAAAAGATAACCAACGGAAATATTTTCAATAAGCTTATCTTGATTGAAAACGTATTTTCCATTTTCCTTTTTGAAAAGGTCGGCAATGGTTACGTCGCCAAAGCCACGAGCACGCTTTTCAATTAAGGTTGCCATTTCAGAAGAAGCCGAACCTGCAATGGTAATTAAAACTTCTTTAATCGACTTTTTAGAAACCGATTTTAAACCGCCTTCCATAAGCTCGGTAGTTAAGTCGGAGCCATTTAAAATATCGAATAGCGTTCCAATATAAACGTTTCCAACAAGGTCTAAAATGCCATCGGATTTTTCTTTAACTTGATAGATATATTGGTGGGTATCTCTATCGTATGTAGCGTTATATTTAGCAGGTAATACTGCGCCAACCTTTAAGTTTTTAAGAGCGCTGACAATGCCTAATTCGTTGGTGACAGGGTGCTTTGAAGTGATTTGCTTAATTGAATATTCACCAATTAGGTTTTGAGCTTCATCACTTAAAACCTCGTCTAACGGCTTGCCGAGTAGTTTTGGAAGGAAAACGTAGAGCGCACGAACCTTAACGCTATCTAAAAAGTCCTCCCCGTTGCCAAATAGCGAGAAAATTGAAATATCTCTAATGGCGTCGATATCCACCTTTGAGTAATCGTTAGAATCGATGCCCGCAGAAGATAGCAAGCTGGCAAGGTCTAAACCGTATTCAGCCTCTAAACGCTTAATCGTATATTCGTTTGGGTCGTTAACGGCATCGGCAACCAAATTCAAAAGCTCTTCAATAGAAGCTTGTTCAAGTTCGCCCAAACCGTCAACCTTTTCGTTTTTGTTGGCAAGGTCGATTGGCTTAACGTTTTTATAAGCCCAATACGCACCACCGACAACGCTACCCACAAGCGCCGTCACGCCGAAAACCATTCCAAGCATGAACGCTAATGCTCTTCTAAATAGTTTACCCATTTCAAATCTCCTTTAATTTCTGCCATAATCTTGTAAAAAAGGGCGCACTACACCCTCTTTTTAGATAATTTAATATTATAATTATATATTTTTATTTTTATATTGTCAAATTTATACGTTAATTTTTTTGCGTTTTTTAACGTTTAACGGCTTATTTTTTTCACTTTTTCTCAATCGTTCAAAATTTTTTTGACTAATTTCGCCCATTTTCCTCCACCAAAATTGATAATTTACGCAAAATTTGACGAAAAAAGTTGATTAAAAACGAAAAATATAATATAATCTATTCATTATTCACACCTTTGGGGATTTTTATGTTGCATTTTATTTATAACCCAAAATCGGGAAGCGGAAAGGGCGAAAAAATAATGGGCGCTATTGCCGACAAACTCAAACAGCTTAACGTTGATTTTTCCACCCACCCCACCACCGAGCCAAAACACGCAACTCTCATTGCGAAAGAGCTTTCACTTTCAGGAGCAACCGATATTATTGCCCTTGGTGGCGACGGAACTATTTCTGAAGTGCTTAACGGCATTGACGTTGATAAAGTCAATATGGGCATTATTCCCGCAGGTAGCGGAAACGACTTTATTGTAAGCGCAAAAATTCCGTTAGACCCGCTTAAAGCCCTTGATATAATTTTAAACGGCGAAGCAAAACCTACCGATTTTTTAAATTGTTCGGGAGTGCGTGGTTTAAACGTTATTGGCGCAGGCATCGACGTTGAAGTTTTAGAGCGTTGCCAAAAATCAAAATTTTTCAAAGGCAAACTTCAATACGTTTTATCTCTTTTAGTCAGCCTTATTAAATTTAAGTTTTACCACTTTGAAGTTGTTAAAAAGGACCAACGAGAAGAAAAAAACGCCCTTATAGTTTGTTGTGGAAACGGCAAAATTTTCGGCGGTGGCATTAAAATTTGCCCCGAAGCCAAAATTGACGACGGACTTATGGATTTCATCGTTTGCGATAAAATGAGCAAGTGGAAAATTCCAAACGCATTTATAAAGCTAATGAAAGGCAAAATTTTAGAACAATGGTTCACCCAATTTAGCCGTGAAGAACACGTTGAAGTTATTTTCGACCGCCCTACAACCGTTAACGTTGACGGCGAGCTTTATCCAAACCTTCCTTTTAACGTTTCAATTGAAAAGGGCAAATTAAAACTTTTTAGACCGTAAAAATATTAACGGCTTAGCGAAATTCGCTAAGCCGTTTTTTATATAAATAATCAAAATAACGCCGATAATCAACTTATAGGCAAGGTAATTTAATCGTTAAAAATTTTACCGCCCCTTTTACCAACGATTTTTTAATCAAACAAATTTAAACATTCAATTTTATTGGCAAAAAAGAATTTTCCAAAAACGTATTTATTCGATGCGCTTTCAGTTAAGGTTATCACCTTATTATTATACACGTCTAACCCTTCAGCCATTGCAGGACCTTTGATAGTTTTTTCCGGCTTATCAAAAAAGTAAACGGGAGCGCCGTCCAAAACCAAACCGGAATCAACCGCCTTTGCATCGTCGTAAACGTAGTAAAAACTATCTGCCAATCCGTAGGAAGTGGAAATAACTATTTTTCCATTATTTAAGCGACAAAAACCTTGAACCTTGTTCCTTATTGAATAAATTTTGTTAGGTGAAGATAAATTATCGTAAGAATAGCGTGAAACTATTGCGTAGTTATCTCCTTCCAAACTTTGGTAGTAGTGATTGGTCACGTATTTTTTACCGTTATGAAATTCCCCAACGTATAGATAATCGCTATCGGCGAAAATAAACGACGCACTATTATTAACGGGAATTTTTTCAACGATTTTAACCGTTTCGCCCTTAGAAGCGCCTAAAAGGTCGGCTAAATTAATAACGTTAATCGAATCACCGCTTGCCACGTAAACAAAGTCGCCGTTAACGGCTATTCCCCCTGCGTGGCCATAGAAATGGCTATCGTTTGGATTTTTAACGTTAACGTAGTAGCTTTCGTTTTGTAAATTAGTGACGTAAATTCTGCTTGGACTATCGTCGTTCATATAACCGGAAACGAAAAACTTATCCCCTTGGCTATTTTCGTAAGCGCAAATTCCCTGACAAATAAAACCGTCGTTAAGACCGGGATTTATGCACAAGCTTTCTTTCGCTTTATAATAATCGCCGTAAATGGCAAATTTTAACAAATTCAATCCACCCCACAAAACTAAAATTATCGAAAGAATGCTAACGGCAACAACCATAATAATTTTTTTACCCTTTTTCTCTCCCTTTGCCATAATCTTTACCCTAAAAATTTATCCTTATAGTATTTTTTAAAATTAGCCGAGTAACCCTTACCCTAACTAAAACCTTTAAATTTATTTAACAAAATATATTGCAATTTTACCACCAAACAACGACCTTGTCAATAAAAAAAGGAAATTAGTTAATTGGGTAAATTTAAAAACGAGTTGGAAAAAAGCCAACTCGTTTTGCTTATAAATTTAATTATTTTTAATTTAATTGGGCTATAAGGCGATTAACAGCCTTAAAAATTAAAACATATCCTTAATTTTACCTTTAACTGAAAGACCAATTGCGTGCAAATGGTCGCCAATTCTTTCCATGTTTCCAACGAGATTGATAAACACCCCGCTCGATTGTGGTTGGCACTTGCCTTCGCCAAGGCGGTCAACGTGGCCTTGAACAAGCTTTCTTCTCATATTGTCAACGTTGTTTTCAAGTTCGTCAACACGGTCTACGTTGGCAACGCTTCCACTTAAGAAAGTTTCCATTGCAAGGGTATGTAAGTTGTTTAAATCTTCACCCATTTTGCGAAGGTCAACTTTAACTTCATCGCTAAATATCAAATTTTCCTTAACGGCTTTTTCCGTGTGTTTTACAACGTTATCGGCAAGTTCGGCAACTCTGACAACGTCGCCGATAATATAGTGAAACTTACCAATTTCTTGTTCTAATTCATAAGAAAGGTCGGCGGTTGAAACTTTTACAACGTATTCGGTAATCGCCTTACCCATTTCGTTAACCTGTTCAATTTCTTCACGAATATCCATAACCTTTGAATCGTCTTTTTCAATAAAAGCGGTTAAGGAATCGTTAACGGTTTTCATTGCAAGGGCGCAAGTATCGTTAATTTCACGCTTAACGCAATCGATTGCAACGGCTGGCATTCTTAAAGCACGGTTGTCAAGGTGGCTAACTCTACCTTGTTCGCCCTCTTTATCCTTGTAAATTTTAGTTGCAAGCCAAACGAAAACTTTAATAAACGGCAAGAATATAATTGAACAAGTCAAGTTAAAGAAGGTGTGGAACATTGCAACTTGAGTTCCCGCATCGCTAAACCATCTTCCAAAGGTCATATCCATAAACGAAGTTGGAGAAACCTTATCCCAAACGAAGAATATAATGAAATAAATTAAACTACCCACGGTGTTAAATAAAAGGTGGATAATAGCGGTTCTTTTACCGTTTACGTTAGCGGTAAACGAGCTCATTAAAGCCGTAACCGTTGAACCGATGTTTGAACCTAAAACGATATATAAAATAGAGCTTCCGCCGTTTCCAATAACGAAACCTGCGCTTGCCATTGTAATTAAAATTGAAGTGACTGCCGACGAGCTTTGAACGACGCCGGTGATAACTGCGCCGATAAGCAAAAGTAAAAACGGATTTTTAATTACTTTAAAAATATTAACGACTTGAGGCATTTCACGGAAAGCATCCATCGCCGAAGACATAAAGTCAAGACCAATGAAAATTAATCCCAGCCCCGCTAAAAGTAGGCCAATGGTTTTAAGCTTGTCCTTTTTGCAGAACATATCCATTCCCATACCAACGCAAGTAAGCGCCATTGCAACCTCGGCAACGGGAAGAGATTTTAACGACGCAATTTGACCCGTAATGGTCGTTCCTATGTTTGCGCCCATAATCATTGCGGTTGCTTGATGCAAACTCATAATACCAGAGTTTACAAAGCCGACTATCATAACGGTGGTTGCGCCACTCGATTGAATTATAGCCGTTGCCCCTGCACCAATCAAAATGCCAATAAGTGGATTTTTGCTAGTTTTATTAAACATTCTTTTAAGCCCACCGCTGGCAATTTTTTCGGTGTTTTCGGAAAGAAGTTTAAAGCCTAATAAAAGTGCGCCTAAACCCGCAAGCAACTTTAAAATTGAATCTAAAACCATGTTTCCTCTTACACACCACTTAGGTGTGTTTTTTGCTTTTCGCAATATGTATTTCGTAAATTTTTATCCAAAACCTACCCTTTAATAATAACATAAAACCAAACGGAATGTAAAACGTTTTTAAACGCAAAACATAAAAATTTTGCCACCGAAAAAGGCAAGATTTTCCATTCTTGCCTTTCCTTTATTATATATAGAATTGTAAACTGAAAGAATTTATTAATCTTTTCTTTCTTCACCCCAGAAAAATAGAGCAACCGTTCCAGGACCGGTGTGGCAACCAATGGTAGTGCCAATGCTGTTAACGAGCAAACATTCAACGTTTGGAAAATTTTCTTCAACAAGAGTTTTAACCGCCAATGCGTCGTCAAGACAGTTAGAGTGAGTTATATAAACCTTCTGATTATAGTTTAATCCCCCGTCGGCAAACTCAATCATTTTGTCAACGATTGCCTTAACTACCGCCTTTTTACCCCTAATTTTTTGGCGTGGAATTAATTTGCCGTTATTATCGACGTTTAAAAGCGGACAAATTTTTAAAAGAGTGCCAAACCAACCGCTAACCTTTGAAACCCTACCGCCACGGATAAAGAAAGTTAAATCGGTTGAGAAAAACCAATGGTGAACTTTGAGCTTGTTTTCTTCCGCCCAAGCATAAACTTCTTCAACGGTTTTTTCTTCATCCCTTAAATCGCAAAGCTTATCAACGAGTAAGCCGTAGCCCCCGGAAGCTCCTAAACTATCGCACACGTATACCATTTTTTTGCCAAGCTCTTCGTTAATTTCCCTTGAAGCTATCATGGCAGAATTAGAAGTGCCCGAAAGCCCGCCCGACAAAGTCACGTGCAAAATTGGCAATCCTTGTTTTAAAAGTTCCTTAAAATAAGCGGTGTATTCGTCGATGTTAACTTGCATAGTTTTAGTATCTGCGCCATCGACCATAGCTTGATAAAACTCTTCGTAAGAAATTGATTTACCAAGGTCGTCAATCATTTCTTTATTGCCTAAAATTAAGTGGAAAGGAATGTAAGGAATATTCCTTGAAGATAAATGCTCGCTTGTTAAATCAGCTGGCGAACAACAACTTAAAATAAACTTCATAGCCTACCTCAAAATAAATTTTTTCTTCATATTACGTTTTTTATTACTTTTTTACAAGCGAAACTTATAATTTTTTATTCTACGTTTTTGATTTTTGCATTCGCTTTTAAAGCGAAGCCCCTTTTTTCAACGATTTCTCACATAAATAAGTTGCGGAATAAGTTAAATTATGGTAAAATTAAGCTATGGATGAAAGAGAAATTATTGCAAAAAACATAACCTTCTACCGAAAAAGTTTAGGGTTATCACAATTAGAACTTGCTGAAAAACTGCAATATTCCAATAAAAATATATCAAAATGGGAAAAGGGTGAAACAACCCCAAGCATTTTTACCTTAAAGCGCCTTGCCGAAATTTTTGGAATTACCGTTGACCAGCTTGTCAGTGGTGGCGAACAACAACCTATAAAACAAGAACAAAAAAAAGGCTCTTCTTTAACGAGCAAAGTTTTATGGCTTCTTCTTTCAAACGCCATTTTGCTCGTTTGTGCCTGCGTTGCAATTTACGTTTTAGGAATGCTTCAAGTTTCCAAGTTTAACAAATGGCTTATTCTCGTTTACATTTTGCCACTTTCCGCCCTTTCCGTTTTTATTTTTATTGCCTGCGTTAAAAAGAGAGTGGACGTTATTTCCATTTCCGTTTCCGGATGGCTACTTGCACTTTGCATTTATTTGACCTTTCCAAAGGTTTCGGGCATTGGCTACATTTTCTTTTTAATGTTTGGATTGCAAGTTCTAACTTTAATTATAATGCTAATAATTAATTATCACATTATTTTTAGGCGTAGAAAAACTAAAAAATAGCACGATAATCGCCTTATAGCCACCTTTTAAAAAAATAAAGCCGAGAGTTTATCTCTCGGCTTTTAAAATTATCAACTAAAATTTTCGTTTAAATTTAAAATAATATCAACGGCGGTTTTAACGCCAAACTCGTTTGAACTTTCAACCTGGTGGGTTGCAAATTCCTTTAAAGAATCACTGGCGTTTGCAACGCAAAATTTTAGCCCTGCTTCTTTAAACATTGGAATATCGTTAGGACTGTCGCCACAAACGGCAATTTCTTCCCTTTCAACGTTAAGGGCATTTGCAAGAACTTTAAGCCCACTACCCTTTCCGCCGTTCAAGGCGTAAAACTCAACGTATAAGCTTGATAGAGAAGAAGAAAGCGTTTTATATTTTTCTATCATTGAATTAATTTGACTTAAATTTTTGCTTGAATAGAAAATTTGAATTTCTTCAACGTTTTCCTTGCGAGAAAGTAAATAGGAAACGGCATCGGCGGTTAAAATGCTTTTATCAACGTCTGACTTAAAAAAGCTTTTAGCCATTAAATAAAGCTTTTCCCCTTCGATTATATGCTGACAACCAACGGTTAAAGTTATGCCTAAATTAAGGCTTTGGCATTCTTTTAAAATGGGAATAAATTCTAAATAGTTTACCGAATTATTATAAATTCGCTCACCCTTTTCCCTGTCGAAAATTAAAGCGCCGTTTGAGCAAATTGCATAGCGATAAAAACTTTCCTTTTTAATGGCTGTTGGAAGACAGTCAAACGCCCTACCCGTGCAAATAACCACCTCCACCCCCGACTTTTGAGCCTTTTTTAGGGCGTTTAAGGTTGGGAGAGGAAAATTATTATTATCGTCAAGACAAGTTCCGTCGAGATCGACGGCTAAAAGCTTAATCATAAAGTCACCTCAATTTTAAAAGGCGTTGGTAAAACAACGCCTTTTTTACTATCTATCTTCTCTAAAATAGTTAAGCCCCAACGATGCAGGCGGTTGATTTTCCTTTGAGTTTCTAACGCTGGTAAAAATTAAAACGATAATTGTGACAACGTAAGGCAAGAGTTTGATAAGTTCTTGCTGACCAAGAGAGCTTAACCCCGTTATTTTAAAGCCTAAAATGTAGAGAGCTCCGAACACGATTGAGCCTATAATGCACAAATCCGGCTTCCACATTGTGAAAATTACAAGGGCAATAGCAAGCCAACCAAAGGATAAAATGGTTAGAGTGTTATCGAAAATTCCACCGTTATATTCCATAACGTATAGAAGACCGCCTAATCCGGAAATTGCGCTACCAATTAAAATTGCAACGTATTTATAAGCCGTAACGTTAATTCCAACGGCATCTGCCGTCGCAGGACTTTCACCAACGGCGCAAAGATTTAAGCCAACCTTAGTTTTCTTTAAAACGATTGCCGCAACAACGGCTATGGCAATTGCAAAGTAAACTAAAATTCCATAGGAAAGGAAAACTTCGCCAAACCAACCGAGTTTATCGGCAAAAGGAAGTGGCGTTCTAATTAGTTTGCTCGCCTTTGAGAAACGGGTTGTATCAACGAATCTATCAATAAAAAATTGCGCAAAACCCGAACCAAAAGTCGTGAGAGCCAAGCCTACTACGTTTTGATTTACCCTTAAAGTGACCGTTAAAAAGCCGTAAATTAACCCACCTACCATTGCAAAAAGCATTGCGAAAAGAATTGGAATTATAATAAGCGGTAAATACATAGCTTGCGAAGCGCTACTAAGTGAATTCATATATAGGGAAACGCCAAAGCAAGCGCCGGCTGTTCCCATACACATTATGCCCGGTATTCCAAGGTTAAGGTGACCGGACTTTTCAGTTATTATTTCGCCAACGGAACCGAGAAGGAAAACCATACCCATTCCTATTGCGCCTACTAAAATGCCTACCATAGTCTATTCCCCCCTTTCTTCCGTGTCTTTATTTTCATCTTCAACCCCTTGAACTTGGTCGGCTTCCACCTGATTATTAGTTAGAGTTTGAGATTGTTGGGCTTTTGCTTTTTTACCTTTGAAATTAATTTTTACCTTATAGGTTGTGAAGAACACGCAAGCAATAATGAACAAATACATTAAGCCGACGATCATGTTTGAAACGGAATCGTTAGTGATGCCGAAATTTTGTTGAACACGGCTTAATCCGTTGGTTAAGAAAATGATTCCAAGGGTTGAACAAGTCGTCATAAGCGGGTCCATATTAGCAACCCAAACGGCGATAATTGCAGTAAAGCCCATATTTTTTGCCGAATCGGTTGTAACGCTATGGTCAAGTCCACCAGCTATTAAAAAGCCGACGATTCCACACATTGCCCCCGAAATTGCAAGGGTTCTAATTATAACCTTTTTAACGTTAATACCCACGTAGCGAGCGGTGTTTTCACTATCGCCAACCACGCCTATTTCATAGCCGTGCTTACTAAATTTCATATATACGGTTACGAAAACCGCCATTAAAACTACGACGATAATTGGCAAAATTGCGTTGTTGTTAAAAAATACGGGCAAAGCGCCTTCGTTAATTGGGTTTAGAGTTCCCGACGAATTTACACCACCCCATTCCTTAATTGCAAAGGCAACCAAGCCCGTTGCAATATAGTTCATCATAAGGGTGAATAGCGATTCGTTGGTTTTGAAAAACGCCTTGAAAATTGCAGGAATAACCGCCCAAATTGCACCGGCTAAAACGGATAAAACGAACATTATAACCCACAAAACGCCATCGGGAATTTTTCCACCTAAATAGAATAAACAGCCCGTTGAAACGAGAGCCCCAATTAAAACTTGACCGTTTCCGCCCAAATTCCAAAATTTCATTTTAAAAGCCGGAATTAGCGCAAGACCAACCCCAAGCAAAAGAGCAGTTCCCTTAAAAAGCTCCCAAATTCTCGTTGCCGGTTTAAAGTTTCCTTCAAATAAATATTTAACAAAGTCGATTGGACTTTTTCCATATACGATTAAACAAAGCAAACCGCCAACTAAAATACCGGAAATTACTGCTATAACCCTAACGATTATATTTCTTAAAAGAGAGGCTTCGCCACGCTTTGAAATTTGAAAAAGCGGTTCTTTTACCTTTTTAATTTCAGCCATTAGCTTCCTCCCCCTTGTTAAAATCGTTAATTTCCATTGCATCAACGGCAGACTGCCATTCTTCTTCGGTAAGGTTACTATCCTTTGCAAAGCCGTATGCTTTAGCTTTGGTTAAATCGAGAGCGCCGGTCATCATAAGACCAATTTGCTCCTTGGTAACCTTTGAAGCGTGAACTATACCCATATTTTTACCGTGACATAAAACCATAATTTTGTCACATAAAGCAAGCATAACGTCGAGATCTTCACCAATGAACAAAATTCCAACGCCCTTTTTCTTTTGCTCGTTTAATATGTCGTAAATTAGATAAGACGAGTTAATGTCAAGCCCACGAACGGGATAAGCCGTAACGATAACGTTAGGACCTGCTTCAATTTCTCTTCCAACCAAAACCTTTTGAACGTTACCGCCTGAAAGTCTTCTAACCGGCGTTTCCGTTGAAGGTGTGACGATATCTAACTTTTCAATTAATTTAACTGCCATTTTACGGGCGGTTTGTCTATCAACGAAAGGTTTTCTTGCCAAGTTTTTAGTTGCTACCCAAAGCTTTTTGAAAAATAGCTTGGCTTTAGTGTCAGTTGGTTGAGCTTCATAAGTTTCCACCCTACTTTCGCCGTAGGTTTTAAGCATCATATTATCGGTTATTGAAAAGGAAGGAGCAAGCCCCATTCCAAGTCGGTCTTCAGGGATAAAGCTCATTGAAATGCCCTTTGCAACGATTTCTTTTGAAGAAAGACCAACCAAGCTTTCGCCCTTGTGCATAATTTTACCGCTAACGATTGGGCGAAGACCTGCAATTGCTTCGCAAAGTTCCTTTTGACCGCAACCGGCAATACCTGCAACCCCAAGCATTTCGCCACTACGAATATAGAAGTTAACGTTGTCAATGGCAACGGAGCCGGCATCCGACTTAATTTGTAAATTACGAATTTCCAAAAGCGGTTTATCGAAATTGGTTTGCTCACGGTTAATTTTAAGCTCGACCTTTTTGCCAACCATATATTCGGTTAGCATATTTTCGTTTGTTTCACTTGTTTTAACGGTGGTTATATATTCGCCCTTTCTAAGTATTGCAACTCTATCGGCAATTTCCATAACTTCGTTAAGTTTGTGAGTAATGATAATAATAGACTTGCCATCGGCTTTCATTTTCTTTAAAACGTCGAAAAGTTTAGCCGTTTCCTGAGGAGTTAAAACGGCGGTAGGCTCGTCTAAGATTAAAATGTCCGCACCACGGTATAAAACCTTGATGATTTCAACCGTTTGCTTTTCGGAAACGGACATATCGTAAATTTTCTTTTTCGCATCTATTTCAAAACCGTATCGTGAAGCAATTTCACTAACACGGGCGTTTACTTCTTTAAGGTTATATTTTTTTTCTTTAACGCCAAGAACGATATTTTCGGCGGCGGTAAAAACGTCAACCAGCTTAAAGTGTTGATGAATCATACCAATTTTATAGTCAAAGGCAACCTTTGGCGATTGAATGTTTGCCTTTTCTCCGCCAATAAAAATTTCACCTTCATCGGGATAATAAATGCCGTCGAGCATGTTCATAAGAGTGGTTTTACCACTTCCGTTTTCACCCAATAACGATAAAATTTCACCATATTCAATATCAAACGTTATGCCGTTATTAGCTAAAACCTTGCCAAAACGCTTGGTTATGCCCCTAAAACTAACGGCAACTCCATTTTTTACGTTAGTCATATTATTTTCCCTATTTAAAACTATATCCAAGGGGCGTTGGGCGCCCCTTGGGTATAATTAACGTTTATTAGAATTTTGTGTTAAGATAGTTAATGCCGTCGATTTGTAAATCAAAGTAAGGAGCTGAACGGAATTCGCAATCGCTTTCAGAGAAATAGGTTACGCCGTTAGCAGTTTTAATTACGTTTGTATCGCCTGTATAGTCACCGTCGGTATCAGCGTTGTAAGCTGTTAAGTGACCGTTAGCATCAACGGTTGCGTTTTGGTTTTTGTTTGCATCAACGGTTACGGTGAATTTAGAGCAATCGAAAACCTTGATTTCACCGCTCATAAGTTTTGAACGGATATCAGTTAACTTTGCAAGAGTGCCTTCAGCCATAACGTTTCCGTTAAGATTGCTCATTGCAACCATACAGCTATCAGCAAAACCACCGGCAAAATCGGTTGGAACTGCTTCAGCCGTTCCGCCTACTGATGCGATGATCCACTTAAAGTAGTAAGTCCAATCGATCTTTGAAGAAATGATAAAGGTTTCAGGACAAGCGTTGATTGTGCTACCGTTGTAAGAAACGTTTGGAATACCTGCGTTTTCACAAGCGTTTGGAGCACCCCAAGAGTCAGCGTGTTGAGAAATTAATGCACAACCTCTATCAATTAAGGTGTTAGCAGCTTCTCTTTCACCTGGTTCGTCATACCAAGAACCTGTAAATTGAACGTCCATAACAACCTTGTCGTATTGAGATTTAACGCCAAGATAGAATGAAGTTAAACCAGAAATAACTTCTGCGTAAGTGAATGCACCAACGTAACCAATTTTAACGTTGCCGTTTGCATCGAGATTTTCAGCCTTAATTAAGTTATTTTCGTTCATTTCCTTAATTTTTAAACCTGCTGCAACACCTGCAAGATATCTACCTTCGTAAATAGATGCGAAAGCGTTGTGATAGTTAGCAAGTTTAGCTGTGTGAGCCTTAACGCCGGTTGCGTGGAAAAATTGAACGTTTGGTCTTTCTTGAGCAGCTTCAAGCATATAACCGTCGTGACCGAATGAGTTAGCAAAAATTGCCTTGCAACCACCGTCGGCAAGTTCTAATGCTTTGGTTTTACATTCAGAACCTTCAGGAACGTTGGTAACGATTGTCATTTGGCTTTCTTTTAAACCCATTGCAGTGCAAGCAGCTTTAAAAGCATCGATAAAGTTCTTATCGTAAGTAGAAGTTTCACCGTGTAAGCAAATTAAACCAATTTTGAAATCGTCGTTAATTTGCATTCCGTCGAATTGATTAAAAGTTTGGCTTTCAACGGCTGGGAAAACTACTTCGCCTTCGGTAGAATCATTGTTTCCACCACATGCAGCAAGGCTAAAACAACAAGCAACGCATAGAGTTAAAGCCACTAACAAAGTTAATAGTTTTTTCATAAAATCCTCCATTCACCTTTTACCCTTTTTATTTTCGGCAAGGTGTTTTTTCCTTAATTATTCAACGAACTCTATTCGTCCGTTTTCCATTTCTTTAATGCGGGCAAGAGAAAAAACGTCAACCCCCGCTTTTACCAATCGGTCGTAACCGCCCTGATAGGTTTTTTCAATGGCGCAACTAACGCCAACAACTTCCGCTTCGCCCTGCTTTGCAATATCAATAAGCCCCATACAAGCGTTGCCGTTTGCCAAAAAGTCGTCGACGATTAAAAATTTGTCGCCCTTATCAATAAACTCTTTAGACGCTATTATGGTATTTTCCGTTTGATGGGTAAAAGAATAAACCTTTGCGGAATAAACGTCGCTGGAAATGTTTAAAGATTTGTGTTTTTTTGCAACCAAAACCTTGCAATTAAAATATTGAGCAACGATACACGCAAGTCCAATACCCGAAGCTTCAACGGTTAAAATTTTGGTAATGCCGAAATCTTTATAATGGTCGTAAACTTCCTTTGCAAGCCTATTTAAAAATTCCACGTCGATTTGATGGTTTAAAAAATTGCTAACCTTTAAAACGCCGTTTGGCAAAACCTTTCCGTCTTTTAAAATTTTTTCTTCAAGTAATCTCATAATTTCCCCTTTTGCTTGGGCTTGTCTTTACGATATATTTAATTCTATAATTTTATACCGTATTTGTCAATTAAATATAGCCGTAAAAAACCGAGCATTTAATAAATTAAATGCTTTTTAAAATTACGCCCAAGCTTTATAATTCGCTAACTATTCGCCTTGCAACGAAAACTCCGCTTGCCGATGCGTGAGAAAGTGAATGGGTGACCCCGCTTCCATCGCCGATAATATACAAGCCTTTAAGCTTCGATTCAAGATTTTCGTCAATTTCCACTTCCATATTATAAAACTTAACTTCAACGCCGTATAAAAGGGTATCGTCGTTAGAAGTTCCGGGAGCAACCTTGTCGAGAGCGTATATCATTTCGATAATGCCGTCTAAAATTCGCTTTGGCAACACCAAACTTAGGTCGCCCGGCGTTGCAGAAAGGGTTGGAATGGTAGTGCATTCTTCAATTCGCTTTGGAGTGCTTCTTCTTCCCCTAATAAGGTCGCCGAAACGCTGAACGATAACACCGCCACCCAACATATTTGAAAGCCGTGCAATACTTTGAGCATAGCCGTTGCTATCTTTAAAAGGCTCGGAAAAATGTTTTGAAACCAAAAGAGCAAAGTTGGTGTTTTGAGTCTTTTTAGTGCTATCTTCATAGCTGTGGCCGTTTACCGTTACGATGCCGTTAGTATTTTCGTTTACGACTATGCCGTTTGGATTCATACAGAAAGTTCTAACCCTATCTTCAAACTTTTCCGTTTGATAAACAATTTTACTCTCGTATAACTCGTCGGTCAAAGTGGAAAAAATTTCAGCCGGAAGCTCTACTCTAACGCCAATATCAATTCTGTTTGAGTGGGTCGTCACGTCAAGGCGCTTACACAATTCTTCCATCCATTGACTTCCGCTTCTACCAACGGAAATAATACAATCTTTACAAGTGTATGAAGCGTTTTTAGTTACAACTTCATAACCGCCGTCGATAACCTTAACGTCGGCAACGGGGGTATCGAAAAAGAAATCAACCCTACCGCTAAGGTGGTTAAACATATTTTCTAAAACGACGTAGTTTTTATCCGTTCCAAGGTGGCGAACTTGAGCGTTGAGCAAATTAAGCCTATTTTGTAAACAAATTTTTCTAAGCTTAGTGCCGTTGGTAGAATACATTTTCGTTCCTGCACCACCATATTGCATGTTAATTTGGTCAACGTAGTTCATAAGCTCAATTGCCTTTTTCTTGCCGATATGTTCGTGTAAACTTCCGCCAAAATCGTTCGTTATGTTATATTTACCATCGGAAAAAGCCCCCGCTCCGCCAAAGCCCGACATTATTGAACAAGTTGGGCAGTTAACGCAACTTTTAACCTTTTCTCCATCGATTGGGCAACGCCTTTTTGCCAATTCGTGTCCCGCTTCAATAACGGCAACCTTTAAATTTTTATTAAGCGTGGTCAATTCGTAGCTGGCAAAAATTCCGCCCGGTCCAGCGCCGATAATAATAACGTCGTAATTCATAAAGCACCTCTTTTTTTCACTTTAAAAAAACTATTTTTATTATATCACAAGCACCCTTAAAAATCAATAGCCAAAATAAAAAAAATCGCCCCCTAAAAACAAGGGGCGATAAATTATTCATCAAAATTAATTCGCTTTTCTTCAATTACGAGAGGGCGTTTGCTAACTTTGGTTTTAACGTTTAGTAAATATTCACCGATAACGCTAATTCCAATATAGCTAACCGAACTAAACAACCCTATCGCCGACAAAATTACGCCAAGCTCAAAAGCCTTGTAGCCAAGCCCTAACAACACGCTAAAACAAACGAGAGAAAGGAAGGAAAGCACGGCAACGAAAATGCCGAAAAACATAAACCAACGAATTGGCGACTTGGTGTAGGTTGTAAACGAAAGCATTGCGGCATCGTATAAACGGGAGAAATTATTGCTGGTTTTACCCGCCCTACGCTTTGCTTGTTCGTAGGAAATTTCCACCTTCTTAAAACCGAGTTCGGCAACTATGCCACGAATAAACGGAGCAGGGTCGTCAAGGTCTTTTATAACTTGAACGAAATCTTTATCGTAAAGCCCGAATCCGGTAAAATGCTCAATTTGCTCAACTTCGCTCATCTTCTTAATCAATTTGTAATAAATTGTCCTAAGTCCACGAATAAGTCGATTTTCCTTAGAAGTTTTCTTTACGGCGCAAACGATTTTAGCCCCTTTTTCCCATTCTTCAACCAAACGTGGAATAACTTCGGGTGGGTCTTGAAAGTCGCAACAAAGGGTTATCATACAATCGCCGTTAGTTTGTTTATAGCCGTAGAAAGGCGAATTAAACTGACCGAAATTTCGAGCGTTAAAAATTGCTTTAATTTTTTTATTTTCACCGCAAAGGGCTTCTAACTTTTCCCTGGTGGTATCCTGTGAGCAGTTGTCGATAAAAATTAATTCGTAATCGTATTTTTCTAATTTTTCAATTTGCTCAATAATTGCCTGACTAATTGGAATAACGTTTTCTTCTTCGTTATAGCAAGGCACTAAAACGCTAATTTTTTTGCGTTCCATTTTTTATTCCCCCTTTAAGGTTTTTTCAATACCCTGTTCAAAGGTATATTCACATTCAAAATTTAGGTCGTTTTTAAGGTCGGCAACGTCGGCGCAAAGATACATTGGTTGGTGAGCGTAATATTCTTTTGCCCCAAAATTAACCGTTGCGTTTGGATCAATTGCGTTTTTAACGGCTAAAACGTAGGAAGAAAGCTTTCGCTTTTCACCGCTACCTAAAACGTAAGTTTTTCCATCAACGCCCTTTTTACCTATAAGATAAATTGCTCGAGCGCAGTCGTCGCAGTGCATATAATCCCAAATTTGTTCGCACTTGGTTAAATTTGGCGTTTCCCCATTTTTAAAACTGCTAATTAAATAGGAAATAAGGGAGTTTGGATTGTCGTTTTTTCCGTATATGCTGATAATTCTTGCCCAGTTAAATTTAATTTTTAATTGGGAAGCAACCAAGGCGCACATTTTGCCCGCCGTGTATTTACTAATTCCATAGCCACTTTCAGGATTAACCGGTGTTGAGCCGTTAATATCGCCACTGACTATACCGTATTCCGCCTGAGAGCCCGCCCCCACGAAAGAATGGCAACCAAGTCTTTTTGCAAGGTGAACGGCTTCAATTGAATATTCCACGTTTTTAAGCTGGCTTAAAGCGTCGTCACGACCGCTGTTGGAAGTTTTATCCCAACCGAGATGAAAGAAAATATCAGCCGAAAAGTCGGGCTTTAAGTCGATTAAATCCCTTAAATCGCATTTTATAATTTTAGCGCCTTGGGGAACGGAAGAAATTCTTTTTGAATTTGGATGGACGATTGCCACCACTTCATCACCCGAAGAAAGAGCGTATTGAATGAGTGAATTTGCAATCATTCCCGTTGCGCCGGTTATAACTATTTTTGACATTTTAGTTATCCTTTTTTCCGTAATTCATAATTTCCGCCATTTCGGCTTCATCAATAAACGGGAACATATCTTCAATTTGTGGCGAAACCATTTTGCCATCAGGCAACATTTTCGAGCTGAGTTTTGGCGCAAAGAATTGTTCTTTGTCCACTACCGCTTCGAGCATTGCAACGCCATCTGCTTGTAAAAATTGAGAAATAGTTTCCTTAATTCCTTCAACCTTATCCACCTTGAAAAATTTAATGCCGTAAGCCGTGGCAATTTTTTCAGCCGATGGGAAAGAAACGCCGTTTTCAGGAGAAACTCCGCAGAAATTTGCGTTAAAATTGTTGGTTTGGGTTTGGCGAATAGAGTGGTAGCCGTCGTTATTAACCCAAACTATTTTTAAGTTTAAATTGTGATGAACCGCCGTTTGAAGTTCTTGAAGGTTCATTTGTATTGAGCCGTCGCCTTCCATACAAATTACACGCTTATTAAGGTCGTTAAAGCAAGCGCCTATTGAAGCAGGCAACCCGTAGCCCATAGAAGCGCAACCGGAATTGCCGTAAACCCTTTGACCTTTTTTAATTTCCATTGCTTGGAAGTTTGAAACGCAACAACTGCCGTTAGTGACTACTACAAGCTCGTCTTCTTCCCATTGGTGAGAAAATTCCTTAAAAAATACGTAAGGGTTAAGCGGATAATTTTTATTATAATATTCAGGTAAACAAGCAGGATATTTTTTATCAAGACTAACCGCATGGGCAAGCCAATCACCGTGGTCGCCAACGGTTTTTTCCAATAAAATTGGCATAACTTCCCTAAGGTCGGCGTGAATTTTCATATCCACCGAAAGGGTTGGCTTGTTAAGTTCCGCAAGGTCGATATCAACGTATGCAAGGTATGCGTTGCGGGCAAAAGACTTGTAGTTATGGCTAATTTGGCGAATGTTCATTCTGCAACCAAGACTTAAAACAAGGTCTGCCGTTTGAACCACGAAATTTCCCCCACGAGTGCCCATTGAGCCAGGGCGACCTGCGTAATAAGGGTTATCGTCGCTAATTAAATCGTGGGCGTTCCAAGCAGTGACAACGGGAATTTTCCACTTTTCAACAAGCTTTAAAAGGTCTTGTTTTTTATCGGCGCAAGTTATGCCTTCGCCGGCTAAAATAACCGGGCGTTTTGCAAGCCTAATTTTTTCAACGAGCTTATCGAGTTGAGCCACGTTTGGAGCTGGCGGTAAAATATTTTCTTCCTTTTCAGGACAAAATTCAATTAACTCGTCAGTTTCAATATAAGCCGATTGAACGTTAATTGGAATATCCAACCAAACGGGACCGCCCCTACCCTTTAAAGCGTAGTAAAGGGCTTTTTGCATGTGATATTTAATGGTGTTAGGATCGGTCACCATATAGGCGTATTTAGTCATAGTTTTAACGCATTCAACAATGTTAAATTCTTGATCACCCAATTGGCGAAGACCAATTTCAGGGCAAGAATGAATGGTTAATTCAAACTTTACTTGACCGGATATTACGAACATTGGAATGCTATCTAACCAAGCTCCGCAAACCCCCGTTAAAGCGTTGGTGCCCCCAGGACCGGTAGTGACGCAAAGAGAGCAAATTTTTCCATGGGCACGAGCATAGCCTTCGGCTGCTATTGCGCTTGCTTGTTCGTGGTGGTTATAAACCACTTTTAATCCTTTTTTATGACCAAACGAATTGTTTAAAAACATTGCTCCGCCACCCGTAACGGAAAACTGCTGAGTAATGCCGTTTTCAACCAAAAAGTCCGCCATATAGTCGCTAACTCGAATTTTCATAATTTTATTCCTATTAATTTTGATAGATTTTTAGCCTTATATATGTTTATTCTCTTGCCCAATTTTTCAGGCAAGAGAAACTTTAGCTTTATGTAAGTTTTAGTTTGCTTCAACCGCTTCTAAAATTGTTTTTGCCATATAATCAATCATTTCGTCGGTCATACCAGGGAACACGCCTACCCAGAAAGTATCGTGCATAATTCTATCGGTATTAGTTAATTCGCCAACTACTCTATAACCCTTCTTTTCCTTGCGCATTTCATCAAAGCATGGGTGCTTGATTAAGTTGCCGGCAAACAAACGGCGAGTTTGAACGTTATGGCTTTCAATATAATCGACAACCTTGTTTGAATCAACCCCTTCTTTACAGGTGATTAAAAATCCAAACCAGCTTGGATTTGAGTTGTCGGCAGCAACTGGTAAAATAATTTTATCGCACTTTGAAAGAGCTTGCTTTAAGCGAGCAAAATTGTGGCGACGGCGGTTTGCGAATAGGTCGATTTTTTTCATTTGTGCGCAACCGATTGCAGCTTGCATATCCGTAGCCTTTAAGTTATAGCCAAAGTGAGAGTAAACGTATTTATGGTCGTAGCCGAAAGGAAGTTCCCCGTATTGGCGGTCAAAACGATGTTTACAGAAATTGTCAACGCCGGCTGGGCAAACGCAATCACGACCCCAATCACGGAAAGATTTAATAATTTTTCCAAGTAATGGATTGTTAGTGTAAACTGCGCCACCTTCACCCATGGTTATGTGGTGTGGCGGATAGAAACTGCTCGTTCCAATATCACCGATAGTTCCGGTATATTTTTCTTCGCCGTCAATGGTATATTTTGAGCCGAGAGCATCGCAGTTGTCTTCAACGAGCCAAAGGTTGTGCTTTTGACAGAACGCCTTTACCGCTTGAAGGTTAAACGGATTACCCAAAGTGTGAGCAATCATAACGGCCTTAGTTTTTTCAGAAAGAGCTTCTTCAAGGCGGTCAACGTCGATGTTATATTGTGGAATGGTAATATCTACGAAAACAGGAATTGCTCCGTAGTTAATGATTGGGGTTACGGTTGTTGGGAAACCTGCCGCAACGGTGATAACTTCATCGCCTGGGCGAACCCTTCTATCCCCTAAAAGTGGAGAAGTTAAAGCCATAAAAGCAACCAAGTTAGCCGATGAACCACTGTTTACCAAAGCAACGGTTTTAACGCCTAAAAATTCGCCGAATTCCTTTTCAAATTGGTCGGTCCATCTACCTGAAGTTAGCCAAAATTCAAGAGAGCTATCAACGAGATTAACCATTTCTTCTTCACCGTAAAATCTTCCGGCGTAAGAAATTCTATCCCCTTCCTTATATTCTTTTCTTTGGTGATATTTTTGACAATATTCTTTAACGAGTTCTAAAATTTTAGCTCTATCTTGCTCTTTATTCATTACTATTTCTCCTTTCTAAACAATTTTTCGTATTCTTCAATTTGGTCGTTCATAACCTTATTTAAGTCGCCCTTTTCCATATAGACTTTCGACCATTGACAAACCTTTTCAACAGCCGTTTGAGCAGTCCAACAAGGTTCAACCCCTAAAACTTCTCTAATTTTTTTGCAGTCGAGCTTTAAAAAGTTTGCTTCGTGAGGGCCGTTATCGTTTTCATAAACGTAGTTAAGACCGCCCCAAGCTTTATCGAAACAACTAACTAGCTCACCGGTAGTTAAACAATCTCTTTCAAGAGGTCCAACGTTATAATAACCGGCAAAGGAATTATCTTCATACTGCTTTTTGCAAATTTCAAGGTAGGCAAAAAGCGGTTCTAAAACGTGTTGATATGGTCGGGTTGAGTTAGGATTTCTAAGCTTTAATGTAGCGTTAGATAAAACGGCACGAACACAATCGGGAATAATTCTATCCGGCGCAAAGTCGCCCCCGCCAATAACGTTTCCGGCACGAGCGGTAGAAATTGCCACCCTACCATCGGCAAAAAACGAACTTTTATAAGAGTGGGTCACAAGTTCCGAGCAGGATTTTGAGTTTGAGTAAGGGTCGTATCCGTCAAGGGGCATATCTTCAGTGAAAGCAACGCCCACTTCGTTATTTTCGTAAACCTTGTCGGTAGTCACGTTCAAAAACGACTTAACCGTTTTGCTTAAACGCACGCACTCTAAAATATTGACCGTGCCCATAACGTTGGTTTCGTAAGTTTCTCTTGGAATTCGATAGCTATCACGCACGATTGGTTGAGCGGCAAGGTGCATTACAATTTCAGGTTGAGCCTCGTCGAAAGCCCTTTTTAAACCGTCGAAATCTCTAACGTCGCCAATAATAGAAGTTATTCCATCGGCAACGTTTGCAACGTCGAAAAGAGATGGATTAGTTGGCGGATTTAACGAATAACCCGTTATTATTGCCCCTTCCCTTTTTAAAATCGTCACTAGCCACGAGCCTTTAAAACCCGTGTGCCCCGTTATAAATACTCGTTTATTTTTGTAAAAAGACATAAATGTTGTTTCCTTTATATTTTGCTTTTTATCCATAATCGCCAAAGGCGAAAAGCTAGCCTTTGGCGAAGTGATTATTTTTTCTTGAATTTATTTTTTTCCCAAACGGTCCAAGGCGCTTTACCCGTCGATAAAAGAGACTCTAAATATTCCTTGTCACGCATGGTGTCCATACATTGCCAAAAACCATCGAATTTATAGGCGCAAAGCTGACCGTCCTTACTGAGCTTTTCAAGTGGCTCTTTTTCAAAAACGGTGTAATCGCTGTCAACAAGGTCTAATACCTTTGGATTTAAAACCATATAACCGCCGTTAATCCAACCGCCGTCTTCCTTGCGTTTTTCGGTAAAGCGAGAAACGGTGCCGTCCTCTTCAATGTCAACCGTTCCAAATCTTCCGCCCGGTTGAACGACGGTCATAGTGGCGAGCTTGCCTTGTTCCTTGTGATATTTTACTAATTCTTTAATGTTAACCGAACAAACGCCGTCACCATAGGTCATCATAAAATCGTCGCCGTCGAGATATGGCTTAATGCGCTTTAATCTACCGCCCGTCATAGTGCCGAGACCGGTATCAACTATGGTCACCTTCCAAGGCTCGGAAACGTTCATTAAAATTTCCGGTTCTTTCCCCTTTGAAAAATCGAAGGTCACGTCGGAACGGTGAAGATAATAATCGGCAAAAAATTGCTTAATACAATGTTGCTTATAGCCTGCGCAAATAATAAATTCGTTAAAGCCATAGTAAGAGTATTCTTTCATAATGTGCCATAAAATTGGGTTTTCACCAATTTCAATCATTGGCTTTGGTTTTAAATGACTTTCTTCACTAATGCGAGTGCCATAACCGCCTGCTAAAATTACAACTTTCATAATTCCCTCATTTTGACAAAAATTTAAACAACAGTTTCCCCATCACTTTTTTTGTCTTCTTTCGCAAATATTTTATACGTTTCCCATACCAGCAAAATTATCATAAAAACACATTGTGGAATATACCACATAGTTGCCGATAATGGAACTAACGACATAATTCCATAAAAAATAGCATACCACTTTTTATCGCTTTTTTCAAGCAATTTCCATTCGTCTAATAAAAAGGCAAGTGGAATTACCATAAACATTGAAACGTAGTAGTATGAAACGGGGGCAAGGCTAAGCATTCCCACCGCTATTACGCTGGTCGCCACAAATTTCGACTTGGATTTTATTGCCACCAAAATGCAACAACCAAACAAAATTACGGTTATTAAATAACCCATAACGCTAACGAAAGTCCCCGAAAGCTTAAACAAACCGAACAACCAACAAACGAAGCTGAACACGGAAATGTTCATTGCGTCGCCCATTCGGTTTTCACCGTGAGTAAAGGTAAATAGGTTTGAAATAAACTCGCTGAGGTTTTCAATAACGTTGCCGTAGATTGCAAAGGGCAATACCGCAAAAATAACTGAGTATAACGCTACCCTTAAACTCTCTAAAAACTTCTTTTCCTTTAAAAGTAAAACGCCGAATAGTAGCGGATAAATTTTTAAAACCCCGGCTATGGCAAGGCAAACGTAAGCAATTTCTCTTTGCCAAAACTTTTCGCTTTTGTATAAGAGTATAAACAATAAAATGAAAATTAACGCAATAAAAACGTTTGTTCCCCTAAAAAGTCCAAAGGCAAAAAATGCAGAAAAACAAACTGCGCCATACCATAAAATAAAATTGGTTTTGCTTTGCCACTTTCTCAATCTATAAACTAACAGCCCGATTATTGCCAAACATATTGCGAAAAAGCTAATGCTAGCAACCCAAAACTGCCAACCGGATAAAATTTCGGCGTTATAGGCTAAAAGCTCTTCGTAAGAATAAGTTCCGTCGATAATTGAAATGTTATCTAACTTCATAAAGGACGGATCGGTTTTGCAAATTAACGCAAAAGGATACATAAAAATGAAATTTAACGGCAAATACATAGTTGGGAAATTATTAACGTAAGGATTTTCGCTTAACGTAAAATACATAACCTGACCAAAATCGCTCATTAAATATTTAGAAATAAAAGCAAACGCCGGCTTTACCCCACCTTCCATTATTGGAAAAATAATTAAAACGCCAACCACAATCAATAGCACAACGAGTGAATATGCAATAAATAACGGCAAATATTTATTTTTTTCATATAACCTTTTAATCACAAAAAAGCCCGCCCTGCTAAATTTTTCCTTTTGGGTTTGAATAATACTTTTAGTATTATATCATTTAATTACAACCTTGTCAACAACGATTTTACAATTTTGCGTTATACTGCCGATTTTTAACTAAAATTTACAAATTTTTTCATAGGTTAAGGATAAATCGTTTGAATATGCTTTGGTTATGTGTTATAATTCGTGTATGAGAGTTATTACTGAAGAAATTATTGAACAAGCCGTTTATAATTCGGCTAAAAAAATGTGTTTTTCTACTAGCGATAAGGTGGAAAAAGCCCTAAAAACCGCCTATGAAAAGGAAACGGGCTACGCAAAAGACGCTCTTTTTGACATTTTGCAAAATATTGAAATTGCTAAAAAAGAGCATCTTCCCCTTTGTCAGGACACGGGTATTTGCATCGTTTTTGCTGAAATTGGCGGTGAGTTGGTTATTAAAGGCGACTTTGAAAAAGCAATTAATAACGGCATTAAACGGGCTTACGCCGATGAATATTTAAGAAAAAGCGTGGTTAATTCGCCTATCGTTAGGGTTAACACCCAAACTAACGCTCCCGCCGTTATTCACTCAAAAATCATTCGTGGCGACGGGCTTAAAATTACCATTTGCCCAAAAGGCGCAGGTAGCGAAAATATGGGTGCGGTTAAAATGCTTAGCCCAAGCGACGGTATTAACGGCGTTATTAACTTCGTTGTTGAAACGGTAAAAAACGCAGGGGGAAAGGCTTGCCCACCCCTTATCGTTGGAGTTGGAATTGGCGGTGACATGGAAAAATGCGCCCTTCTTAGCAAGGAAGCTTTACTTCGTGATTTAGACGACCAAGCCCCTGCAAAGGAAGAAGCCGACCTTGAAAACCTTTTACTTGAAAAAATTAATCACCTTAATATTGGAGCTATGGGGTTAAAGGGCAAAACCACCGCCCTTGCGGTTAAGGTTAACACCTACCCTTGCCACATTGCTTCCCTTCCCGTTGCCGTTAGCTTAATGTGTCACGCCGTTAGGGAGATAGAGATAGAACTATGATAAAAATTAATTTAGATGATAAACAAAACCTTTCCGCCCAACTTTTAAAACTTAACGCAGGCGACAGAGTTTTACTTTCAGGAACTATTTTCACCGCCCGTGACGCCGTTCATAAAATTATTAGCGAAAACCTTAAAAATGGCGAAAAACCGACCTATTTGCCCACTAATTCCATTATTTACTACGCCGGACCAACGGATACGCCACCGGGAAAAGCAATCGGTTCAATCGGCCCTACCACGTCGGTTAGAATGGATGCTTACGCACCGATGATGAAGGAACTTCAAGTGGTTGCAACCATTGGCAAGGGCGAGCGGAGCGAGTTTGCCAAAAAGGTTTTTAGCCAAGATAAAATTCTATATTTTATTGCAACGGGGGGATGCGGAGCTTTGCTTTCAAGCTCGGTAAAAAACGCCCAAGTAGTGGGGCTTGACCACCTTGGTTGCGAATCGGTTAAAAAACTAACGGTTGTGAATTTTCCCGTAACCGTTGCCTACGACCTACACGAGGGGGATATTTTTAATGACTAAGCTTTCAGCGCAAGAAAAAGCGCTTAAATTACACAGAGAAAACAAAGGCAAAATTGAAGTAGTTTCAAAAGTTCCGATTAAAACCGCCGAAGAACTTTCCGTTGCCTACACGCCCGGGGTTGCAGCACCTTGCTTGGAAATCAAGCGAGACCCAAGCCAAGTTTACGAATACACCGCAAAGGGAAACACCGTTTGCGTTCTTTCCGATGGCTCTGCAGTTTTAGGGTTAGGAAACATTGGCGCTCTTGCGGGCATTCCCGTTATGGAAGGCAAGGCTATTTTAATGAAAGAACTTGCCGGCATCGATTCCTTTCCCCTTTGCATAGACACGCAAGATACCGAAGAAATTATTAAAACCTGCAAATATATTGCGCCAAGTTTTGGGGCGATTAACCTTGAAGATATTTCTGCGCCACGTTGCGTTGAAATTGAACGCCGTTTAATCAACGAATTAGATATCCCCGTTTTTCACGACGACCAACACGGCACGGCAATTATAGTTGGCTCGGCAATGATTAACGTTTGCCGACTTACTAAACGAAAAATGGAAGATATGAAATTCGTAATTTCAGGAACGGGTGCGGCAGGCTCGTCTATTGCCAAACATTTAATTAAACTGGGCGCAACTAAAATTTACGCCTATAACGTTGACGGCGTGGTTAGCGTTGAAAAATATAATAACTACGACTTTTTAATTAAAGAGTTATTAGATAGCGGTGTTTACACGTCGCCTACCAAAGGCGAAAAAACCCTTGCCGACCTTTTAGTTGGCGCCGACGTTTTTATTGGCGTTAGCGCTCCTAACCTAATAGATAGCGAAATGGTTAAAACGATGAACCCAAACCCTATTATTTTCGCAATGGCTAACCCTAACCCGGAAATCACCCCCGACCAAGCTAAAAAGGGAGGCGCATATATCGTTGGAACGGGAAGAAGCGACTATCCTAACCAAATTAACAACTGCCTTGCTTTCCCTGGAATTTTCCGTGGCGCTCTCGATGCAAAAGCAACGAAAATTACCGAAGAAATGAAAGTTTCGGCAAGCTACGCCCTTGCCCACGTGTTAACCGATGAAGAATTAAGCCCTGAAAACATCGTTCCGCTATTTAACGATAAAAGAGTGGTTAAAGCCGTTGCCCAAGCGGTTAAGGAAACGGCAATTAAAACGGGTTTCGTTAGAAAATAAATAACGAAAAAAAATCGAAGAAGTTCTCTTCGATTTTTATTTTTTATTAAATTAATCGACCTATAGGCTAATTTTCTTCACTTTCGACAACCATTTTATAAAGCTCGTTCTTTTTAATTCCAAGCTCTTTTGCCGTTTGTTTTATGGCATCCATTTTACTAACGCCAAGCTTAATTAAGTTATCAACCATTTCAAGGGGATTAACAGTTTCATCTTGTTTTAAAAGGTTGCCTTCAACGATTAAAACGAACTCGCCACGCCTTTCTCCCTTGTAACCTTCCTTTAAACTAAACTCAATTCTCTCTTCGTAAATTTTAGTAATTTCCCTAACGGCAACCGCCCTTCTATCCCCCAAAATTTCATACAAAACTTGGGTGGTCTTTTCAATATCGTGAGGGGCAACGTAGAAAATGAGTGGAGTTGTTAAAGGCAAGTAATTTTGCAACAACTTTTCCGCTTCCGCCTTTTTCTCGGGCAAAAACCCAATAAAGGTAAAGGACGAACAATTAAAACCGGACAAAATTAAAGCGGGAACAAATGCGCACGCCCCTGGAATTACCGTAAACTCAAACCCCTTTTCAATTAAAATTTGACTTAGTATATTGCCGGGGTCGGAAATTACGGGAGTGCCTGCATCGGAAATAACCGCAACGTTTTTACCTTGGGAAAGTTGGGCGCAAATTTTTTCAGCGCTTTCCCTTTCGTTAAACTTATGACAAGAAAGAAGCGGTTTTTTAATATTATAATGGTTTAGTAGCGACAACGAATGCCGAGTATCTTCACAGGCAATAAGGTCAACGCTGTTTAAAATTTCAATCGCCCTAAAAGTAATATCGGCAAGGTTGCCGATTGGCGTTGCAACAAAATATAACATAAAATTCCTTTAAAAGTGGGGCTATAAGCCGATTAAACCTTAGTTTTAACTAAACTTCGCCACTTATGTTTTTCATTTTATTAATTAACGGCGGGTCAATTACGAGTTGTTTTTCCACACCCTTATAAGCTTCGCACATAAATAAATAAGGCTTATCGGTCAAGTTTCCGTGAATAAAAACAAGCCTGTGGGGGAATAAATTTGCTTGCTTTAAACTATTAAAACAGTCGAAAAGCCTGTCTGTTGCGTTGCAAAAAACAAGCCTTCCACCACTTTTTAAAAGTCGTTTTGAAACCGAGCAAATTTCATCGAAGGTCACCTTTATTTCGTGTTTGCAAATTGCAATATGCTCCTTGCCTACCCCACCCGTATTCTTCTTTTTATAAGGGGGATTGCAAAGCAAAAGGTCAAAGGTTTGATTAAAACTACCGTCGATTTGTTGAATTGGCAAATTGTGAACGGTAAAAACCTTTTCAAGCCCGTTAAGCTCAACGGTTTTTTCGCTCATTTGACTAAGCTTGGGTTGAATTTCAAAAAGGTGAACCGCCCTTACGCTTTGGCTATTTAACGCAAAAAAATGCAAGCCGACGATTCCGCTCCCCGAACATAAATCGCCCACCACCGCATTTTTAGGACAGGAAGAAAATTTTGACAGCAAAACGGAATCGCTGGTAAATTTATATAACCCTTTCGATTGACAAATTTTATAATCGCCAATCATTAAACTTTCAATTTCGTAGTTATCAAATAAATTCATAATAGATTAAATAACAATGCACCGCAAAATTTTGCGGTGCATTGAAATGTTTTAGAAAAAATTAATCTTCGTCAACTGGTGCGCCAACAGGGCATGTACCAGCGCAAGCGCCACAACCAATGCAAGCTTCTGCATCGATAACGTAAATGTCGCCTTCAGAAATAGCTGAAACAGGACAATTTTCAGCGCAAGCTCCGCATGCAATGCACGCATCTGTAATTTTGAATGCCATGGTAGTATACCTCCAAAAATTTATTATTAGAATTATATCACAAAAAAATCTTTTTGTATACACTTTTTGCAAAATTTCTCAAAAAAATTTTTTGTTTTTTGTTTAGCCTTTTTTTCGGCAATATTTTATTCAATATCTTTTAAGGTTTTAGCTTCTTCTTTTGAAATTTTTTCAACGTCTTCTTCTCGGTTAGTTTTAGTAACCTTAATTTTATCTAATTCAAAATCCTTAAACAACAAAGAGCCGTCAGCCTTTTCAATTTTTACCTTTACTAAAAATTTAAGCATATTGTTTGAAATTACCGTGCCCTTGCCTTCTTCGGTGATTACCATCGAGCCAATTTTTGGCATCTTTTTGAAAGCTTCACTATAATATTCGTTTTCATATTCCAAACAACACATAAGTCTTCCGCAAAGACCGCTAATTTTAGTTGGGTTAAGGGATATGCCTTGAACTTTCGCCATTTTTATGGTCACCTTTCTAAATTCCGGCATACAGCTTGCGCAACAACAAGCTCTACCGCAAGGAGCAAGCCCACCTAAAATTTTAGTTTCGTCACGAATGCCCACCTGTCTAAGTTCAATTCTAATGTGGAAAATCGATGCAAGGTCTTTTAAAAGTTCTCTAAAATCAATTCTACCCGCAGCGGTAAAATAGAAAACGACTTTGCTTTCGTCAAAGGTGAATTCAGCATCGATTAGTTTCATTTTTAGCTTGCGGTTAGCAATACACTCCTCCGCCCTTTTCTTAGCTTCAGGAACACGAGATTCGTTATATTCAACCTTTTCCCAATCCTTTTTAGTCGCCTTTCGTAAAATAGGTTTAAGGGGTTGAACGATTTCACTTTCATCAACTTCCTTCGGCTCGATTGAAACCGTTCCAAACTCTATTCCACGGGCGGTTTCAACTATAACGCCTTCGCCCTTGCTAAAACTATTGCCAAGGGGGTCGAAATAGTAAACCTTTGCCGTGTGGCGAAATTTTATTCCTACAATTTTTGCCATCTATGTTTTGCCTCCAAAATCAAAAACAACAGCCTATCAATGCTCATCGTTTGATTTGCGTTAAAATGTTGGGCCCTTTCAATTTTGTTAAAACCCTCTATTATATCAATTATCGCTCCCGTTTTATACTTTTCCATTAGTCCGCTTAAAAGGTTTTTTTCCACTAACTTTACTTCCAAGCCGTTTTTAGCCTTTAATAATTCACCGAAAACAAGCTTTAAAACGCTTATAAAAAGGTTAAAGTCTACCCCGGAAATTTTCGACGCAACACCCAAAGCGTCACGACTGGTATTAAGCTCGGCTAATAGAGTGAGAGCTAAATTTTTAATTTCATTAAAATCGTTTCTAAAATAGTTTTCTCTAACACCGCTTTCAAATCCTCTCGATAAAGCGATTGCCATTTCTAACTTTTGCTTATCTTCGCATTCCGAAGAAAAATAATTAAATAAAACGTCATTTGAAAAAGGCGGTATTTCAAGTTGTTTTGCCCTTGACTTAACCGTTGGCAAAATTGAACTTTGCCTTGCCGTTCCCAACAGTAAAACCACGTTTTCAGGCGGTTCTTCCAAGGTTTTTAGCAGTTTATTTTGCGCCTTTTCAAACTTTTCAAACCCGTCGATAACGAATAGTCGTTTGGTCGCTTCAAGGGGTTTTATTATAGTTTGCGCCACAATCTCATCGGCATGAGCCGTTTTTAACTTTTCACCGTCGGCTGGATAAAAACTAACGTCGGGGTGGGCTTGCTTTTCAATAAGCTTGCAAACTCTACACTCCCCGCAAAAGCCGTCGGCTTTCTCTTCACACATAATGAGCTTGGCAATTTTTTTAAGATAGCTTTTAAGCATGAGCTCGTCGCCACACTCAATTAGGTAAGCATGGCTTAAACTACCCGCCTTTTTTTCGCTTAAAATCGCCTTATAGGCGTTTGTTTGCTCAATTAAACCGCTCATAAAAAACCACCGTCGACAAGCTTTTCAACAACTAAATTATGAATTTGCTCAATGGATAAAGTTCCATCGATTTGACATATGCGGTTAGGATATTTTTTACAAAGCTCTTTATAGCCAACGTAAACCTTTTTATGAAAATCGCCACCGGCAAGCTCTAACCTGTCCGTTTTATCAGCCCCGCCCTTTCGCTTGAAAGCGTTTTCCGGACTAATATCGAAAAAGAAGGTTAAATTTGGCATTGCGTTTTCAATTGCGAAAGAATTGATTTTTTCAACGAAGTCAACACCAAGCCCCCTTGCGTAAGATTGATAAACGAAGGAAGAATCGATATACCTATCTAAAATTACGAGCTTGTTTTCTTTAAGGGCGGGAATTATAACTTCCTTTAAAAGCTGACACCTTGCCGCAGCGTATAAAAGGGCTTCACACTCATCGCACATTTTTTCGTTATTTTTATCCAAAATTATTTGGCGAATTTTTTCGGAAATTTCCGTTCCGCCCGGCTCACGAGCGAAAATAAAATTAACGTTGTTTCTTTTTAAATATTCAATTATAAGTTGAAGCTGTGTGCTTTTTCCGCTACCTTCGCCACCTTCAAAAGTTATTAAGCCACCCATAATTTTTTCCCTTTTTTGCTATTTTTAGCCTTTTAACCGACCTATATGCAAACTTATGCAATAATTTCCAAAATTTTAATAGTGTATTTTCCGTCCATTGAATCAATTTCAACAACTTCGCCTGCCTTTCTGCCGAGAAGAGCTTTGCCTACTACTGATTCGTTAGAAATTTTACCTTCAAAATAGTTAGCTTCCGCCGTGCCTACGATTTGATAAGTAGCTTCTTCGTTAACGGCACCGTCGAAAATTTTAACCTTTGAACCCATTGAAACAATGCCTTTTGCACCCTTTTTCAAAATTACGGCAACTTTGAGTTGAGCTTCAATTTCTTCAATTTCGCCGTTAACTCTCGCTTGTTCATCACGAGCGGAGGTGTATTCGGCGTTTTCAGACAAGTCGCCTTGTTCACGAGCAAACTTAATTCTTTCAATAATGGCAGGCATTTCCACCTTGGTTAAATGGTCGAGTCTGTCAACTAATTTTTGTCTACCTTCTTCGGTTAAATAAATTTTATCGTTCATTATATATTACCTTCCTTTCTTATTCTAAAACTGCTTTAATACGGCGAACGCCCGCACTTGACGATTGTTCCTTTTTGATTACGAATTTGCCGAGTTCACCCGTGCGCTTTGCGTGTGGTCCACCGCAAATTTCTTTTGAAAATTCGCCCATTGTATAAACTTTAACCTTATCGCCATACTTTGAATCGAACACGCCGATAGCCCCGGAAGCCTTTGCTTCTTCAACGGTCATTTCTTCCATTATAACTTCAACGTCCGCTTCGATTGCTTGGTTAACTAACTTTTCTACTTCGGCAATTTCTTCCTTGGTCATTGGCCTATCGAAATTAAAGTCGAAACGAAGGCGCTCAACGGTAATATTCGAACCCTTTTGGGAAACCGTTGGAGAAAGAACCTTTTTAAGGGCAGATTGCATTAAGTGAGTTGCCGTGTGAAGGCGTGCCGTTTGTTCGGAAGTATCCGCAAGACCGCCTTTAAACTTTTGTTCACTTCCTTGGCTTGACTTTAATTGGTGTTGCTTAAACGCCGTTTCATAGCCGGCTTCATCAACGGTAAAGCCCTTTTCCAAAGCAAGTTCCTTGGTTATTTCTAATGGGAAACCATAGGTATCGTATAACCTAAACGCAGTTTTGCCCGGTAAAACGTTACCTTGAATATAGGTTATAACCTTGTTAAATTCCTTTAAGCCGTCGGCTAAGGTTTTTGAGAATTTTTCTTCTTCTTTATTTAATTCGTTAATAATTTTTTCTTGATTTTCGCAAAGTTCAGGATATGCTTCTTTATAAAGCTCAATATAGCACTTGCTAATTTGAGAAAGAGAGCCTTGTGGAAGATTAATATTTCTACCAAAACGAACCGCACGGCGGATTAAACGGCGCAAAACGTAGCCTTGGTCAACGTTTGACGGAACGATGCCACGTGGATCGCCAATTAAGAAGGTTGCCGTTCTAAGGTGGTCTAAAATAATTCTAAACGCCTTGGTCACTGCTTCACTTTCGCCGTATTTTTTACCCGTTAACTCTTCAATTTTTGCCTTTGCGGTTGCAAAAAGTTCAGTATCGTAAACGCTTTCAACCCCGTTCAAAATACAAAGGGTGCGCTCTAAACCCATTCCCGTGTCAACGTTTTGTTGTTTTAATTTTGAATAAGAACCGTCTTCATTTTTGTAGAATTGCATGAAAACGTCGTTCCAAATTTCCAAATATTTTCCGCAGTCGCAAGCAGGCGAGCAGTCAGGCGAACACTTTTCAAAACCACGGTCAATAAACATTTCCGTGTCAGGTCCGCAAGGTCCCGTTTTACCTGCTATCCACCAATTGTTCTTTTTTGGAAGATAGAAAATTTTATCCTTTGGAATTCCACATTCTTCCCAAATTTTAGCGCTCTCTTCATCACGAGGAGCATCCTCGTCGCCGGCAAAAACGGTTACGGCAAGTTTTTCAATTGGAATTGCTAAATATTCAGGACTGGTTAAAAATTCAAAGCTAAATTTAATTGCGTCTTCCTTAAAATAGTCGCCGAGCGACCAGTTGCCAAGCATTTCAAAAAAGGTTAAGTGAGAAAGATCGCCAACCTCTTCAATATCCCCCGTTCTAACGCATTTTTGAGCGTCGGTTAACCTTGTTCCGCCCGGATGCTTTTCGCCGAGAAGATATGGAACGAGAGGGTGCATGCCCGCCGTTGTAAATAAAACGGACGGGTCGTTTTCAGGAATTAAACTTGCTGAAGGAATAATTTTGTGTCCCTTTGATTCAAAGAATTTAAGATATAGCTTTCTAAGTTCGTTTGCTGTAAATTTTTTCATAAACTTTATCCTTTAAAGTGTTTTACTTTTTCGTTATTTCAACGCCCTCACGGGTGATTTTTACGTTATAACCTAATTCGCCGATTTTGAAACGGAGTTCATCGGCTACCGCCCAATTTTTTTCCCCACGGGCGCCTTGCATTTTTTCAACCATTTCGGCAATTTCGGCAGGAATTTCCACCCTGTTTTTTTGCTCGTAAGCCTTTAAAAATTCTTCCGGAGTTGCTTTAAACAAGCCCAAAAGATTATAAGTTTTAACGATTTGATTAACCATGTCGCCGGCAGTTTTGTCGCCACTATCAATAAGTTTTTTAATGGTTTTAAAATAGCCGTAAAGATTACCAAGGGCAAGAGCGGTATTAAAATCGTCGTCCATAGCCCTATTAAAATCGTCGTCAATTTCTTTGAAAAGCCCCGGATTAGGAAATTTTTGTCGACAGATTTCAATTACTTTATAAAATTCCGCAAGGTGCTTTTCGGCATCGGGGAAAAGATTGTCGGTAACGTTAATATCGTTTCGATAGCTTGTTGAAAGCAAGGCAAACTTAACGGCTTCGGCTGAATATTTTTCAAGTAAATCGGAAAGCAAAATGAAGTTGCCCAAGGACTTACTCATTTTTTGACCGTTAACCTTAATTAAGCCGTTATGTAGCCAATATTTAACGAACTGTTTGCCCGTTAAAGCTTCGGTTTGGGCAATTTCGTTTTCGTGGTGAGGGAAAATTAAATCTCTTCCGCCACCGTGAATATCAATTTGTTCACCGAAAGCAACTTTGTTCATTGCCGAGCATTCAATGTGCCAACCTGGTCTACCCATACCCCAAGGCGACACCCAAGAAATTTCCCCTTCCTTAGCCGCCTTCCAAAGGGCAAAATCTAACGCACTTTTCTTTTGGTCGTCGTTATCAATTCTAACCCCGTCGAGCATATCGTCAACGTTGCGGTGAGAAAGCCTGCCGTAGCTTGGAAAACTTTCCACGGAAAAATATACGCTACCGTCGGCGGTGCTATAAGCGTGACCCTTTTCAATTAAAGCGCTAATAAAGTCGATTATGTTATCAATATTTTGTGTCGCTTTAAGCCAAACGTCAGGGTCGTCAACCTGAAATTTAGCCATAATTTCATCAATTTTACCAATCATTTCAAGGGCGTAAGCGCTGGCGTCAACCCCAAGCTCGTTTGCCTTTGCAATAATTTTATCGTCAACGTCGGTATAGTTGCGGGCGTAGGTTACGGTAAATCCGCTCTTTACGAGATATTTGCGAATAATATCGTAAATAAGAGCTTGGAAAGCGTGACCGATGTGAGCTTCCCCCGAAACGGTTATTCCGCAAGCATACATATTAACGTTGTTTTGATTAAGTGGCGTAAAAACTTCCTTTTTGCCACTGAGCGTGTTATAAATTTTCATAAATACTATCCCACTATGTAATATATTATTTTACATTTTATCATAATAGGTTGGTTTTTGCAATTGTTTTTTATGCCGTTGACGATATTACTTAAAGGGAAAAAAGCTAAAATTTTGTCAAAAGCTTAAATATTTGAAAAAGTTGAGCTTTAAGCATTGATTTTCTTTGATTTTTGTTATATAATAATGGCAAATTATATACTTTTGGAGTGAAAGTTATGTTAGATATTAAGTTGATTTGCGAAAATCCGCAAAAAATTAGCGAAAGCCTTGCAAAAAAAGGCTATAACGTTGACTTTACCGAGCTTCTTAGCTGGAATGCCGAAAAAAAGGCTATTATTGGCGAAGTTGAAAGCTTAAAAGCCCAACGCAATAAGGTTTCAGGGGAAATCCCCGCTCTTAAAAAAGCCGGTCAACCCGTTGAACACATATTTAAAGAAATGCGTGAACTTGGCGAAAAAATTACCGAGCTCGATGCTAAACTCGATGAAGTTTCAACAAAAATTTTCAATTTCGTAGCGTCCCTTCCTAACACCCCCGACGACGACCTTCTACCAGGGGAAAAGGAAAACAACAAGGTTATTAAAGTTTTCGGCGAAAAGCCTAACTTTGACTTTACGCCACAAAACCACGTTGACCTTTGCACTAAACTCGGATTAATTGACTACGAGCGTGGAGCAAAGCTTTCAGGCGGTGGCTACTGGCTTTACAAAGGTGACGGAGCTCGCCTTGAATGGGCGCTTTTAAACTTCTTTATTTCCGAACATATTGCCGATGGCTACACCTTTATTTTGCCACCACACCAACTCGGTTATAACTGCGGTTTCGGCGCAGGTCAATTCCCTAAATTCTCCGATGAAGTTTACTGGATTGAAGACGAAACTAACGACAGAAAAAAACAACGCTTTATGCTTCCTACCGCAGAAACGGCTTTGGTTAACGTTTACGCAGGAGAAGTTATCGACGGAAAAGAACTTCCTATTAAACTTTTCGCCTACACCCCTTGCTACCGGAAGGAAGCAGGTTCGTATAGAGCGGAAGAAAGGGGGATGATTCGTGGCCATCAATTCAACAAGGTTGAAATGGTTCAATACGCTCACCCTGATAAATCAAAGGAAGCTTTCGATGAATTAGTAAACAAAGCTTGCTCGTTAATGGAAAAGTTAGGACTTCACTATCAACTTTCTAAACTTGCCGCAGGGGACTGCTCGGCTTCAATGGCAAGAACTTACGACATTGAAGTTTGGATTCCAAGCATGGGCATATACAAGGAAGTTAGCTCGGTTTCTAACGCCGGCGACTACCAAGCAAGAAGAAACAACACTCGCTTTAAAGGCGACGATAAAAAACTCGGCTTCGTTCACACCCTTAACGGTAGCGGGTTAGCAACCAGCCGTGTGTTCCCTGCCCTAATTGAACAATATCAAAACGCCGACGGCTCAATTACCGTTCCTGAAGTTTTACGACCATTTATGGGCGGTCAAGAAGTTATTACGCTTAAATAAGTTCAAAATAAAAGAAGAAAAGGCAAACAGACCTTTTCTTCTTTTTTAATCCTTTTTAAAAACTTCGCTGGCTAAAACCCCGTCGATAAAAGCTTTAGTTTTAATTAGGTTGGTAATTTTACCACCGTAGCGAGAAATTAAATAATTTGTAAAAACGTCGGCACGCAAAACGTCGTTTCCGAAAGAAAGCGTGGCTATAAGGCGATTATCTTCATTAAAACGCAAGTTCAAAATTTTTGAACGAACGTTCTTTTTTTCGCCTTTAATTTCAATTTCAAGAATTTGAGAGTTTAAAATTTCGTTTACGTCGAAATAATTTACACCTTCAATTTCATATTCAGCTTGGTTTATTATTGCCGCCACTTTATGCTTTTTTTCTACCTTAAACGCCTTAACGCATTTTATTCCCCTTGGGGAAAAGGCGTTAAATTTTTCCATAAAACTTTCGGCTTCTTCCGTTGTGTCAACCAAACAATATTCGCTTTTCGTTTTAAGCCCAACGAAAATTGGCGGACTTAAAAAAATTTGTCGATGGGGGTGAAAACCTTGGCTTAACGCAACGGGAATTTTCGCCCTATACAAGGTTTTTCCAATATGGCGAAGCATATCTAAATGAGAAATAAATTCCGCCCCGTCTAATTTATAATATTCAAAAACAATCATTTTCCGCACCTATAACTTTTTTGAATTCCACAGCCCTTACAGCCGTTGAAACAACTGCCCGTGACTTGGGCGTTTTTAGATTTTTCTCGCTCTTTAATCAAATAGCTTTTATCCACAAGGTTGTCAATGAAATCCCACGCAAGAATTTGATTTTCCCCTAATTCTTTGGTGTAGTCTTCAAAGGTTAAACCGTTTTCATTAAGGGCTTCAAGCCAAAGTTCAGGCTTGAAAAATTCCGACCAAGCATCGAGATGACAACCTTTTTTATAGGCTGATAAAATTACCTTTGAAAGTCTTCTATCCCCCCTTGCAAGCAAGGTTTCTAACTGAGAAAGCTCAAAATCGTTCCAAGAAAAGGTCACCCCACGAATGAAAAGCTTTTCCTTTAATAAATTAACTTTATGCTCGAATTCCTGCCTATCAATTTGTCTTTCCCATTGAAAAGGCGTAAATGGTTTTGGAATGAAAGTTGAACAGCTAACGCTTATTCTTAACCCCTTCGCACGCTTTTTACTTTTTTCTTCATAAAGTTTTTTAATGGCGTAAACAACGTTAACGATTCCTTCAAGATCGGCGTCGGTTTCCGTTGGCAAACCCATTATAAAATATAGCTTAATAGAGTTCATTCCCCCGTTAAACGCCGATTCGATTGACCGAGTTATTTCATCGTCGGTTATGTCTTTATTAATAACGTCACGAAGGCGTTGAGTGCCGGCTTCGGGAGCAAAGGTTAGCGAACTTTTGCGTGATTGAGCAATAAATTCTTGGTCGAAACTATCTAACCTTAAAGAAGGAAGCTGAACTCTCGTTTGCGGAAGTTTAGTTTTAACTTCTTGCAAAAATTCAATTAAGTGTGGATAATCGCCCGTTGAAAGACTGTTGATTGAAAGTTCTTCATAGCCGGTGTTTTCAATTAAGGAAACGGCTTGCTCGGTTAAGGTTTTCACGCTACGTTTTCTTATCGGTCTATATAAAAATCCCGCTTGACAAAAACGACATCCCCTTGGACAACCACGCATAACTTCAACTATCGCCCTATCGAAAACCGCTTCAATGTTGCTGACTAAAAAACAGGAAGGGAAAACTGCCGTGTCAAGGTTGTCGCAAACGGCTTTTTCCACCTTCGTTATACCCGAAAACCCTTCTATAACGCCGTTATCGCCATATTTTACTTGCATAAAGGCGGGAACGTAAACCCCTTTAATTTTGCTTGCCTTTTCTAAAAATTCTAATTTTGAACTACTTTCAAGTTTAAGTTTAGCCAAAAGTGGCATAACCGGTTCACCATCGCCAATAACGAACAAATCAAAAAAATCGGCAATTGGTTCAGGGTTGAAAGCGCAAGGTCCACCCCCTTGAATTATAGGATATTCTTCCCCCCTATCCTTTGCTAAAAAAGGAATGTTTGAAAGGTCTAAAAAACGCAAAACTTCCGTGTAACTAAGCTCGTATTGAAGGGAAAAACCAAGCATATCGAACTCTTTAAGTGGCTTGCGAGCACCGAGAGAAAAAAGTTCTACCTTTTCTTTTTTAAGTATTTCGCCAAAGTCTTCCCAAGGCGAAAAACAACGGTCAACGAAAACACCGTCAACGGTTTTTAAACTTTCGGCAACAATTTTAATGCCAAGGTTGCTCATTGCAACTTCGTAAACGTCGGGGAAGCAAATACAGTAGTTAAACTTTGACCACTTAATTTCCCCTTCGCCGTATTCTCCGCCAATATATCTTGCGGGCTTTTCCACCCCTTGCAAAATTTCAAACAAATTTTTCATAACTTTTCCCGATTTTTATTTTTATATATTTTATCATAACTTTGAAAAACTTGCAAGCAATCTTTTAGGTTATTATATTTGTTGACTACCTGCTAAAACTATGTTAAAATTAAATAAAAAAGGGTGAACGATGATTAAAATTGGCAACGATTGGGATACCGTTTTAAAGGGCGAACAATTTTTAGCAATTTACGAAGAAATTGAAAAATTTTTAGCCTTAGAACAGGAAAATTATAGAATTTTTCCGCCTGTGGATAAAAGGTTTACCGCCTTTAAATTAACCCCGTTTAAGGAAATTAAAGTGGTGATTATAGGCCAGGACCCCTATCACGAAATAGGTCAAGCCCACGGGCTTAGCTTTTCGGTTGAAAAGGGGGTTAAACTTCCACCAAGCTTAAAAAATATTTTTAAAGAACTTAATTCCGACTTAGGCGTTGACAACAAAGACAACGGAAATTTAACCGACTGGGCAAAGCAAGGAGTGTTGCTTTTAAACGCCACCCTAACCGTTAGAGAAGGTCAACCAAACTCTCACCAAAAATGCGGTTGGGAAAAATGGACCAACCTTGTCATTAAAGAAATTTCGCAAAATTTAACCGGCGTTATTTTTCTACTTTGGGGCGGAAACGCAAGAAAGAAAAAATCGTTAATCGATGAAAGCAAACATTTCGTTTTAGAAAGCGCCCACCCAAGCCCACTTTCCTGCTACAACGGATTTTGGGGTAGCAAACCCTTTTCAAAAATTAACAAACTTTTAATTGAAAATGGAAAAAAACCAATTAATTGGCAACTTTAAAAAATAAAAATAGCTAAATAACCGTGTTATAGCCCACTATAACACGGTTATTTTCTTTTATATAATTTTTAATTCACCGTCAACTTCGTCAACGACGATTTCATCGCCCGCCGAAAGAGAACCGGAAATTATTTTTTTAGCAACCATTGTTTCAAGGGTGCTTTCAATATATCGTTTAAGTGGTCGAGCGCCAAAAGTTACGTCGTATCCGCAATCGATAATATGCTTTTCCGCCTTTTCGGTTAAGGTTAAACTGAGTTGCTTTGATTTAAGCCTGTTTTTAAGCTTTTTGAGCATAATTTGTAAAATCGACGCAATTTCTTTTTCGCTTAACGGCTTATAGAAAACGATATCGGTTAATCTATTCAAAAATTCAGGGCGGAAATGGCGTTTTAATAAATTGTTAACCGCCGTTTTTGCTTCTTCAGTAATTTCCCCCTTTTCAGCGGTAGAGTCAAGAAGTATATCAGACCCAAGATTTGAAGTCATAATAATAACGGTGTTTTTAAAATCAACTAACCTACCTTGGGAATCGGTTAATCTGCCGTCGTCTAAAACTTGAAGCAAAACGTTGAAAACGTCTGGGTGGGCCTTATCAATTTCATCGAAAAGCACGACTGAATAAGGCTTTCTTCTAACGGCTTCGGTCAACTCGCCCCCTTCATCGTAGCCAATATATCCCGGTGGCGCACCAACGAGCCTTGAAACGGCGAATTTTTCCATATATTCGCTCATATCAATTCGTATTAAATTTTTCTCATCGTCGAAAAGCGCTTCGGTTAAAGTTTTTGCAAGCTCCGTTTTACCAACCCCCGTTGGGCCAAGGAACATAAAGGAGCCAATAGGCTTACTTTCATCGCAAATACCGGCACGAGAACGCAAAATTGCTTGGGCAACCTTTTCCACCGCTTCGTTTTGACCAACTACACGCTCGTGTAAAATTTCTTCAAGCCTTAAAAGCTTTTCCCTTTCCCCTTCTAAAAGTTTAGCAACGGGAATTTTGGTCCATTTACAAACTACCTTTGCAATTTCTTCTTCCGTAACCCTATCACGCAAAAGGGCGCTTTGATTTTCCGCCTTTTCAAGCTCGTTAAGTTGGGCTTGTAATTTTGGCAAAACCCCATATTTTAATTCAGCCGTTTTTTCAAGGTCGTAATTTCGTTGACTAACTTCAATTTGGAATAAAACCTGTTGAACTTCTTCCCTTAACTTATTTATTTTTTCAATGTTCGATTTTTGGTTTTTATAGTCGGCGGTCATTTTATCGAACTTGGCTTTAAGGTCCATAAGTTCTTTTTCAATTTCTACAAGTCGGCTTTTGGAAAGATTATCCGTTTCCTTTTCAAGAGCTTTCTTTTCAATTTCTAATTGTAAAACACGGCGACGAACGTCGTCCATTTCACTTGGCATAGAGTCGATTTCCGTTTTAATCATTGCCGAAGCTTCGTCAACTAAATCGATTGCTTTATCGGGTAAAAATCTATCGGTAATATACCTATTAGATAAGGTTACTGCGGCTATAAGCGCATTATCTGTTATTTTTACACCGTGGAAAACTTCATAGCGTTCCTTTAATCCACGCAAAATTGAAATGGTATCTTCAAGGCTTGGCTCGTCAACCCTAATCGGTTGAAAACGGCGCTCTAAAGCAGGGTCCTTTTCAATATATTTTCTATATTCGTCTAAAGTCGTTGCCCCAATACAATGAAGCTCGCCACGGGCAAGCATTGGCTTTAAAAGGTTGCCCGCATCCATTGCCCCGTCGGCTTTACCCGCTCCAACGATGGTGTGAAGCTCGTCGATAAATAGAATAATTTTGCCGTTACTTTTTTTGATTTCGTTTAAAACGGCTTTAAGCCTTTCTTCAAACTGACCCCTATATTTTGCTCCGGCAACTAACGCCCCCATATCAAGGGAAAATAGCTTGCGATTTCTAAGGGCTTCGGGAACGTCGCCTTGAACGATTCGTTGAGCAATGCCTTCGCAAATTGCCGTTTTACCAACCCCCGCTTCACCAATTAGCACCGGGTTATTTTTGGTTTTTCGAGAAAGAGTCATAATGACCGCTCTAATTTCACTATCACGCCCAACCACCGGTTCAAGTTTGTTTTGTTTTGCAAGTTCAACTAAATCCTGCCCGTATTTATTTAAAGCGTCGTAAGTTGATTCCGGATCGTCGCTTGTTATTCGCTGACTTCCCCTAATGGCTTTAAGCCCCTTTAAAACTTCACTTCGGGTTATTTTATGCTTTTTAAAAAGCTGTTTTAGTTTATAGCCCGCCCCATCGCACATAGCCAATAAAAAATGCTCAACGGAAACGTATTCATCTTTCATATTAGAAGCGGTTTTTTCCGCTTGGGTTACAACCTCGTAAAGATATCTGCCATACATAGGATTTGCGTTAGTTTGCTTTGGAAACTCGGCTATAAGCCCGTTAACTTCACTTTTTAAACTTTCAGCGTCAACGCCAATACCTTCCAATAAGGAAGAAATAAAACACTCGCTATCGTCTAAAAACGCAAAGAGTAAATGTTCGCATTCAAGGTCGGCGTTACCGTTTTCCCTGCACACTTCTTGGGCGGTATTAAAATTTTTGGTTAAATTACTCGTCCATTTTTCGTAATTCATAAACCCATCCCCCTTTTAATAAACTAAATTTTACCGTTAACGGCTTGGGCTAAAAATCTTTTTTCAAGATTGCGTTTTCTTAGTCCCACGTCGTCTAAAATATATAAATTTAAAAGTTCGTCAAGCATTTTAACGTAGCTGGTTAATAAACTTGCAACGTCGTTTGCGGTTTTGGCAACACCCGTGTTAACGAGCTTTCTTTTTAATTTGCCGTCGATTAAACTATATTTAACGTTATAAGGCAAAAACTTGCCTTCAAGTTTAATTATTTCACTAAAAAATTCGCTTATAACGTCAATTAATTCCGGTTTCGACGTTCTGCACGAAATGTTAAGTTCACCTAAATATCTCTCGTCGAAGTTTAGGTCAACCGAATAGGTTACCCTTGGACTATATTTATAGTTAAGGGCGGAAACGATGGAAAAACCGCTTGCGCTATTTTGAGAAAGCAAACGCATTCGCTGTTCCGACTCAATTATTTGGTCAATTAAAGAAAACATGTTGCTAAGCCTTTGTTCATCCGTTTCGAAGCCTACGTAATCGGCTAAAATTTGATTGACGAGCGTTGAACGAGAAACCCCCTTTTTATAGGCGACGTTGTCAATTAAATTAATTATTTCACTGTTTAAAACCAAGCTGTAAATGTTTTTCATTTGTTCTACCCCTAAAATTTCATATTTACATTTTATCGCCATTTTATTAATTTGTCAATAATTTTATATAAACTTTTTTACAAATTTTATTAAATTTTTTCCAATTATTTTTTTAGAAAAAGAAAAAGCAGGGGTAAAAAAGAAAGTTCAATTTATCCCTACTTTAATTATATATTTTTAAATTTTTTCATCAAATCCACGCCAATAGGTCGATTATTTAAATTTTTTTGAGTCTTTTAGAATTTGCAACCTAACCTTTTCAACCACTCTTACAAGCTTTGAAAGGTTTAAATGTTCCCCTTCGAGCTTAGAATATTCTTCAACCAACCCCCTTTCAAAACTTTCACCTTGAAGATAAACGAAATTAACGTAAACTTGGTGAGCGTAGTAATTGCGAGTTTTTCGCAAGGAGTGCAAAAGGTTATAGTCGCTTTTATCGAAATAAGGATTTTTTCGTTTTTGGTCGGCTTCCTTTAAAACGGTTAGCGCATAACCCATTCCCTGCATTTCAACTTCTTGCATGTTGGCGTTAAAGTCGCCGTCGATTAGAGCCGAACACATTAACTTTATATCGTTTTCAATACACTGACAATACATTAAAGTTTCACCAACTAAAAAGTGAAAATCATCCATAAGCGCCATTATTTTTCCCCTTTTACTTTTAGTCAAAAGTCCGTTTAGTTAAAACAAACCAATTTTTACTAAACCACGTATAAATATAGATATGGCGTAGCGATTGTGTTTATCGCTACGCCACTAATAAGCATTTTTATTAAATTAGTCTTCATCAGGGCGGAATTCAAAACCTAAAGAAGCAAGCTTTAACTTAATTTCTTCAAAAGATTTTGCGCCGAGATTACGCATTTTCATCATTTCAGAAACGCTCTTTTTAATAAGTTCGCCAACGGTTTGAACGCCTGCACGCTTTAAGCAGTTATAGCTACGAACCGTTAGTTCTAATTCTTCAATTGGCTTTGTTAAAATGCCTGCTGAAGGATCAACGTCTTCACCCTTCATTGTAGGTTCGCCAAAGCAATCGCCTGCAAGTTGACTGAAAACGCCGAAGTGAAGATTTAAAATACCTGCTGCATAACCAATTGCTTGATTTACCGTTTTAACGCCGTTAGTTTCAACGTCGATGACAAGCTTGTCGAAGTTTTCACCGTTAATGCGCATATTTTCAACCCTATAACCAACCTTTTTAACAGGGGTAAAAATTGAGTCAACGAAAATTTCGCCAATAACGCTTTCTTCTGCGTTTTGCTTGTTTTGGCTTTGTGACACGAAACCGTAGCCGTGCTCAAAAGTCAATTCCATATAAAGTCTGCTACCCTTTTCAACGGTTGCAATTTGGTGACCTGGGTTTAAAAATTGTAAAACACCGCTACCTGAAATCATAGAATCGGTGACAACGCAAGGACCAACAACGTCGATAACCGCTTTATAAGGCTCGGTTTGGTTCATTTGCGCAACAATTTCTTTAACGTTTAAAACAAGTTCACAAACGTCTTCCTTAACGCCTTTAACAGAAGTAAATTCATGAAGAATTTGACCATTATCGCCTGAAATTGCAATTTTAGTAACGGCGGTGCCAGGCACGGTTGTAAGTAAAACACGGCGAAGTGCGTTACCAATTGTTAAGCCGTAGCCACATTGAAGTGGAGCAACTTCAATTGTTCCAACCATTCCGCTTGCATCAACCTTGCTTTCAATTTTTGGCTTTGTAAATTCCATAATTATTTTTCACCTCATTAGTTTTTTAATAGTTTAACAATTCCCCACACTTTTAACACTTTTAGCATAAACTAAAGCTAAAAGCAAATAAATAATTATAAATAATAATTAAACTATTATAGAATTCGCTATTTTTGCATTTTAACTTAAAAATAAATTTTTGTCAACTTATTTTATTAACATTTGTAATTCTAATAGCCCGCAAAAGACAATTTTCACACATTTTTTACAAATTAATACAAAAATTTTACTATTTTAGAAATTTTTTTATAATTTTTTCCTTTTTTCGGGTATACGGGCGGTAGCGCATTTTTAGGTCGAGCGAAAAACTTTTTTTAACTATGCTTCTAAAATGAGAAAAAGTTTTAAAGCTTTGCTCGCCGTGATACGCTCCCATTCCCGACTGACCTACCCCGCCAAACCCCATATACGGAGTGGCAAGGTGAATTATGGTATCGTTTATGCACCCACCGCCAAAACTACAACCGTTTAAAACTCGTTTTTCCGTTTGCCTATCGGTGGTGAAAAGATATAGCGCCAAAGGCTTTGGCTTAAAGTTTATAAGCTCGATACACTCGTCTAAATTTTCAAACGTTATAATTGGCAAAATAGGCCCGAAAATTTCTTCCTGCATAAGGGGAGAATTTAAATTTTCAATTTCAACCAAGGTCGGCGAAATAAAACGAGTATTTTCGTTAAGCTCACCGCCGAAAATAATCTTTTCCCCAACGAGTAAATTTTTAAGCCTTAAAAAATGTTTTTGGTTAATAATTTTAGGAAAATCGCTAAACTCGCCTTTAAAAAATTCCAAAACCGCTTTTTTATAATATTCAACGAACTTATCCTTAACCGATTTTTCGCAAAGAACGTAGTCGGGGGCAACGCAAGTTTGCCCTGCGTTTAGCATTTTCCCAAAGCAAATTCGACGGGCTGAAATTTCAAGATTTGCGCTTTTTTCGACTATAACGGGGCTTTTCCCGCCAAGTTCTAAACAAAGGGGCACAAGATTTTCACTTGCCTTTTTCATAACGTATTTTCCAACCGCAACCGAGCCCGTAAAGAAAATAAAATCGAATTTTTCGTTTAATAAAAGCTCGTTTTCTTCCCTTCCACCGGTAACGACGGCAACGTATTCTCGACTGAACGCTTGGCTGATAATTTTTTCAATTACTTCACTGACGTTAGGCGAATAGCTCGAAGGTTTTATTATTGCGCAATTGCCTGCGGAAATCGCCCCGATTAGCGGTGATAAACACAACTGAACGGGATAGTTCCAAGGGGACATAATAAGCGCCACCCCGTAAGGCTCGGGAGAGATAAAACTCCTGGATTTAAATTGGGCAATCGGCGTTTTTACCCGCTTGTTTTTCATCCACTTTTTTAGGTGTTTAATATGAAAGGAAATTTCATCGTAAACAATGCCTATTTCACACATATAACTTTCCGTTTCCGGCTTGTTCAAATCAGCTTGCAAAGCCGAACAAATTAGCCGTTCATTGGCTAAAACGGCGGTTTTTAGCTTTTTTAAACAATTTATTCTAAAAGCGTAGTCACGGGTTTTTCCACTATCGAAAAACCGTTTTTGTTCGCTTATAATTTGAGAAATTTCCACCATTAGCCCACTCCTTTTCAACGAAAAATTTTCTATAAATTTATTATACGCCCCATAGCCCCGTTTGTCAATTTAAAAGCCACTAACTAAATAGACGACTTAAAAAGAAAGTTCAACGGGCGCAAATTTTTTTAAAAACAGTAGACAATTAATAATTAATGTGATATAATGCTTAATAATTTAATATTTTAACGTTAAATAATTTTTTAATAAGGAGTTTTTATGCAAACCGAACCAGAACCTGAACCTAACGTGATTACAATATACATAGTCACGCTTGTGGTTCTAATAATTTTATCGGCTTTTTTCTCGGCAACGGAAACGGCTTTCTCTTCAATTAATAGAGCAAGGCTTAAAGTTAAAGTTCAAAACAAAGAACGAAACGCAAAAATGGCTTTCGACCTTTCGGAAAAATTCGATAAAGTTTTATTTACTATTTTAGTTGGCAATAATATTGTTAACATTACCGCTTCAACCATTGGCACGTTGCTTTTTATTAAGCTTTTACAAAACGAATCAATGGGCTCTCTTGTTTCAACGATAGTTTTAACCGTTGTAATTTTAATTTTCGGCGAAATTTTTCCAAAGCTCTTTGCAAAAAGTAAGCCTGAAAAATTTGCTCAACTTGCATCGCCAATATTAAAATTTTTTATGGTTATTCTCTATCCAATTTGCATTATCTTTACGGGAATGCAATTCGTTGTTTCAAAAGTTTTCAACCTTAAACCTGACGACACCATTACCGATGAAGAAATTAAAACCTTGGTTGAAGAAGCCAACGAAGACGGAACTATTGAAGATAGCGAATCGATGCTCATATCTAACGCCATCGACTTTCACGATTGCGAAGTTGGGGATATTTTAACACCGAGAGTAAACGTTGTAGCCATTCCTATGGATATGACTATGACTAAAATTAAAAACGTTTTCAAGAAAAACGCCTACTCTCGACTTCCGGTTTATACGGAAACTATTGATAGAATCGTGGGTATGATTCACGAAAAGGATTTTACCGCCGCATTAGAGCGTGGCGATAAAAATATTAAATCTATCGTTAAAAAGACCGCCATCGCCACCGAGCACATGCGCATTTCAACCTTGCTAAAAAGCATGCAAAAATCGAAAGTGCACCTTGCGGTTGTCGTTGACGAATACGGCGGAACACTCGGCATCGTTACCCTTGAAGACATTTTGGAAGAACTCGTTGGTGAAATTTGGGACGAGCACGATGAAATTGTTGAATATTTCGATAAGATTGACGACAAGAACTACCGCATCGACGGAAACGCCGACCTTAGCGAAGTTTTTGAATTGTTTGGGTTAGATATTGATAAATATGAAATTGATTCCCAAACCGTTAGTGGCTGGGTTATTGAACAACTTGGCGATTTACCAAAGAAAAACGACTCTTTTGAGTTTGAAAATTTACGTGTTATTGTTAACCACTGCTCGCAAAAGCAGGTTTATGAAGTTAAAGTTGTTATACTCGACGATGAAGACGACGATGAAGATGAAACAACTAACTAAGTGACCGATTTGGTGAAAATAATGGCGATAATCGGTCTATAAGCCGATTATCGCCGTTTTTATTAATTTTTAAAGGGGGTTATGTTATGAGCAAAAAACTTGGAATTTGTTTAGGCGCCGGTGGCGCACGTGGCATCGCCCACGTTGGGTTTTTACAAGCCCTTGATGAAAATCATATTGATATTTCGGTTATAACCGGCTGTTCTATGGGGGCAATCGTTGGCGGACTTTACGCCATGGGAATGCACCCAAAAGAAATGATTGATTACGCCCTAAAACTTAAAACCTTTGACATTTTAGATATTAGCGCCATAATGATTAAAAACAAGGCGCTACTAAAATCGCAAAAGTTCGATAAAATTTTAGACGGGTTATTCGGCGATAAGCTTTTCGACGAACTTATTATTCCGTTCAGTTGCATCGCAACCGACATTATAACGGGCAAACCCCACGTTTTCCACGAAGGCCTTGTTAGTAAAGCCGTTAGGGCAAGCGCTACCATACCCGTTGCTTTTACTCCGGTATATTTTGAAGATAAGGTTTTAGTTGACGGGGCTTTATGCAACCGCATACCCGTTGCCGAAGCAAGAGAGTTGGGCGCCGACGTGGTTGTTGCCGTTGACGTTTTAGCGGAGCTTCCAAGCGCCAACCAATTTAACAATATTTTCGACGTGGGTTTTCGTTCTCTCGACGTTATGGGTTTAAACATTAACCTTTTCCAAGAAGAAAAACAAAAACCCGAACTTTTAATCGTGCCACAACTTGAAAACGTTAGCCAATATAAGGTGGAAAACCAACAATTCTGCTTTGACCGTGGCTATGAAATAGGCATGGCAAACGTTGATAAAATTAAAGAGCTAATTAAATAATTTTCATTAAAAAACCCATCGGCTTTATTAAAAAAGTCGGTGGGTTTTTATTCAATTTAAACAAAAATTTATAAAAAAGTGGGCAAATAAGTCGATTATTGCTTCCAATACCTATCGATAACTCTCTGCATATTATCCCTGCCCACCGGGTTCATAGTGTGAAGCTTAATAGGATAAAAAGTTCCACGCTCAACTAAAAAATCTAAAAGTTTAATTCCGTCGCCACCGTCAAAAAAATAGTCCCCTAAATCGTGGTCGCAATCGATTAGTTCAATAACGTGATTTTTTTCGTTTTCTTCAATAATTTTTTTCGCCTCGTTAACGCTTTTAGCCAAAACGTAGCCTGCGGGCGCAGGGCGAACGTCGTCTAACCAAATTTTCATTTCTACCTCCCCCTAAGCCTAATCAAGCTCGCCAAGTCTGTGCATTAAAATTGAGCAAAGGGCAATTGACGCAGTTTCCGCACGCAAAATACGCTTACCTAAATAAAGGGTTTGATAGCCCAGCCGTTGAGAAAGCTGAAATTCTTCTTGCGAAAATCCCCCTTCGCTACCAACGACGACGGCGGTTGAACCGCTAATACCATTAAAATCCACGGTGTTTTTTTCAGCGAATTCACAAGCAAAAAGCTTATTTTTTGCCCCTTCGCCAAAACTTAACGCCTTTTCAAAGCTATCGGCGTAATCGACTTTTGGATAAACCGCCCTACCGCACTGCTTTGCCGCTTCCATTGAAACTTTATTAAGCCTTTGTAGCTTATTTTCACTCATATAGCTTGAAGAAAATTGAGAATCGAACACCACCACGTGGCTAACCCCAAGCTCCACCGCCTTTTGAACGACTAATTCCGATTTATCCCCTTTAAGATAACCGCAAATTAAAGTTAGCTCGGTTTTAGCTTCCGTTTGGCTTTGCCTTTTTTCAACGACGGTTAAGCTAAGCTGTTTTTTAGATATTTCGGTAGTTTGACAAATATATTCAAAGCCCGAGTTATCGCAAACAATAACCCTTTCGCCCACCCTAATTCTAAGCACGTTAACGGCGTGGCGAAACTCTTCGTCTTGTAAAATTATAGGCTCGGTAATTTTATCAACAAAAAATCTTCTTAAATCGCTCATGGTTAAATTTCCTTTTACTTTTTTATTATAGCACAATTTATAAAAGCGAGCAACACTTTTTTTAATTTTGTTGCGTTATATAATAAGGTTTAGGAATTATTATTATAAAAAAGAAAAACGCAAAATTTTGTCGAAAAGGTCGGTTAAACCGCCACCCGAAAGGGAAAAAATGCGCAAGAAAAACTTAACGAAAAATATTTTAAAAAAATTTCAATATTTTTTCAAATAAAGGTTGAAATTACTTTGCTTTTGTATTATAATATTGCTAATGTGTGGGAATTTGGGTTTCTTTTTCTCACGTTAAAAAATTTATAATAATTTAATATTTTAAGGAGGAGTCTTATGAATCCACAAATCTTCTTGTGGTTAATTGTAGCGATAGCAGCTCTCACAATGCTCTACGTTGCATTTAACTACGTCCGCATTAAGAAGATGCCTGAAGGAACAGACCAAATGGCTAAGATGGCAGGCATTATTCGTGACGGCTCAAACGTTTTCCTTAAAAAGGAATTTGCAACAATCACAATCGTAATTGGTATTATTGCAGTATTATTCACCCTTTTTATTGAAAAGTTTAGTGGTATCACCTTCATTCTTGGTGCAGGAATGTCAAGCATTGTTTGTATTTTAGGTATGAAGAGCGCAACTTTTGCAAACGTTCGCACCTCAAACAAGGCAAGGGAATCACTTTCAATTGGTGAAACCGTTAAGGTTGCACTTTGCGGTGGTTCAATCAGCGGTTTAAGCGTTCAAGCACTCGGCTTACTCGGTATTACTTTAATTATTATCGTAAGCGGTATTGGCGGAAACATTAACCTTGGTATTACCGAAGTTAAATTTGCTCTTGGTGGCTTGCTTAAAAACGACTACGTTGGTCTTGGTTTAATTCCAATTAAAGCTCTTGAAACAAACGCAGCCGTTATGAGAATTACAACCTACTCGCTTGGTTGCTCAATCGTTGCAATGTTCAACCGTGTTGCAGGCGGTAACTACACTAAAGCTGCTGATATTTCAGCTGATATTTTAGGTAAAATCCGTAACGACCTTCCAGAAGACGACAGCCGTGTTCCAAACGTTATTGCCGACTTCATTGGCGACAACGTTAACGATATTGCCGGAAACTGCTCTGACCTTTTAGAATCATTCGTTGCAACAATTTCTTCAACTCTTATTATCGTTATTGGTTTCATCACCAGTAAAAACGCAAGCACAGTTGAAATTCAAGCTGCATTAGTTTCAAACGAAGGACTTTTCAACTCCCTCACAATGCTCCCACTTATTATTGCTGGTGGCGGTTTATTAAGCTGTGTAATCGGTATGATTTTCATTCAACTCAAGAAGAAGATGAACGAAAACCCTGCAAAGGACCTCGACCTTTCTACATACGTAACCGCAGGCTTAACCGTTATTTTAACAGCAGTTGCTTGCTTTGCATTATTCAATAAGTTCGATGCAGACACCTTTAAGGCTCTTGGCTGGAAACTTAGCTGGGCTTCTCCACTCGTTTGTGCCGCTCTTGGTCTTATCAGTGGTGTTGCAATTGGTATTATCACCGAATACTACACTTCTGCCGACCACAAGCCAACCAGAACAATTGCTGAATACGCAACCGAAGGTGAAGCTTTCGTTGTAACGAAGGGTGACGCTGTTGGTTCACGTTCATGCTTATATCCAATTCTTATCATTGGTGGTTCATTAATCATTTCTGGTATGGTTTGCGGAACCTACGGTATTGCAATTGCAGCTTTAGGTATGCTTTCTTTCGTTGGTAACACCGTTTCTATCGACGCATTCGGCCCTATCGCCGACAATGCAGGCGGTCTTGCTGAATCTTGCCACCTTGCTCCAGAAGTTCGTGTTATTACCGACAAGCTTGACTCTGTTGGTAACACAACCGCTGCTATCGGTAAAGGCTTCGCTATTGGTTCTGCAGCATTCGCAACCGTTTCACTTATCTGCGCATTCGTTGGAAACTACGACGCATTCAGCGAACTCGACGTTCCACAACTTTCTAACTTCACGGTTATTGCAGGCGCAATTATCGGTGGTGCTCTTATTGAATTCTTCTCAGCGCTTCTTACCGATAACACAATCGACGCAGCAAAAGAACTTGCCGACGTTGGTGACAGACAACTTCAAGATCCAGCAATTTTAGCTGGTGAAAAAGATCCAGATTACAACGAACTCGTTATGCTCGCTACTTCTGCAGCTCTTAAAAAGATGTTGTTCCCTTCAATGATTGCCGTTTTAGTTCCACTTGTTGGCGGTATTTTATTCGGCGTTGACTTCGTTGTTGGTATCTTACTTGGCGCAACGATCGTTGCTATTCCACGTGCTATCTTCATGGGTAACTCTGGCGGTGCATTCGACAACGCTAAGAAATACATTGAAAGTGGCGCTATTGAAGGACACGGAAAGGGCACTGCAGCTCACAAAGCTGCCGTTACAGGCGACACCGTTGGTGACACCCGTAAAGACGTTGTTGGCGTTGCTCTCGATATCTTTATTAAAGCTATGTCAACAATTGCTAACACCTTATTCGTTGTTATTCAAACAATTCACTCAGCAATCTTTAAGTAAGATTAAAAATATTAAAGGAAACTTGGAAACAAGTTTCCTTTTTTATTTGGTTTAAGCTTAAAACTTGACAAAAATTATAATAGGTTGTAAACTTATTAAAAAACCTTTGTTTGGAGAATTATGCTTAACGCTTTTTTAGTTGTTTTATTAGCTTGCGCAATTATAACCTTTGGAATTTTAAGCAAAAGGCTAAACTTTCAAAACGGAACGGTCACCCTGCTTTTAGGCGTTTCAATTTATATCGTTTTAGGCAGAATCGTTTTTTTCGTCAGCGGTGTTATGCTCGCCTTTTACTACCTAATTTGCTACCTACTTTATCTCTTTTCAAAATCCCTTTACGCTAAAGTTTTTGAAAACGTGAAAAAGGATGCAGGCTTAATGCTTGCTTTGGGCGGAACTTTGTTTGCAATTTTACTCGTTTTGTTTTTAAATAAATCAACCTACGATGAAATGAACTATAACTTCTCCTTTTTTAAGCTCGTTTTCTTCGTTAGTTTGGCAAGCGGTTTTAGTTTAGCTTTTTCAAACGTTATTAACGGCTTTGCCAAAGGCGGAATTTCCCTTTCTACCAACTCAAAAACCCCGCCTTGTGAAATTGGCTCAATCACTATTATTGGAGCCCTTGGGGCGGCAATTTCCTGCTTTGCAATCGGGTTTTTAGTGTTTACGTTAGAAAACAACGTTATTTGGGCAATTATAACCGTGCTTCTCGGCTTTATAGGCTATCTTGCCGACGCTTTAATTAAAGAAAAACTTCAAAAGCGACCACCCGCTTTAAACGAAACCGAAGAAACTCCAACCGAATTTGAAAGCAACTATTTATCTTTAACCTTTGTTTCCGTGCTTTTACCTACGTTAATTGCCTTAATCGTTGGGTTAATTATAAAATAGCTACAAAAACTTAACGGCGTAGCGATAGAAATTATCGCTACGCCGTAACTATATTTAATCACTTTTAACCTTGCCAAAAGTAAAAACTAAGAGTTTTTCAAGCAGTATTGAAAAAATTTAGAGTGGGCGGAAAAATTCCGCCCACTCTTTTATTAATTTTAGTTGTAAAAATTTTATAGACAAAAAATAAATTTTAAATAAAAATTTTTTATCCTATTATTTTTCGTTCAATTTTATCTTCAAAAATTTTTTCAAACTCTTCAATTGTTCCTTCAATAATTAAATCTTTCTGACAAATGAATCTTCCGTTCCCAAGTGAAAAAGAAAAAACTATTTGATACCACTTGCCGTAATCAACTACTCTAACTGCATTTTTAATATCTTCGCAATGATAAAACTTCTTGCTTTCAGTTTCTACCGTGTCTTCGTTGATAATTATCTTATCAGGAAACATCAATGGATAACTATCACGAGACGGTTTTATTAAACTTATCAGCAATAAGGCTATAATACCAGGAATACCTGCTATTATAAAAATCATATGAACTTTTATTGCAAAAACAATTAAAAATATCAATATAACTAAACACGGAATTAGCATAAGTATAAAATTCTTTTTTTGATGCGCTTTTAGTTGATATTCTTTACACTTACCTGAAATTTCTCCACAAAATTTTATCATAAAACTTCTCCTTTAAAAAACAAAAGTCCTTTAAATTTGGCACTTGTGATAACCCAATTTATAGTCAATCTTAAATTCCAAGATGCAATACATATGCCTTTTATTTTCTATATTTTTTATAGAAATCAGCAAGAAATGGTGTTCCTTTTAACAAACTTATTATCTCTGTATTATTTCTATTTTCCAGAACAAAAGACATATATTTTTCATTAGCGTATTTTTTCAAACATTCCAAAGTAATAGCAATATTCTTTTCTGAACAATAAATTTTTATCGTTGTAACATTATCAACAAAACATAAATACAAAATTCGCTGTATCCCAAAAGATTTATCATTAAACTCACTAATTTTTATATACACTTTATCAATCGCTTGATAATTAATAGACTTTTTAAAAAATAAGCACTTGTAAACAATTTTTTCTTCTAAAAAAACTATCTTTTTTGATAATAAGTATAAATTATAAATACATGCTAAAACTATGAAAATTAAAACAACTATAATAACTGGTTTAGATTTTGCTAAAATACCCAAAGGAATACCAACAAAAAGCATTAAAACTAAAAACGCTTTTAAAATCTTAAAATCATATTTTGTATAGTTATTAATTTTTTTTATCATACTAAATTACCTGTTATTGAAGAAATAAAAGTGTTAATATATTCTTC
>JAZQKQ010000024.1:0-12175 GCA_045542235.1 Christensenellaceae bacterium | reverse complement strand
TTGATGAAATCGATGAACAAGGTTGTCTATACGACGGCGGTTTAAGGCGGGGCGACGTTATAAAATCAATTGAATATAAGGGTGAAATTTTTGCCCCAAACAAGTCCCAAGAACTCACCGAATATTTTAAAGCTAATACCTTTGAAATTGGCGACACCATAACTTTGTCAATCACTCGAAACGAAACTTCGAGAACGGTTGCCGTAAGAATTAAGCAATTCGTTTATAATCCATAAAATTAAAGCGTGAAATCTCACGCTTTTTTTGTTTGTTTATAATTGACTTATATTATATTTTAGTATATAATTAATTTAATATGGAAAAGTGTGTAAATTTTTCAAAACGACAGGGGGGGAAATGATTATTTTAGGCATTGACCCAGGTCTTGCTACGGTGGGATTTGGCGTTATTAGAAGCGAAAAAAACGTTAATATTCCGTTAGATTTCGGCGTAATTTTAACCCCTAAGGACGTGCCTTTTCCAAAAAGGCTACAAATGATAGAAACGGGCGTTAAAAGGTTGATTGAAAAATATAACCCTAATGAAATAGCCCTTGAAGAATTGTTTTTTAACAACAACCAAAAAACGGCAATCGACGTGGCTCAAGCCCGTGGGGTAATAGTTAACGTTTGTTATCGTCACACCGAAAAACTTTTTGAATACACTCCGCTTCAAATTAAGCAGGCTTTAACTGGTTACGGTAGGGCGGAGAAAAAACAAATTCAGCAAATGGTTGCAACCTTTTTAAACCTTAAAAAAATACCTCGGCCCGACGATGCCGCCGATGCTTTAGCCGTTTGCTTAACACACGCCAACACCGCTCGTTTTTCTTCGGGGTTTGGCATTAAATAAAGGGGAATTATGTTAGCTTACATTAAAGGAAAAGTATTAAACGCCGACAACGGCGTGGTAATTTTAGAAAATAACGGCGTTGGCTATGAAATTTTTTGTTCCGCTTCCGCTTTCGTTAAGTTGGTTAACCAAGGTGAAGGCGAACTTTGGACCTATTTAGCCCTTCGTGAAGACGGGGCTTATTTATACGGCTTTGAAAATCTTCAAGAAAAATCAATGTTTTTAAAACTTATAACCGTTTCGGGGGTTGGACCTAAAATGGGCATAACCATTCTTTCGGGTATGAATTTAAACGACCTTGCTTTTTGCATTGCTTCAAGCGACGTTAAATCCCTTTCTAAAATTAAGGGTTTAGGCAAAAAAACCGCCGAGAGAATTATCGTTGAATTAAGGGAAGCAATGGGTAAGGAGCCTATTGAGAGTCCGATTAAAAAATTAGAAGTTAAAATTTCCGCCGATGAAGAAAACGGCGTTTTAGCCCTTATGAGTTTGGGCTATACCAAGCAACAAAGCGTTGAAGCCGTTAAAAAAGCGGTGGAAAGTGGAGCGATAGGTTTAGAAAATATTATTACTATCGCTTTAAAATCTATGGCGTAAAAACTTTAACTAAAAGTTAAAATCAACCTAAAAATTAAGGAAATAACTATGTTTAACGAAGAAGATATAATCAAGTCGGGAATGGCTGATATGGAAAACTATATAGACGAGCGTTTAATGGACTCCGAGCCAATCAACAGCGACGAGCCCGAAAACATTTTACGCCCAAAAACAATGGACGGCTACGTTGGTCAAGAAAAGGTTAAAAATAATCTTGCCGTGTTTATGGAAGCTGCCAAAATGCGTGGCGAAGCCCTCGACCACGTGCTTTTATATGGTCCTCCGGGGCTTGGTAAAACCACTCTCGCTCATATTATTGCTAACACAATGGGCACTCAAATTAAAGTTACAAGCGGTCCAAGTATTGAAAAATCGGGCGACCTTGCTGCAATTTTGACAAACCTTAATCAAGGCGACGTTTTGTTCATCGACGAAATTCACCGCCTTAATCACAACGTTGAAGAAATTTTATATCCTGCAATGGAAGACTATTCTCTCGACTTTATTATCGGTAAAGGACCGAGTGCTCGTAGCGTTCAAATTCCGCTTAAACACTTTACTCTTATCGGGGCTACGACCAAAGCGGGAATGCTTTCATCACCCCTTCGTGATAGGTTTGGGGTTATGTGTAGGTTAGAGCCTTATTCCACTAAGGAATTAAGTCAAATCGTTGAGCGTTCAGCAAAAATTTTAGGCGCTGAAATTGATGAAAAAGGGGCGATAGAGCTTGCTTCAAGAAGCCGTGGCACGCCGAGAATAGCTAACAGGTTATTGCGCCGAGTTCGTGATTTTTCTTTGGTTTTAGGTCACGAAAAAATCACTTTAAGCGACACTCAAACGGCTTTAAAGCATTTGGAAATCGACGAGCTTGGACTTGATAGAACGGATATTGAAATGCTAACTGCAATGATGGATAAATTTGGTGGCGGTCCAGTTGGTTTAGAAACTCTTTCGGCAACCATCAATGAAGATATTAACACCGTTGAAGACGTTATTGAGCCGTTTTTATTACAACTTGGCTTTATTTCCCGCACTCCAAGGGGTAGGGTTTGCACGGCGCAAGCCTATAAGCATTTAAAGCGCAACGTTCCAAAATCGGCGCAAATTTCCGTTTTCGATGGGGATGACGACAATGAGTGAAATTTTAAATAGACCTTTAAAAACCGACGACTTCGACTATTTTTTGCCCGAAAGTCAAATTGCTCAAACTCCTGCCGAACCAAGAGATAGCTCTAAACTTCTTTGCTATAATCGTGAAACGGGTGAAGTTAGCCACAAAATTTTTAGTAGCGTTATCGACCTTTTGAAAAAGGGTGACGTTTTAGTTATTAACACCACCAAAGTATATCCTGCAAGAATGTTTGCTCACACCGAGTTTGGCGGAAAAGTGGAAATTTTGCTTTTAAAAAGGCTAAGTTTAAACGATTGGGAAGTTATGGTAAAACCGGGCAAAAAGGCTCGAATTGGAACTAAACTTACCATTTCAAAGGAGCTTAGCTTGGTCGTTAAAGATAGAACTGAAACGGGTGAAAGAATTGTTGAATTTATTTACGAGGGCGTTTTTGAAGATATAATTTCTCGCCTTGGTGAAATGCCTCTTCCACCTTATATTAAACAAAAACTTGAAAATCAAGAGCGTTATCAAACGGTATATGCAAAAAATCAAGGTAGTAGCGCAGCTCCAACCGCTGGTCTACATTTTACCACCGAGCTTTTGCAAAAAATTAAAGAAAAGGGCGTTGAAATTTGCGAAGTAGAGCTAAACGTTGGGTTAGGAACTTTCCGCCCTGTAAAAGTTGACGACGTTACCAAACACGAAATGCACACCGAAAGCTTTTTCGTTCCCGAAGAAACTGCAAAAATCGTTAATAAAGCAAAGGCGGAAAATAGGCGAGTTATTGCCGTTGGAACAACTTCCGTAAGAACTTTGGAAAGCGCCGTAAATCAAAGCGGTCAGCTTCAACCAATGCGTGGCGACACCAACATTTTTATTTATCCGCCCTATAAATTTAAAATTATCGATGGTTTAATAACTAATTTCCATCTTCCAAAATCTACTTTAATAATGCTCGTTTCCGCATTTATAGGTAGAGATAAAACCTTGGAACTTTATAACCTTGCTGTAAATAGCAACTATCGTTTTTTTAGTTTCGGGGACGCTTGTATCTTTTTATAAACGTCGTTATGCTTCGTTTCTGCTTTCGCCGTAGACTTCAATGACCAAAAAGGTTAACCACGTAATAACTCAACAATTTAAAAGAGTTAACAATAGGACAAAAAGAGTATAAAAATGGAAAAATTTTCTTACGAATTAATTAAACAAGATAAAACCACCGGCGCAAGAGCGGGAATTTTACACACGCCTCACGGCGATATTTTAACGCCCGTTTACATGCCCGTTGGCACTCAAGCCACGGTTAAGGGGGTTTTCCCACGTGATTTAAAAGAAGTTGGCTCGCAAATAATTCTTGCCAACACTTACCACCTTTATATGCGCCCCGGCGATGAAATAGTAAAAAATGCAGGTGGACTTCACAAGTTTATGAATTGGGATAAACCAATTTTGACCGACAGCGGTGGTTTTCAGGTGTTTTCTCTTGCTAAATTAAACAACATTAAAGACGACGGCGTAACATTTTCTTCAAACGTTGACGGTAGCAGGCATTTTATCACCCCTGAAAAGGCAATCGAAATTGAAAATAATCTTGGCGCCGATATTATTATGGCGTTTGACCAATGCAGTGAATACGGCATTGACCATCGCTCGGCTAAAAAGGCAATGGATAGAACTCACGCTTGGCTTGACAGGTGTTATAATCACCATAAAAATCCAAACCAAGCTCTTTTCCCAATAGTTCAGGGCAATATGTTTAAGGATTTACGCCTTGAAAGTTTAAACGCCGTTAAGCCTTACGCTAAATACGGGTTGGGAATTGGCGGTTTATCCGTTGGCGAACCAAAGCCTATAATGTATGAAATGCTCGAAGCAATGTATCCTTATTTTCCAACCAACGTTCCTCGCTATTTAATGGGCGTGGGTAGTCCCGATTGTTTAATCGAAGGGGTAATTCGTGGGGTTGATATGTTCGATTGCGTTTTAGCAACTCGCATCGCCCGAAACGGCACCGCCTTTACTTCAAGGGGAAAGGTCGTGGTTAGAAACGGCGCTTACAAAAACGATTTCACGCCACTTGACCCTGAATGCGATTGCTATTGCTGTCAAAACTATTCAAAGGCATATCTTCGCCACATGATAAACGTTGGCGAAATGATGGGTGGAATGCTTCTTTCACTTCACAACATTCGCTTCTTAACCAAACTTATGGAAGATTTACGCAACGCAATTTTAGGCGATTACGTTTTAGATTTCAGAAAGGAATTCTATGCGAAATTTGGAAAAATTTAAGTTTTTTTCTAAAAATTAGGTGAAAAACCTTTTATTGACCGTTATTAACGGCTAATTTACTTGCAAAACTTATACGTTTTTTGTAAAATTAAAATATAAAATTTTAGGAGATATAAAATGAATTTATTTGCACTTTTAAATTCCGATGCAACCTCAGTTGCTCAATCGGCTTCTTCAAGCGCTTCAAACGTAGCTAATCAATCAGCGGGAAATCCTTGGATGACTTACGTTATATACGGCGTTATTATTTTAATGTTCATTTTCCTTTTCGTTTCAAGCTCTCGCAAGAGAAAGCAACAACAAGCTGAAATGCAAGAAAAAATGAACTCGATTGCCGTTGGCGACAAAATTAAAACCATTGGTATGATTTGCGGAACCGTTCAAGAAGTTTGCGACGATGGAACAATCGTTTTACTCACCGGTAGCGAAACCTATCCAAGTTATATTAAAATCGATCGCCAAGCAATTTATCAATTCTCAAAGCCAGGTGAAGATGGTTCACAAAGCGAGCCTTTTGAAGAATTAAAAGAAGAAACCGCCGACCAAGCAGAAAACCAAGAAACTGCTGAAAAGGTAGAAGGTGAACAAGTAGCTAGCGAAACCACCGAGCAAGTAGAAGGTGAACAAGTAGCGAGCGAAACCACCGAATCGGAAGACAAACCTGAATAAATTATAAAAAACGGCAAAAGCCGTTTTTTTTTATTCTAAAATCAAAAGCCCAACATAAACTTAATTAACGGAAGGTTTAAGCTATGAAAAAAGTTGTAAATTTTTGTTTAAGTTTAGTTGGGGCGGCGGTTTTTAGTTTTGCGCTTATATTAATTTTTGCATTTATCGTTAAAATTTTCCCCCTTAATAAAATCGTAGTTAAGTCGGTTAATCAAGTAATAAAAGTTGTTGCCGTTTTCTTTGGGGTGCTACTGACTAAAACGGAAGGTAAAAATTTAATTTTCGGGTTGCTATTCGGCTTTTTCTACGGGCTATTAACCAATTTGGTTTTCGGTTGCTTTGGGGGAGTTGTTTTTAATTTAAGTTTATTAATAGAGCTTGTTTTTTGCAGTGTAATCGGCGTTGTTTGCGCTCTTATAAAAAATATTTTAGCAAAATAAAAATATAAATCGGCAAATTTTAGCCGATTTTTTATTTTTTTGGTTGTTTAGTAAAAAATAAAAGAAAAAAGGTTGCTAAAACTATTGACTTTAAGGTTGGTATTTTATATAATATTAGGGTATAATAATGGCGTTTTTGTGACCAAAATTTTTTGCGACAAAAATCCGTTTCAAAAATCGTTAATCTAAGCTATTTACGATAAATTTAGGAGGCTTTATGAGTAAGACAAAATCAATAATCATTCTGGTTGTTCTTGCAATCTTAATTGGTTTGGCTAGCGTTGCAACTTTTTGCTCTTTTCCAATTCCAAACTCCGTTAAAGATTACAACTCAATCATGAGCCTTATTGGTAAGGGTATTGATTTATCAGGTGGTTATTACGTAGTTTTAACCCCAGAATCAGAAGAAACAGACGAGGATCTTCTTGACAAGGCTATGACCATTTTAAGAACGAGACTTGACAATAAGGGTTACACCGAAGCAACTATTTCCGTTCAAGATTTGAACAAAATTCGTATTGAAATTCCTGAAGTTGACAATGCGCAAGAAGTTTTGCAAGTTATTGGTTCAACGGGTGAATTAACCTTCCGTGACGCATCTGGTAACGTTTGGTTGACCGGTGACGACATTGAATCGGCTTACGTTGGCAACGACCCTGAAAACGGCTACGTTTGCGTTATGAACTTTACTCCAGAAGGCGTAACCAAGTTTTCACAAGCAACCAAGTCGATTTTAGAAGACAGTGTTGAAGATAACGCAATGTATATCTACCTTGGTGATGAAGTTCAATCAGCTCCGCAGGTTAGTGAACAAATCACAAGCCAAAGCGCACAAATTACTCTTGGTGCAAACGCAACTTACGATCAAGCCGATGCAATTGCTTCAGTTATCGAAAGCGGACGTCTTCCAATTGAATATACCGTTTCAGAATCACGTTCAATTTCAGCAAGACTTGGTTCAACTGCAATTTCAAAAAGTTTAATTGCAGGCGCAATTGGTCTTGCGTGCGTGTTTGTTCTCATGATTATTTTCTATCGTGGAATGGGCGTTGCATCTGATATTGCGTTGTTTATCTATACTTTAATTTACATTATTTTCCTTGCAATCGTTCCAAACATTCAATTAACACTTCCTGGTATTGCGGGTATTCTTCTTTCAATTGGTATGGCAATCGATGGTAACGTTATTATTTTTGAAAGAATTAAAGATGAATTCCGTTCAGGAAAAACGGTTGCAACTGCCGTTGACGCAGGTTTTAAGCGTGCGGTAATCACTATTATCGATGGTAACGTAACCACAATTATTGCCGCAATTATTCTTTGGATAATGTGTCCTGGTTCAATTAAAGGCTTTGCAATTACCCTTTTAATTGGTGTAGCGCTTTCAATGCTTACGGCAATTTTCGTTTCAAAGTGGCTACTTAAAGTTCTTCTTCCACTTTCAAAGAATAAAGAAAAGTTCTTTAATCTTAAAAGAGATGAGGAGGTGGCTGAATAATGTTTAAAAATTTATCAAACAAAAACGTAAAAATTGTTGAAAAGTTTAAAATTTTTATTGCAATTAGTTTAGTTATCTTACTTGCCGGCGTTATTATGCTTTTCGTTAAGGGAATGAACGTTGGTATTGATTTCTCGGGTGGCGCAAAAGTTGAACTTCAACTTTCATCATTTGCAGGCGATAGTGAAATTGAAAAGATTATTGATGAAGAAGTTAGCAAAATTTTTGCTGAAAACGGCTTAAAAAAGGTTGGCGCAGTTCAAACTTCACCAAGTGAAGGTGGCGTGACCTACGAATTCCGTTTATCTTACTATCACAACGGCGACGTTAAAGGCGCTGAAGCCGAAGCTGAATTTATGGGCTTTATCCAAGGCGACCTTTACGACGATACCAATAACGGCGTTTGCGGATTAATTCAAGAAAAACTTGAAGAATTAGCAAAAAACAACCAAAGCTTTATTAGTCTTGGCGCAACCATTGAAGAAGACAGCGTTACCGCTCATACCGTTGGCGCAACCGCAAGTTCAACGCTTTTAAAGAACGCAGGTTTAGCTCTTTTGATTGCCGTTATCGCAATGCTCGTTTACATTATTATTCGATTCAAGTTTACAAGCGCTCTTGCGGCTATCGTATGCTTGCTTCACGACGTTTTAATTATGACCGCTTTAACGGTTATTTTCCAAATTCCGGTTAACTCAACCTTTATTGCTGCAATTATAACCATCGTAGGTTACTCAATTAACGCAACCATCGTTGTATTCGACCGTATTCGTGAAGAAAGAAAGTTCGACCTTTCAAAGGCGAAAACCAACGAAGAAATTGCAAACTACTCTATTATGAAAACTCTTGGTCGTTCAATTTTAACAACGTTAACAACACTTTTAATGGTTGTTTTCGTTGCGTTTATGAGCGTTTCAACAATTCGTGAGTTTATCGTTCCAATTTTATTCGGTTTGATTGCAGGTGCTTTCTCATCAGTATTCCTTGCATCTTCATTCTGGGTAATTTTTGAAAAGCTTTTTGCTCGTAGCAAATCAAAAAAATTGGCAAAAGCTAAAAAAGCTAACTAAAAATAAGGTTTAGGCGAGCGAGCCAACTCGCTCGCCTTTTAAAATTATAATCATTTAAAAATACAAGGGGGTGAAAAAATGGTCAATTATAAGTTTGCAACCAACGAAATAAGTAGTGAAATTAAAGAACTAGCTAAACAAACGGGCTTGCTTGTTGAAACGGCTGCAATTTTGTCATCTCGTGGTGTCGATACCAAAGAAAAGGTTGATTATTTTTTAAACCCTGGTAAACATCACTTTAAAAATCCTTTTTTATTAAAGGGCGTTAGGGAAGCCGTTGAACGAATTAAGCTTGCCAAAGAAGAAGGGGAAACCGTTTTAATTTACGGCGACTACGATGCCGACGGCATTTCAGCTACCACCGTTTTGTATTACGCTTTAAAGGATTTTGGCATTAACGCATTAACCGTTGTTCCTGAAAGAACCATTGGCTACGGTTTGCAAATTGATTTTTTAAACGAAATTTTAGAAGAATATTTCCCAACCCTAATAATAACCGTTGACTGCGGTATAAGTTGTTATAAAGAAGTTGAATATCTTAAAAGCGAAGGAATCGACGTTATCGTTACCGATCACCACGAACTTCCCGACGTTTTGCCAAACTGCACGGTAATCAACTGTAAAATTCCTTGCGACTACGGTTTCGAAGGTTTGTGCGGTGCGGGGGTTGCCTATAAGCTTGCTTACGCATTAATTGGCGAAAAGGCCGATAAATATTTAGATTTCGTTGCCATTGCAACCATTGCCGATTCTATGCCGATTATCGATGAAAATCGAGATATAGTTTTCGAAGGTGTTAAGCTTATAAAAAGTGGTAAAGCGCACCCGGCAATTAACGAACTTATTGCCATTAGCAATATGCGTGAAGTAAATTCAACCAGTCTTGCATTTACCATTGCTCCACGAATTAACGCAGCGGGTAGAATGGGCGATGCTTCATCTGCTTTAAAGCTTATGAAAAGCGACGATACAAGGGAAATTGAAGAGCTTGCAATTAAGCTTAACAACTATAACGTTAGTCGTCAAATCGAGTGCGAAAGCCTTTATCAAAGCGCTCGAAAAAAGCTGATAACTTCTGCGTATAATAAAAAAATAGTAGTGCTTTCAAGCGAAGAGTGGAATAGTGGATTGGTTGGAATTATCGCTGCGAAATTGGTTGAAGAATTTTCTCGCCCGGTAATTTTATTCGTTCAAAACGGCGACAGTCTTCACGGCTCGGCTCGTTCAATTGAAAACATCAACATTTTTGAAGCCATTTCCGCTTGTAAAGAAGTTCTAATCGACTTTGGTGGTCACGCCCAAGCCGCCGGCGTCACCGTTAGCAGTAGTAATTTTGCTGAATTTTGCAGGCGCATTGAAGAATTTGTTGACAAAACCTACGATTACAGCTTTTTCAAGCCACAAAAAACCGTTGAGCTTGAATTTACAAAGCCGTTTTCCTTGGAATTGGCAAGGGAATTAAATCGTTTAGAGCCTTTTGGAACGGGCAATAGAAGACCGCTTTTTTCCATTAAAACCGAAGTTTCAAACGCTCAACCAATAAAGCTTAATTCTCCGCATTTGCTCATTTCAACAGACTATATAGACATGCTATATTTTAACGGTTTGCCAATGTTAAATTTAATTAACGCAGGCACTAAAAAGGAAATTATTTTTGAGTCGAACATAACCGTTTTTAACCGAGAAGAAAGCCTTAAAGGCTACGTTAAATATATCGATTTCAGTTTAACCGATTCAGTTAAAACACGCCTAAACGCTTATAGGCAGTCTCTTTTAACTGCTCTTAACGATAACGACGATTATCTTTACGTTTCAAGTTCAATGACTGAACGGCTTGTTGACGAATGTATTTCTCAACGCTACGGCAATATTTTTGCTATATATAACCTTGATAATTTATCAAAATTTGAAAAGGTGGCAAGCCTCGATAGTTGTTTATATTCAACCTTAAACCGCAACCTTTTAAACAATCTCGTTTTAGGGCTTAATAGTTTAGATATCGTTGGATATAAGCGAATAATCTATCTTGACAGACCTCTCGGCAACGTTCCAAAAATTGAAAACGTTAGCGAAACCTTTATTGATAGAAGCATTAAGGCTTATGATTATTCTAATCTATCAACTGATAAAGCCGTTTTAGGCGACATTTTCAAAAAAATTAAACAAGTTAAAGTATACGGGGTTTATAACAGCGTTGACTTTGCTTTAAAAACTCAACTTAATTATCCTTTAGAGCAAGTTGTTTTTGCCCTTGAAGTGTTTGGTGAGTTAGACTTTATTACCTTTAAAAACGGCTTATTAAGGTTTAACGAAGGGGTTAGAAGTAGCTTAGATGCCTCAAAAATTTATAGTGAAGTTTTAAAATTAAAATAATATGTTTGAATTATTAGAATTAATTAGAAAAAAATATCCTCCAAAGGAAGCAAAAATAATTGAAAAGGCGTGTTTTTATGCAAAGGATGCCCATGAAGGTCAAAAAAGAGCTTCCGGTGAAGAATATTTCATACATCCTTGCGCCGTTTCGCAAATTTTAGTTGATTTAGGTTTAGATTCAGCTACCATTTGCGCTGCCTTCTTGCACGATACAATTGAAGATACGCAAGTTAGCGAAGGGGATATTTTGCGTGAGTTTGGCAATGAAGTTTTAACCTTAGTTCAAGGGGTGACCAAACTTGAAAAAATTGAATTTAAGTCGAAAAAGGAAGAACAAGCCGAAAACTTTAAAAAGATTTTCGTTTCAATGGCTAACGACATTCGTGTTATTATTATCAAGCTTGCAGACAGGCTTCATAATATGCGTTCTCTCAATTTCCTTTCGGTGACACGCCAACAGGCAATGGCAAACGAAACCCTTGAAATTTATGCGCCTCTCGCCGCACGACTTGGTATTTCTCAAATTAAGTGCGAGCTTGAAGATTTATGCTTAAAATATTTAAAACCGGAAATTTACGAATATTTAAAAGAAAACATTTCCGTTCAAATTGGCGAGCGCCAAGAATTCGTTAATTCCGTTGTTGCCGAAATCAAACAAATACTGCACGAATCGGATATTCACGGTGAAGTAATCGGCAGACCAAAACACTTTTATTCAATATATAAAAAAATGACCACTCAAGACAAACAGCTCAGTCAAATTTACGATTTAACGGCTGTTCGCGTCATTGTGGATTCCATTGACCAATGCTATGAAATTTTAGGTAAAATTCACAAAAAATGGGTTCCAATTCCTGGAAGAATTAAGGATTATATTGCAACGCCAAAGCCTAATATGTATCAAAGTTTGCACACCACCGTCGTTACGACTTTCGGTAAGACTTTTGAAATTCAAATTAGAACTTACGATATGCACAAAATGGCTGAATACGGTATTGCCGCTCACTGGAAATACAAGGAACAAAAGATTGACGAATCAAGCTTTGACAAGCGACTTTCTTGGATTAGAGAGGTAATGGATTGGCAAGCCGGCGTTAAGGATTCCACTGAATTCGTTGAGTCAATTAAAGGGGATATTTATTCTCAGGAAGTTCTCGTTTTCACGCCGAAGGGTGAAGTTATATCTCTTGCGCCAAACGCAACGCCAATCGACTTTGCTTACCGAGTTCACACGGAAGTCGGCAATAGGTGCGTAGGTGCAAAAATTAAC
>JAZQKQ010000023.1:0-18110 GCA_045542235.1 Christensenellaceae bacterium | reverse complement strand
AAAATTAATAATAATTGCCCCTTTGACAAAATATTATTAAATATAACAAAACCTTCTATTTTTTTAAAAACTATTTTTTTTATAATTGAGCTATGGAAGTTTACGTTGAATATGCTTTAATTGATAATTTAGTTATGGATTATTTGCTTATAATTGCAACCCATCAACTCACCAAAACCAAACGAAACTATTTTTTAATTTGGTTTGGCGCTCTCGTTGGCACTATCGTTGCGTTAATAGTTCCAATTTTTAACCTTTCTAATGGGTTAAGCTTTATTATAAAAATAATTTTAGCCCTTTTAATTTGTCTAATTTGCGCTAAACATAATTCGGGTTTTAACTACTTAAAGTTCGTTAACGTTTTCGTTTTGCTAACTTTTATGGTTGGCGGGGTGGTTATTGGTGCGTTGGGGTTGATTGGAATTGATTATTCAATTAGTTCAATAAAAAAGGGTGGAATTTTGCCAATTGGCATAAATTTTTTGGTTGCTTTTTTAGCCTATAAGTTGGTTAAATATTTTTCGCAGAGTCTAATTAACAAAAAAAGCAAAAATTTTACGTGCAAAATTTTAATTTCCGTTAACGGGAAAAGAAAGGTTTTTACAGCCTTCGTTGACACGGGGAATTTTTTGGTTGAGGCAAGTTCGGGGCTTAGCGTTATCGTTTGCGATGAAAAAATAAAAGAAATTTTTAGCCTTGATAAAGGTAAAAAATTTATGCCCATAAACACTGCGTCTGGTTTGGGAATGATTGAACTTTTTCCCCTTGACTACGTTACCGTTATAACTGCCGACGGCGAAAAGTTTAAGGATGCAATTTTAGGCGTGACAAAGCAAAGGCTTTGGGTTGATAGCGATTGCTTAATTAGCCCTGAGCTTCTTTGAATTTTAAAATATTGGGCTATAAGTCGATTAATTAATGGTTTGGGGGGTATAAAATGAGTGTTATAAGTTGGTTAAAGAATGTTTTTAACAAAATTTTTAAAAGGGAACGGGGGCTTTTTTATATGGCAACCGCCGAAAGTTTGCCCGAACCTTTTACCGCCGAAGAAGAACGGGAAAAGCTTTTAAAATTAAAAAACGGCGATGAAGAAATTAAAAAGCTGTTAATTGAACATAACCTTAGGTTGGTAGTTTACATTGCTCGAAAATTCGATAACACGGGAATTGAGCTCGACGATTTAATTTCCGTTGGGACTATCGGTTTAATTAAGGCTATTAATTCCTTCGATTTCGATAAAAAAATTAAACTTGCAACCTACGCTTCAAGGTGCATTGAAAACGAAATTTTAATGCTTATTAGGCGAGCTTCAAAAATTAAAGGGGAAATTTCCTTCGACGAGCCTTTAAACGTTGATTACGAAGGCAACGAGCTACTTTTAAGCGATATTTTAGGAACGGAAAGCGACGTCGTTTGTAAAAATTTAGAAAAATGCGCTGAAATGGAGCAGTTGAAAAAGGCTATTGATAAACTTAATCAGCGAGAAAAACAAATTATGCGCCTTAGGTTTGGTTTGGGCGGTGGCAGAGAATTTACTCAAAAGGAAGTTGCCGACCTTTTAGGCATTTCCCAAAGCTACATTTCAAGGCTGGAAAAGAAAATCGTCGCTCGCCTTAAAAAGGAAATTTCAAAATTTGAAGTTTATTAAAGGTTATATACTATTGACAGGAAGCTTAGTTTAGTGATAAAATATATTTACAACAAAACTAAAAAGAAGGTAAAACTATGTCTAATATTATTGAATGTTTTGGTGTAACTAAACGCTATAAGGACGTTTTAGCATTAAGCAATTTGACCTTTCAAGTTCCAAACGAAGGGGCAATCGTTGGTTTGCTTGGCCCAAACGGTAGCGGAAAAACCACTTTAATTAAAATTCTTGCAGGAGTTCTTCAACCAACCGTTGGGGTAGTTAACGTTGGCGAAAAGCCAATTGGCGTTGAAACCAAGGCAATGGTTTCATATCTATCCGATTCCTATTCGCTTTTTGAAAACTACACGGTCAGCGAACAAATGGATTATTACGAAGATTTTTTTTACGATTTCGATAGACAAAAAGCTGAAAAAATGTTAATGGAATTGGGTGTTGATTTAAAGAGTAAAATCAAGCACTTGTCAAAGGGTAATAAGGAAAAAGTATCCCTAATTTTAACCCTTTCTCGCAATGCCAAGCTCTACATTTTAGACGAGCCTATCGCAGGGGTTGACCCGGCGGCTCGTGAATATATTTTACAAACTATAATCGCAATGAAAAACGCCAACTCCACCCTTATTATAAGCACTCATTTAATTAGCGAAATTGAAGAATATTTCGACTATATTTTGTTCTTAAAACAAGGTAAAGTTGCTTTGGAAGGTCACAGAAAGGAAATTGTTGAGCGTGAAGGTAAAACGATTGACGGCTTGTTTAGAGAGGTGTTCAAATGGATGTAATTAACGAAAGAGAAGAGCGCTTAGGTTTTCCTGAAAGCGACTATAAAAACGGTAAACTAAAAAAGGTTAGATGGAGAATGGTGAAAAAACTTTTTTCCTACGATTTTTCAGCCGTAATAAAGCTACTATATCCTTTCTTCGTCGGCATTATTGCCGTTGCCCTTATGGCTATGGTATATATAATTCTTTCCTTTAAGTATCCCGATAGTCATTCTATTTATACAACGAGTTTTTTTACCATAATGTTCTTTGTTTTTGGCATTTTCGCTTGTATAATTGCGCCTTTTGCCGTTTGTGAAACACGCTATACTAAAAACTTTTTTGGTAAAGCCGGATATTTGGTTTTAAGTTTGCCCGTTTCAGGTATGGAACACGTTTTATCCAAGTTTTTATCCTTTTACGCTGTATTTTTACTTTCAATCGTTTCCATTGGCGTTTCAGTTGGAATAGTTTGTATTGCAACCTTATTTGTTCCGACAAACGACTTAATAGTAGAAATTTTGCAATATATTATTACCTCAAACACGGTAATGTTAAATATTGAGCAGATAATATTATCAATTCTATCGACAATATCTATCTATTTCGTTATTAATTCGTTGGTATGTTTTTTATCGAGCAAAACCAAAAAGCAACAGGGATGGATTATTTTTGGAATTGTTATGTGTTTCTACCATTTAGGCTATTTATTTATAGCAATTATTTTTATAATTCAAATAAACTTTTTAGGTGCCGTTTGGTTTGAACATTTATCCAACGTTTTTGAAATATTGTTTAATCTGGCTTTAATTATTGGCGGATTTATTTATCAAGCCCATTATTTAGAGAAAAAGGTAAATTTACAATAAAAAAATAACGCCCTTTTTCGGGCGTTATTTTTTTATAAATACTTTTGAATAAATTTCCAAAAAATGCCGATAATAAGCTTATAGCCCCACTTTTTTGTGGGAAAGTGAGTTTATTATGGTTAAAAAAGTTAAAATTTGCGGAATTGATACCAGCACTTTACCAAAGCTTAGCGCAAAAGAATGCGCTCTTGTTTTAGAAAAGGTAAAAAAGGGCGACAAACAGGCAAAAGAGCTTTTTATTTTGGGAAATATGCGCCTTGTTTTGTCGGTTATGAAAAAATTTTTAGCAAGCAAAATTTCGCCCGACGACCTTTTTCAAGCAGGGTGCATCGGTTTAATTAAAGCAACCGATAATTTTGATTTAGCCTTTAACGTTAAATTTTCCACCTATGCAGTTCCAATGATTTTGGGGGAAATTAAAAGGTATATTCGCACGAGAAATTCAATGCGTGTTTCAAGGAGCATTCGTGACACTGCTTACCAAGTGTTGCAAGCTCGTTCACAGCTTGAAAAGGAAGATAAGCTTGCCACCAACGAAGAAATTGCAAAAAAACTTAACATTTTAGAGCGTGACGTGGCTTACTCTCTCGACGCCATTTCCGACACCGTTTCTCTCTACGATCCCGTTTATAATAAGGAAGGGGAAACCCTACTTCTCGTTGACCAAATTGCCGATGAAAAAAACACCGATGAAAGTTGGTGTGAAAGGGTGGCGCTATCTTCTGCTTTAGAAAAGCTTAATAGCAGGGAAAAACGAATTATTTATTTAAGATATTTTAATGGAAAAACTCAAACGGAAATTAGCAAGGAAGTTGGAATATCCCAAGCCCAAGTTAGCCGTCTTGAAAAAAGCGCTTTAAGTTTAATTAAAAGCAATATGAGTTAAAAAGCTCGTGAATAAGTCGATTAACGGCGTTTTTTAAAAGTTAGCATAAAAAATTAACGATGATAATATAATAAACTAAGGATTTTTTTATATGGAAGTTAATTTTTTAGAACTTAAAAAGAAAAAGGTTGTAAACACTTTTGACGGGAAGGATTTAGGCAAGGTTGTCAATCTTGTGTTTACCTTTCCAGAAGGTAAAGTTTTAGGGCTAATCGTTAGCAAAAAAGGCTTGTTTTTCGGCGATGAGTTAGTGGTTAATCTTTGCTGTATTGAAAAGATTGGCGACGATGCAATTTTGGTTAAACTAACCGAAGGAGAAAATTTTTGTCAAATTGAATAGTTTAGGTTTGCTTGCCGTTTTCGTTTGTTGCGAAACGGCAAGTTTTTTATTTTTAAGGTGGGTTGTCAGTGAACGTTGACAAATTAGACTTTGTGGGTTTAAAATATTTACGGGGGAAATTTTAAGGTAAAGGGGGAATGATGAATTCATCAAAAATTATAGCCGTTGAAAAATGCACGCTTCATCAAGGCGACGGGGGACTTTCGACTTTTAAATTTAAAGTTGACCGATTTTATAACGATTTCGATTTAAGTGAGCTTTCCGCCATTTTAAAGCTTAATTTTTCTAACGACACGGTTGATAGCGCCCAGCTTGAAAAAATCGTTAGCGAAAATGAAATTGAGCTTGTTTGGCACGTTGAAAGAACTCAAACGGTAGTTAGCGGTGAAACGGAAGGTCAGGTTGTTTTTGAGAACGGTGAAGGAACTATCGTGTTAAACTCGCAAGTTTTCGTTTTTAACGTTGAAAATTCGCTAACGCTTGGTGAAAATTTGGTTTACGGCGTTACGTTGTTAGACCAATTAAAAGATGAAATCAACGAAAAACTCAGCGTTTTAGATAATATTGAAGATTATTTAAGCGATACTTTGGTTCGTTCTGTTAACGACAAGTCTGGCGACGTGGTTTTGACCGCCGACGATTTAAACGCTGCGCCAAAAGATGCGTTTGAGGCGCTAGAAAGCGGACTTTTAACAGGTGACGTGGTTGTTAAAAAGGCTGAAGAAAGCACTAATGCGCAATGCGATGAAAGAGGAAACAATATATTTAAAAAATATTTAATGACAAGTCAAATTCGATATAAACTTCAATTTATAGAGTTGACTAATACTACGCAACCAACGGATCAGGTTTTGCAAATTAACTTATTGACGAAATATAGGCGTTTGTTTGTATATTATAAAATTGAAGCCGATGAATTAGAAACACCGATTAACGTTTATTATAGAATTTGGCTTTTAAAAGGGCAATCTATTTGGCAAGAGGCGTGTTGTGGAAAGATTGGTGATATAACCATATATGAAAATCCGTTATTATTAAACTTAGACATTGAAATGCTTGGTCGTTATTGTAGAGTTGAACAACGCTTTTCTAACAGTTTTGCTTCAAATTTAAGTTTTATTGAACGCTCAAGCGCAACAATAGGTGTAGATTTCAATCAACATTATATTGAAGGTATTAAAATTGCCTTTTACGATGAAAACGATAATCCTGTTTATCCTTACGGCGCTTCACTTAATATAATGGGTGTGCCGTATAATAGTTAATTTATATTTTTACGGGTTATTTCATTGACTTTAAATTAATATTCAAGTAAAATAATATTTAGCTTTTAAAGCTAAATTTTACTTTTATGAAGGTATATTATGGCAGAGTTTTTAAACGGATTAAAAAGAACGGCCTATGCAGGCACTTTTAGAATGGAAAACGTTGGAGAAAAAGCTGTTATTTGTGGCTGGGTTCAAAGAAAACGCAGTCTTGGAAGCTTAATTTTCGTTGATTTAAGAGATAGAAGCGGTATCGTTCAGGTTGTATTCGACCAAACCTTAACGGAAAAAGAGCTTTTCGATAAAGCTGAAACAATCCGCTCGGAATACGTTTTAGCCGTTTCGGGCGTAGTTCGTGAAAGAAGTTCAAAAACCGATAAAATTGCAACGGGTAGCGTTGAAATTTTGGCAAGCGAGCTAAAAATTTTATCCGAAGCCGAGCTTACTCCTTTTGAAATTATCGACGACACTAACGTTAACGAAAATTTGCGTTTAAAATATCGCTATCTTGATTTGCGCCGTGCAAGTTTACAAAGAAATTTGCAAATTCGTTCAAAAATTTCAATGTCGGCAAGACAATATTTGTTTGAAAACGGCTTTATGGAAATTGAAACGCCGTTTTTGGGTAAGTCAACGCCGGAAGGCGCTCGTGACTATTTAGTTCCGTCAAGAATTCACGAAGGTTGTTTCTATGCGCTTCCACAGTCGCCTCAACTTTATAAACAGCTTTTAATGATTTCCGGTTTCGACCGCTATTATCAAATTGCAAAATGTTTCCGTGATGAAGATTTGCGTGCTAACCGCCAACCTGAATTTACTCAAATTGACCTTGAAATGAGTTTTGTTGAAAACGAAACCGACGTTATGTATCCAATTGAAGGATTGGTTAAAAAGGTGTTTTTAGATACTATTGGTTTAGACCTTGGAAGCGACCATTTTAGAACTTTAACCTATAAAGAAGCTATGGAACGTTTTGGTTCGGACAAGCCTGACACTCGTTTTGGTTTAGAACTAATAAACGTTAGCGACCTTTGTCAAGGTAGCGAATTTATCGTGTTTAAGTCGGCGTTAGAAAACGGCGGAAGCGTTAGGGCAATCAATCTTAAAAAGGTGGGCGCAACCCTTTCAAGAAAGGAACTCGACGCTCTTTCTGAATATGCTAAAACCTTGGGCGCAAAGGGGCTTTGTTGGCTTACTAAAAACAACGGTGAAATTAAGTCGTCGTTTAATAAATTCTTAACTAACGAACTTATAGAAGGGCTTACGGCTAAATTAGACCTTGCCGACGGCGATGCAATTTTCATTTCAGCCGACAGTGATACTGTTGTTTTCAACACCCTTGGCGGGTTAAGATTACACCTTGCTGAAAAGTTTAATCTATTCGATAAAAGCCAATTCGATATTTTATGGGTTGTTGATTTTCCAATGTTTGAATATAGCGAAGAAGAAGGCAGATACGTTGCAATGCACCATCCGTTTACTTCTCCAAAAAACGAAGACTTGCATTTGCTTGAAACCGACCCAACGAAAATGCGAGCAAAGGCATACGATTTGGTTATTAACGGTCAGGAAGCCGGCGGTGGTTCAATTAGAATTCACTCTCGTGAAATTCAACAAAAAATATTTAACGTTCTTAAATTTACCAACGAAGATATTGAAACAAAATTCGGCTTTTTCGTTAATGCGTTTAAATATGGAACGCCACCACACGGAGGACTTGCTTTCGGGCTTGACCGCTTGACTATGCTTCTTTGTGGAACTGAATCGATTAAAGACGTTATTGCTTTCCCAAAAGTTCAAAACGCTTCTTGCTTAATGAGTGAAGCTCCTTCAACCGTTTCTGAAAAGCAACTTGAAGAACTTTATTTAAACGTTAAAAAATAAAAAAATCACACTGCAAAATTTGCAGTGTGATTTTTAATTTTAGTTTTAGTTAGCGTTTTCTATAAAATCAATTGCCCAAATATTAATTAAGCTTAAACCTGAATCTTCAAAAATAGAATATTCTCCAGCCGAATTAACTTCAATTTCATATCGTGTTACAGATGTTGAGTATAGTAATTGCGTATTAGAAACTATATGGTTATTCGTTGATAATACAATATAAGTTTCATAAACGCCCGTTGAACCTAAAGTTGAGTAAATAACTAAAACGCCAGGCTTATTAGCCGTGAAGGAAATTGATTTTTTGTTGGCGGTTCCGTTTTTTCCAAGTTGAGCGTATCCATAAAACATCGTGGATTCGTTAGTGTTTTCATCAAAGTAAGTTTTTCCTGAAGACGTTTTAAATTTAACTTGTTCGTTAAGTGTAAACATTCCACACTTCATTGGCTCGTTTAGCGTGTGATTACTGCCAAAAGTTAAAGCGTCGGTAGAAAAGTCGTAGTAATTGCTTTCTTCGTTAGAAGAATCTTTCGACGTGGTTATCGTCGACTGTGAAACAGGTGGTAACTTCGACGGATAAGTAATTTGTGAAGCTACTCTTGAAGCGCTTACTGAAGCTACTTTTGAAGCGCTTGTTTGACCTTCTTTGTATTCCGTGACTACAATTTGATAAATTTGAGAATTAAGAATTGGGTTGTTTGCAGTTTGGCTAATTGAAAACGAACCTTTTTCATTAACGTTGAAAGTAAGTTTTGTAAGTTTTGTATCAAAGGATTTGGATTCGGAAACTTTATGGTCGTTATTGTCAAAAATACATAAATGTCCTTTACTAATTCCCTTAACGTAAACTTCTACTTTTGAAGGATATGCCGTTGAAAAGTTTATTGAGCTTTGGCTAAAACTACCCAAAGACTGAATTGTAACGCAGGCATCGAAGGTTAAATTTTCTTCTTCGTAGGTGATAGGTTCGGTTAAATTATAGGTTGCGTATTCGTTGATTAAAGCAAACTCAACGGTAGTGTTTTTAAAAGCATAGTCGTTTGCAAATTTGTTTTTATAGTTGCTAAAATTAATAGTTCTTATTAAAAGTGAACTGTTTTGCGGTTTTTCTTGGTTGCTTGAAGAAGGATAAAGTTCAACGGATGAGCTTTCAGGATAGGTTATGCTGGAATTTTCGTTGGTTGAAACAACTTGGTTTGGCAGATATTTAAAAGCCCAAAAATCGATTATGGTATTTGGGATATATGCTGATAATTCATAGCAACCAGAAAGTGGAACGTCAATTGAAATAACGTTAATTTCTCCATTGGTTGCAAAATTTATCGACTGACTTAAATTTCCGTTTGGTGATTTAATTAAAATTGATGCCTTGGTATATACGGAGCTATCAATTAAATTTGCGCTAAGGTATAGCTTTAACGTTCCGCCGTAAGGGGAGTAGAAAACAATTTTTCCATTGTCCGTTTCGCCTTGGTTTTTAATTTGCATAGAGCAATAAAAATCAAAACTATGATCGTTTTCCGAATAATTTATTCCGTCGCCAACGTTAAAAATGCAACCGTTTGAAAAACCGTAGCGTTTATAACGTTCAATTTCGTTAAATATTTTTCCCTTGTAATAAAAGTTTAAAAGATCGGTAACGTTAAAAAATTCGCTTTGGGTAACCGAATTGGAACTTGTTGAGCTTTTTTCTTGGCTGGAAGGCAAACCTAACATAGAGTTGACGTCGATTTCACAGCCAACAATGGTAAAACAAAAAACTAAAGCTAAGGCAAAAACCATTATGAGTTTGAAAATATTATTGTTTTTCATTTTATATTGCTCCTTTTTTTACGTTAATATTATATATTATATTAAACTTACTTGTCAATAGCTATTTAAAAAAATGGTTTAAAAACTAATAAAAAAATAAACCGCAAATTTTAAGAATTGCGGTTTAATCGACTTATAGGCTAATTTTCGGTTGTTTCGCTTGAAGTGTCTTCTTTTGAGCCAATACCCATAACGGAAGAAACGGGCAAGGTGAATAATATGCCTGCGCCTGGCGTTGAAAGACCGGAGCTTTTTTTAATTGCTTCCATAATAGAGTTTCGTTCTTCCTTATCGGTCAAAATGAAAACGATTTCTTTATCGGGGTGCAAGGTGACGCCTAAAAACTTAACTTCATCTTGAGCGTTAGCCGTGCCACGGGCGTTAAAAATTGTGCCACCACGAGCGCCGGCGTTTCTTGCGGCTTCCATAACTTCTTCTTCAAAACCTTGGTTTACAATAACTACAATTAGTTCTTTCATAATTTTCACCTTAAAATAAATTTCTCGTTTTTCCAAGCAAAATTTGCAAGCTAACGTTTCCACCAACGGCAGAAACTGGAATGGTTAAAGCAATTCCCAACTTCTTTTCTTGCATTGCGAATTGGTTGTTTAAAATGTCGTAAATAAGCCCAACGTTTTTTCTTTCGCAAAAGCAAAAAATCATATCTTTATAGGGTTCGCCAATTCCAAGGGCGCTTAAAATTTCGTTAGGAGCAGTTCCCTTTGAACGAATAATCGATGGAAAATGCCCGAAAAGGTTAATTGCATCGACAATTTTGTCGGCGTAGCCACGCTCAACAATAATTATCATAAGTTCTAGTTGAGTTTGATTTTTCATAGTAAATCCTTCTATTAATTAATTGAAACGTCGAGTTCAATAATATCGTGTTCAAATAGTTCGAGATATTCTTTTGGCATAACGTAATGTTTCTTAGTAGATTTTTTAGTTGCTAAAATGCCAAAAACTTGAATGGTAATAAGCGGTGTTAGGGCAATTAACGAAACGACTCCGTAAGCGTTTAATAAAACGCTTTCCGCTCCGCCAATAACCGTGCAAGCGCCAATTGCAAGGGGTAGCATAAAGGTGGTGGTCATTGGTCCTGAAACTACGCCACCGCTATCGAATGCAATTGCAGTGTATACCTTTGGGGCAAAAAACGTTAAACCAAGGGCGATTATATAACCAGGAATAACGTAGTAGAGAATAGAAAAATTAAAAATTATTCTAATTATTGATAAACCAACCGCAACCGCCATTGATAAGCACAAGGTTAAAACTATGTTTTTTCTTTTTATGTTGCCGTTTGATATATCTTCAACTTGCTTGCCTAAAACTTGAACGGCAGGCTCTGCTAAAACGAGCACGCATCCAAGCACGCATCCAATTAAAACTAATAGCCATTTATTATTAAGGCTTGCAAGGCGAGTGCCAAGGTTTAACCCCGCCGACATAAATCCAACGTTAGCACCGCTTAAAAATAGGGATAAACCAATAAAGGTGTAAAGCAAGCCGAAAATAATTTTGCTAAGTCTTTTTCGTGGAATTTTAATGAATGCAAAGTTAATAATAAGGAAGAAGCAAGAAATTGGAAGTAGGGCAATTAAAACGTCCTTTAAAGAGTGAACTAAGTTAGAATTAAACAGCCCAAACATTTGCGAAAGACTTGTTATTTGTTCGTTTGAAACGGAAGGATTAATTTCCGGTTTATAAATAATTGAAAGTAAAACGACGGAAATTATTGGTCCAATCGAGCAAAGAGCAACAATACCAAAACTATCTTCTTTTTTCTTTTTACCGCCCATAACGCCGGCAACACCAACGCCGAGCGCTAAAATAAATGGAACGGTTATCGGCCCCGTTGTAACCCCACCGCTATCGAATGCAAGGGGAATAAATTTTTTTTCGCAAAATATAACTAACCCAAATAAAAGGGCGTATAGCACGATTAACACTATGTTTAAGCTAACTTTCTTTAAAATTCTACCAATTGCTAAAACTAAAAACAAGCCTACGCCTAAGGCAATGGTCACAATAATAATCCACTTAATTGAGCCAAGTTGATTGCCGAGAACGATTAGGTCGGGTTCGGCAATGGTAACGATGAAACCAATGATAAATCCGACTAATAAAATTAAAGGAATTTTTTTCGACGACGTGACACGGTTACCAATTAATTCGCCAATAGGCTCTAACGCCGTATCGGTGCCGAGAGAGTATAGCACGACGCCAACGACGAGCATTACCGCACCAATTAAAAATTTTGCAATTTCCAATCCGCTCATTGGGTTTGGTAAAATAAAGTTAAGCAACAAAACGATTGCGGTAATCGGCGCAACCGAAATTAAGCTTTCTTTAAGTTTTTCAAGCAAAATTTTGTTCATTTTATCAAATCCTTTAATTTATACGTATATATTAAATTAAAATATTAAATATGTCAAACTAAAACCCCGAAAAAACGTTGAGAAATTGTAAAAGTTTTGTGAAAAAAATAATTGACATTTAAAGTTAAATGTATTAATCTATCCTTAACGTTAACGGGAGGGGGACTATGGTTGAAAAGATAACTTTAAAACATAAAGAGGCTTACGTGAAAATGGCAACCGAGTTTTATAATAGCCCTGCGGTTATGCACCCGATTCCTCAAAGTTATATTTTAGAAACCTTTGACCTATTGGTTAGTGAAAATCCCTATTGTTTAGGTTTTGTGGCAACTGAAAACGAAAGGGTTTTAGGTTATATGCTTTTAGCTAAAACCTATTCGCAAGAAGCAGGTGGAATTGTTTATTGGGTGGAAGAAATTTACGTTTTGCCCGAATTCCGTGGTTTGGGAGTAGGCAAGGAATTTTTTAAATTTTTGAATGATAATTTTAGTTGCGCAAGGCTTCGGTTAGAGGTTGAAGACGACAATTTTAAGGCGGTTAATTTATATAAAAAACTTGGTTTCGAATTTATCCCTTATAAGCAAATGATTGTGGAAAAAAGAAAAAATAATAATTAATTTAAAAGCCCAAAAGCAAGTGCTTTTGGGCTTTAATTGTGTTATAGGCTAACTTTTTATTAAATTAATAAGCAATTTTTTCTAAAATAAATTCCTTAACCTTGTCCATTGGAAGTCTAATTTGTTCCATTGTGTCACGGTCACGAATGGTAACGGTGTTATCTTCTAAGGTGTCGAAATCGATGGTCACGCAGTAAGGCGTTCCAATTTCGTCTTGACGGCGATAGCGTTTGCCAATTGAGCCGGCTTCGTCGTAAGTGACCATAAAATATTTAGAAAGGTCTTTATAAAGTTCTTTTGCCTTTTCGCTAATGTTCTTTTGGAGTGGAAGAACTGCAACCTTGTAAGCTGAAACGGCAGGGTGGAAGTGCATTACCACACGGGTTTCACCGTTTTCAAGGGTTTGTTCTTCGTAGGCTTCCGATAAAACTGCAAGCATTAAGCGGTCTGCGCCAATTGAATATTCAACAACGTATGGAATGAATTTTTCGTTGGTAATTGGGTCGGTGTAGAGCATGTTTTTGCCGGAATATTCTTGGTGGCGAGAAAGGTCGTAATTTGTGCGGTTATGAATTCCGTTAAGCTCCGACCAACCGATAGGGAATAAATATTGAATGTCGCAAGCGGCTTTTGCATAGTGGGCAAGTTTGTCGTGGTCCTTAAAGCGAATGTGGTCGGCGCTGAAACCAAGCGAAAGAAGGAAATTCCACGCCATTTGCTTATATTTTTCATAATATTCACCGTCGGTGCCTTCTTTACAGAAGAATTGGTGTTCCATTTGTTCAAATTCAATAGTTCTAAAAATAAAGTTGCCAGGGGTAACTTCGTTTCTAAACGCTTTACCAATTTGTGCAATACCGAAAGGAACTTTCGCTCTGGTGGTGCGTTGAACGTTTAAAAAGTTAACGAACTCACCTTGGGCGGTTTCAGGGCGGAGATAAATTTTGTTTTGTCCTTCTTCGGTTACCCCACGTGAAGTTTCAAACATAAGGTTGAATTGGCGAATTGGGGTAAAGTTCGATTTACCGCATTTAGGACAACAAACGCCGTGTTCTTTTATGTAGTTTTCCATTTCTTCGTTAGTCATAACGTCAGGATTGACTGCGCCCTTTGAGTGGGTTTCAATTAAATTGTCTGCACGGTGGCGGGTTTTACATTCTTTACAGTCCATTTTAGGGTCGCTAAAAGAAGCCGTGTGGCCTGAAGCGTCCCAAACTCTTGCGTTCATTAAAATAGCTGCGTCAACACCGAAAGAGTTGTCGCTTTCTTGAACGAATTTTTTCCACCAACATTTTTTAATATTGTTTTTAATTTCCACGCCGATAGGGCCGTAGTCCCAAGTGTTGCCCATTCCGCCGTAAATTTCACTACCAGGGAAAATAATACCCCTTGATTTGCATAGATTAACAATTTTTTCCATTGTAATTTTTGTTTCTGCCATAATCATTACCTTTAAATTTTATATTTTTATAACATTTTATTAAAATAACGATTTATTGTCAAGTAATTAGCCTAAATATGCTTAATTTGAGTTGATTATTTAAAAAAATAATGGTAAAATATCTATAATTTAAAATGGATTATTGCACTAATTTTGAATAATTGGCAAAAGGGGCTTACTATGGCTGATAAAATTAACGAAACTTTAATTAACCAAATTGAAAAGGGCGTTGAAGCCGAAAGAGAAGGGGCTAAGAACTTTATTGAGGAAATTATCGATGAAGAACTTGAAAAGGGCGTTGTTAGTGAAGTTCACACTCGTTTCCCACCTGAACCTAACGGCTATTTGCACATTGGTCACGCAAAAAGTTTATGCTTAAACTTCGGCGTTGCAAAAAAATATAACGGAAAATGCAATCTTTTCTTCGACGATACCAATCCGTCAAAAGAAAAAACCGAATACGTTGACGCAATTAAAAAGGATATTGAATGGTTAGGCTTTAATTGGTTTGAAATTCACTATGCTTCCGACTTTTTCGACGTTATTTATCAGCTTGCCGAAAAACTTATTTTAGACGGTAAGGCTTACGTTTGCGATTTATCCGCCGAAGAAATTAGGCTCACTCGTGGAACTTTAACCGAGCCGGGAAAGGAAAGCCCTTATAGAAATAGAACCGTTGAAGAAAACCTTGAACTTTTCAGAGCTATGCGTAATGGTGCGTTTGCCGACGGCGAAAAGGTTTTAAGGGCTAAAATTGATATGGCTTCGCCAAACATTAACATGCGTGACCCTGTAATTTACCGAGTTTTGCGTGCTGAACACCATAGAACGGGCAATAAGTGGTGCATTTATCCTATGTATGACTTTGCTCACCCAATTTGCGATTCAATGCAAGGGGTAACTCATTCTCTTTGCACTTTAGAGTTTGAAGACCACCGCCCACTTTATAATTGGACTATTGAAAACACCGGCGTAAGCCACAAGCCACGCCAAATTGAGTTCGCTCGACTAAACGTTACCAATTTAGTAATGAGCAAGCGTTATTTGAAAAAATTAGTTGAAGAAAATAACGTTGAAGGTTGGGACGATCCAAGAATGCCAACCTTAACGGGGCTTAGAAATCGTGGCGTGCCAGGTGAAGCTCTTAAAAAATTCTGCGAAGAAATTGGCGTTGCAAAATCTAATTCGGAAATTCAAATTAGCTATCTTGAACACTTTATTCGTGATAACTTAAATGCCAACGCCGAGCGTGCTATGGCCGTTCTTCGCCCGCTTAAAGTGGTTATTGATAACCTTGAAAAAAGTGAGCTTTGCGAAGTGGAAATCAATCCAAACAAGCCTGAACTTGGCAAGCGTGAAACCCTTTTAACCAAGGAAATTTACATCGACCAAGAAGACTTTTCGCTCAATCCACCACCAAAATATTTCCGTTTAAAGCCTGACGGTGTCGTTAGACTTAAAGGGGCGTATATCGTTAAATTTGAAAGGGCAGAAGTTGACGATGCGGGAAATCCAACGGTTGTTCACGTTAGTTTAATTGAAAATTCTCGTAGCGGAAGCGATAGTTCGGGAATTAAGTGCAAGGGAACTATTCAATGGGTTAGCGCCGAAGAAAACGTGCCTTGCGAAATTAGAAAATACGACTATCTTCTTAAAAACGCCGAATATGCCGGTCAAGATTTCTCTGAACGCATTAACGAAAACAGCGTGGAAATTTTTAACGGATATGCTGAAAAATATATCAACGACGTTGAAGACGGCACTGCTTTCCAAATGCTTAGAGTTGGATATTACAAAAAGATGGTGAAATTTGACAAAATTATTCTTTCGGAAATCGTTTCCCTTAAAGATAGTTTTAAAAAATAATTCTAATTCTTGACAAATTGGATATAATTTATTATAATTAAATAAAATTAATTAAAATTTAGGTGGTTTATGTATATTTTACTTGACCTTGCCATATTGCTATTGCTTTTCGTTGGCGTGTTCCGTGGCATTAAAAAAGGTTTTTTTAACACCTCTTACGGGTTAATTGGTTCCCTTTTAGTAATCGTTTTCGGTGCGGCGTTTGCGGGAGTTTTAACCGTTTTAGTTTTAAAACTTGGCATAATTGCCGATTTGCAATACGGCTTTATAAATTTAATAGGTGAAACTAACGGCTTGTTTGAAAGCTTAAAAATAACGAGTGAACAAGTTGCCTATTGGCTTGCTATTGGCATTGTATTTATCGTTTGCTTTATTATTTCTTACGTGATTATGCTTTATTTAAACAAGGGCTTTTTACGTTTGATGGAAGAAGCTCGTGAAAACGTTGTGTTTAGAGTTATTGATAGCTTAGTTGGCTTGGTAGTTAACGTTGCTCTCGTTGGTGGCTTGGTTTTAGGCGTTTTCGGTTTAGTTCACGGCTTTAACGCACACAACTTGTTAACTTCCTTTGACGAAGTTATTCGAGCTTGTCCGTTAAGCGGTTTAATTTATGAAGTTAATCCTTTAAATTCCGTGTTTGAAAACTTGGGCTTTATAGAAACAATTGCCGGTTTATTTTAAAATTAAAAGGCTTTTTCCTTTGAGTGGAAAAAGCCTTTTTTATGCAATAATCGACTTATTGACCAATTTATTGGTGGTCAATAAGTTTTTTGCTTATAACGTTTCCGTTTTCGGCATCAAGCAAAAAAGCGTTAGTTTTGCCGTTTTGCGACAGCCCTACAAAGTAGTAAAGAAAATTATTTTCCCAAAGTAGTCTAACGTTAATTTCATATAAATTTCCGCTTTCATAAATTTCTTCAAAAAGCTCGGGCTGTTGTTTTTTTAAGCTGTTAATAGCTTGATTATAGGAAAGGGTTTTTGTAGTTTTAACCGAGTTTAACACAACGTTTTCTTGTCCGTTTTCGGTTGTAATGGTGACCGCTAGCGAGTTGGTTGGAAATTGGTTTACTTTAATTTGCCAAAACCGTCGATTCAAGGTGTTGTCAACGTTTAGGGTGTAAACTTTATCGGTTGTAAAAGTTAAGGTTAAATTGCAAATTTCTTTGTCGAATTTAAAAATTAAAAGGTTTTCAAGTGGATTTGAAACGCCGTCGTAAGCGTAAGGCGTTTCTCTTTGTTCGGCATAACAAAGGAGAGTTAAGTTATCATTTTTTCCGCATAAAATATCAAACCTAACTTGGCTTATAAAGGTTGAATAGTCGGGTGTCTTTTCACAGGCGGAAAAGCACAAAACGGTGACAATTAGGCAAAAAATAACAAAAAATTTCTTCATAATACACTTCCTTACAAAATATTGAATAATATATTTTATTAATTTTGTTTTTAGTTAATGAAAATAATTAAAAAATATTGAAAAAATTTTTGTTTTGTGCTAATATATAGTTAATAATTTAGGGGGTAGGGCAAAATTGAAAAAGTTTCTTTTAAAAGTAAGCTTAATAACGGTTGCTTCAATTTTGGCGTTAGTTGGCGTTTGTATGTTTTGCCTTGCAACCTTTTCGCCTTCAACTCTTGCTCGTGTTTACGACGACGTTGGTCTTAGGTATAGGGCGAAAGTTTATGCACAAAAGGCTTATGAAAAGTCTAACGACGTTAGCGACCTTGTAATTTTAGCTAATATGAGCATTAAGTGTAGCGACGTTGATGCAACCTATCAGTGGACCTACGAGTTAATTTATCATAAGGATTTTGCTTCATATTTAGAAACGATTAATAACGGCGTTGGCTATTACGATTACGTTGCTTCGCAATACGTTATTTCAGGATATAAAAAGTCGGCTTGGAAAAACGAAGTTTTAGTTGCCACGGCAATGAAGTTTGCAAAAACGGGGTATAGGCAAGCAAACCCAATTGAAAATTTAATTTTAGCCTCTTATGAAAATGAAGACCTTGAAGTTTTACAATTAATTTTGGCACAATTAAATTTTTATAAAAATGAAAACCTTTGTCCTAACGAAAGCTTAGCTCGTTTAGAAACCGATATTATTAATTTAGAAGGTTTAATTGAAAGAATAAAAACACAAAACAATGGCGAATAAGTCGATTATCGCCATTTTTTTTGCACATATGGCGGAATGGCAGACGTGTTAGATTCAGATTCTAATGGGGAATACCCGTGCAAGTTCAAGTCTTGTTATGTGCACCAAAAACAAGCCTAAGGGCTTGTTTTTTTTGGTGCAAAAAGACTTGAACTTGCCCCTTGCGAAAGCAAGTAAAATA
>JAZQKQ010000022.1:0-2181 GCA_045542235.1 Christensenellaceae bacterium | reverse complement strand
GCCATACCAAATGAGGGCTATAGGTTTGTGGGGTGGTCGGATGGTGTTACAACAGCAACAAGACAAGAAAAGAACGTAACTAAAAACATTTTAGTTACAGCATATTTTGAAGTAATACCAACGTACACGGTTGAATACCGTATAGGCGAAAATGGCAGTATAGATGGGGAAATAAACCAACTTGTAAAAGAAGGTAAAAGTTCAAGTTTAGTGACTGCCATACCAAATGAGGGCTATAGGTTTGTGGGGTGGTCGGATGGTGTTACAACAGCAACAAGACAAGAAAAAAATGTAACTAAAAACATTTTAGTTACAGCATCCTTTGAATTAATTGAATATACTTATACTTATAAAGTTCAAGTTAGTGGTGGAACATCAATGGGAACGCTAAACGGTAATAAAGAAACCGTCGTAAAAATGAAAGGCTCAATTTTAAACGGTTACCAAAGCGCACCGGTAACGGCTTACCCTTCGAAGGAATATTATAGATTTATCGGTTGGTCAGACGGAGAAACAAAAATTACTAGACAAGATAAGATAGAAAGCGATAAAGAAATTATTGCTCAATTCGAGTTATTTTATAAATTTACTTTTGTGGCAGGAGAAGGTGGTACTATTTTAGGAAAAACCTATCAAGAGGTAGGCGACGGCGAAAAAACGTCAGCCGTTACAGCGGTGGCAAACGAAGGATATAAATTTTGGGGTTGGCATTATCAAAAAAACCATGTTGATTATTATTTGTGGAGTGAAACGATAATCGTTTCTTCAGACGATTGGACATTTAGTGATACTTACACTGCAATTTTCAAAAAAGTATAGCACACTGTACTTTCAAGTAAAAGTTTTGTGCTTTTGCTAAGTAAAATTTAACGGCTAACGAAAAACGTCGTTAGCCGTTTGTGTTGTCTAAAAAGCCCCTAAAGAAAGAGAAATTAATTGCCTTTTTGCGATATTAATAGGTTGCACATTGTGTCGGGGCTACCAAGCCCCCCCCCGCATAACTTAATTTAAAGGGACAAGGCAATATAATACCAACTTACAGCGACTTTAATTTGTTGATAACTTGCTTTAATTTCGCTCTTTTAAAAGCGTCTAAAAGGGGAGCAAGGTTGGTGTAAAAATTATCCAAATCGGCATTTGTAAGCGTTCCGTTTTTCTTTGCCTCTTCGGCTTGCGCAATTATCGTCTGCAAAAGGTTGCCCCCGTTTTTGCCGTTTAGCGTTTTGTTTAAAACGTTAATAAGGTTATCTTCGGTGCCCGTTTTGTCGTTTTTGCCTTCGTTTGAAAAGTTTTTAAAATCTTTCATGCTTCACCCCGCATATAATAATATTACAGTTTATGAAAGGAGCAAAAATTATGCAACCAATTTTAATTTTATTGTTAATGTTGTCGCTCGGCGCAAAAGGTAGCGACGCCCTTAAGTCGATAACTCCCTTAATTAATTTAATGGGTAACGGCAATTGTGGTCGCGTTGGCGATTGTGCAAAGGATGGCGACCTTTTAAAAGTGCTCGGCGAGGTAGCCTCGCACGTCGGCTGTGGCTGTGGCGAAAAAACGTGTGATTGTCATGAAAACGATTGTTGCAATGAAAAATGGCTTGACGAGTGTTGTAAAGAAAACGACTGTTGTGAAAAAGGGGATAAACGTCATGGGGAAAGGTTTGGCGACTGCTGTAAAAAGCCCGATTGTAGCAATGTTGGAGACTGTCGCGGGAAAGAAGAAGTGCTAGTTCGCCACGGGCATTATCCGTTAGAGTGTTTAAAAAACGTGGCAAATTGCAAAATTTTAACCGCCTTATCTTTGTGTATCGCTTGCGGACAATAATTTTTTTATATTTAATTAAAAAATAAAATGTTATTAGTTTACAACGTATTGTGGTCAAAAAACATAAAAACACAACATATTCCGTTTGAAAAAAACTACTTAAAAAAACAGCAAAAAAATTTAAAAAAAGGTCAAAAAATTTAAAGTTTTTGCTTGACTTATTTTGCGTGTTTTGATAATATATAATGGCTGTCGTTAAGACAGGCCACTTTTTCAGTGTAAAAAATGGCATTTCAACGCTGTTGAAATTTGTGAAGATTGACAACTGCATAGAGAAGAAAATATTAAAGTACAAAAGGCAATTTAGATTAATTATAAGGTTAATACGAAAAAGAGCCGAAATGCAATTTTGCAAGG
>JAZQKQ010000021.1:0-33461 GCA_045542235.1 Christensenellaceae bacterium | reverse complement strand
AGTTTTATACTATCTTCAGTGAAAATTGTATTAACCTTTAATCTTTTCGATTATTTCAGTCTATTTCTCTCTTTGCCTTTCTGTACTTTGTTTGATAACGTTTGTTATCTCTCTTTACTATGCAGTTGTCAATCTTCAATTGCCAAACGCCCGTTTGGCTTGCTGTTCTTGGTGACAGCTTTACCATATTACTATATATTAAAAAATAAGTCAAGCAATTTTTTTTGATTTTTTCAAAAATTTTAAAATTTTTTTTAATTTAATTTTTTAGCCAATTTTATAGGGTTTATATTTGTTTTTTAACCTAAAATTTCCTTAAACGCCTTGCTAATATTAGCCAAACTTTCTTCACAAGCTTGTTTGTTTTGTCCGTAAATTGAATAATATATTTTTAGCTTTGGCTCCGTTCCGCTTGGTCTTAAACAAACGAAACCACCGTTTTCAAGTTCATAATATAGACAGTTAAGTCCGCTATATTCTAACTCTTCAACGCTTCCGTCGGCTAAAATTCGCTTGCCCGTTTGATAATTTCGAGTTGCAACTACGTTATTAATATCAATTTTTTCTATTTTCTTTTGAGAAACCGCTTCAACGGCAGAATTCATTTCCGCCATTGCGTTAAGTCCACTATACGAAATTGAAACGGTTGAATCTAAACAATAGCCAAATTTTGCGTAAATATCGTTTAAAACGTCGAAAATAGAAACGTTTAACGTGTTGTAATAGCAAACCATTTCAGCAAATAACATACTTGCAACAACAGCGTCTTTATCACGAGCGTGCGTGCCACGAAGATAACCGCAACTTTCTTCAAAACCGAACACGAAAGTTCCCTTTCCACTCTCTTCAGCTTGCTTAATTTTTTCACCAATAAATTTAAAACCAACGGGAACTTCTTTTAATTCAACGCCGTAAGAGCGAGCTACCGCCTTTGCTAAACCCGTTGAAACGAAACTTTTAACGGCAAACTCATCGCCTTTTAACTTACCTTCAACCTTTAAGCGGTGTAAAACGTAATTTAAAAGTAAAACGCCAACTTGGTTTCCGCTTAAAGCGAAAAATTCGCCTTGCTTATCTCTCAACGCAACGCCTAAACGGTCGCAATCAGGGTCGGTGCCAAAAACAACGTCGGCTTTGATTTTGTTTGCAAGAGCAATACCCATTGATAGAGTTTCCTTATATTCAGGGTTTGGAACTTCAACGGTTGAAAACTCCGTATCAGGCATAACCTGTTCTTCAACGATGGTTGCGTTAATTTTTAATTTTTTCAAAATTGTGGTAACTGGAACGTAACCGGTGCCGTGAACAGGCGTGTAAACAAGTTTAATGTTTTTACCCTGTTTTTTAACGGCTTCTTTAGATAAACATAATTTTAATAGTTCTTTATAATATTTTCTTTCAAAAGACTTCTTTAAAATGGTTGCGCCACAGCGAGCCGTTTCTACAACCGAATTAATATTAGTATATTTTACTGAAAAATAATCGGTGATTTTTTCAATATACGAAACGACTTCCTTGGTTGCCTCAGGCGACATTTGAGCGCCGTCCTCGCCGTAAACTTTATAGCCGTTATATTCCTTTGGATTATGGCTTGCAGTTATCATTATGCCGGCAATACAGTTAAGCTTTCTAACGGCGTAACTAAGCATTGGAACCGGGCGTGGTTCGTTATATAAAAAAACTTTAATATCGTTATAAGACAAAACCGATGCGGCAGCAAGGGCAAAAACCGTTGAATTTCTACGAGTATCGTAAGAAATAGCAACACCCCTACTTTGAGCGCCTAAACTTTTAATATAATCGGCTAAACCTTGGGTTGCTCTGCGAACGGTATAAACGTTCATCATATTAGTTCCCATACCAATAATACCACGCATTCCCGCCGTGCCGAATTCAAGCTCTTTACCAAAACGATATTCAATTTCCTTTTCATCGTTTTCAATCGCCTTTAACTCGTTTAAACCTTCAGCTGAAAGGTAAGGATTGGTTAGCCAAGTGTTGTAATTAATTTTATAATCCATAAAAGTTCCTCACAATTATAAAATATATTTCTAATAAGTTTACATTATTTTTTTTATTTTGTCAATAGTAAAAGTCCATTCGCTTAAATTTGCGAATTTTAAGGAGTTTTTAACATATATTTATAAAATTATATAAATTTTGAAAGGTTATTTTTTTAACTTGTTCACTTGAACAACCGTTATTTTTCATAACCGTTTCAATTTCACTAAATTGGTTATAGGTTGAAACAACCGGCTGATTGCAACCGTTAAAATCGGAACCAATGCAAAGGTTTTTATCGCCAAAATTTTGAAGAAAATAATCAATATGCTCAAATAAATTTAAAATTGAAACACTTTTACGGCTACTTATAAAAGGCGAATATAAGCACAATCCAATTAGCCCGCCTTTATTAATTAATAGTTTAATTTGTTCGGTGGTTATATTGCGAATATGCGGGTTAATTTTGTCAAAACAACAATGAGAATTAACCACCCTATCAGCCAAGTTTAAAACTTGATAAAAACACACTTTTGAAAGGTGCGCCGTATCAACCGCCACCCCCGCCCTATTACATTCCAAAACCACCCTTTTACCAAGGTTTGTTAAACCGCTTTCACAACCCGCACCGCCACCCAAAGAATTTTGACCGTTCCACGTTAGCGAAACGTATTTAGGGTTTAAAGCTAAAAGGCTTTTTATTTGGTCTATATTTTCAAAGCCAACGTTTTCAAAAGCAAGGTGCAAATTAGGGCTTTTGTTTTTTAAAAATTCCGTTGCAATTTGATAAACTTTTTTATAATCTCTTTCCCCCTTAAAAAGGGCGCATACAATTTGATTATTTTCTCTTTTATATTCACTTAATAAACTCTTTGAATTATCGGCGGTTAAAACGTCGTTATGAAAATCGCAATACATATATATATAATATGAAATTAACGAAATAATATGAAAAAACCTTAGCAACCTTTCTAACACGAAAAGAAGCTAAGGTTTAATATTAATTTAATTTTTTATTGGCTCGCTATATTCAACGCCAAAGGTTTCAACTGTCACGTTTTTCATAATTTGCTCTTCATAAGGCTTATCCCTATAATCAACCTTTGTTGAAGCAATTTCATCAACGACTTCCATGCCTTCAATAACCTTACCAAAAGATGCATATTGCCCATCGAGATGAGGGCTGTTTTGGTGCATAATAAAAAATTGAGAGCCGGCTGAATTTGGCATCATCGTTCGAGCCATTGAAATTACGCCACGGCTATGCTTTAAATTATTTTTAAAGCCGTTTGAAGTAAATTCCCCTTTAATGGTATAACCAGGACCACCTGTTCCCGTTCCCATTGGACAGCCACCTTGAATCATAAATCCGCTAATAACACGGTGGAACATTATTCCATTATAATAGCCACGCTTTACCAAAGATATAAAATTATTAACGGTGTTTGGCGCAATTTCAGGATAAAGTTCAATTTTGATTAGTTTTCCGGTGTTCATTTCTATCGTAACGATTGGATTAGACATTATTAATTCACTCCTTTAATATAAATATTATTCTTCAACGTATTTTACAATTTCAACGCCTGCTTCCTTTAAAATTTCCAAGGAAAATTCATCAGGATAGCCTTGTTCGTATACCACTTTTTTAATGCCGGCGTTAATTATAATTTTCGTGCAAATAGTGCATGGTTGATGGGTCACGTAAATAGTTGCGCCTTCAAGGGCAATTCCAAGCTTTGCGGCTTGGCAAACGGCGTTTTGTTCGGCGTGAACTGCATAGCAAAGCTCGTGGCGAGTGCCACTTGGAATATTAAGCTTTCTTCTTAAACACTCGTTTTTTTCAACACAACTGGTAACACAGCTCGGCGCACCGTTATAACCCGTTGTTAAAATGCGCTTATCCTTAACGATAACGGCACCAACGTGGCGATTTTCTTGATAACAGCTCGACCAACCGCCAACCACTCTTGCCATTTCCATAAAGCGTTTATCCCATTTGTTCATAATTTCACCTTTTTAAAATATTTTTTAATATTTTAGCATAGAACGAAGGTTTTTGCAATATATAAAATTGAAATATTTCAAAAAACCTTGGTTTTTGTCGATTTTATAAACCTATTTTTCTTTTTTTCCATTTTTTCACTAATTTTTAACTTAAATCTATTGACTTTTATACTATTTGCGAATATAATACCAATTAGCAATCGAAACATTAGAGTGCTAAATTTTTAATAAGGGGATTTTAAAATGAAAGTTATACCATTATTTGATAAAGTCGTTGTTGAAATTACCGAACAAGAAGAAACCACTAAGAGTGGATTTATTTTACCTTCCGCTGCAAAGGAAAAGCAAACCATTGCTACCGTTATCGCAGTTGGACCTGGCGGTATTATCGATGGAAAAGAAGTGACCATGCAAGTTAAGGTTGGCGATAAGGTTTTATTTGCTAAATACGCTGGCAGTGAATTTAAAGTTGACGGAAAAACTTTAACTATTATTCGCCAAAACGACATTTTGGCTATCGTTGAATAATTTAGGAGGATCTATTTATGGCAAAACAAATTAAAATTGGCGCTGATGCAAGAAAATCTCTTGAAAACGGCGTTAACGTTTTAGCTGACACCGTTAAAATTACCCTTGGACCTAAGGGTAGAAACGTTGTTTTAGACAGAAAATTCGGCGCTCCGCTCATTACTAACGACGGCGTGACTATTGCTAAAGAAATTGAACTTGAAGATATTTTTGAAAATATGGGCGCACAACTCGTTAAAGAAGTTTCAACCAAAACTGACGACGTTGCAGGCGACGGAACTACCACGGCAGTTGTTCTTGCCCAAGCTATGATTAAAGAAGGTTTGAAAAACGTTGCAGCCGGCGCTAACCCTATCATTTTAAAGAAAGGTATTGCAAAGGCCGTTGAAGTTGCAGTTAGCAAGCTTAAAGAAATTTCTAACCCTATCGATGGAAAAACCGCCATTGCGCAAGTTGCGTCTATTTCTGCCGGCGATGAAAACGTTGGCGCATTAATTTCCGACGCTATGGAAAAGGTTGGCAAAGACGGTGTTATTACCATTCAAGAAAGCAAAACTATGGACACTAACCTTTCCACCGTTGATGGAATGCAGTTCGACCGTGGATACGCTTCGGCTTATATGGTTACCGACACCGATAAAATGATTGCCGTTTTAGATAATCCTGCAATTTTAATTACCGATAAAAAAATCAGCTCTATTCAAGAAATTTTGCCTGTAATTGAGCCTATTGCCCAACAGGGAATGAAGTTGCTTATTATTGCAGAAGAAATTGAAGGCGATGCTCTTGCTGCATTAGTCGTTAATAAACTTAAAGGTATTTTCAACTGCGTTGCCGTTAAAGCGCCTGGCTTTGGCGATAGAAGAAAGGCTATGCTTGAAGATATTGCCATTTTAACCGGCGGAACCGTGCTTTCAAGTGAACTTGGTTTAGAATTTAAAGATTTCACTTTAGATATGCTTGGTCGTGCGGCGCAAGTTAAGGTTGATAAAGAAAATACAACCATCGTTGACGGCTCTGGCGATGAAAACGACATTTTAGCAAGAATTGCAGCAATTAAGTCACAAATGGAAGAAACAACTTCCGATTACGACAGAGAAAAATTACAAGAACGCCTTGCTAAACTTTCAGGCGGTGTTGCAGTAATTAACGTTGGTGCGGCAACCGAAATTGAAATGAAAGAAAAGAAGCTTAGAATTGAAGACGCCCTTGCAGCTACCCGTGCTGCCGTTGAAGAAGGTATCGTTCCTGGCGGTGGCGTTGCCCTACTCAACTGTGTTAACGCAGTTAAAAAACTTGCTTCAACCCTTTCAGGCGATGAAAAAACCGGTGCGGAAATCATTCAAAAAGCAATTGAAGCACCTATTAGACAAATTGCTCTTAACGCCGGTCTTGACGGCTCGGTTATCGTTAATAAAATTACCACTTCAAGAAGAGCTAACTTTGGTTTCGACTTCTTAAACAATCAATACGTTGATATGGTTAAGTGTGGTATTATCGACCCAACCAAAGTTTCTCGTTCAGCACTTCAAAACGCTGCATCGGTAGCTTCAACCCTATTGACAACCGAAAGCGTTGTTGCGGAAATTCCACAACCAGAACCACCTGTAAACCCTAATATGGGCGGAATGTATTAATTAAAAAAATAAAGAGAGAATTTTGCGTTTTTGCAAAGTTCTCTCTATTTTTTTTATCGTCTTTTTGCTAAAATTTTATTGTAAGCTTTTTTCATATAAATTGCGTCGTCAGCCTGAGTTCCATCGCTTTCGCAAATTATTATAGGCTCTAAATCAAGCTCGATTAAAGCTTCCGCCAAAGGCTCGAATTCAGGACCGAAAATATCGTCGGTAAAGGTTAAATGCTTTAATTCACCCTTTGCCGTGTATTGTATTTTAGAAAAATGAACGTGAAAATGCTTCATTTTTTCCATTCCTAAATGCTCTAACATATATTCAAGCCTAATTTTATAATCAGCCTTTTCTTTTAAACTACCCTGTTCACGAGCATTTATATGACCGAAATCGATTGTTGGAAGATAAAAATCTTCAATTTTACAAAATTCAACAACTTCTTCAATAGTTCCAATTTGATTAAGTTTACCCATAGTTTCAGGGCAAAAATATAAATTTTCTAAATGACTTTCATAAATTAAGTCACTTAAAATTTTAAAGCGGTCAATAGTTCGGCTAAGGGCAACTTCTCTACTTTCCTTGCCTACCGATGCAGGGTGAAATATAATTCTATTACCCCCCATTTTTTGACACATATACGCCGAAGTTAATATGTAGTTAAAAGAATTTTGCGCTTTAACGTCGTCGGGATTAGCAAGGTTAATATAGTATGGTGCGTGAACGCTAATTCCAACGTTTTCACTTTCAAACGCCTTTTTAATTTCAAGGGCTTTTGCTTCGCCCATATTAACCCCACGACTGAATGAATATTCAAAATAGTCAAGTCCGTTATCAGCAACCCACTTAGCGGCGTCGGTGGTGGATTTTCCACCTTCTTCGTAAAATCTTACCGAGTTGCCACTTGGCCCGAATTTAATCATGAACTTTCACGTCCTCCTTAAGTTGAGTTATAAGGTCTTCCATTGAATTGAACTTTGCAAGCCCCCTAATATAATCTAAAAAATAAATTTTTACAATTTTACCGTAAACGTTTTGATTAAAATTTAAAACGTGGGTTTCAATTACGAAATTATACCTATCAAAGGTTGGCGCATTACCAAAATTCGTAACCGACTTATATAAAACGCCGTCAATTTCAGTTAGGGTTTTATAAACTCCGCTACAAAGGGGAGTTTTATTTTGCGGAAAAAGAGTATTAAGGGTTGGAAAACCCATTGTCCGCCCAAGCTTTACCCCTGAAATTACTTCACCTGAAGTCACGTAATTACAACCTAAAAGCTTATTTGCCAATGAAATTTCGCCATTTTTAAGCAGTTTTTTAATTGATTTTGAAGAAATTGTTTCGCCGTTAAACTGATATGGTGGCAAAACGCTAACTTCAACGCCTTTTGAAAGGAAATATTTTTCTAACAACTTAGAATTTCCTAAACCTTTATAACCAAAGGTATAATCAAAGCCACAACAAACGCCAAAAAGATTATAGGTTGAATATATTTTTTCTAAAAACGTATTTTGTGATAACGATAAAATTTCGTTTATTGAAGGCGCAATAATGGTTATATCAACACCGCAATCTTCAAAAATCTTAAGCCTTTCTTCAAGGGTGAAAATTAAACCGTCGCCCTTAAAAAGGGTGGAAAAATAATCGTCAAAGGTAAACAGAGCTAACTTGGCTGAATTTTTTTCCGCCATTTGCTTAGCCCTATCAATAATCGTTCTATGTCCTAAATGCAAACCGTCGAAAAAGCCTAAACATAAAACAATTTTTTCATTAATTTGTTCACCAAATGAAACTATTTTCATTGTATAATTATTACCTTTTTTGAATTTTTATTTTGTATCCCTAACGTAAGTTTTCATTTTTAAAACACCATCAAAAACTTCACCCACGCCCCAAAAGTCCTTTTCGCAAAATATTTTATAAGTGCCGTTTTGGTTGTTATAGCGATGGTCGTAAACACCGTTTAGTAGCTTTGTTGCCAAAGAATTTGATAAATGAATTTCATCAAAATTTAAAACTTGCTCCGGCTTTATTATAAAAGATGAAATATCTTCAGCTTTTAAAAATTCGTTAATATCGACCGAGTTTTCCTTTTTAAAGATGCCCGATGCCGTGCGTTCAAGGCTTATCATTGTGGCAGGACAGGAAAATTCACTGCCAAAGTCACGAGCAAGTGAACGAATATAAGTTCCGCCTTTACAAGTTATTTCAAATTTAAAGGCTGAATTAGAAACTTGCTCTAAAATTTTTACGTTTAAAATTTCAACGTTTTTTGGTTCAAGATTTACTTCCACACCCTTTCTTGCAAGCTTGTAACTTCGCTTTCCATCAATCATTTTAGCCGAAAAAGCCGGTGGCATTTGAGAAACGTTACCAACGTATTTAGGCAATATTTTTTCAATTTCCGCCTTTGACGGAATATAGGTCGCCCTATTAGTTGGTTGAGTTTCAAGGTCGAAAGAAGGTGTTTCATAAGCAAAGTCGAAAACCGCTTCGTAAACCTTTTCCTTGCCAAGCAAATAATCGAATAAGCGAGTCGCTTGATTAAGCGCTATGGGTAAAACACCGCTGGCAAGTGGGTCAAGGGTGCCCATATGCCCACATTTGGTTTTCACCTTCCACTTAAATTTATTCACACAAAACGCCGAAGAAATTTCTTTCGGCTTATAAATATTAATAAATCCTACCATTATTCTAAATAATTTCCTGCGTTAAACGCAAGTTTGTCAATAACGTCTTCATAAAATCCGTTAATAACGGCGCCACTTGCTTTAACGTGTCCACCGCCACCGAAAACGGAAGCTAAAGCGTTAACGTTTGCTTTATCCTTACTGCGGAAGGAAAGTTTATAGCACTTATCGCCCTTTTGTAAAACGGCAATTGCAATTTCAACACTACCGATTGATAGCGGAAAATCAACGAAACCTTCCGTAACTGAAGAGTCGCAACCATATTTTTCAAGGTCGGCTAAGGTTGTGGTTATAATTGCCACCTTATTTTCGTGGAATAATTTAATATTTCCCATAACGTGGGCGTAAAGCTTTGCTCTTTCAACCGATTGGTTTTTATACATTGCGTTATAAATTTTCCACGGATTTGCACCAAAACCTATAAGTTTTTCAGCAACAAAAAAGCTTTTTGCCGTCGTGCCGGAATTGGAGAAATGCCCCGTGTCGGTTGAAATGCCCATTAGCAACGTATTAGCCAGTTTTTCATCGATTTCAACGCCTAAACCTTCAATTATTTCAAACATATTAATTGCGTTTGCGCTTTGGTCAACAACGTAGTTAAACTTGGCAAAATTTGGGTTTGAAATATGGTGGTCGATTACGAAATTATTTGAATTTGACAAAAAATTCGCTAATTGGTCGCCTAAAAGCGAAGGATTGGCAACGTCAACGGCAATATGGCAATCGAAACCCTTTTCAAAAGCAGACAATTCGCCTAAAATTCCACTTAAAATATACTTATCAGGAATTGGATCGGCGCAAACGACTTGCGCTTTTTTACCCATTTTTTCAAAAGCTATTTTTAAAGAAAACGCACTAGACAATGTGTCACCATCAGGACGAGCGTGACAAAAAATCTGTGCGTTTTTAACGGTTTTTAGCTTTTCAATAATTTCACTCTTTTTCATTGTGTTCACCATAAGTAAAACCACTTATAATTCTATCAATTTTTTCACCGTATTCTTGAGAAATATCGAGTTTGAAATGAATTTTTGGAATATAACGAATGCGCATAAGGCTTCCAAGTTCCTTTCTAACCTGAGGAGCCGATTCGCAAATGGCGTTAAAAGTTTCTTCACTTGCCTTACTGTTTGCTGAATAAATGCTAACGAAAGCCGTTGCATTTTCAAGGTCACTGGTCACTTCAACACCGGAAATTGAAAACATTTCAGTAATATACGGATTTTTAATTTTAGTCGTAAGAATTGAATAAATAAGTTTTTGGAGTTCACTATTTAATCGTTTTTCTCTTTTTTCTTTCATTTAATTTCCTTATACCTTAACCGCCCAAAATAATTTTTAGGCGGTTAAGTTTTTATTTTATTTATCTTTTTCTTCTTCAATAACGTAGCTTTCAATGAAATCGCCAACCTTAATATCGTTGAAGTTTTCAATAGAAATACCACATTCAAAGCCTTGGTTAACTTCCTTAACGTCGTCTTTAAAGCGTTTTAGTTGTAAAACGTTACCTTCGCAAATCATAACGTCGTCACGATAGATTCTAAGTTTACCGTTACGAACGATTTTACCTTCGGTTACGTAAGAGCCGGCTACCATGCCAACACCCGTAATTTTAAAGGTTTCACGAACTTCAGCTTTACCCATATAAACGTCTTTAAACTTAGGTTCAAGCATACCTTTCATAGCCTTTTGAATATCTTCAATAGCTTCGTAAATTATTCTGTATAACTTAACGTCGATTTTCGAGCGTTCAGCAAGTTGTTTTGCGTTAGCGTCAGGTCGAACGTTAAAACCAATTACAATTGAGTTTGAAGAATCGGCAAGCATTATATCCGTTTCGTTAATAGCGCCAACGCCAGAGTGGATAACCGAAACTTTAACGTTTTCGTTTGATAACTCTTCAAGTGATTGCTTAACCGCTTCAACCGAACCTTGAACGTCGGCTTTAATAATTATGTTAAGAACTTTAAGGTCGCCTACGCTGATTTTTGAGAATAAGTCGTCGAGAGAAACTTTTTGTTGTTGACGAATCATTTCTTCACGTTCTTTATTCTTTCTTTCTTCAGCAACGAGCTTTGTTAACTTTTCTTGTTCAACGGCAAAAATAATATCGCCTGCGTTTGGAACCGATTCTAAACCGAGAACGGAAACAGCCATTGACGGACCTGCTTCCTTAACCATTCTACCCTTATCGTCGAACATTGCTCTAACCTTACCAACGATTGTGCCGGCAACGATGTTATCGCCCGCTTTTAAAGTTCCGTTTTGAACGATAATAGTTGCAACCGGACCTTTACCCTTATCGAGCTTAGCTTCAACAACCGCACCTTTTGCCTTACGGTTAGGGTTAGCTTTAAGTTCACGCATTTCTGCAATTAATAAAATAGAATCTAAAAGGTCGTCAACACCCAAACCGGTTTTTGCTGAAACGGGAACGAGCATAACGTCGCCACCCCATTCTTCAATTAAAACGTCGTGTTCGGCAAGTTGTTGTTTAACTCTATCAATATTAGCCGTGTGCTTATCAATTTTGTTTGCCGCAACGATAATTGAAACGTTTGCAGCCTTTGCGTGGTTGATAGCTTCAATGGTTTGAGGCATAATACCATCGTCGGCAGCGATAACGATAACCGCAATATCAGTAACTTGAGCACCACGAGCACGCATTGAAGTAAACGCAGCGTGACCTGGGGTATCAAGGAAGGTAATTTTATTACCTTTAACGCTTACGGAATATGCACCGATATGTTGAGTAATACCACCCGCTTCACCTGCGGTAACGTTGGTTGAACGAATTCTATCAAGAAGTGAAGTTTTACCATGGCCAACGTGACCCATAACGGTGACAACCGGTGGACGCGTCACGTAAAGCGACATATCGTCGGCAGCTTCGTTGAAGCCTTCACTTAAAACGTCTTCAGCGGTTTTATCGAGCTTCAATTCAAGCTCAACGCCAATTTCAGCGGCAATAAAACCTGCGGTATCGTAGTCAATTGAGTCGTTAATAGTCTTAATAATTCCTTCTTTAAAGAGCATTTTTGAAATTTCAACTGCTGAAATACCAATTTTTTCAGAAAGTTCTTTAATAGGAATAATTTCCTTATTAATTGTTGCTTTTTCAATTTTAATACGAGTTTCTTCTTGAGTTTTTTGCGATTTTTTAGAACGAACCTTTCTGTAACCAGACTTATCTTCATCAAAATCGTCAATAGAAACGTTGCCACGAGCTAATTGCTTTTTGCTTGTAGCGTGTCTATCTTCATAATTATTCTTTTCGTTTTGCTTTTTCTTTGATGCGTATGCCTTGTTATTATCTTTTGGAATATAAACTTCTTGAGGCTTAGAAGGCTTTCCAAATGACTTTGCTTGAACGCTATCAATAGGCTGAGCCCCACGTTGGGCTGGTTTGCCTTGGACTTTTTGACCACCCGCTTGGTTTTGCTTGCCGTTTTGGGTAGTTCTATCCCCTGAGCGTGGTCTGCGGTCTTCTTGTGGAGTGTAAGACTTTTTCTGACCTTGTGGCTTTGCAACTTGCATTTTTTGCAACCGTTCAGATAAAGTTTCTCTGCGCTTAGGCGCATCTTCAACCACGGTTTCCTCAACCTTAGTTTCAATTTCAGGTTCTTTTTCAACCTTAACTTCTTCAACTTTTTCACTAACCTTTTCGGTTTTTGGTTGCTTTTTAGGAGCTTCGGCCTTTGGCGCTACTTCCTTTTGAGCCACTTCCACCTTTACGGGTGCTTCGACTTTAACTTCTTCAACGGTTTTTTCGTTATCAGCCAATTCAGCTTGCTTTTGAGCTTGGCGTTTTGCCTTTAAATCTTGCTCGGCAACACGAAGCTTTGCCGAAATATCCCCAACGGACTTTTTTGCATCCTTAATTTTTGAAAGAAGTGACGCAATATTCCCCGAATCGCTTAGGGCTTTAATTTCTTTAATATTAACGTTTGAAGTTTCCTTTTTATTAACCATTTAAATTTTATTGCCTCCAAATAAAACAAATTGTTCATCGGTATTTGACAAAATTGCTTTTGCCAATTGATAATCGGTTATAACTGCTAATTTGCAATTTTGTTTGTAAAAAATATCTTCAACTTTAATGCCTTTCGTTACGATAATTTTTGCATTAAGTTTGTTAGCTATGCTAACAACTTCTTTAACCGTGTTTTCCGAAGCCGTTTCGCATAAAATCATTAGCGGTGCTTTTTCTTTTAAGGTTTTAGCAACGTTTACGCCCGTTCTAACCTTGCGAGCTTTTATTGCAAAGCCAATGTAAGTTAAAACCTTGCTCCTATTCAACTTTTGCCACCTCTAAAACCTGATTGTAAATTTCTTGTGGAACTTCCGCTTTAAACGCCCTGTTTAAAGCTTTGCTTTTAACAAGCTTTTCTAAACATTGGGGATTTTTACAAACGTAACAACCCCTGCCCGAAAGCTTACCACTTAAATCAACGGAAAAATTTTCACCGCTTTTTACAATTCTTATAAGTTGCTGTTTATTATAGCTTTCTCTACAAACAGCGCACATTCTTTTAGGTTGATGTTTTGCCATAATCTACCCTTTAAAAACTAATTATTCGCCTTCTACTTCGTCAATTTCACCATTTGGTGAATATTCGCCTTCAAGTATTGCTTTCGATTCGCTCTTAACGTCGATTTTCCAACCGGTCAATCTTGCAGCAAGGCGAGCGTTTTGTCCTTCACGACCAATAGCTAACGAAAGTTTATCGTCAGGAACTACAACGTATGCCACCTTTTCACCTTCGGTTGCGGTAACTTGCAATACTTTAGCTGGTGAAAGTGCTTTAGCAATATATTCAAGCGGATCTTCCGACCATAAAATAATATCAATTTTTTCACCGCCAAGGGCTTGAACGATTGCATTTACACGCATACCCCTTGCGCCAACGCATGCGCCAACGGCGTCAACTGTTTCATCGTTTGAATAAATTGCAATTTTCGTTCTTTGTCCTGCTTCACGGGCAATCGACTTAATTTCAACAATTCCTTGCTTAATTTCAGGAACTTCGTTTTCAAATAAACGCTTAACGAGTCCTGCCGCCGTGCGTGAAACCAAAACTTGCGCCGAACGACTACCAGCCTTAACCTTTTTAACGTAAACGATAATGGAATCGTTAACCATATATTTTTCAGTTGGAATTTGATCTTGTGGAAGCATTACGCCTTCAAGTTGACTTCCGCCAATTTCAACGTAAACCCTATCGTCTTCAATACGGCGAATTTTGCAAAGTTGAATTTCATCTTCCTTATCTTCAAATTCAGCAATTGAGTTGTCACGTTCAACCTCACGAATTTTTTGAGTTACCACTTGCTTTGCAGTTTGAGCGGCAATTCTACCAAAATTCTTTGGAGTAATTTCAAGTTCAAAGGTATCGCCTACTTTATACGACTTCTTTTTAAGTTGAGCTTCTGCAAGAGAAATTTCTTTTTCTTCATCAATAACTTCGCTTACAATTGTCTTAACAACGTAATACTTAACCGTAGCCTTGTCGGGATTAAGTTTAATTTTAACGTTATCCGCAGCGTGGCCGGTGCTCTTTTTGTATGCGATTACAAGTGCGTTTTCAAGTGTTGAAATTAACGTTTCTTGACTTATACCTTTTTCTTTCACAAGCTCGTCTAAAGCAAGGAAAAATTCCTTATTCATGGTATCCTCCTAATTGGCTTTTGCCTTTTTTAATTTTGAAATAATTTTTATTTTTAAAGAAAAAATCTTAAATTTTTAATTTTATTATGACAAGCGTAATTTTAAAACTCAATTGCTTGATTAATTTTTGCAATTTGATTACGTTCAATTTTTTGCTCGGTTTCACCCACTAAAATCGTTACGGTGTTTTTATCGAAAGCAACCATAACCCCTTCTAAAAACTTACTGCCTTTAATTGGTGCGTAAAGTTTAACTTCAACTTTAATGCCCAAGTTGCGCTCGAAATCCCTTTCGGTTTTAAATGGACGATCAACACCAGGACTTGAAACGTTTAAGGTGTAAGCCGAGCCGAAAGATGGATCAAACTCGTCGAGAGGATCGTTAATTAAATTATGAAATTTTTCCAAAGTGTTAAGGTCAACCCCGTCTTCCGTTTCTATAAAAATAGTTAACGATGGGTTTTTGCCAAGTTTAAATTCAACTTCAACAATTTCCACCCCTAAACTATCGGCATAAGGAAGCAAAAATTCAGTTATTTCAGCATTCGATTTCACTTTCATAATATCAACCCCCTTTTACAACTACTTTCTATATAAAAATTTGAGAGTGGAAAGCCACTCTCAATAGTAAACGTATTCTATCTATTAAAATATTAACACAATTTTATCATTTTTGCAACTGTTTTTCAGCAAAATTAATATAATTATATTAATATTTTAAATTTAAATAGCTAATTTTATCCGTTAAATGGGAAATTCCTTTTTAATTCGCATAATCTCAATTAACAACTTTGCACACGCCAAGGCATCGGAATAAGCCCTGTGGTGGTTAAATGAAATGTCAAATTTAGCGCAAAGAGTATTAAGCTTATAGTTAGAAACTCCCGTAATACATTCCCTACCAAGCGCCAACGTGTCTAACTGTGGATGGTCGAAAATATAATCTAACGGCTCGGAATTTTTGCGAATAAACTTGGAATCGAATTCAATGTTATGAGCAACCAGCGTAGCGCCGTGACAATACTTGTAAAAATCGGGACAAACGTCTTCAAAAAGTGGCGCATCAGCTACCATTTCATCAGTTATTCCCGTTAAATTTACAACTTCCGTTGGAATTCGCTTTTGGGGATTAACAAAAGTTTCAAAATAGCTCTCTATTTTGCCATCGACAATTTTTACAGCGCCAATTTCCGTTATTTTATCAGAAGTTGCGTCGGTTCCCGTGGTTTCAAGGTCGAAAACAACGAAGGTTCTTCCTTTAAAACATGCGGGAATTGAAACGTCTTCTAAAAAGTTTTCTTGAACGTCGATTTCTAATTCCTTTGGAAAAACCATTTCATATTCCTTTGGAACCGGGCGTTTAGGCTTTTGAACGGGAACGAAATTTTTAGGAAATGCACAATAGTTTATGCTTAAAATTCGTAAATTGTGAAAATTATTGCGAATTTCAAACTCACCCCTAACGATAATTTCCGATCCAACCGAAAGCTTTTGAACTTTTGGTAAATTTGCTTTAGTTGGAAAAATAGCCCCGGAACAACTACCCGTTCTATCGGTAAAATCAATAATAAAATAAGTTTTATCGGTTTTTGTGGTAAGTTCCCTAATTGAAGTTATTTTGCCTGCTAAGTAAACTTCGCCCAAGTGGTCTTTAACGTCGGCCATATAAAAGGCTGTTTTCGTTTTATCGTTGTCAAAAAGCCTTGTCACGTCGTCAACGGTTAAGGTGCGAATTACGTTTTTTCGCATATCCTTTTCAGTTAATTTAAGCTCTAATTTCGATTTATCAATTTCATCAGTTCCCGTATCATTTAGCTTAACTACAAAATTTTCAACAAATTGAGTTTTTAAAAACTCAGTAAGCTCGTCGTTTATTTTTCTCGCTAAAATATAGTTGTATACAGTGTGCTCAACGTTAAGTTTTACAATGCAAGAATTTTCGATAATTTCAACAGAAATATCATTTTCGTTAATTGCGTTTGCACAAATTAAGTGGTTTTGCTCGAACCATTTAAAACAAGCTGAAATTACAAACTGTGGTTGAGTTATAATCTTTTTAACGTTAATTTCAATTTCTTTGGCAAAGGAAGCGTATTTTTTGCAAATTTCTTTAACCTTTTCAATAAAATCATCGGTTGGCGCAAAATTGCTAACGAAGTTTAATGAAAGAAGTTTTTGCGATTTTTTCAGCTTCCCACCAGAATATATTATTTTACCTTCACATAGGTTTGTTATTTCTTGTAAAATTTGAGCGTTCATCGTTAGTTTTCGTTAATTAAAATATCAATTTCCTTTAAAAATTCTTGCTTAATATCATCAATATTAACAGTTTTATACACTTCGCCCTTTTTGAAAATTACGCACTTACCATCGCCACCGGCAACGCCAATATCGCAATCCTTCGCCTCACCAGGACCGTTAACAACACAGCCCATAACGGCAACTTTAAGGGGTTTTGTGTAAGTTGCAGTATATTCTTCAACCAGTTTTGCAAGACCAATTGAATCGTAACCCGTTCTACCACAGGTTGGACAAGAAATAACCTCAACGTAATTCTTATCTAACCCAACGCTTCGTAAAATGCGTTTTGCAGCCATAATTTCTTCGGTTATAGGAGCAGTTAACGAAACTCTTAAAGTGTCGCCAATACCTTCTAATAATAAAGAGCCAATACCAATTGAGCTTTTTACAATACCCATATTTAAAGTTCCCGCTTCAGTCACGCCAAGATGAAGTGGATAATCGGTTTTTTGAGCTAAATAACGATTGGCGGAAACCGTTAGCGGAACTGAAGACGCTTTAACCGAAATTACTATATCGCTAACGCCGTATTTTTCTAAAATAGCAACGTTTTTAAGAGCGCTTTCACCAAGGGCAATTTCACTTTTTCCAAACCTTTCTAAAAAGCTTTTTTCCACGCTTCCACTGTTTGATCCCACCCTTACGGCAACTCCGTTTTGTTTAAGCGCCAAAGCAACTTCTTTAACGTTATTTTCACTTCCAATATTTCCTGGATTAATTCTAATTTTGTCCGCTCCGCTATCAATTGCTTTAAGGGCTAAACGGTAGTCGAAATGAATATCGGCAACAATTGGCATTTTGCAAAACTCTTTAATTTTTTTAATTGCTAAAGCGTCGCTTTCATCTTTAACGGAAACTCGAATAATATTGCAACCTAAATTGTAAACTTGTTCAATTTTCGGCTTAACTTCTTCAATTTTCGATGTTTTTACGTCTAACATAGTTTGAATTGCAATAGGCGAACCACCACCTATTTGCAAATTGCCAATTAAAACCTTTTTACTCATTTCTACCCCTTGTTAAGTTCGTAAAGAAGCCTTAAACCGTTTAAGGTTAAAGTTCTATCAACAACGTTTATATACTTTGATTCTTTTGCAATAATTTCACTTAAACCACCAGTTGCAACAACGAATACTTCTTGATTAAGTTCTTCTTTAATCATTCTACAAACGTTATCGCACAAGCCTACGAAACCATATAAAAGTCCTGCTTGCATATTGGTGATTGTGTTTTTACAAATACAGCTACCTGGAAGTTCAAGTTCAATATTAGGAAGCTTTGCAGTGCCGTTTACGAGCGAATCTAATGCGGTTTTAATACCAGGCGAAATTACCCCACCTATCAAGTCGCCTTTTACGTTTAAAACGTTAAAGGTTGTTGCCGTTCCAAAATCGATTACTATAATAGGAGTTTTTCCACCGTATTTTTTAAATGCGCCAACGCTATTAACGATTCGGTCAGCACCTACTTCTCTTGGACTGTCAACCTTAATGTTTATTCCCGTTTTAATTCCAGGACCAACTACTATTGGTTTTTTGCCGAGATAGTATTCGCACATATGCTCCATAGTATAGTTAAGCTGTGGAATAACCGAACTCATAATTACGCCGTCAATTTGATTTTTGTTAATTTTTGCCGTTTGCAAAAGGTCACGAACAACAATGCCGTATTCATCGGCAGTGGAACTCTTTTTCGACGCTACACGAAAGCTTTCAATTAATTTTTCTCCTTCGTAAACGCCGTATTTTATGTTTGTATTACCAATATCAATGCAAAAAATCATAATATCTACCTATTTTTTAATTGTTTTTTCAATAATTTCAGTTACTCTTGCAATAACCGGGGCGCAAATTACGTTTGCTAAAAATTCAACGATAAAGTTAATGCCTGCGCAACCGATAACTAAAAAGTAAATTACCGTTTCTCCGCTTTGAACAAAATTTTGAGATAGAGTATCGCTCATAAAAAGCGCACCGAGAATAAACAAGCCCGTGTTAATTATTGGACAAAGAGCGGAAGCAACGTAGCAAGCGACGATTTTGTTTTTATTTTTAATTAACGAATAAGCAACGCCTGCGCCTAAACCACAAAATAGCCCCTTTCCTAAACACACGAAAGCCGTTATTATTGGGTGGTCTAAAAATAAAATCATCGTGAACGCACTAACGCCAAAAACGCCTTGCAAATAAACGATAATTCCAAAAACCAAGCCTAAAAGCATTCCGGCAATTGGACCTAATAAAATTCCGCCGAGCACTATTGGTAAAAGCACTAAACTAAATTCGGCAATGCCAATTCTAATTGTGCCGCCCCAAAGCTGTAAAACGACAACAAGCGTTAATAAAATGGCAAAATAACTGAGTGATTTTGCATTTAAATAACGCTCTTTAAAGGTTTGTGAAGAATTTTCACCGTTCATAATTATACCTCCAATCAGCTTCTCAATGGATAGCTGTCGAAAAAATGTTATTTCCAAACGGTCCTACCTAAATTAGTGTAAGCCAAAATGTTTGGATATATTTATTTTATTACAATAAAATATTTTTTTCAACCTTTTTAACGCCCTTGTGTCAAATTTTAACGTTTTTGAGTATTATATATTGACAACTAAATGAATTTAGTTGAAAAATTAAGGAGAAGAATTATGAATAACTGTTTTTCTAATAACTACTTATGGATTTTAATTATCCTTGCAATTTGTTTTTGCCAAAACGGCTCTATTTGCGGAATTTTAGATAAGCTTACCGATTGTAGCTGTTTAATTCCTCTTGCTTTAGTTTATTTTTGTTGTTGTTCTAACAAAAACAAGGGTTTAAACTTCGGCTGTGGCTGTAAATAAGAAACTGCAAAATTTTAATACATAAAAAAGACTGCATTTTTGCAGTCTTTTTAACTTTAATATCCTAAAAATTCAACGCCTTTAAGTAAAACGTCGTTTAAAAGTTCGGTTTTAAGAGAATAGAAAATAACCTTTCCCATTCTTCGCATTTTTACCGCACCAAGATTTTTAAGTAGCCTTAACTGATGGGAAACCGTTGTTTGATTAATGCCTAAAATTACGGAAATATCGGTCACGCACATTTCCGAAATTGCCAAAGCTGAAAGCATTTTTAGCCTTGTAGCATCGGAAAAAACTGAAAAAAAACTAACTAATTGATTTATCATATCTTCAGTAGGAACGTATTCGCTGACAAGAGCTTGCGATCTCTTATCGAGAAGTAAAATATTGGATTGCATTTCGTTGCTCCTTTAATGATGATATTTTTAGTTTAATTATTTTTTGAGCATTTGTCAATTTGTTCATATATTCCTTTTTTATAGCATATTGTTATATTGTGACAACAATTGTCGAAAGGAACTAAAAATGAACACTAACTTAACTTTAATTGCTCTTTTGTTTTTATTAAGCAACAATTCAACGATTTCAACAACTCAACTACTTTTACTTTTAGCTTTATTATCATCGACAAATTGTAATTTATTAAATAATTGCAATTGCCAAAACCAAGTTTAAACTATTAAAAAAATTATAACGAATGGTAGCGCAAAACTTATAACGGAAAAACCGTTTAAAATTTTTGCAATTAAACTAATAATATAACTTTCACTCGATAAGCTAAAAGTATATAAAGCTACCATTATAATTGAAAGAAAAATTGCACCCACAACGTAGAAGCCAACCTTACCGCTAAGTAGCCAAGAAACCATTCTAAAAAAATTCATAGATTCGGAATATTGAGCAAAAAATTCTTTGTTAACGTTCACCATTACGATTGTGAACAAAACGTAAATTGCGGTAAAAATAAGAGCTGAAATAAAAGGGGCTAATTTTAAATTTAGTTTATAATCGCTTGGCATATAGCTTGGATCAACGTAAACCCTCGATTTGTTTCCCATTTTTAATTTATCCTTATATTTTAATTTTATGCCTTTCATAAAAATTTTTAAAATTCGGCTTTCTATCAAGAAATTTCGATTTTTTTATGAAAGGCGTAATTTTTTAGTTATCGCCGTTAGAACTTTCAATTTCATCAAAAATTTCAATTGGTTCGAGTTTTAAATTTTCTAAAACCATCTCAATTTTTTCAAGCACTTTTTCCTTTCCAAAGCCTTTATAGCTTGTGGAAATTATATCGCCTACGCCAAGGTTAAGCTCGGCTGAAATGACTTTAATTTGATTGTTTAATTGGGCACGAGAAAGTTTATCGGCTTTAGTTGTAGTTAGGGTGAAAGGAATAATTTTCGCATAGAAATATTTAATCATATCCCTATCGTCTTCCGTTGGTTTATGGCGAACGTCGACAAGGGCGAAAGCATGGGCAATTTTAGTCACTTCAAAAAATTGTTCAATGGTTTTTGCCCATTTTAGTTTTTCACTTTTTGAAACCCTTGCAAAGCCGTATCCCGGAAGATCAGCTAAAACGAATTCGCCAAAATCGAAATAATTTACAAGGCGAGTTCTTCCAGGCGTGTCGGAGGTTTTTGCAAGCTTTTTTTGGTTTGCAAGCATATTGATAAAAGAACTTTTACCAACGTTTGACCTACCCGTAACGCAAATTATTGGTTTATCGGTTTGCAAAAATCCAGCTTTATTTGCTGCGGAAGTTATAAAAGTTGCTTGTTTTAATTTCATATTAGCCACCTACTTTTTACCTAAAAGCAACTTTAAACACTTCTTTTGCAGTTTTTACCGGATAGAAAGTTAGCTTTTCACGAATGTTTTCAGGAATATCTTCAATATCTTTAACGTTATCCTTTGGAATTATAATTTTATAAATTCCACATCTGAACGCCGCAAGAGATTTTTCTTTTAACCCACCAATTGGTAAAACCTTTCCTTTTAAGGTAATTTCACCTGTCATTGCAACGTCGCTTTTAACAGGTTTTTCGGTTAAAGCCGAGTAAATTGCCGTTGCAAGGGTTATTCCTGCGCTTGGACCGTCCTTTGGAGTTGCGCCTTCTGGAACGTGAACGTGAATTGCCTTTTCATCTAAAATGCTTTCGTTAATTTTAAAATCCTTTGCGTTAGCTAAAAGATAGGTTAATGCCGTGCGAGCGCTTTCTTTCATAACGTCGCCAAGCTTACCTGTTAAAACAACTTCCCCCTTACCTTTTAAAAGAGCAACTTCAATTTGTAAAGTCGTTCCGCCGTAAGCCGTCCACGCAAGACCTTGCGCTCCACCAATAAAGTCGTCAACGGATTTTTCTTCTTGCAAATATTTTGGTGCGCCTAAATAATTTTTTAAGTTTTTAGCAGTTATTTTGCGTTTGCCAAATTTTGCATTTTTAACAAACTCCGTTGTCACTTTACGGCAAATGCTATCAATTTGTCTTTCTAAATTTCTAACGCCGGCTTCAATTGTATAACCTTTAACAATGTCGGTAATGGCGTCGTCGCTAAATTCAATATTTTTAGTTTTTAAACCGTTAATTTCAGCACGCTTTGGAATTAAATAGCCTTTGGCAATTTCCACCTTTTCTTCCTGAGTGTAGCCATCGAGATTAATCACTTCCATTCTATCAAGAAGCGGAGCTGGAATGGTTGACAAGTCGTTAGCCGTGGTTATGAATAAAACCTTTGATAAATCGTAAGGAATTTCCATATATCTATCACGGAAAGTCGTGTTTTGTTCAGGGTCTAAAACTTCTAAAAGCGCACTTGCAGGATCGCCACGAAGGTCAACGCTTAACTTATCAATTTCATCAAGCAAGAACACCGGATTAGAAACGCCAACGTTTTTTAAACCGGTTATAATTCTACCAGGCATTGCGCCGATATAGGTTTTTCTATGCCCACGAATTTCCGCCTCGTCTTTAACGCCACCAAGGCTCATTCTAACGAACTTTCTATCAAGGGCGTGAGCAATTGATTTTGCAACCGAGGTTTTACCACCACCCGGCGGGCCTACTAAACATAAAATTGTTGAAGACATTTTACCCGTTGCTTTTAAAACGGATAGATATTCAATAATACGCTCTTTAACCTTTTCTAAACCGTAATGCTCGCTATTAAGAATTTCAATGCTTTCATTAATATCGTCACGGTCAACGGTTGTTTCGTTAAAAGGAAGTTCAATTAAATTGTCTAAATAGGTGCGTAAAACGGTGTAGTCAGGGGAAGAAGAGTTCATTCTACCCATTCTTTCAAGCTCTTTTAAAGCCTTTTTCTCTACTTCATCCGGCATATTTTTTTCTAAAATTTGGTCACGCAAGCCTTCAATTTCGTTTTCATCGTCACCAAGTTCTTTATGAATTGCACGAAGCTGTTCACGAAGATAATATTCTTTTTGACTTTTATCAATTGAATTTTTAACGTTATCGGCAATTGATTTTTCAATTTTGGCAAACTCAATTAGTCTAATTAACCCGTCGATTAAAAGTTGAAGCCTTGTTGAAAGATCACGCTCTTCTAAAATTAGTTGTTTTTCAGTTTCAGTTAGCGGAAGTTGATAGGTCGCTAAATTACAAAACTTGGTTGCGGAATTAATTGAACGTAAAATATCGCTGTTTTCACGAGAATTTTTTGCATTAACCAAAGTGTATTCACGCATTTTTTCTTTAGCAATATCAAAATAAACTTCTTCTTCTGGAATATTTAAAACTTCATCGTCGAGCCGTTCAACTAAAACGATTGAATGGTCCTTTTTACCAACGTATTCCCTAATAACCGCCCTAAAACTCGTTTCAACGAATATTCTAAGGTTAGTTCCACCAAGCTGAGAAATTTTTTTGATGCTACAAACAACACCCACTTGATATAAATCGCTATCAATTGGGTTTTCAATTGTTGCATCCTTTTGGTTTACAACGAAAATTAAATTGTCGTAGTCAATAGATTTACCAACGGCGTTAAGGCTTTTAATTCGGCTAACGTCGAAAGAAGTGGTCACGTTTGGAAAAAGAACTTTACCACGCATGGCAATTAACGGTAGTTTAATTAAAGTGCTTTTCTCTTCCATATCTCTCCTAAAAAATTGCATAATATTCTACGTTAATAATAGCATATTTTTTTCCCTTTTTCAAGTGATAAAGGTTTAATTTGCATTTTAATTTTTTTATTAAAAAAATTTTTAAAAAATTAAGAGAAAATATTTAATTTTTCTATTGCATTTTATTTTTTTTATGATATAATTATATATATAAATTTTTAAAATTTAAGGAGTTAAAACTATGAAAAAAACTTTACAAATTGTTAGTTTAATGTTAGTTTTAGTTTGCATGTTCAGCTTAGTTGCTTGCTCAAACGTAAGCCAAAAATATGCTGACAAAGTAAACAAAGCTGCTGAAAACGGCGAAGCTTACACCTACACCCAAGTTATGGAAGATCTTGGTGATGAAGCTATCGACGTAACTGCTGACCTTCCAATCGTTGGTAGAAACGGATTTATCTATGCTGCAAAAGGTTGCAAATCATACGATGATATTAAAGCTAAAATCGATGCTGGCGAACAAGTTGAAGGTTTAACAATCGTTATTGCTGGTGGCAAAGCTACCGACGCAAGCTACGGTGTAATCAATCCAGAAAAGAAATAATTAAAACAAAAAAACCCGAGTGAAAATTCACTCGGGTTTTTATTTTTTTATTTTTTATGATCCTTTACAAATCCAAACAATTTAGCAAGTTCCATAACTACCAACGGAACTAAACTTAAACCTAAACAAATTAAATAGTGTTTTAAGTTTAAGAAAATTAAGCCGAATGCTATTTGCATAAAAGGAATGAATAGAACGCAAGCAACTAAAATTATAGAACTTAACGCTGCAAGATTTAACTTTTTATTAGTAAACGGTCCAATTTTAAATATTGAACGTTCACTACGCATATTAAAGGCTTGAATAACTTGCGATATAGCTAAAACGATAAACGCCATGGTTTGACCACCGCTTACGCCGTAAGCAAGATATCCTATTCTATAAGCAACTAATGAAAGAGCGCCGAACATTACGCCTTGAAGAATAATTCTTAAACCGTAGCCGTGGGCAAAAAGCCCTTCCTTCTTAGGCTTTGGTTTCTTATCCATAACGTCCTTTTCAACGGCTTCCATGCCAAGAGCAATTGCAGGTAAACTATCGGTTACGAGATTAATCCAAAGAAGTTGCATTGAAAGTAGCGGAGATTGTTTCCATAAAAGCATTGCAAAAAATACGGTTATAATTTCGCCAATATTAGTGCCGAGAAGGAAACCAACAACCTTTTTAATGTTAGCGTAAATACCACGACCTTCCCTAACGGCATCGACTATGGTTGCAAAGTTATCGTCGGTCAAGGTCATATCCGCCGCCCCTTTAGCAACGTCGGTGCCGGTTATACCCATTGCACACCCAATATCGGCGGCTTTAAGAGCAGGAGCATCGTTAACGCCGTCACCGGTCATTGAAACGACTTGGTCTTTGCGTTGCCAAGCTTTAACGATTCTAATTTTATTTTCAGGCGAAACACGAGCGTAAACGGAAATTTTTTCCACCACGTTATCAAGCTCGGCATCAGTCATTTGGTCGAGCTGAGCGCCCGTTATTGCCATATCGCCATCGAGTAAAATACCTAAATCACGAGCAATTGCCGAAGCGGTGACAACGTGATCACCCGTAATCATTACAGGTTTTATACCCGCCTTTCTACAAATTGCAACGGCATCACGAGCTTCAGGGCGTGGTGGGTCAATCATACCGACTAAACCAACGAAAATAAGGTTATTTTCAACTTCTTTTGAAGTTAACTGAGCTGGAATTTCATCGATAATTTTATAGCCAACGGCTAAAACTCTCAAAGCGTTAGAACTCATTTGGTCGTTAACCGCTTTTGCCTTTTCAATATCGCCTACTACGCATCGTTCAGCCATCATATCGAAAGCGCCCTTAACTATAACAACCTTTTTCCCATCGATTAAATTAATGGAAGTCATAAGTTTTCGGTCGGAGTCGAACGGAATACCTGCAAGGCGTGGATAAAGCTTGTTAAGTTCTTCCTTTTCCATACCGTTTTTATGCATTGCGTAAACGATTGCAGTTTCAGTTGGATCGCCAATGTGTTGTTCCTTGCCGTCATTAAACACGACTGACCCGTCCGAGCAAAGCGTTCCATAGGTTAAAAGCTTTTTAACCATTTCGCTATTATTATCGGTTATATCTTCAATTTCCTTAGTTTCATCAAGGTATGCTTTAACCAAAGTCATTCGGTTTTGGGTTAAAGTTCCCGTTTTATCCGAACAAATTATTGAACTGCTACCAAGGGTTTCAACGGCTGGAAGTTTACGAATTATTGCGTTGCGCTTTACCATTCGTTGAACGCCAATAGATAAAACTATGGTTACGATTGCCGGCAAACCCTCAGGTATTGCGGAAACGGCAAGAGAAACGGCGGTCATAAAAATGTCTAAAACTTCCATTTTTGCAACCACGCCTACTACGAAAATTACCATACAGCACAAAATTGCTATTACGCCAAGATATTTTCCAAGTTGAGCAAGCTTTTTTTGAAGTGGAGTTTGAGTTTCTTCCTCTCCATCGAGAAGGTTTGCAATTTTACCCATTTCCGTGTCCATACCCGTGGCGGTGACAACGGCAACAGCATTTCCGTAGGTTATTGAACAACCGGAGAAAATCATATTGGTTCTATCGCCTAATGGAGCGTTTTCTTTAACTTCGGCGTTAGCATCCTTTTCCGATGGAACGGACTCACCCGTTAAAGCCGACTCCTCACTCTTTAAACTCGTGCTTTCTATAAGCCTGCAATCGGCAGGAATGAAATCGCCTGCCTCAACTTTAACTATATCCCCAGGAACAAGCTCGATTGCATCGATAACGCTTTCAACGCCGTTTCTAATTACCCTTGCCTTTGGGGCGGATAAACTTTTTAAGGCATCGAGAGCTTTTTCCGCTTTACTTTCTTGTAATACCCCTAAAATTGCGTTAACGATAACGATAACCAAAATTAAAAGGGGCTCAAAAAACTCTTTCGGCTCCTTTTCGATACACGCAACCACGAAAGAAATAATTGACGCTGCAATTAAAATTAAAATCATAACGTCTTTAAATTGTTCAAAAAAACGTTGAAGATTTGTTTTCTTTTTCTTTTCTTTTAGCTTGTTTTCACCAAAAGTATTTCTCTTTTGTTCAATTTGTTCTTGGTTTAAACCATTTTGCGAAGTTTCAAGTAATGATAAAACCTCATCCTTTTTTTGATAATGATATAACATTTTTTACCTTCTTATATTTTTAATATTTATTCTATGAAAAATTTGAAAATTAATGGTTTTTAACAAATCCAACAATATTTATCTAAAAACTCAATTACCTTAACCACGGGAATTGCTCCGGCAAAATGAGTGGTCGAGTTTACGCTACCGCCAAAATGAACGCCAACAATATTTAAAAATCCATCAAGTAGCGGTCCACCACTTGAACCGTTAGTGGTGTCCGCACTATATTTTATAATGTTAAAATTAATATTAATTTCGCTTTCATCTTCAAAGTGAGGATAAATATATTCCAAAACGTCACCGTAGTAAATGGCGTTTTTTTGTCCGTCAGGCGTTCCTAAAAGTATTACTTCATAGCCAATGCCCGGATTTTTGTTTACAAAATCAAAAACGTATAATTCGGCATCAGCCTTAAAGCAAATAACTGCAAGGTCGTAATCGGCGGAAATAGCTTTTTCGCCCTTTCTAGGGTTTTGATAAATAAAAGCGGAATAAAAGTTGCCTTTGTAATCTTCAACACGAATTGAACGCAATGAAGAACCGCTTGGACTATTTACAACGTGGCTATTTGTTAAAGCGTAGTAGTAAACGCCGTCGTAATGGAAAACTCCGCAAGAACCTTGACTTACAGTTAAGCCGTTTAAAACAAGCCCTAACCCACCCGAACTATTTTCGCAATAGACTGTTAACACACCGCTCATTGCATTATTGGTTATAAGGTTAGTTATATGTTTTTCATTAACAGCTTCATTCGGCTCAATATTTTTAGTTATAACTTGGCTTTTGTAAATTTCTGAAAAAGCAGGAGCGGTGGCTACCGAAAAAGAACAACCGCACAGTGCCAACGTTATTATAAGCGCAACGCCAACTGCTATTAACCTAAATTTTTTCATAATTTCACCTTGTAAAAAGTGGCATAGTTATACACTACGCCACCTGTTTTTTATTGCATTTTTTCAAGAAGTTTAAGGTCAATTCCCTTTTCACCAATCTTAATAATTTCTACCTTAACGCTGTCACCGATGGCTAAAACGTCTTCAACGCTGTTAACTTTTTCTTTTGTGCCAAGTTTTGAAATGTGAATCATTCCGTCCTTTCCTGGTGCTAATTCACAGAATGCGCCAACCCTTGGTAAAATTCTTGCAACGGTTGTTATGAACATATCGCCAACTTCAAGATCTCTTGCGATTGACATAATAATCGCCTTAGTTCTTTCAGCAGGTTCAATGGTTTCGCTATAAGATGCAACGAATACTGAACCATCTTCCATAATATCGATTTTACAACCTGTTTCTTCGATAATTTTGTTAATGGTTTTGCCACCGCTACCAATAACGTCTTTAATTTTTTCAGGGTTGATGTTAAAGGTTAAAATCTTTGGAGCATATTTAGAAAGTTCTGGCTTAACTTCAGGAAGAACTTCTAACATCTTATTAAGAATATGTTGTCTACCTTCGTTAGCTTGCTTAATTGCTTGGCGAAGAATTTGTTCGTCAATACCCTTAATTTTAATGTCCATTTGAATTGCAGTTATACCTTTGGTTGTTCCTGCAACCTTAAAGTCCATATCCCCAAGGAAGTCTTCCAAGCCTTGAATATCGCTCATTACCGATACTTTTCCGCTTTCAACGTCCTTAATAAGTCCCATTGCAATACCTGCTACCGGACGCTTAATTGGAACACCTGCATCCATTAACGCTAAGGTTGAACCACAAACCGAACCTTGTGAGGTTGAGCCGTGTGAACTTAAAACTTCACTTACTAAACGAATGCTGTATGGGAATTCTTCAACCGATGGAATTACCGGTTCAAGAGCACGTTCCGCAAGAGCTCCGTGACCAATTTCACGGCGACCTGGTGAACGCATTGGCTTTGCTTCGCCACTTGCATAACCAGGCATGTTATAGTGGTGCATATAACGCTTTTGAACTTCATCGTCTAAACCTTCAAGTTTTTGAATATCGCCCATTGTGCCAAGGGTGCAAGTAGTCATAACTTGGGTTTGTCCACGGGTGAACACGCCTGTGCCGTGAACACGTGGTAAAATGCCGTTTTCACACCAAATTGGTCTAATTTCGGTTAGGCTTCTACCATCAGGGCGAATACCCTTAAAGGTAATTTTTGCACGAACCTTTTCTTTGGTGATATAGTAAAGAGAATCTTTAATTTCACGAACGCTATCAGGGAAAATTTCAGCAAAATGTTCTAAACATTCAGCTTCAACTACGTCTTGACGAGCTTGGCGCTCGTTTCTATCAAAGGTGTCAAGCGCCCAATCAAGCTTTTCAGAAGCGAAAGCTTTAACGGCGTTGTCAATTTCTTCAGGAACGTGGTAATATTCCATTTCAATTTTTGGCTTACCTACTTCGGCTACGATTTGTTCAATAAAAGCGCATTGCTTTTTAATTTCTTCGTGACCGAATAAAATTGCGCCAATCATAGTTTCGTCGTCAACTTCCTTTGCACCTGCTTCTACCATCATAATAGCGTCCTTAGTGCCTGAAAGGTTAAGTTGAAGGGTTGATTTTTCACGTTGAGCGTTATCTGGATTAATTACGAATTCTCCGTCAACGCAACCAACGAATACCGAACCGGTTGGGCCTGCAAAAGGAATATCTGAAATGGAAAGCGCTACCGATGAGCCAAGCATTGCAAGTGGCTCTGGTGAAACGTTACTATCTACTGAAAGAGCGGTTGCAACAACGGTTACGTCGTTATAAAAGCCCTTTGGGAAAAGCGGACGGATTGGACGGTCGATTAAGCGTGAGGTTAAAATTGCCTTGTCGCTTGCCCTTCCTTCACGGCGCTTAAAACCACCTGGGATTTTACCAACGGCATACATTTTTTCTTCATAGTCAACTGAAAGTGGGAAAAAATCCATACCTTCTCTTGGCTGAGGCGCCATTGTAGCGTTAACCATAACAACGGTATCGCCACAGCTAATTAAGCACGAGCCGTTTGCTTGGCCACAATACTTACCAACGTTTACGGAAACCTTTCTACCCCCGATTTCCGTTTCAAAAATTTTGTGATTTTCTAACATTTGTTCTCCTTTATTTTACTCTGATTATTTAGAAATTGCCCTTTTTTTTAGGCAAAAATTACCCTTTTTAACAAAAAAAGGGAATGCGTAAAACACACCCCCGCTTTTTAATTACTTTCTTAAATTTAATCTTGCAATAAGTTCTCTATACTTTTCAATATCCTTACTCTTTAAATAGTCGAGAAGACCCTTTCTGCGACCTACCATTTTTAAAAGACCACGTCTTGAATGGTTGTCGTGCTTGTTTTCTTTTAAGTGTTCGTTTAAGTGGTTAATTCTTTCGGTTAAAAGAGCAACTTGCACTTCTACTGAGCCTGTGTCGCCTTCGTGAGTTTTGTAAGATTCGATAATTGATGTTTTGAGTTCCTTGTTCATTTTTTAATCTCCTATAATTTTATTCGCTTAAAACCAAGTTATGCGTTAGGAATTCGCAAAACGTAGCAATAAGTAGCATTAATATAATAACAAATCAAAACCAAAATGTCCAACGTTTTTTTGCCGTTTTTTAGCTTTTTTCCATTTAATTAAATAGTTTTGACTTTTCTTCTATTATTTTTTCAATTTTATTTATATAGGTCACAACGTCCTTTGGAGCGCCGTATCTTTCCAGCCTATTTTCATCAATAAAAATTCGCTTTGAAACGCTGTTTGCCCCACAACCTATAATTTGTGCAATTTCTTCCATCATATCAACGTTGTAAACGCATTCTTTTCCCTTTTTTGCATAGCCCGTGTTTTCAAGGTTTCCAGCCATATATTTTTGCCTATATAAATAATAAGGTTGATAACCTTCATCTTCCAGCTTTTTATGACCGTAGTCCACCATTTTTTCAACGATTTCACCCGAAAGTCTTTCGGTGGTTTGTTTGAGTTTCGAGCCCCTTTTTAGCGCCAAAGTGTGAATGGTTATATTTTCCGGATTAAGTTGACAAACCCTGTCTAACGTGGATTTAAAGGTATCGAAATTTTCACCCGGTAAACCGCAAATTAAATCCATATTAATATCGAAACCAAAGGAACGAACTAACTCGAATTTCTCAAAAATATCCTTTGAAGTGTGTTTTCTGCCCAAAATTTTTAAGGTTTCATCACACAAGGTTTGTGGGTTTACGCACACCCTGCTAACCCCGTATTTTTTCATTATTTTAAGGTTTTCTTCGGTTATACAATCAGGTCGACCGGCTTCGATGGTATATTCAACGTTAGTCTTACCAATTGCCGATAAAATTCTCTCAAAATGTTCGTTTTTTAAACTAACGGGAGTTCCGCCACCCACGTAAACCGACCTTAAATTTTTAATAAGCGGTTTCGATGCTTCAATTTCCTTACAAAGTGCGCTAACGTAGTCGTCGATTTGCTTTACCTTGCCAATTTCACAGGAAAGAAAGGAACAATAAGCGCACCTTGAGGGACAAAACGGAATGGAAACGAACAACCCGAAATTATTTTCAGTTTTTTCATAATATTTTTTTTGAGCTTGCAAAATTTTACTAACAAGCTGGGTTTTTTCGCTACTAACCTTAAATTTATTTAAAAATTCTTCCTTAAAGTTTCCCCCTTCTTCCATAATTTGATAGCATAGCTTGGTTGGGCGAATACCCGTTAGAGAGCCCCAAGGAAGACGGGTTGGATAAAGGGTATTTATTGCGTTATATAAAGCTAATTTTAAAAACCTTTTTTTATGGCGTTTAACAACCACTTCGTTCCCGCTTGGTATAAAATACGAGCTTTCAAAAACCTTTCCATCAATTTTAATCAAAACGGAAAAATTGGCGCTATCATCAATTTTTTCTTGAGAAATAACGTCAATTTCCGGTTCTGTTTTAAGACCAAATTCACTTATAGTTTCAAATAGGTCGATTGTAAATTCGGGAGTGTTAGTGTTTAGCATATAAATAAAGGGGATTAATTTCCCTTTCCCTTTTAATAGTAGTGCTTTCCCCGTGACCGGGATAAATTATAACGTCGTCGGCTAAGCCGTCTAATAGGCTAACGATGGAATTTTCCAATTGGTCGAAACTACCCGTTGGAAAATCGTAACGACCGTAGCTTCCGGCGAAAATAGTATCGCCTGAAAAAAGCATATTTTCAATTAAAATGCAAACCGACCCAGCCGTGTGACCGGGCGTTGGTATTATTTTAAAAGAAAAATCGCCAATTTTTTGGTCGCCTGCCTTTAATAGAACGGGGCTATCAAAGGTTTCAGTTTGGTTTAAACCAAGCTCTCTTGAAAGATTTAGCCTACTGCCGTTTAAAAACTCGGCTTCCTTTTCGTAAATATAAACTTGGGTATAGCGTTGAGCGGTTAAGCCACCTGCAATATGGTCGAAATGACCATGGGTGAAAATTACCCCTAAAAGATTATAATTATTTTGCAAAATATGGGCGTAAACCCTATCAAAGTCGCCACCCATATCAATTAATATGCAATTATTATTCTTTTCGAGCAGATAGCAATTAGCCCCCAAAACGCCTACTTCGAAGACTTTTAGTTTCATAATTAAATTATACTATCGTTCTATAAACGTCGATTATTTCGGAATTAGACTTTAATTTTTTAATTAAAACGTCGAGATCGTCCTTTTTGTTTAGCCTTACGGTCATTTCCGCAAGACTTTTATGGGTTTTTACGTCTACCCGACCGTTAAAGGATAGAACGAACAACCCGAGCACTGAACATTCCGTTGAAACGATGTTCATTAGCGGAGCGTTTTCTAACGCCGTTATTTTTATGCTGGCAACGTAGCTTCCAACACCCGTTCCCGTCCATTCGGCATCGAGCAAACGTTCTTCTTCCATATCACGCATATTAGGACAGTCTATGCGGTGAATGGTTACACCCCTACCACGAGATACGAATCCCACGATTCTATCACCAGGAACGGGATTACAACAGCCTGCAAAACGAACTAAAAGCCCGTCGACACCCTTAACTTTAACGTCGTCGGCAACGTGTTGATTTTTTTGATTAGAAGGCTTTTGACCAACGAATGGTTGCAAAACGGCGTGTTCTTTTTTATAAATATCAATAAATTTATATAAAACTTGTTGAACGGTAACTGCGCCACAACCAATTGCGGCATACATTTCATCGTGGGTTACGAAATTCATTTTTTGGCTTACACGTTCAAAATTTTCATTAGTTAATAGCTTTGAAAAGCTATAACCCTTGTTTTTAGCTTCCGTTTCCAATTGAGCTTTACCAATTTTAACGTGCTCATCGACCATTTGGCGTTTGAAAAATTGTTTAATTTTAGCTTTTGCCGATGGGGTTTGACAAATTTTAAGCCAATCCCACGAAGGACCTTTTGAATTTTTTTGAGTTATAATTTCAACCACGTCGCCAACCTTTAAGGTTGTTGATAGCGGAACGATTTTACCGTTAATTTTTGCCCC
>JAZQKQ010000020.1:0-12002 GCA_045542235.1 Christensenellaceae bacterium | reverse complement strand
TAAAACTGCAATAACTGGGGCGTTGGGTTTAAAGCTTGCCGAAATGGGTAAAAGAGTAGTTTTGCTCGACCTAGATTTTGGTTTAAATAATTTAGACGTGGTTTGTGGCGTTGAAAGTAGCGTCGTTTATGATATAATCGACGTTTTAGAAGGAAGGTGCAGAGTTAAGCAAAGTTTAATTCAAACGGCCCATAAAAATTTATACGTAATACCTTCAAGTCATTGCTATAATAAAGACGTTTCAGGTCAAAAAATTAAACTGTTAATTGAAGGGTTATCCGGCGAATTCGATTACGTTTTAATTGATTGTCCTGCGGGCATTGATTTTGGCTTTGAAAGGGCAATTTCATCTTCTAACGAGGCGTTGGTAGTGGTTAATCCAAACGTTCAAAGCATTCGTGATGCCGATAAAGTTTTAACAATTTTAAAAAGCTATCAACTTGAAGGAGTTTTTCTTATAGTTAATAAAGTTCGACCTAAGTTAGTAAAAAAAGGTAAAATGTTAAGTGAAAATCAAATTGAAAATATTTTACAAACGAAAATTATTTCCGTAATACACGATAGCGATGAAATTTTGCTTTGTAAAGATATCTTTTTGCCTCAGATGAGTAAAGCAAATAAGCAACTAAAACAACTTGCAAAAAACGTTGAAAAAAATTTTGCCGGCGCAAGAAATTTTCAACAAGTTTACGGTGGATTGTTTAAAGGGGGTAATTAATGAGAAAGTTTCAAAGCAAAAGAGTGGAAAAAATTATTGAAATGGATAGAACGGGGCTAAGTATTGGTGCGGAAGAAATTATAAAAAACGACATCGTAAACCTATTAAGTGAATATTTTGCTTTATCAAAACCGCCAAAAATTTCAATATATTCAAATGGAAAAACAATTCAAATCAACGTTGAAAGTATTGCAAAGTCAGTTAAGAATTTTCATTTATTAAAGTAAAAAGTAGGGCAATAAGTCGATTAAATGAATTTTTAAAAATTATTCTAAAAAATTTAAAGCCTTAATATAATATAGTTAAGGGCAATTTTTTTATGTTTTTTATTATTGTTAAGTTAATTGGGGCAATTTTTATTTTTACTTTCGGATTAAAGTTAATTGGCTATTCGGCTGAAAATTTATCTAGCAAAAAAGTCAAACAAAGCCTTATAAAACTTAGCGATAATAAACTATTAGCTTGCGGTCTTGGGGTAATTTCAACGGCGTTTTGTCAAAGTAGCGTTGCAACCAACGTAATATGTATTAGCTTTGTAAATAATGGAAGCTTGTCGGTGATGGGTGCGTGCGCTTTTGAAATTGGTTCAAACGTTGGCTCAACTTTAACCGCACAAATCGTGTCCTTAGGTTCAAGTGGATTTTTCGACCTTTTGTTTTTAGGTTCGTTGGTTGCTATTTTTGGTTTTATTCTATTGTCTTGTAAAAACGAAACAACGAAAAACGTTGGTGGAATGTTAATGGGTTTTTGTCTTGTTTTTATTGCGATAAATTTGCTATCGTTAGAGGCGGAAAGTTTGCAAAATTTTTGGTGGTTTCAAAAGCTGTTTTTAATAAAAAGTCCCGCTATACTGCTGTTAAACGGCTTTTTTATTACTGCGTTATGTCAAAGTTCTTCCGTAATTTCAACGGTTATCATTATTTTAGCAAGTAAAAACGTGCTTGGTTTTTCTTCGGCAATTCACTTAATAATGGGGGCGAATATTGGAACGTGTATACCGGTGATTTTGGCTTGTAAAAATAAGGATAAAACGGCTTATTTCGTTGCAACGTTCAACCTAATTTTTAATATTTTCGGCGTGGTAGTTTATTGGTTAGTTTATTTAATTTCCGCCGGGGGCGTGTGCGACCTTTTAAGAAAAACTTCTTTTAGCGTTTCTCGACAAATTGCAAATTTTCATACCATATTTAACGTTTTTTCAGGTTTGTTGTGTTTAATCGTTTTGCCACAATTTATCAGGTTTACTAAGCTTATAACGGAAAGATTTTTAAACATAAACGCAAATAGAGTGAACAAAAATGAAAATTTTGTTAAAGTTAAATAAAATTATTTAAAATGTAAAATTTTGCCAAAGAAATTTGCAAATAACTATTGACAAAACGGCAAATTGAGTTTATCATTATTTAAAGAAATAATTATAAAGGAAAGGATAAATTAATGAATAAAAAATCAGTTAAAGACGTAAGCGTTAAGGGTAAGCGTTGTTTAGTTCGAGTTGACTTTAACGTTCCAATTAAAGACGGAGTTATTACCGATGAAAATCGTATAAACGGCGCTCTTCCAACAATTAAATATTTAATTAAAAACGGCGCAAAGGTAATTCTTTGCTCACACCTTGGAAAGCCACATAACGTTTTAGACGATAAAATTAAATTAAACAAAAAGGAAAAAGCAAACGTTGAAAAGCTTGCTGAAAGCGAACGTGAAGCTGAAACTGCAAAACTTATTGAAAAGGCAAAAGGCGACAAGGCTAAATTTACTTTAGCTCCCGTTGCAAAACGCCTTGGTGAACTTTTACCTGGCGTTAAGGTTGTTTTTGCTGAAGATACCGTTGGTGAAGATGCAAAAAATAAAGTTGCCCAAATGAATTTTGGTGAAATAGTAGTTTTAGAAAACACTCGTTTTAACGGCGGTGAAGAAAAGAGAGAAGAAGCTTTTTGTAAGGAACTTGCTTCTTTTGGCGATATTTTCGTTAACGACGCATTTGGAACGGCTCACCGTTCACACGCATCTACCGCCGCAATCGTTGAATACGGATTTATTAAAGAAGCCGTTTGCGGTTTCTTAATTGAAAAAGAACTTTCGGTTATGGCTGACGCTTTAGAAAACCCAGTTAGACCGTTTACTGCAATTTTAGGCGGTGCAAAGGTTGCCGACAAGCTTAACGTTATTTCTAATTTGCTTGAAAAGTGCGACACTCTCATTATTGGCGGTGGAATGGCGTATACGTTCTTAAAGGCTCAAGGATATGAAGTTGGAACGTCGCTCGTTGACGATGAAAAGCTTGATTATTGTAAGGAAATGATTGAAAAGGCAAAAGCTCTTGGTAAGAAATTGATTTTACCAATCGACGCTACTACCGCAAAGGATTTCCCAAACCCAATCGACGCTGAAATTGACGTTATTACTTACGACGTTGACAGTATTCCTGCCGATAGAATGGGACTTGACATTGGCAACAAGTCGGCTGAGCTTTTTGCAAATGAAGTTGCAAGTGCAAAAACCGTTATTTGGAATGGACCAATGGGCGTATTTGAAAACCCAATTTTAGCCAAAGGCACTAACGCCGTTGCAAAGGCGTTATCGGTTAGTAGCGCAACTACTATTATCGGTGGTGGCGATAGTGCGGCTGCGGTTGCTCAACTTGGCTATGCTGACAAAATGAGCCATATTTCAACCGGTGGTGGCGCATCACTTGAATTATTTGAAGGTAAGAAATTGCCTGGTATTGAATGTTTGAACGAAAAATAATCTTATAAGGAGGTTTTCCTAATGAGAAAACCTATAATAGCTGGAAACTGGAAAATGAATAAAACTTGCAAGGAAGCTGTTGAACTCGTGTCGGGTTTAAAGCCCCTTGTAAACAATCCAAACGCCGAAGTGGTGCTATGTGTGCCAACAATCGACTTATATCCCGTTTCAAAGGAGCTTGAAGGCTCACAAATCAAGCTTGGTGCGCAACACATGCACTTTGCTGATTTTGGCGCTTATACAGGTGAAACTTCGGCTCCAATGTTAACTGAGCTTGGTGTTGAATACGTAATATTAGGTCACAGTGAAAGAAGAACCTATTTTAACGAAACCAATCATATGGTAAACAAGCGAATTTTAACAGCGCTTCGCCATAATATTAAGCCAATTTTATGTATTGGTGAAACCTTGTATGAAAAAAAGCAAGAACAAACGGGCACGGTTTTAACCACTTGTTTAAGAGAATGTTTGGAAAACGTTGACGATTTATCTAACGTTATCGTAGCCTACGAGCCATATTGGGCTATCGGCACGGGAAAAACTCCAACACTTGATCAAATTGCTATTGTAATGAGCTTTATTCGTGATACTATTGGTCAGCTTTACGGCGCAAAAAATATTGATGCAGTTCATCTTTTATACGGCGGTAGCGTAACTCCGGTTAACGCCAAGGATATTTTCTCAATTTTAGACGTTGACGGTGGATTAATTGGCGGAGCAAGTTTGAAAGCGGATTTATTTTCTGAAATTATAAAACAAGTTTAATAGTAGCTCCGAGCACGGCTCGGAGCATATTTTTGAAAAAACAAAGGAATTTTTAATTATGAAATCAATGAATACAAGACCTGTTTGTCTTATTATTATGGATGGTTATGCAAAAAACGATTGCAAAATTGGTAACGCTATTAGCGAAGCTAATAACGGAAAAATTTGCGCACTTATGAACGAATATCCTGCGACCTATCTTGGCGCAAGCGGAATGAGCGTTGGTCTTCCTGACGGACAAATGGGTAATAGCGAAGTAGGTCACCTTAATATGGGTGCGGGTAGAGTTGTTTACCAAGAACTTACCAGAATTACAAAATCTATTGACGACGGCGATTTTTTTGAAAATGAAGATTTAGTTAATGCGGTTGATAACGCAGTTAAGAATAAAAAGAAACTTCATTTCTACGGTCTTTTATCAAATGGTGGCGTTCATAGCCATAATAGCCATTTATACGCTTTATTAGAGCTTGCAAAACGCCGTGGTGCAACCAAGGTTTTCATTCATTTATTTATGGATGGAAGAGACGTTTCTCCAACCAGCGGTAGAGATTTCGTTAAGGAACTCGAAGATAAATGTAAGGAAATTGGCGTTGGTAAAATTGCTTCTATTTGCGGTAGATATTACGCAATGGACCGTGATAATCGTTGGGATAGAGTGGAAAAAGCCTATAACGCAATGGTGGTAGGCGATGGAAATACGGCAACGAACGCCGTTAAATTTATGGATGAAAGCTATAAAAACGGCGTTACCGATGAATTTATTGAACCAACCACAATCACTCGTTGCGGGAAGCCTGTCGGCTTAATTTCAAAGGGCGATAGCGTTGTTTTCTTTAACTTCCGCCCAGATAGAGCAAGGGAAATTACCCGTGCCGTTTCTCAGGAAGAATTTACCGGTTTTGAAAGAAAAGGTGGCTTTTTAAGCCCTTATTACGTTTGTTTTACTCAATACGACGCTACTTTCACGGGCGTTAACGTTGCTTTTAAACCACAAAGTTTAAATAACACGTTAGGTCAATTTTTAGCGGATAGGGGCTACGTTCAACTTAGAATTGCTGAAACGGAAAAATACGCTCACGTTACCTTTTTCTTTAACGGTGGCGTTGAAACTCCAAACCAAAACGAGTTTAGAGATTTAATTAATTCACCAAAGGTTGCAACCTACGACTTAAAGCCTGAAATGAGCGCTTTTGAAGTGACTGAAAAGGTTTTAGAAGAAATTGAAACGGATAAGTTCGACGTTATTATTTTAAACTACGCAAACTGCGATATGGTTGGTCATACCGGCATTATGGATGCTGCCGTTAAAGCGGTAGATACCGTTGAAAATTGCGTTGATAAGGTTGTAAAAGCCGTTTTAGCAAAAGGTGGAACTCTTGCAATAACAGCCGACCACGGAAATGCTGATAAACTAATCGATACCGATGGTTCGCCGTTCACGGCACACACAACCAATCCCGTTCCATTTATTTTGGTAGGCGAAAAGTTTAAAGGTTTAAAGCTTCGTGATAACGGTATTTTAGCCGATATTGCTCCAACCCTTATTGAAGTTTTAGGCGAAGAAAAACCTGTGGAAATGACTGGAACGTCGTTAATTGTAAAATAACGATAAATTTATAAAAAAATTGGTTAGTTTTTGGTTATAATATAAAAAGGGTTGAAAAACGCTTGAAAAAAAATGTTTATTGTGCTACAATTTATAAGTATTAAAAAATTAATGGAGAAAATCGTATGTTAAATACTTTATTAGCAATTCCATATGAAGTTTATAGCAAAATTCAACTTGCAATGTTAATTGTAACTGCGCTTTGCGCACTTTTTGTAATTATAGTCGTTCTTATTCAACCAGGTAATTCCAACGGAATAAGCGCCATTAGCGGTGGCTCAACCGACACTTTCTATGGCAAAAATAAGTCAAAAACAATTGAAAGTAAGCTTAGAAGATTAACGGTTATTTGCTTAATTTTAATTGCCGTTTTAATGGTGACTTACTTCTTATTTGAACTTTTACTTCCTGTTGGTGCTTAATTTTGATTTTTAGCGACTGCTTTTTAGTGGTCGCTTATTTTTTTGTGTATGATTAATATTAATGAGTTAAAAGAAAAATTTAATAACAAAAGCTTTTCAGGTTTAACTTTTGCCCAAATTGCAAATTGGCTTAATTTAACCGAAAAAAAGCAAAAAAACAGCCTTAGACTTAGTTTAGAAGTTTTAGAAAAACAAAAGTTTATATATTTAAAAAACGAAAAATATTATTCTAAAAAATCTAAAAAAGATAAAGAAAAAGGTGCTTTTTTAACGGGTGTCGTTAGGGGGAACGAGCGAGGCTTTGGATTTTTGTCCGTTGAAGGGTTTAGCGAAGATTTTTTTATTCCCGCTCGAAAAATGGGCGAGGCATTACACGGCGATACGGTTTTAGCTAAAAGAATTTCATCTTCCGGCGATGAAGTTGAAGTGGTAAAGGTCGTTAGCCGTGGGATAACGAAAATTATTGGTAATTTTTATTACGATGGAATGGTTTATTTCGTTCGCCCCGATGAAAAAGGTTATTTTTACGATATAATTATAACCAAGCCTGGCAACGCAAAGGTTGGCGATAAGGTGGTGGTTGAAATTTATCAATTTCCTAAAAATAAAAATCCACTTGGAAAAATAGTTAAAAATTTAGGGGAAAGTTTAACCAGCGATGCGGAAGAAGCAAGCATAATTTTATCCTATCAAATTAAAGAAGAGTTTTACGAAAATACTTTAAAAGAAGCTAACTCAATTTCTCAAAAGGTAGCCGATAACGAGCTTATAGACCGACTTGATTTGAGAAACGAGTTAATTTTTACCATCGATGGGGAAACCGCTCGTGACTTTGACGACGCCGTTTCCTTGAAAGTTAATCAAGCGGGAAACTATTTTTTAGGCGTGCACATTGCCGACGTTAGTCATTACGTTAGGGAAAAAAGCAGTTTGGAAAAGGATGCTTTTGAAAGGGGAACAAGCGTTTATCTTCCCGATAAAGTTATTCCAATGCTACCCTTTGAGCTTTCTAACGGAATTTGCTCCTTAAACGAAGGGGTGGACAGGCTAACTTTGTCGGTGATTAGTGAAATCGATAAAGAAGGCAACGTTCTTTGGACAAAATTTTATAAAAGCGTTATAAATTCAAAACGCAGGCTAACCTATACGCTGGTTCAAAAGCTTATTGAAGGCGATGAAATAGAATGCGAAAAAAACGGCGACGTTTTGCCGACTATTCTATTGATGAACAAGCTAAAAAATCTTTTAAAAAGCAAGCGGTTAAGCCAAGGTGAAATTGATTTAGCCGTTAAAGAAGCCGACGTTTTCGTTGGCGACAATGGAAAAATTTCCGTTGAATTGCACCAGTCTAACGATGCTACCACCTTAATTGAGCAGTTTATGATTTTTGCCAACGAGCGGGTTGCTGAATTTCTGTTTAATGAAAAGCTTCCAGCCGTTTATAGAGTTCACGAAGAACCTTCGATTGAAAAGGTTTCGTCGTTTAATTTATATTTAAAGCACGTTGGAGTTAACGAAAAAATTAGCGGTAAAACGCCGATGGAATATAAGAGGTTGTTAGATGGTTTAAAAGGCGAGCCTATTTACGATGCGGTAAATAAAATGATGCTTCGTTCCTTGCAAAAGGCTTTTTATTCTCACGATAATTTGGGGCATTTTGGCTTGGCTTCAAAGTGCTATTTGCATTTTACTTCACCAATTAGAAGGTATCCCGATTTGGTTGTTCACCGCATTTTAAAACTTGCAATAACAGGTAGAAAAGGGGAGTTAATCGACTTATTTAGCGATTTTGTAGTTAAAGCGGGCGAAAATGCTTCACTTAAAGAAAAGAATGCAACGCTTTGTCAAAGGGACGTTGACGATCTTTATAAAACCATTTATATGAAGGATTACGTTGGTGAAGAATTTGTTGGAACTATTAGTGGAATAACCAGCTTTGGGGTTTTCGTTGAACTTGAAAACACCATTGAAGGTTTTATTAGAGTGGAAAATTTACCAAGGCGAAATTATCATTTTAACGAAGAGAGCATGCGCCTTGAATGCGGTAGGTTTTCTCTCGCTATTGGTGAAAAGCTAAAAATTGGCGTTGCCTTTGCCGACGTTGGTTCAAGAAGAATTGAATTTGAATATTTAGGCAAGGTTTAAAGGTTGTAAAATTTAGTTGTATATATGTAAAAAACAGTAATTTTAAAAAAAGGGTTGCATTTTTAAAAAAAATGTGATAGTATAATAGAGATGAAAATAATTTCAGAAAATAGACAAGCTCGCTTTGAATACGTTATTGAAGAGTGTTTTGAGGCAGGCATTAGTTTAGACGGTGGCGAAATAAAATCTATTCGCCAAGGTCAAGTGTCGTTAAAAGATTCTTATTGCACGATTTATAAGCGAAACGTTTTAATTAAAAATATGCACGTTGCCGTATACGATAAGGCGGGGGCGTATAACGTGAAAGACGCCAAAAGAGATAGGCAACTTTTGTTAAAGCGAAGCGAAATTAATAAAATTTTTGCAAAAATTAGTCAGCAGGGCTATACTCTCGTTCCACTAAAAATGTATTTTAAGCAATCTCTCGTGAAGTTAGAGGTGGCTATTTGTAAAGGTAAGCACATTTACGACAAAAAGAAGAGTTTGCAAGAGCGTGATATCAAACGTGAAACGGAGCGAGAAATTAAAAATTATTTAAGGTGAATTTCGGCAAAGCCGACAAAAATAATTAATCACATAAGGAGTAAATTTTATGGCAAAGAGATACCACATTTCTAAACGTAAAGATGATGGAAAATGGCAAGTTAAGTGCGAAGGCGCTGAAAAGGCATTAAAGCTTTTCGACACTCAAAAAGAAGCAATTGAATATGCAAAGAACGTTGCAGATAATCAAGAAGGTTCTATCGTTATCCATAAAGAAGACGGTTCTATTAGAAAGCAAAAATATTAATTTTTAATTTGTTCCAATTTTTTGGAACAAAAATGGGGTAGCACTGGTTTCGACTGGGTAGAAAAGGGAAAGTATAAGCACGTGGAAGTTGTTGCATCTTCCTAAAAAGGCGACGATTAAATTTAAATGCTGATAATAAACAATTAGCTTTTGCTGCTTAATTAAAAGTGGCCGTTCTTGATGAATTTTTCCGTCGGTTTGTTAAAGAGCGTCAATTAGGCGGACAACGAATTAACTATTTTGACCTTGATAGTTGATTGGCTTTTTAAAGGTTTACGCTAAAAGTTTTGCGCTTTACCATAGCTTTTAGAAGAGATTAAGTTAAAGCTAAACGTGTAGAAAATTTTTCGGTTTATACGCAACACGTGGGTTCGATTCCCACCTATTCCACCACGTCAGGGCAAGGCTATTTCGTCCACCGTTGCTACTGCAACGGCTTGATCTATGAGCCTGCCCTTCCTTTTTCCCAAAAATCTTTTGCTATGCAAAATATTTTCGGGAGCCCTAATAATATTTGGTGTCCTCGGTGCGTATTTCATACGCCCAAGTCCACCAAGTAAAAACGCCCTTTCGGGCGTTTTTTGTCTTAAAAATAAAGTGTATTAAATAATTTATCCATGCGTTTTTAAAAGGTGTTTTATGGTTGACGTTATTAAATTAAACGATGAGCGGGAAATTGAAAATTTAGCTCGGTTTTTTCACATAAAGTGGAAGGTGCCCCTTTCGGCTTACGTTGAAAGCATGACTGATGCTCTTAAAAGCGAAAAGGGCGTTCCTTCTTGGTTTTACGTGAAAGATGAAAAGGAAATAATTGCGGGGCTTGGAGTTATTGAAAACGATTTTCATAAGCGAGCCGATTTAACCCCTAATATTTGTGCCGTTTACGTTAAAGAAAATTATAGAAATAGGGGTATAGCACGAAAATTGCTTGATTTTGCCCGAAAAGATTTGGCTAAATTTGGCATTGATAAAGTTTATTTAATAACTTCTCACACAACCTTTTACGAAAAGTGTGGATTTGAGTTTTACGGAATGATTGAAGAAAACGATGGAAATTTAATTCGATGTTACGTTAATAAGCAAATTAATTGAAATTAAACTGTTAAATTTTTTGTAAATTGAGAATATTCTACTAATGAGGAAATGAAATGGTAAAAATTAGATTGTTTAAAGATGGCGACCAAGAGCATATTAGGCAAATTTGCGCCGATACGGCAAAGGGAAGCTGGGCAACTAACGAGAAAAAGCGCAAGGCAATTTGCGTGCCTTACGTTGATTACTATATGGAAGTTGAGCCGGAAAACGTTTTCGTTGCCGTGGAAGACGACGATTTGCCCATTGGTTATATCGTTTGTTCAACCAACCCTGAATTATACCAAAAAAAGTTTAAGGAAGAGTATTTAAAGCGGACTAAAAAATATTCTCCGCTCCTTGCTTGGTTTACGAAAATTTGTTGCAAAGTTAACAAAAAGTTAGACCTTTTTTACGGCGGTGGTTTTCACATAAACGTTGCGCCAAAGGCACAAGGTAAAAAAATTGGAAACCTACTATTAACCGCTTTAGGTCACCACTTAATTGAAAAAGGCGTTCCATATTTATATCTCGTAACTGAAAACAAAAAAACCCGTGGCTACGGTTATTACACTCATTTTGGATTTAAAGTAGTTAAGAAGTATTTTTTAGGTTCTCTCGCCCTTGCATACGACCTTAAAAATTTAGAAGGTCAGCACGGCAGGGTGGCGGTTGAAAATTAAGCGGAAAAAAGGCGTTTTTATTTTTTAAATAAATTGATCGTTGACTAATTCGTTAAATTTAATTGACTTTTAATTTTATAAACGTATAATTAAATTAAGAGGTGGAAAATGAAGAAATTAATCACGTTTATTTTAATCGTCACGTTGGCTTTGTCGTGCGTTGTCGTTTCGGCTTGCGGAAGAACGACCAGTCAAGAATATAGTTATAGTAAAATTAGCGTTTCAAGAAAGAGTAATCAAGTTTCCATTTCAAAACCGCTTGATTTAAGAGATAACGTTAAGGTTGACCTTTCCGACCTTGAAAAAGAAAACAAGGTTGTGGCTTACAAGAATGCTGATGGGCAAATTATTTCAAGTTTAAGGGTTAAGAGCTACGTTATTAATAAAACTCAAGAAGGAAGTTTCGTTTACGTTAACATTGTAATTATGGTTGAAAAAATCTTTTCTGACGTAGAGTTAGATACTTATAACGTTGGGGCTTTCACTTCAACTTTTTACAGAAGGGAAGATTTAAATCAAGAATGGACCGTTCCCGATAACGGCGATCCAATTGAAAGCGTTATTAAAAACGGCGTTTATGAAGGTGGCGGTTTCGTTAAGGCGTATACCTTTGGCACGGAAGTTAGCGAGCCTGATCAACTTAAATATTTTAAACTTGTTTTAAGCGACTACGTTGCGCAAAAATAGGTTAAACTATTGATTTTTTCAATAGGTTGTGATATAATAAACAGAACTAAATATATGCCAAGTGAAAACGGCAGAACGAATAGAACTGTCGTTTGATGGCGCTACGGAGAATCTTGTTATAGCAAGTACCGAAGGGGCAAGAAAAGTAATTTTTAATCTCTCAGGTAAAAGGACGCAGTTTTCAAATTAAAATTTTTGAGGAAGGCGTTTATAGCCTTCCTTTTTTTGATATAAAGAAAAACCACGCGATAGTCGCGTGGTTCGGTAAAGGTTTACCGGTGAGTGTTGAAATAAAACTCCGATTGTGTATAATGAGAGTATGACCTGCCAGTCAAAAATCATAACACAATCGGAGGATAAA
>JAZQKQ010000019.1:0-29086 GCA_045542235.1 Christensenellaceae bacterium | reverse complement strand
AGCCATTATCTCCTACGCCTTGACTAAATTGTTTAAAATATTTTTTCATTTTTTTAATCTCCTTTTTTTCTTTTATTTTATAAAACTATTATGACAACTGCCGTCAAAAGAAAAATTTTTGTTAAAATTTCTTCTTTTTAGGCGTTTTTGGGCATAGTAAAGGAAGTTAAGTTTTTTGCTTAACTCCCTTAAAAGAATTTTGTAGTTTTACCCGGTAAACTTTTCTTATTCTTCCCCCTATCACTTATATAATACACCCGAAATTGCCAATAGTCAAAGGTGGCTGACATTTTTACCAAAAAAATTTTTTTAAACACAAAAACACGGAGGTATATCGCCAAAGCAATGTCCCCCGTGTTTAAATGGTTATTTAACTTTATTCATCTTTTTGCTTATCTTTCAAACCTTTGCGCTTGCGGTATCGAACACATTCGGTTAAAAGATATTCAATTTGTCCGTTAACCGAACGGAAGTCATCTTCCGCCCATTTTGCCAAGTCGTTAAAAAGTTCGCTTGAAATTCTAAGTGGCAATTGTTTTTTTTCTGCCATTTTAATAAAGGGTGCCTGAATTTACAATAGGCTGAGCATCTTTATTACCGCACAATACAACCAACAAATTAGAAACCATTTGAGCCTTTCTTTCTTCATCAAGCTCAACCATTCCACCTTCGCTAAGCTTTGCTAAAGCCATTTCCACCATACCAACGGCGCCGTCAACAATCTTTTTACGAGCATCAATAATAGCCGTTGCTTGTTGGCGTTGAAGCATTACTGCAGCAATTTCAGGAGCGTATGCAAGGTAGGTTATTCTCGCTTCAACAATTTCCAAGCCCGCTTGGCAAACCTTAGATTGAATTTCATCTTTTATGCGGTTTGCAACAATTTCGCTTGAACCACGGAGCGAGCCGTCGTCAGGATTGCCGTCGCCAGTGGTATCAACGTTTTGAGCCACGTCGTAAGGATAAATTCTAACAACGTTTCTTAAAGCCGCATCGCATTGAAGAGATAAATATTCCTTAAAATTATCAACGGCAAAAACCGCTCTCGCAGTATCTTTTACCTTCCAAATAACGGCAATTCCAATTTCAACCGGATTACCTAAACAATCGTTAATTTTTTGACGTGCGTTGTTAAGAGTCATCATCTTTAACGAAATAACCTTATTAACCCCAACAACAGCCTTTCCGCCTTCACCAAACAATAGTTCGGTTGCACTTTTTGAAGTATCAACGTCGCCACTTTGGCGAAGCTGTGTGCCAGCCGCTGGGTTTACCGCTGAAACGAATGGGTTAACGAAAAAGAATCCCGCCCCTTTTAAAGTTCCGTAATATTTACCAAAAAGTGTAAAAACGTAAGCTTCTTCAGGCTTTAAAACCTTTAATCCAGCGAACAAAATTGAGCCAAAAACTATATAAAATAGCCCTGCAATAAGCAAAACTCCACCCAAGCCGTTGCCACCGTCAAGCAAAATACCGCCGTAAATTAACACCGCAACCGCTGCAACCAAGGCTAAAATGTTTAATAGCAAAATTGCCATTCCGCTTTTAGCTTTAATAATTTTTTCTTCCATAATTTTTCCCCTATGAAATTTATTTAAAACGCTTTGCGCTTTATGATATCATTTTAATATCAAATTAATATTTTGTCAACAATTTACGTATAAATATTTAAATTTTTTTTAAAACTATTGCCAAAAAGTGCAAATTGCTTTATAATCATATATATAATATTTTAAGGAAAAACGTGAAAATGACCAGAGCTTTAACCTTTTTAGATTTTTTAAAAACGATTTTTTTAGGAATTGTTGAAGGCATAACCGAATGGCTACCCGTTTCCAGCACGGGGCACATGCTTATTGTTGACCAATTTTTTTCCGTTTACGGAAGCCAAGCTTTCAAGGAAATGTTTTTTATTGTTATTCAGCTTGGGGCAATTTTGGCGGTTATTTGTCTGTTTTGGAACAAAATGTTTCCATTCCAATTTAAGGATAAAAACCAACCTATTATAAAAAAGGATATTTTTTCAATTTGGTTTAAAGTTATCGTTGCCTGTATTCCGGGGGCGGTTATAACCCTTCTTTTCGACGATTGGTTTGAAGCCCATTTTAAAACACCGCTAGTAATTGCAATTGCTTTAATCGTTTATGGAATCGGCTTTATTCTTATTGAAAAACAAAACGCAAAAAAAGAGCCGAAAATTAATGAAATTGGTGAAATTTCTTATTTAACCGCTCTATACATAGGTTTATTTCAAATTCTTTCAATAATTCCAGGCACGTCACGCTCGGGCGCAACCATAATTGGGGCGTTAATTATTGGGGTTTCAAGAACGGCGGCAGCTGAATTTACCTTCTTTTTAGCCGTTCCCGTTATGCTTGGCTATTCCCTTTTAAAAGTTTTCAAATTCCTTTTAGACGGCTTTACCATTACCACCAACGAACTAATTATTTTAGCCGTTGGAGTTATTACCGCTTTTGCCGTTTCCCTTTTCGTTATTAAATTTTTACTTAACTATATTAAAAAGAAGGATTTCACTCTTTTCGGCTACTACCGAATTGGGCTTGGCGCTATTATTTTAATTTTAATGCTAACCCCAATTTTATAAATTAACAAAAAATTACCAAACTAAAACTCGCCTTGCAAACTGCAAAGCGAGTTTTTATTTACTCTTTTTTCTTGAAAGCTTGCACATTAAAAATACAAGCAAAAAATATACTACGGCAACGAAAACACAACACAAACAAATTAAAGTTACGGCAAGTGGAACGTTCAACGAAGCGGTAGTTTTAAAAAGCAAGTTCCAAATTGCTTCAACGGAAAATACCGGGTAAGGATACCATTCAATTTTATAAACTATTTCACCCAAAAACTTAACTATAAGCGCATAAACTAATGGAAAAACCAAAAGCCACAAACATTTTTTTAACTGTAAATTTTTTGGTTTAGCAAAAAAGAAATAGTAAATTATCATTGTAATCGGCATTACGAAATGTATATAGAAGCCAATTAAAAAACTGAAAAATCCGCTTAAATCGAGCTTGGTTATGCCGAAAGGATAAGGCACGAAACATTGCGTTGCTAAATATACCACCATGGTGACTATTTGGTTTAAGGTTACAAAAGTTAATAGATATTTATCGTTTAAAACGTCAAAGGCTTTTTTGCTACCTATTGCCGTTGAAAAAAACAATAAAATTCCCCAAATGCTGTTTATGAAAAGAGATAAGTAAGAAAAATATGTAAAAATAGAAATTCTACCAACGGCGTTTTTTAGCCCCAATTCCCATTCCGTTACCGGATGATAATAATATCCGGGGCCGTTATAGCCTAAAAAAAGACGTAAAAATAAAGCCAATCCACCTAAGGCAAATATAAAATATATTAGCGATATAATTTCGCTTTTTCTTTCAATCGACCTTTTCATATTTGTTATTTTACCATAATTATTTTTTATTGTCTACACTTAATTAACCCTTTTTTATTTTCACCTTATTTTTTATTTTTGAATATAATAAACTAACTGGAAAACGTTTGTTTTCTGGTTAATAAAATAATCGAAAATTTATTTTCGGTTAAAGGAGAACTCTTATGTTTTGTTGTAATAATGGCAACCGAACAGGCTATTATGGCGGAACTAATTTATATAACGGCGTAAACCTTGCCAACGGTTCAAACCTAAATAATTTCGGCTATAACTGTTGCCATAATAACGGTGCTCGAATTGGCAATTGTGGCTTTGACAACGGTTGCACGGGGCGAATTGCTTACGTTGGTCCACAAGGGCCAAGGGGGACTATGGGCTTACCTGGTCCGCAAGGTCCAGTTGGGCCAACGGGTCCACAAGGTCCTGCCGGTCCGCAAGGTCCAGTCGGCGCTACGGGCGCAACCGGTGCAACGGGTGCGATAGGTCCCCAAGGCCCACAAGGTCCTGCCGGTCCACAAGGTCCAGTCGGCGCTACGGGCGCAACCGGTGCAACGGGCGCAACGGGTCCACAAGGTCCACAAGGTGAAACAGCCACAGCCGATAGTTTATTAACCGCTAACACGGCAACGGAAACGGTTGGTTCGGGGGAAACAATTCCACTTGGCACCTTAGTTAATTCTAACGGAACGGCACTCAGCTTTACCGCTCCCGACACTATTAATATTTTAGAAGCCGGAACCTATTTAATAACCTTTAACACCTATGCTGTTAACGGCGACGGAACTGAAACGGGGGCTATTGGCGCAACCTTAAACGTTGACGGCACAGCCCTTTCAACGGCAAGCCCTTATATTACTTCCCTTCCTACCCCAACTTCAATTTTCACCCAACATTTATTGACTACTGGGGGCGGTTCAACCATTACCTTTACCAACACTTCTCAAACGGCTACTAACCACACCAACACCACGGTTAGCGTTGTTAAACTTGCTTAATAATTTTCTCAAATTTCTCTCATTTTTATCTTCCTTTTAAATAAAAAAGGCTATGCGTATTTTTGCGCATAGCCTTAAATTTTATTGATTAATCGACTTATACAGCGATATTATAGCTTTGAAAAATGGCTGTAAAGTTTGGCGTAAACGCCGTTTTTACTCATAAGCTCGCCGTGAGTTCCCCTTTCTTCAATGCCCTTTTCCGTTAAAACCAAAATAACGTCGGCGTTTTGAATTGTGGTTAAGCGGTGAGCAACGGTAAAGGTTGTCCTTCCCTTTGCAAGGCGTTCAAGAGATTGTTGAACTAAAAATTCACTTTCGTTATCGAGAGCGGAAGTTGCTTCGTCTAAAATTAAAATTTGCGGATTTTTAAGGAATACTCTTGCAATGGAAATTCGTTGTTTTTGTCCACCTGAAAGTTTTACGCCACGCTCGCCTACAAAGGTATTATAGCCGTTTGGAAGCGCAGAAATAAACTCGTCGGCGCCGGCAAGTCGAGCGGCGTTTACAACTTCTTCCATAGTAGCGTCGTCCTTGCCGTAAGCAATGTTTTCAAACACCGTTCCGCTAAACAAATAAACGTCTTGCTGAACTACGCCAATGCTTTCCCTAAGGGATTTTACCTTTAAGTCACGCACGTTTTTGCCGTCAATTTTAACCGCCCCTTCCGATACTTCATAAAAGCGAGGAATAAGGTTGCAAAGGGTGGTTTTTCCACCGCCACTTGGCCCAACCAAAGCAACGTGAGTGCCTGCCTTAACTTCTAAATTAATATCTTTAAAAACTTCGGTAACGTCCCCTTCATATTTAAAGGCAACATTTTCAAAACTAACGTTTCCTTCAACGTTTTCAAGGGACTCTGCCGTTGGGCTATCAATAATATCGGGCTCAACGTCCATAATTTCATAAAAACGGTCAATACCGGTCATACCACGTTGAAACTGCTCGGTAAACTCAACGAAGCGACGAATGGCGGCAATTAACATTGAAGTATAAAGTAAATAAGCGGTTAAATCGGCTAAGGTTATTTGACCTTTCATTAAGTAGAAAGAGCCAAACCCTACCACCACGATATACATAAGCCCGTCGAAAACCCGTGTTAAGCTGTGAAAACCCCCTAAAAACTTATAGCTAACTCGCTTGGTATCTAAAAACTTAACGTTATTTTCTTCAAACTTTTCAATTTCCTTTTGTTCTTTGGCAAAGGACTTTACAACCCTAATCCCCAAAAGACAATCTTCCGTTTGGGCGTTAATTTCGCCAAGGCTATGGCGCTGATTTCTAAACGCCTTTTTTACCTTAAAATTAAATGAAATTGAAATTATAAATACAATTGGAATTGCACCGAACATTATTAACGTTAGCGGAACGTTTATGGTCGTTAAAATTATAAAGGAAGTTATTATTTTTAAAACGCCAATAAAAATTTCTTCCGGAAAGTGATGAGCAAACTCGGTTACGTCGAATAAATCGGAAGTCATTCTTGCCATAATTTGCCCAATTTTTGCATCGCTATAATAAGAAAATGAAAGCTTTTGCAAGTGCTTGAAAAGGTCGGTTCGCATATCCGTTTCAATTTTTGCGCCGATAACGTGACCTTGATTACTCATAAAATAAAAGGCAAGGGCGTCAATTATTCTAAGAACAACGTAAAGCCCAACGGCGGAAACGATAATTTGAGCCGTTAAACCACCAACGCCCAAATCGGTTAAATACCTAACGATCATTGGCAAAACGATTTCACAAACGGTGGTTAAGCTTGCGCAAAACAAATCTAACACAATCCACGGCATAAATTTTGCATAATAGGGCAAAAACCTTTTCATATTGCTTTTCTTTTTTACTTTTTCCATTCTTCACCAAACTATTTTAATTTTATTTTGATAATATATCATAATAAAAAATTAAAATCAAGTCTTTTTAAATGAAATTAAATTTTTCCTTTCTATCCCAAAGCAACGTCTAAAACCATCATAATTAAAAAACCAAAAACGCAACAAATTTGACTTAATTTGGTTTGAGTTTGGGGCAATAGTTCGGAATACACCACCCACTGCATTGCTCCTGCGGAAAAAGCTAACGTAAAGGGTAAAATTTTTGAAATAAACGTTGTTATAATTAAAGCGCAAAAACCGCCAATTAACTCGAATAATCCACTTATAGCCCCACTTATAATAGCTTTTTTCTTGCCTTTACCCTGACTTATAAGTGGCATTGAAACGATAAATCCTTCGGGAACGTTTTGAATTGCAATGCCAATTGCTAAGGCTGAAAAACCACTAAACGATACGCTACCTTTTAAAAAGGCGGAAAGGCTAACGCCAACGCACATACCTTCGGGAAAGTTGTGAACGTTAACGGCAAAAAGCATATTTTTATAATTAGACTCCTCCTTTTTTGAATGTGTAAATTTATCAATTATAAGCATAAGCATAACGCCGGAAACATAACCTATGGTAGGAACTAAAAATTTAGGGTTAAAATAATTTAATTCAATGCTTGGAATAATTAGCGACCAAACTGACGCCGCCAGCATAACGCCGGCGGAAAAACCAAAAGTAATATTGAGCAATCGATTATTCGCTTCCTTTATAAACAAGGTTGGCACAACCCCTAAAAACGTTCCTAAAAAAGGCACGAATAACCATAAAATATATATAAAATTTACGTTCATAATTAAAAATTCTTCTTGTAATATTTTATTCTTGTTTTAATTTATTTGTGTCTTTTATTATTTTTTATTTAAAATTTATAGGGATTAATCGACTTATAGCCCAGTTTTTAAAAAAATTGAAATTTATTTTTTTGTTTGATATTGACAAATTTTTAAAATAGTTTATAATTAAAATATAAATACTACACCTGCTTTATTTCGTATTATCAAAGGTTGTAGCTTAAAGGAGAAATATTATGAAAATTATTACTATAGGTCGTGAATTCGGCAGTGGCGGAAGAGAACTTGGCAAACGCATTGCAAAAGAACTTGGATATAAATATTACGACAAAGAAATTATTTCTGAAATTGCAAAATCAACCGAGCTTGATGAAAAATATATTGAAAAAATTTTTGAAAAAGGCTTAACCGCCTACCCTGTTCACTTTGGCATTTCGTTTACAGGTCTTTCGGTTTTAAACCAAAACTCAATTGATATTTTGGTTGCCCACGAAAAAATTATTCGTGACCTTGCTTCAAAGGGAGACTGCGTTTTCGTTGGTAGAAGCGCCGATTCAATTTTAAACGATTTAAATCCGCTTAACTTGTTCGTTTACGCCGACACTTCTTATAAAATCGATCGTTGCCGTAGACTTGGCGAACTTGATGAAAATATGACCGATAAAGAAATTACCAAGCGAATGAAACAAATTGATAACGGCAGAGCTAAAACCCACTCTATGTTCGCTTCAAGTCCTTGGGGAGCAAGAGAAAGCTACCACCTTATGATTAACACAACGGGTTTTGAAAACGTTGAAGATTTAGTTCCTTGCGTTTGCGAATACGCTGAAAGCTGGTTTGCTAAAAACCAACGTTAATTAGCATAAATAAAAGCTTGCATTAATATGCAAGCTTTTTTTATTTGTTTTTAAAATAATCTTCTTTTAAAATGCTATAAACGTTAACGTCGCAAATTCCTTGGTTATTATAGCCGGCTTTACGCAAAAGCCCTTCCTTTATTAGCCCTGCTTTTTCCATAACCTTTCCCGAAGCAGGGTTTAAAACGTCGTGCTTTGAGTGAATTCTTAAAACGCCAACTTTTTCAAAAAAATAGCTAATAACCGCCTTATAAGCCTCCGTCATTATGCCCTTTCCCCAAAGTTTTTGGCTTAAAGCATAACCCGTTTCAACAGATTTTGTTTTATCGTTAACGGATACAACTGAAATGGAACCGTAGCAAATTCCGTCGTCTTTTAAAATTATTGCCCAATTATAAAAGTCGCTACAATTTTGATAATTTTCAATCCATTGGCTAATTACTTTTTTAGTTTCTTCAACATTTTTATGGGGCTCCCAAGTTAAAAATTTCGTAACCCTTTCACTCGACGCCCAATTATTAAAAACGTTTTCACAATCTAAAAGGGTGAACCTTCTTAAAATTAGCCTTTTAGTTTCAATGGTTTGAGTTCCTAAGTGTTTCATATTTATTCGTTTTCAAAAAGTGGCGTTGAAAAATAACGCTCGGCCGTATCGGGAAGAACGGTGACTACGGTTTTTCCTTCACCAAGCTCTTTAGCAAGTTTTTTTGCAGCCGCAACGTTCGTTCCAGAGGAAATGCCACACATAATGCCTTCAAACCTTGCAAGGTCTTTTGACGTTGCAAGGGCTTCTTCATCGGAAATTATGCATACTTTTTCGTAAATTTTAGTGTTTAAAACGGGTGGAATAAGCCCGTCGCCAATGCCCATTTGAATGTGGGAACTAACCGTTCCCCCTGCTAAAATTGCGGCGTTTTCAGGCTCAACAGCCCAAATTTTAATGTTTGGGTTTTGTGCTTTTAAAACTTCGCCAATGCCGGTAATAGTTCCGCCCGTGCCAATGCCTGAACAAAACCCGTCGATTGGGCCGGCAACCTGCTCTAAAATTTCAAGCCCGGTATGATGGCGATGAACCATTGGATTAGCGCAGTTTTCAAACTGTTGAGGCACGTAGACCTTTGGATTATTCTTTGCCATATCAAGCGCCATTTTTAAACATTTATCAATGCAGTCGCCAATGTTTCCATCGTCGTGAATTAAAATTACTTCAGCGCCGTAGTGGCGAACGAGCTTGCGCCTTTCTTCACTAACGGAATCGGGCATAATAATAATGGTTTTATAACCTTTAACCGCACCAACGAGCGCAAGACCAATGCCTTGGTTTCCACTGGTTGGCTCAACGATTATGGTATCCTTAGAAATTAAACCCTTTTTTTCGGCTTGACAAATCATGTTAAAAGCCGTTCTCGTTTTTATTGAACCGCCCACGTTAAGCCCTTCAAACTTAACCAAAATATCGGCGCTTCCCTTTTCAACAATTTTATTAAGTTTTATAATTGGGGTATGCCCAATTGCTTGTAAAATATCGTTATAAATCATAGCAAAAATAGAATACTACAAACGCCGTTTAAAAGCAACAAAAAACCAACTAAAAAACTAAATTTATAAACTAAAAACCCGCCAAAACCTTTGGCGAGTTTTTAAAATTTTGTTAAAAACGGGCTTATAGCACGATTATCGGCTTATTTTACTCCTAACGCTGACCGCCCTTTATGTATGAACGAATACGATTTGCAAAAACCATTTTAGAATTTACAACCTTTTCGGTTTTCATTAAATAGTGTTGAAGCTTGCGTTTATAGTCGCTGACAATTTTTTGGTCGGTTTCGTAAATCATACACTCTGCCATTGCCAAATAGTATTCCATTTCAATATTTTCACGGAATACTGCCGGAACGTTACTTCTATCGTAACTATTAAACAAAATTTTGCGTTCCGCAAAGGACTTGTTTAAACAATCGATAATTTTAGCCCTTCTCTCTTCCTTATCTTCACTGCGCTCTACTTCACCGCTTTCTTCAAGCTCTTCAATAGTGCTTAATCCAACGAACATATTTCTATACATATAGGAGCGAAGTAGCACGCCGATTTCCTTGTTTCGGGCTTGGTCGCATTGTTCAAGCTGGTGACAGTGTTCAATGGCTTCGATTGACAAATTATACATTTCGTGGCAATATTCCCACTTTTCAAAGCTATCAAGCTCGTCGCCACCGATAACCAACAAATATAAATAGTTCATAAAGTTCTTTGCAAAGGCGTGAAACATAATTTTAAGCTCGCCTTCCTTAAAGTTCTTAGCCTCTTCTAAAATTCGCTCGTAACCATCGAAAAATTCGTTAAAATCGTATCGGTCGATAATTTCGCAATTTTTGCCAGGTCGAATACGCCTATACATATTCAACGTTTGAAGCGCCATGTGAGAAGCCAACCTTAATTCCTTATTGGTGGAAACCAAGGTTTCGTTAAAATTATCAACGTCTCTATAAACGATATCCTGAGCGTCGCCGTAAATGTTTGCGGTATAAATATAACACAAAACGTATTGAGCCATTTCCACGTCGAGATAGGTTGGGTCGGTATTGTGCATTATAATTTTAGCACGGGTATCGTTTCGGTTGATAATTGTAGACATCATATTCTCTTCAATTTGACTGCCTTGATTATCAAAAAAGTTTTTACCAATTTCTTCAATAATTTGTTCGATTGTTTTTCCTTCGGTGTTAATTTGATTAGCCCAAGCGCCTTTAAGGTCGGTTGGCAAATCGTTTTCCGTAATATCAATAAAATAGTTATGAATACGCTTTGCGTGGAGCTTACCAAACAAATAACCCCATTCAAACATTAAATTTTCGCTGATTTTTCCCGTTTGACGGTGTTTTTGCAAAAGCAAAATAGCTTGGTCGCACCTACGCATTTGCTCGATAATAGTTCCGCCAACGAAAATGCCACGATTGCCTTGAAGATTCCCCCCAATTATACAACGGTGGTTATTATTTTCTTTAGTTATATATTCCGATAGCCCCAGAGCTAAATCGCTATTTCCACTCCAACCAATAAAAATATTACTCATATTATTCCCCTATTAAAAGCTTTGAACAGTTTTTAACGTTATCATTTAAGTTGTTAATTACAATCCCAAGATGATTTCCATCAACGAAGGCATGGCTTGCGGTAATATTAAACCCAATTACCCACCTGCCGTTTTCATAAACGTATTTACCCCAACTAATTCGTGGAATAGTGGCGTTTTTAATTTCTTGCGGAATTGGGTTGGAAATATCGGTAAAATCAAACCACGGCGTGCAAGAAAAATAGTAAACGTTGTTATCTTCATCCCCAAAAGCCTTGGTAGAGCCGTTATTTTTAGTTTCTTCAATGGCTTTATAAACAATTTTATTAAACTCGTTAGGGTTTTGAACGAAAGAAAAACGAACAACGTCGAAAGTTCCGTTATCCATTGCTACGGTAATAGATGGGTCGGGACTTTCATATTCCACCGCACCAACGTCTTCTTCACGTTGGCGAAGCGCCGGGCAAGAATTAAGCGCCAACATAACTAAATATAAAAAGTCGGAATAGAATTTTCTTCCCGTTTTGTTTTTAAAATCAATAAGCGGAGTTATATCTAAACGCACGGTCACCCCATAGGTCGGGTTTTCAAAACTACTAAACCATTCGTAAGTTTTTTTTCTTTCCCATTTTTCAATATCGATAATTTTCATTTTAACACCAAAAGCTTAAACCTTTAAAAGCCTTCCTTATTCACTATTATTACTCTTTATATTAATAATTATAATATAAACATATTCTAACATAATAAATTAACCTTGACAAGTAGTAAACCTAAAAATTTATTAATCAAATTTTAAAATTTTTTGGTAAAAATAAAAAATTGGGCTGTTTTTCGACTTATAGCCCAACTTTTTAAAATTTTTTTATTTAAATTTAAACCTAATATTCCCCTAAATTAAAATCTCTATTGCCAAACAACCATAACCTAAAATTAAAGAAAATAAAAACACTAATCCTAAAACTACAACTCCCTTTTTTAAGGTTTTTGCACTTTTAAAAAGTAGCGCCAACCCTAAACCGCTGTTTGCCGTTAACCCACAAAGAGCCCCTGAAAAAGTTATTGCGCCCACTGAAAAAAGCTGACTTAACAAAACGCTGGAAGCACAGTTTGGAATTAAGCCGAACAAAACGCAAAAAAGCGGTTGCAAAAACTTAGTTCTTCCCAATAGATTATAGAATACTTCTTCACCAATCCAAATATCGATAACTAATCCTAAAATTAAATTAACTAAAAAAATAAAGAAAACGATTTTAAGGGAATGTATTAGCGGATGAACTAAAAATTGCCAAATATTATTAGGTTTTTCCCCAACTCCGTGACCGCAGCACCCACCGAAAAATTCCACTTCTTCATCAAAAGAAAACTCGCATTTTTTAACCGTTATTTTTTTAGCTATAAAATTAACCAAAAAACCAACCAAAATTCCATATAAAACTTTAATTAAAATTATTAACCCTAACTTTAAAATAAGAGTGGAATTTCCAATTGAGTTTGATAAAATTATTGGAATTGCTTCATCGCTCGTGGCAAAATAAACGGCTAAAAGCGTTCCTAAATAAATATATCCGTCGCTATAAAGTTTGGTCGCCACGACGGAAAAACCGCACTGAGGCACAATCCCTATAACCCCACCTACCAAAGGCGCTGAATTAGAGCCGAAAATTTTTTTAAGTTTTTCACTGCCGGCGTGTTTGCTTTCTAAAAATTCAATTATAACGTAAACTAAAAACACAACGGGCAACACTTTAATTGCGTCGATTAAAGAATGAATTATAACGTGACTCATTTTATCGATTTTTTATCCTTAATTTATAATAGGTTATTTTGCGTATAGAATTTAACTAAGAAAAGCACAACCCCGATTAATTTTTAAAATTAGTCGGCTTTTTAGACGGTTATTTGCATTTTTTAATCTTTTATATAACGTTGTAAATAAGTTAAATCCAACTTCCATTCGCCAACTTTGTTGCGTTCTTGATGCAAAATATTAGCTTCACCCAAAGCTTTAATATATTGAGAATAGGAACATTTGTTAACGTAGCAAAAGTGCTTTATTGCCCTTTCTTCTTCGCCGATAAGCTGGGTTCTTCCAATGTGTATAACGGAGTGACAGGCGTGGCAAACGGCAATAACTTCTTCTAATTTTTGCGTTTGAGTTTCCATATTATACGACCATTTTTCATGGGCTTCTAACCTTTTTACCTTTCTTCCGCAAATCATACATTTACCTTCTGCACGAGCGTAGGCATCACGGCGAATAAAATCCCAATCCTTTGGCTTTAAAATACTTCTTAAATTAGAATACCAGCAACTATCCGGCACAAGTTCAAAATTCAGTTTCATTTTTTTCCCTTAGTTTTTAACAGGTTAATTATATCATAAAAAAATTAACTTTGTAAATTAATCTTATAGTTTTCACCGTTAAAAAATTTGAAAAATTCGACAAAATTTTCTCGTTTTTAATTTAATTTTCAAAGAAAAACGGCAAAGAATAATCGCTCTTCCCTTAAGGATTTTAATTGAATAACTTAAAAAACTCGACTTTTCATAAGTCGAGTTTTCTTTTGCCCACGCAAAACTACTTGATAAATCTTTTTGTTTATGATATACTAATTATGCCAAACCAACTGAATAAATTAGGCAAGGACTATTTTTATCTTTTGAGATAATTATATTCTTTTTGCGTTATGTCTATAATGAATTTGATAAAAATGCAAATTCCTACTGGATATAGCGTAGATTTGTTCTTGCTTTTCAGTTGGTTTGGCGACTATCGGAGTTTGCGTTTTTTGTGCGTTTACTTCGGTAGGCGCACTTTTTTATTTTACGGAGGCAATTATTATGGGTAGCAATTTATAGTTAATATAAAAACAAAAATAACAAATTTAAAAAAATTAAACTTAGGAGAAATTAAAATGTTTTGTAAATTTTGTGGAAATGAAATAGTAGACAATGCTATTTTTTGTAGTAAATGTGGAGCAAAATTAACTAGTGAAGAAAAAACGGAAGTTGTGTATTCAGAAATTATTGATGCAACAAATAGCTTAAATGAAAATGAAAAACCTATTAAAAAGAAATCTGATAAGATATTGAATATTATACAAAAAGTTGTTTTTGGATGCTTAATCGCAGGGATAGTTGGTATTACACTTTTTTTAGGTATAGTATTAGTCGGTTTATTCATTTATGGTCGTGTATATCTATTTGATGGATATGTTTTCACGAAAGTATTATCTATTATAAGTATAGTTCTGATGATGATAGGCTTATGTAGTGTAATTTCAAAAAGTGTTTTGTTTTTTATATTTAAGATAGGAACTTTCCCAACAACAATAATAAAACGAATTTTAATGATTGTTTTAGCCGTTGCTTGTTTAGGTTGTTCTATATGGGGTTTTGGAGCTTGTAGTAATAATAGCTATAATTATGATTCAAGTTATGATTCTGATTATTCTGGTGGTGGAAGTAGTTCTTATTGGAGTTTTTACACGGTCTATAGCGAATGTGATTGCTCATATCCGTGGGCAGATGTTGGTACGGATTATTTAAGCATTGATACAAACCCTTATGACTATGATTCAGATTATTCTAGTTCAACTACTTATTCATCTGAAGCATTGAGTGCAATTCGTCTAATACATATCGAATTAAGCCTGCCTTCTTATCTTTATGATGAGATGTTAGAAACACGAGCGATAGACGGAAGACAATCTTTTTCTGGGACAAAATTTAATGTGTCTTGGCGATATCATCCTGACTCTGGATTAGAGGTAAGATATACAAAAAAATAAAATTATTGACATTATAGTGTAGCACACTATACTTTGCAAGCAAAGTCGTGTGTTTTACAAAGCAAAAAGAAAGACTAACGAAATTTTCGTTAGTCTTTTATAATGTCCAAAAAAATCCCTAAGAGAGACACACATATTCTTTGCCGTTTTTTTACATTAATAACCTTCCTTGATTGGTTTCAACAACCTTGAAAATTTCAACTTCCTTGCCTGTTTTTGCGTTCACGTAAATATAGTAAGTTGAACCGTTATAACTTCCCGCTACTTCATAACACAAAATTTCAGCGGTATTTTTTGGAATAATACAAGGCTTAACGCTTTCAACTTCGACGTCTTTTGAAAGGTTTTTAATTGCCTTTTCCTTTGAAATTTGAGGTTTTTCTATCTTTCGACTGGTATGATTTAAATAATATTCTGTTGCATCGAATCCGGAAACAACGCCCCTTGACTGACACACTTTAACCTTAATCATATCGGGATAAACGATAACGCCCTTTTCAAGCTTTGCAAAATTAATATAGCAAACGCCTTCGGTTTGGGTTTCCCAAACGGGTTCCATATTTTTAACGCCTAACTTTTCAATAAAGACTTGGGCAATTTCAATGCATTCTTCACCCGATTTATTGGCTATAGAACAATCTTTATAGCATTCGGCTAAAATTAGCTTTCCACCCACTTTAGAAATTTCACCGTAAACACGCTCGTCTTCATTGATTTTACCTTCAAAGGCGTAGCATGGAATTCTACCGGCAACTTCACTCATAAATTGAACGTTGGTAATTGAATAGTCTTCAAAAATAGAGCTAAAAACGTCTTGGGCTTGCTTTTGAGTAAGTTCTTCGCCCGTTAAACCTTTTATAGTTTTTGTTTCTAATCCATCGCTAAAAGGTCCGTCGTAAATCATTTTTGGATAGGTTATTGCACTTTCTTCAAGACTAGAAAAACTTGAAGTTATTAAATTTTCGCTATCCTTATTTAATAGAGAAGTAAACTTAAAATCTTCTTTAAGCTGACTTGCCGTTTCAGTTAGCTTGTTTTTTAAATTACTATTAATTTCATAAATTGATGAAATGGTTTCTTTATCGGTTTTTGAAAGCTTTTCTCCATCGATTAGCTTATAAACGGCGTATTTTGAAAAATCGCCAACTTGATTAACGAATTTTTGAGTGTTAAACTTAACTTCGTCGTCAAGCGGAAGCAAACTTAAATCGTTAGAAGCTAAGGTCGCTTGCTCGCCAACGTTTACAAGTAGCTTTTGTTGTTCTTCACTATCTTGCGAAACCATAAGCTTAGCAAGGCTTACGTCCATATTCTCAACCCCTGAAACGAATTCGTAAAAATATCGCTCGTATTCGCTTTCAAACATATTTTTACCACCCCAATTACCCACTAAACTAAAAGTAAACAAAGTGGACAATACAAGCACGCAGGAAGCAAGTGAAATAACTGCTGCAAGCCAACCGCCAATACCTCTTGAACGCCTATCACGCCTGTTTTGTTGACGGTGAAGCCTTTTTTGTTCTCGAGCTTGGCGCTTTGCTTGAAGTTTTTCCATTTTAAGGTTAGCCTTTTGGTCACGCCTTGCCTTTTTGGCTTCTCTTTTAGCTTGCTTTTCCGCAGCAATTCGTTCCATTCTGTCAAGCTTGGTTTCACTTTTTAATAAATCTCTACGCTTTAAACGATCTTCCTTTTTTGCAAGCTTTAAGGCTTTAAGCTCTTGCCGTTTTGCTAATTTTTCTTGCTTTTTAGCCTTTTGCTTTTCCTTTACGGCTTGCTTTTTTTCTGCCCGAAGCTTTGCCTTTTCCATTCGTTCACGCTCTCTTTCGGCGGTGCTTTTTTTAGCTTTTTTATCGCTTAGAAGATAAACGTTTTCTAAATTTTTATCGTTAACCGTGCTATAAGCGGGTTTTTGCGCATTTTCTATTTCTAATTTAAGCTCGTCGGCATAGCTATTGCCTTGGCTAATATTTTCCACCTTTTCAGTGGCGTTATTCTTTTTTTCTTCCATAATCTCTCCTTACACGGCAAATACGTGACTACCAATTGTGGTTATAACTTTTCTTGAATAAATCCAAGAACTCGTTGCGGTGGCTGGATTATAATAATAAATTGCTCCACCCGTTGGATCCCAGCCGTTAATTGCATCCTTCGCCGCCTTATACGCCGTTTGGTTTGGCGTTAAATTAATTTGACCGTCGCTTACCACCGTGAAGGCGTAAGGTTGATAAATTACACCGGAAATAGTGTTTGGGAAGGATGGATTTTTAACTCTGTTTAACACAACGGCTGCAACGGCAACTTGACCAACGTAGCTTTCCCCTCTTGCTTCGCCGTAAATTAAACGGGCAAGAAGATTAACGTCAACGCTGGAATATCCACCGGTTGCCGATTGACTTGAACTACCGCTTTGCATTCCCAACGCCTTTAAGGTTGCATTACCCACAACGCCGTCGGCAGTTAAGCCGTTCTTTCTTTGAAAATATATTACAGCCGATTTAGTTTTAGCGCCGTAAATGCCGTCAACCGAGCCGTTGTAATAGCCCCAGTTTTTAAGTTTACGTTGAATGGTTTTAACGGTTTCGCCTTGGCTACCTTGCTTGTAAACGGCGGTCATAACCGTGGCTACTTCCCTATTTGCCACTTTTTGACTAACCAGCCCTACGCAACAAGTCAGGCTTATAACAGCTAAAAGCACACAACAAATTCGTGCTAGTTTTTTCATTATTTTCTCCTTTATTTTTAAAAAACTTGTCAATTACGTCGTATATGAGAGAGCGGTATTTAACGTTTTTACTATCCGTAAAACATAACGGCGGATAAACAACGCACCACCAATTATCTCCCACGCCACTTCCAAGCTCAATAATCAAAGCGTCGTAAAGACCGAAAGGCAAGGTTACACCATCGTATTCGCGAGTTGGAAAAACTTCTTGCGTTAAGCTAACTTTACTTTTATAATTAAAGCCTTTTTTAGCTAAAAACCCGTCAATAAGTCGATTAATAGCAGTTAACTCATTGTTTAGTCTTTCCATTGCAACACTTTTCGATTGACAATTAGCCACTAACGGCGTTAAACTTTCAACCACTATTTCCTTGATTTCATATTTAACGTTTTGGTCAACTTGAGCATTGGAATTAGCCCGAATGTGGAGGCGTAGATATTGGGTGCAATTAGATTCGCCCTCCCCCACACCTGAACAAATTATCAAAATTATTATGAGAATTAACGTAAAACTTATGCAATATTTTTTCACTTTTTTTACCGCCTTTAATTTTTTCTTTTTTAATTATTGACGGCTTTTTTAATTTTTATAACAAAATAAATTTTTTTCACAAAAAAAATACGCTTTCAATTGAAAGCATATTTATTTTAATTATAAATTGTTTTAGTAAAGAAATTCGGCTTGTTAATTTCTGCCACCGTTAAACTTTGAGTTATGAAAACGTTTTTGTGCAGGCGTTTAAGTTTTTGCTCCGCCCACTTGCAAAGCTCTAATTCATCGAAAACACTCACGATTGAAGCTCCGCTTCCGCTCATAAACACCGCCCTTGGCGAAAGATTTTTTAAATTATTATACGCAATTTCCACTTCGCCGTTAATTTTACAAGCAGGTAAATATAAAGCGTTATAAAAATCATTTTGCCCATAGGTTTTTGCCTTTAATTTTTCAATTAAATTTTCCGCTCCGCCCACCTTTATATCCGCTTTCATTTGGTCGCAAAGCTTAAAGCATTCCCCTGTGTTCACGCCACCTTCCGGCGTTACTATAACCATATATAGTTTATTGGTTAAATTTAAAGGCTCAACCCTATCTCCACGACCTTGAAGCCGAGCATATCCACCCGTTAACAAATATCCACTGTCAGAGCCTAGGCTATCGGCAATAGGTTTAATATCTTCTTTAATTTCATATAGCTTTGCCATACCACGAAGAACTGCGGAAATATCGGCGCTTGAACCGCCCAATCCGCTACCGATTGGAATTTGCTTTTTCACCACAATATCAACGCCGTTAGTGTTAAAAGCTTCAACGAAAGCCCTTCCTGCCCTAACCGCATTGTTGTCAACGGTTTCTTCCACCCTGTAAAGGCTGTGGGCTTGTTTTATGGTAACTAATTTATCCTTTCGCTTGGTTAATGTTATAAGGTCGAAAAGGTCGATGGTGACAACCACGCTATCAAGATTATGAAAGCCATTTTCAACCCCAACCACGTCTAAAAATAAATTAACTTTTGCATAGCCTTTTTCTTTAACTATCTTCATTGGTTTTTCCTTTTTACTATTTTATTTGTCTATAACAAATAACCTTTTCGCCACCGGAAAGTGGAAATTCTAAGGTTGGATTAAACTGATAAATAACATCGATTTCTTCGCCTAAATTGGTCATAACGTTCCATTCGCTATCGCCTTTTTTTCCAATATATACTGAAATAGCCGACTTATTTGGCGACTTTTGGGAAATTTCGCTAACCCCCGTTATAACGTTAAAGGAAATTTTATCAAATTCCATAAAAGAAATTTTAACCGTTAACTCACCTTCAATTTGACCTTGTTTAAGCTTTGAAGAAAGTTCGCAAACGGTAGCGCCGAGCAAGGAAACTAACAAAGCTTTTTCGCCGAGTTTAACGGTAAAAGCAAACTGAGCTTTCCTGCTTACCATTTGATTTTCGCCGTCGATAAAAATTGCATCGGCTAAAGCTAATAAATCGCAAAGGTTTTCGCCGTTTTTTTCGTAGGTGGAAACCACTTGAATTTCTTCCCCAATAAGACAAATGAACCGAGAATTTTCCGGCACGCTACAAATAAACTTACCGCTAATTTTTTCCGTTTGAATTTTTTGACCTACAAACTGAAAATATTCTATTCTTTCAATTGTTTTGTCAATATTGGCGGTGGTGGAAAAAACGTCCTTTAAAAGGGCTTTTTCTTCAAGAATTTCAGCCTGAAAATTAAACCTTAAATCAATTTGAGTTGAAATTGTTGAAAGATTTTCATCTTCATCGGTCATTACCTTGCAAGAAATTTTCGTTGCAAGGGCGGAAGCTGAAAGCTTGCTATCCTCCCTAACGCCGGGTAAATCGAATTGTAAATCGAAAGGAATAACACGCCTTTCTTTTAATATATCACTATTTTGCCCAAAAGGCAATAAAACCAAGGTTAAAATTAGGTCGCCTTGAATTTTTACCCCGTCAAAAATAGGCAAAATTGAATTTATTGAAACATCGGTGGTTGATGAAAGCAAATTTTTTAACTTTGCGCATTCAAACTCATCATCTAAGGAAAAAAGCTCTTCATAACTTTCAATTCTATTAAAATTAACCATATCAGGCTGTTTTAAACAATCAATATCGGCTAAATAATTAACTTCCTTTTGAGTGAATAAATCAAAAGAAGAATCAATTATCGTTTCAACGTAAAGCAACCCACCGCTTCGCTTAATTTGATGGCTATTAATTTGGTAGTGAGGAGTGCAAATTGCATTGTCAACGCCGATAATTTTTTTAAAAGAAAACTCCGCCCCCGCTTCAATTCTCTCAATGCCTTCGCCTTCGTAAATAACGTTATAAGTAATTTTACCGCCGTATTTAAGTTCACCGTTAACAACCTTACAATATTCGTCTACGATTTGACAACTTGAAGATAAAATTTTAGAAAAATAGCTATCGGATAAATTTAAACTGCTTTCAATTCTATTTTGCTCGGTAATTTGTTCTAAAAAACAAACTCCACCGCTTTCCATAATCGTGTTTAACATTCTAACTCCTTTGCGAACACCTTTTCGCCTAAAATTATATGCTAAATTTTATGCTTTGATTTGTTTTTTTAGAACAAAAAAGGACTTTCCTTTTAGAAAAGCCCTTTTTTTATTCAATTTTCGGTTTTTTAATTTTAACGTTTCCGCACATTATTTCCGAATAGGAAAAACTGGTTTTACCATCGAAAATAGGAACGTCGGGAAGAACGGTAAACAAAGAAGGATAAACCCCCGTTATAGTGCCTAAATAGCTTATAATTTTGTTTCTACCAAGGTTTTGCGTAACTTCAACCTTGTTTCCTTTAAGCCTTTCAACACCCTTTTTGATTGCCGTGAAACTGCTAACTTTTTTTATCATATATTTAATTATATACGAAAATTAGCCTTTTTATACCTATTTTAATTAGATGTCGTCAATATCGTCGTCATCGTCCTCATCTTCTTCATCTTCGTCGTAGTCGTTAATATCAACTTCGCCGTAATCAAAGTCGTCAGGTTCGGAATAGGTTTCTTCTTCCTCTTCAAAGTAGTCTTCTTCATCATCGAAAAGCTCGCTTGCTTCTTCTTGTTGAAGTTGATTGAGAGAAAGCATTTCTTCACTATCTTCAGCGTTAACGATATCGTCCTTTTCATCGTCGTCAAGGAAATTACGCCAACTTTCATCGTTTTCAATATCAACTTCCTTTTCTTCTTGATAGCGCCTATCTTCACGACATTGATCGCACATATCTTCTTTAATAGAAATATAATTTTGCTTGCAGTAAGGACAAAGTTTTTCTTGGGATTCTTCATCTTCGTCGATAGCGAAAATAAGTTGCGGTCCAAGTTTTAACTCAGCCTTACAAACGTCGCAATATTCTTCTTCATCTTTAATATAATTAAGTTCACATCTTGGGCAAAGCTTATAACCCATTGTAGCCTCCGTTTGAATAGATTAAATTTTTGTTTTCTATTCTATCTTGCGCAATAATTATATTAATATTGTATTAATTTGTAAACTATTTTGTAGCAAAAAGTTAAAAATTTTATTGAAAATATAGTGAAAAATTGTAAATTTTTAATAAATTCCTTCTTTTGCCTGATTTTAGCGACAATTTAGTTAATATTTATTGTTAAACCTTGAAAATTTTTTCAAATTTTAAGAGCCTTCAAGCAACATTTTATCAGCAATTAATGCAATAAACTCACCGTTAGTAGGCTTTTCGCCACTCATATAAGCCCTAACCCCGAACAGGTTATTTATGCTTTCAATTCTACCCTTGTTCCAAGCAACTTCAATTGCATGGCGAATTGCCCTTTCAACTTTTGATGGCGTGGTATCGTAAATTTCGCCAATTTTTGGATATAACTGCTTTGTTATTGAATTGATAATGGTTGGCTGTTTAACCGCCATTTTAACCCCTTCACGCAAATAGAAATATCCCTTAATGTGAGGCGGTATTCCACAAGATAAAAATATTTTACTAATTTTTTCATCTAAGGAAGAATGAACGAAATGAATTGGTTTTTCCGAAGCCGATAAAAATTGTTCTTTTAACCTTTGATTAAAAAGCTTATAATCGGTTGGCTTTACCATATAATAGCTCGCCCCCTTATTCATTGCCGTTTTAATTATTTCTTCATTAGAAATGCTCGAATATACCACAACTTTAACGTGAGGTAAAAGCATTTTTAACTTTTCAATAATTCCAAGTCCGTCAACGCCGGAAATAGTAAGTTCGGTTATAACCAAATCCGGTCGAATTGCCAAAATACTTTCAAGAGCTATTTTTCCATTTAGGGCCGATCCAACAATTTCAAAATCGTTAGCGTTAATTTCTCTCTTTAGTTCTTCAAGTATAGCTTCATCTTCCTGTATAAGAAATACTCTGCGTTTAGACATAAGCCCCTCCAAATTTTTCGCAAAACTTTTAGTTTCACTTACTTATGCCTATATTATACCATTTTATTTTAAAATGTTAAATAAATTTACACTATTTTCAAACGAAATTTATCGAATTTTGGCGAAAATTGAAAATCTTTTTTTAACCAACCCTATTTATCGACTAAATATTATTAAAATCTATCTAAAATTTTGATTTTTTAATTTTTAAATATTTTATAATTAATTTCGATTAAAATTAAAATTCCCACGCAATTTTTAATGCGTGGAAATTTTTATGCGCAGTTTATCATGTTAACGAGCTCTAAAAACTTTTCGTTAGCGCCTTGTTTTGTTTTTGCAATTTGAATTAAGTAGAACTTGATAAAATTAACGTCGAATTTTTTAAACTTATAAAAAGGGCAAAAAGCGGAAAAAATTAAAGCGTAGTAGTAGCGCTGTTCCCTAAGCATTTGCTTCTTTTCTCGGCTAAGTTTAACTTTATCAAAGCTACGGCGAGTATTTCTTCGTTTGGTTAGTTTTTCTCTCTTCGTCATAAATAGAATATACCACAATAACAAATAAAAGTAAAATAAAAAGAACTGACAAAAAGTCAGTTCTTTTTTCTTTCAAAAAAATTTTAGAGATTAAATTATTCAGCAACAGCTGTAGCGCCAGCTTCCTTGAACTTTTCAACCATCTTTTCAGCATCTTCCTTAGAAGCGCCTTCTTTAATTGTTTTACCAGCTTCAGCAAGACCCTTAGCTTCAACAAGACCAAGACCAGTTACTTCTCTGATAACCTTGATAACAGCAATTTTGTTGCCACCAACTTCCTTTAAAATAACGTTGAATTCAGTCTTTTCTTCTGCTGCAGGAGCTGCGCCAGCTGCTGGAGCTGCAACAACAGCTGTAGCTGCTGCGCTAACGCCAAATTCTTCTTCAATTGCTTTTACTAAATCGTTAAGTTCAACGATGGTCATAGCTTTAATTTCTTCAATCATCTTTGCGATATCTGCCATTTTAATATTCCTCCGAATTATTTACTTAAATTTTTAATTTTATTTTTGACTTTTAAAGGAAAAGTCGACCTATAAGGCGATTATTAGCCTTGTTGTTTTTCTGCAATAGCATTAATAGCAATAGCAAGACCTGTAAGTGGTGACTTGAGAGAGCCAAGCATTTTTGCAAGAAGCACTTCCTTTGATGGAATTGCAGCAAAAACTTTAACGCCGTTTGCATCAACGTAAGAACCGTCAACGTATGCACTCTTTACAGAGATTTTATCGTTGAACTTTTTGCAAGCTTCACAAACAACCTTTGCAGCGCTTGTTTCATCCTTACCGAAAGCAACGGCTGTTGGGCCGTTAAGGTCGGCATCGAAATCGGTTACGCCAAGATCGTTTAAAGCCTTTCTAACTAAAGTGTTTTTAAGAACCTTATATTCGCAATCTGCTTTTCTAAATTCAGAACGGAAATCGGTATCTTCAGCAACTGTTAAACCTTTATAGTCAATGAATACAACGCTCTTTGCAGCTTGAATTCTTGCCTTAATATCTTCAACAACCTGCTTTTTAACTTCTAAATTAGCTGACAAGATTTTTACCTCCTAATTTTTTTGAAAATTTTGGGATTAACCCTTGATAAATAATCGTAAAAAAGCACCTTTACGCCAAAGCATAAAGGTGCATTATAAATCTACACTATTTTTGATTGCCTCGGCGGGAAGACTTTCGTCTATTAAAAACCTGCTTTCTTAAGCTTATTTAATTGTTTACTTTAACATTATAACAAATAAACCTAACTAAGTCAATCAAATTTAATTAGATTTTGTTGGCAACTTTAACGCCAGGTCCCATTGTGCTTGCTAAACTAACGCTTCTAACGTATTGACCTTTTGCAGCTGCTGGCTTAGCCTTAACGATTGCTTCGAAAAGTGCGTTGTAGTTTTCAACAAGCTTTTCTTTACCGAAAGACTTTTTACCAATTGGGCAGTGGATAATAGCCGTTTTGTCAAGTCTGTATTCAACTTTACCAGCTTTAGTATCACGAATTGCCTTTTCAACGTCCATAGTAACCGTTCCAGATTTTGGGTTTGGCATAAGACCCTTAGGACCTAATACCTTACCAATTCTACCAACAACGCCCATCATATCAGGTGTTGTGATAACAACGTCGAAATCGAACCAGTTTTCTTTTTGAATTTTAGCTACCATTTCTTCAGCGCCAACGTAATCAGCACCGGCAGCAACAGCAGCATCAGCCTTTTCGCCCTTAGCAATAACCAAAACTTTAACGTTTTTACCTGTTCCGTTTGGAAGCACGATAACGCCTCTAACTTGTTGGTCAGCTTGTTTTGGGTCTACACCAAGTTTAACGTGAAGTTCAATTGTTTCATCGAACTTTGCCTTTGCGGTAGATAAAACTAAATCTACTGCTTCGCCAATTTCATATTGTTTACTACGGTCATAGGATTTTCTGCTATCAACGTATTTTTTACCCATTTTCATAAAAAAGATTCCTCCTCGTGGTCAAACAAGTTAAAATAACTCTCCCACTTAATATATATTAGTCTTCTACGGTTATACCCATACTGCGTGCAGTGCCGGCAACCATGCTCATTGCAGCTTCAAGTGATGCTGCGTTCATATCAGGCATTTTTGTCTTTGCAATTTCTTCAACTTGAGCCTTAGTAAGCTTTGCTACTTTTGTTCTGTTTGGAACAGCGCTACCAGATTGAACGTTGCAAGCCTTTTTGATAAGAACAGGAACTGGTGGTGTCTTAAGTATAAAGGTGAACGAGTGGTCTTGATAAATGGTGATAACTACTGGGATAATTAAACCTTCTTGACCTGCTGTTTTTGCGTTAAATTCTTTGGTGAATCCAAGAATATTGATACCGTGAGGACCAAGTGTTGAACCTACTGGTGGACCTGGAGTCGCCTTTCCTGCTGGAAGTTGAAGTTTAACTACAGCTGTGATTTTCTTTGCCATAAAAATTCCTCCATATATGTGGTAAAAACGTGGCGCCATAGAAAAAATTTAACGCCTCTCCCACTTTATAAAGCCTAAAAATAGAGCCTTATTATTCAGTTATACCAAGCTTTTTAAGCTCGACGTAATTAAAATCTACTTCAGTATCCCTGCCGAATACCGCCACTTTAACCCTTGCCTTTTGAGTTGCAGAATTAAGTGAAATAATTTCGCCCATAAGCGTTGCAAGCGGACCGGTCACAATTTGAACCATATCCCCTTCGCTTAAATCGATTTCGTTTGCATCTACCTTTGTTTCAAGTCCCATTTTTTGAACTTCTTCATCGGTAATTGGTTGTGGTCTACCTTGTGGACCAACGAAACCCGTTACGCCACGGGTGTTTGTTATTAAAAACCATAAATCGTTATCGTAAATCATTTTCACGAAAACGTAGCATGGCATTTTTTTGCGTTGAACAACCTTCTTCTTGCCGTTAGCACGCTCTTCAATGGTCTCTTCCATTGGAATTTGTATATCGAAAATGATATCTTGTAAGTTATTGTTTTCAATTAACTTAAAAAGACCATCTTGAACTAATGCTTCATAGCCAGAATAAGTATGAATAACATACCATTTTGCCTTTTCAGAACCGCTCATTCTATTCTCCAATGGTTACTTATGAACCTGTAACTAAGGTTAACAATGCTTGTAAACCAAAGTCGAAAGCTGTGATAACAATGAGGAAAACTAAAACAACGCCTATAACAATTCCGGTTTGCTTAACAACCTTAGAAAAAGTAGGCCACGAAACCTTTTTAAGCTCGTTTTTCATGTTGGAAAGACCTTTGCAAAGCCCCGTCCACATGCGTTTAAACCAATTTGGTTTTTTGTTAGCCTTATCTTTGGCTACAACATTTTTCTTTTCGCTCATAACTATATCCTCGAAATTTGTTTGAAAAAATTACACACCGAAAATTACTTCGTTTCTTTGTGAAGTGTGTGCTTTTTGCAGAACGGACAATACTTGTTTAATTCAAGTCTTTCAGTGGTGTTCTTTTTGTTTTTATAGTCGTCGTAATTTCTTTGCTTGCATTCTGTGCATGCAAGTGTAATTCTAACTCTTGCGCCTTTTGATTTTGCCATTTTTCTAATGCCTTCCTAAAAAATTAACACCCCGCTATTTGGGATGCTAATTAATTTTACTATATAACGCCTTTTATGTCAAGCATTTTTTAACTAAAAATCGCATTTTTTTACCTTTTAAAGTTTTGCTAACTTTACCACAAAATATGCCGTTTTATTATGCTTTTTTACACAATATCTATTATAAATTTAAAACTTGCAACCTAAAAAGATTGCAAGTTTTTTAATTTTTTAAAACCAACTTGGCGTGTAATCGCCGTCGTCGCTAAAAATTGGCTTTTTGCTTGACGATGATTTTTGTTGCGAACTATTTTCGCTACTTTCTTCCTTTGAAGAACTAACTTGTTCGCTCGTGCTAACTTGTTCGCTTACACTAACTTGTTCGCTTGCGCTTAGTTCTTCGCTTACACTAACTTGTTCGCTTGCGCTTGGTTCTTCGCTTGCGCTAACTTGTTCGCTTGCGCTTGGTTCTTCGCTTGCGCTAACTTGTTCGCTTGCGCTTGGTTCTTCGCTTACACTAACTTGTTCGCTCGTGCTTGGTTCTTCACTTGCGCTTTGAATTTGACTAACGTTAGGTTGAATTGATGAGGTTAAGCTTTGTTGAGGTTGAGAGCTTGTTTGAGAAGTTGACGTTTGAGAACTAACTTCACTTGCACTCGATTGACTAACCGGTTGATTTGAATTATTTTGACAGCCGACACCAACCACGAGAATTAAACACAAGCTCAAAACTGCAATTAAAACTAAAATATTTCTTTTCATTATTATATAATATATAATTACTTATCTTCCGTCCAGCCAGAGCTGTCAACTGCGCCAGGTCCTTCAACACTTGAAGAAGGTTGAACGTCGGAAGTAGATTGAGAAGTTTCGGTTGAAACGTTTGTTGAAGTAGCAGGCTCGTTTGAAGTTGTTGAAGAAACTTCTGTGCTTGCTCCAGCGCTTGTTTCAGCGCTTGTTTCAGTGCTTGCTTCAACAGATTCACTTGTAGACGCACCAGCACTTGGGCGGGTTATAATTGAAGTTGGGCTTGAATCGGTTGGATTGTCCTTTTTACAACCACAAGCCGCAACGGTTGTTGCAATAACGGTAAATAAAGCAACAATTAAAATTAATGATAATAACTTTTTCATAAAATTCTCCTTTATTAAGTGCGCCAATTATTCAGCGTCACCAACGGTTTCGGCGTTTTCACTAACTTCCACAGCTTCAACTGCTTCAGCATTTTCAACGTCTTCAGTTAAAGCGGTGTTTTCTAAAGCTTCAACGTCGTCACCATTTTTTAAAGATTCTTCAATCAACGCCATAGCGTCAACTTCTTGGAATTTTTTATTTTCAACTAATCCGTGGAATTCAGCTGCTTGGTCGATAAGAATTTTAGCGTATTTAACCGCACGACCAGACTTAATTCTTAAAAGAACAGGAACGGTTACGTAAGTCTTCTTATCCATCATATCCTTACAGTGGAATTTAGAATCAACGGAATTGATATCCATGTTAAGATAGAGTTTTAAGGTTTTACCTGTTACGCAAAGCTTAACGAATTGTAAACGACCTTTGTTAATAGAGTCGAATTTTCTTGAAATTCTTGATTTAAGCTTTTTAAAGCGCAAAGCGTAGTTTTTAAGTTCGTCGTATCTATCTTGAAGAACTTCATCGGCTTCGAGCATTTTCATTGCAAAGGTTTTAGCAATAATCTTTGGCTCTTTATCTTCTTCAATAGCTGCGGCAATTTCAGGAGCAACTTCAATTTCAGCTTGTTCTTCATCCATAGTAGCGGCAGCTTCTTCAGCTACTTCTTCTTGAGCTACTTCTTCAACTACTTCTTCTTGAACAGGTTCTTGAACTACTTCTTCTTGAACAGGTTCTTGAACAGGCTCTTGAGCTACTTCCTTTTCAGGTTCATCGTAAACTGGTTCTTGACCAGGAATAACCGGCTTACCTTCTCTGTCGATCATAGATTCAGCAATAGAACCATATACCCTTCTTTGCTTTCTGCTCTTTTCCATATTAACCTCACATCAATAAGTAATCGTTATATAATTTACATATATACATATAACATTATATAATAGTTTTTACAATTTATCAAGCAATTTTTTAAAAAATTAAAAAATAAATAGGCTATTTTTATTAAAAAAACGGCAATAACCGCCTTATAGGCTAATTTTTTAGGATAAAATTTTGAAAAAACAGTTTTTTATTACTAACTTTTCCATCGTTAAACCAACCGTTTTTAATTACACGATAAAAAACAAACGCCGTTTTTCAATGAAAACGGCGTTTTAAGTTTTAAATTAATTACTTACCAACGTAGAATCTTAAGGATTCAATATAAGCAAGTTGAGCTTCTAATTGTTCGATGCTTGCGTTGTTTTCGAGCATTGCTTCGTATTCGGCAATTGCTTCGTCAAGCATTTGGTCGTAAGTTGTTTGACCATCGAAAATTACTGGTGGTGGCGTGGTGCTGATTTGTCCTTCAGTTGAGCCGTCGTTTCCGCTTGTTGAACCTGATTTAGATCCCCCTGAACCCGACTTT
>JAZQKQ010000018.1:0-32967 GCA_045542235.1 Christensenellaceae bacterium | reverse complement strand
TAGAGGATGGCTTTTTGTTGTGCATAAATATAAAAAATTGTGGGTTATATTGGTATGGTTTTAACTTTAACGGCGTTTTTTATGGAAAAAACAACCTTTTAAACGCCGAAAAAAATTGTTTTAACCATTTTCAATTGTTAGTTTATAGTAAAACTTATTCAACGCCTAATTGGCTTAAAGGTGGGGTTATTTATCAAATTTTCCCCGACCGATTTAATAAATTTGGCGATTTTACCGTTGGTGAAGGCAAAATTAAAGCCGATTGGTGCGACCAATTAATTTATAAAAACGAACAAGGTCAAGTTCTTAATAATCAATTTTACGGCGGAAATTTACAAGGGATTAGAGAAAAGTTAGATTTTCTTGCCGAAATGGGCGTGACTTGTATATATTTAAATCCAATTGTAAAGGCGTTTAGTTCCCACCGCTACGACACGGGAAATTACCTTGAAATCGATGAAGTTTTAGGCGATTTTAACGACCTAAAAATGCTTATTAACGATGCAAAAAATAGGGGAATTGGAATAATTTTCGATGGTGTTTACAACCACGTTGGAAGCGATAGTTTATATTTTAATAGACGGGGAAATTTTGAAGAAATAGGGGCTTTTCAAAGTCAAAGTTCGCCTTATTTTAGTTGGTTTGATTTTATTGATTTTCCTAATAAATATCAAAGTTGGTGGGGTTTTGAAAGCTTGCCGTCGATTAAGAAAAATTCAAAAGAGTTCCAACGTTTTATAACCGAAAAAGTGCTTAAAACAAATTTTGATTTAGGTTTTTTAGGCGTTCGACTCGACGTTGTTGACGAACTTAGTTCATCTTTTGTTGAAGCTATTAGAAAAAGCGTTAAATCAATTAATGAAAACGCCGTTATTATTGGCGAAGTTTGGGAAGACGCTACTAATAAAATTGCCTATGGAAGTAGGCGAGAATATTTTTTGGGAAATCAGCTCGATAGCGTTATGAACTATCCGCTTAGAAACGGCATTATAAACTTTTTATTAACACGCTCGGTTGATTTTATTTACCAAACCATTATTAATCAAATTAATAACTATCCATCTTGTGCGTTAAACCTATTGATGAATTGTCTATCCACTCACGATAGCCCACGAATAATTAGCGTTTTGGGTAGTGAAAAATTAGAACAAAACAAGGATTTAATGGCGTTTGAAAGGTTGACCGACGCCGAATATGAAAAGGGTGTTAAACTTGGAAAAATAGCTTATGCTTTGGCTTTTACACTCTATGGCGTTCCAAGCGTTTATTATGGTGATGAAGCGGGCGTTTGGGGTAATTTAGACCCTTATAATCGCAAGCCTTACCCTTGGGGAAAGGAAAATTTAGAAATGGTTTCTCACCTTAAAAAACTTGGTGAAATTAGAAAAAATATCCAAGCTTTTGCCTGTGGTGAAACTAACGTTTTATATGCACAAAACGGTGTTTTAATTTATGAAAGAACAACCGAGTTCGATCAGGTTTTAATTGGGTGTAACGTTGGCTTTTCCGACTTTATTTTAACCTTTGATAAACCAATGAAAAACTTGATGAATAATGAAATTTTGGGCGAAAAAATTTGTTTAAAATCGGAAAGTATTTTAATATTAAAAAGTGAATAATCGGATAAAACCGATAAGTATATAAAAATTTTTAAAAGGATAAACAAATGGACATTTTAAAGAAAATTACGCAAGAATTTAAACTTAAAGAAGAAAACGTAAAAAACGTTATTTCTTTGCTTGACGATGGCAATACCATACCTTTTATTGCAAGATATAGAAAGGAAATGACGGGTCACATTGACGACCAAGTTTTAAGGGAATTTTCCGATAGACTTAACTATTTGAGAAATTTGGAAAAGAGAAAGGAAGAAGTTGCTTCTTCCATTACCGAACAAGGCAAAATGACCGATGAAATTACCCAGGCGCTTTTAGCTTGTGAAACCTTAACGGAAGTTGAAGACGTTTACCGCCCATACAAGCAAAAGAAAAAGACGAGGGCAACCGTTGCTATTGCAAAGGGATTAGAACCACTTGCCGATATTATTTTAGCTCAAGACCTTAAAGAAGGTAGCGTTGACGATTTAGCTTTACCTTACGTTGATGAAGAAAAGGGCGTTAAAACCGTTAAAGAAGCAATCGACGGGGCAAAGGATATTATTGCTGAGCGTGTTTCCGATAATGCGGAATTAAGAAAAAAACTTAGAAACTTATTCCTTAAAAACGGTATTATTGAAACTAAGTTTGCCAAGCTTGACGACGAGAAAAAGGAAGAAGCTAAAACCTATGAAATGTATGCCGAATATTGCGAGAGCGTTCAGGAAGCAAAAGGTCACCGAATTTTAGCTATTAACCGTGGCGAAAAGGAAGGCTATTTAAAGGTTAAGGTTTCCATTGACAAGGCTTTTGCCCAAAGGGTTTGCGCAGTATTTTTCGTTAAAGCGGGTAGCATTACGACAAGTCTCGTTGAAGAAGCGGTTATCGATAGCTACGACCGTTTAATTTATCCTTCGATTGAAAGAGAAATCCGCTCTCACTTAACCGAAGTGGCGTCGGAACAAGCCATTAAAATGTTTGAAGTTAACCTTGAACCACTTTTAATGCAACCACCAATTCGTGGAAAGGTGACAATGGGTTTTGACCCTGGAATTAGAACGGGTTGTAAAATTGCGGTAGTTGACGAAACTGGTAAGTTTTTAGAAGATAGTAAAACGGTTGTTTTCCCAACGAGAGAATCTCAAAAAGATAAGCTCGATGCAAAGGAAAAACTTATAAAACTCATTAATAAATATAAGGTTGACGTTATTTCAATTGGTAATGGAACGGCTTCAAAAGAATCGGAAATTTTCGTTGCCGATATGATTAAATCGGCTGATATTAAACACCCTTGCGTATACACCGTTGTTTCTGAAGCGGGAGCTTCGGTTTATTCGGCTTCAAAACTTGGCGCACAAGAGTTTCCTGATCTCGACGTTAGCGAGCGTTCGGCTATTTCTATTGCTCGCCGACTTCAAGACCCACTTGCAGAACTCGTTAAAATTGATCCAAAATCTATCGGTGTTGGTCAATATCAACACGATATGCCACAAGCCCGCCTTGATGAAGTTTTAAAGGGCGTTTGTGAAGATTGCGTTAACAAGGTTGGCGTTAATTTGAACACTGCGAGCCCTGCGCTTTTATCCTACGTTTCAGGATTAAATTCAGCAATTGCTAAAAACATTGTTGCGTTTAGAGAAAAGAATGGAAAATTCAGGTCGAGAAAGGACCTTTTAAGCGTTTCAAAGCTTGGCGAAAAGGCTTTTTTACAATGTGCGGGATTTTTGAGAATCGACGGTGGCTCAAACGTGTTAGATAACACGGGAGTTCACCCTGAAAGTTATGAAGCAACTGAAAAACTTTTAAATTTCTTCGGTTATACCGACAAGGATATTATCGAAGGAAATTTAAAGGAATTACCTAATAAAATTAAGGAAGTAGGGGCTGATAAAGTTGCCGTAATTTGTTCCCTTGGCGTGCCAACTTTAAACGACATAGTTGCCGAATTGTTAAAGCCGGGTAGAGACGTGCGTGATAGTTTGCCACAACCTGAACTTAGGTCGGATATTTTAGACATTAACAGTCTTATGCCAGGAATGGAAATTAACGGAACCGTTCGCAACGTAACCGACTTTGGCGCTTTCGTTGACCTTGGGGTTCACCAAGATGGTTTAGTGCATATTTCGGAAATTTCAGACGGCTACGTTAAGCACCCATCCGACGTTTTAAAGGTTGGTCAAAAGGTTAAAGTTAAGGTTTTGGCAGTTGACCTTAAAAAGAATAGAATTTCGCTTACTATGCGTAAAAATCCAAAAAAATAACGTAAAAAATTGCTAATGGCGTAATTTTTGTCAAAGATTATTGACATAGGTTGTGCAATTTGATATAATAGAAGAGAAATTTGGAGGTAAAATATATGTCTACATTTGAAAAAGTAAAATCACTTCTTGCCGAACAACTTGGAATTGAAGAAAGTTCAATTTCTGCAAATAGCAAAATTATTGACGATCTTAAAGCCGATTCCTTAGACGTTGTTGAATTGTTAATGACGTTGGAAGATGAATGCAACATCTCCGTTAGCGAAGAAGAAGCTTCAAAGCTTACAACCGTTGGCGATATCGTTAAAATGATCGATTCAAACAGCTAATAAATTTAAAAATATAAATTTATTCACACTTCGTTTTGCGAGGTGTGAATTTTTTTATAATTTTACCAAAAAATAAAAATAAACTCATTAAAAACGTTTTGTATTAAAAAATTTATATGTTATACTATTAATATTAAAATATTAATAATGGGGGCACTCTTTTGGGAAAGTCGATGGAAAGAAGAAATAATCGCTCGGGCGGTTTATTTTCAAAAGAAGTTTTTGGTATGGCGCTGGTATTATTTTCAGTGCTAGCTTTTTTGTGCCTTATTATTGGCGATATAGTTTATCCAATTGGAAGCTACGTTCGTGGATTTCTTTTAGGGGTGCTTGGCTACTACTCCTTTATATTTTTAATTTTAACCACTTTTTTAGGCGCTTCAATGGTTTTTGACAGACCTTTGTTTGAACCGCAAACTAAAAGTTTTTTATTCGTTGCTAATCTTTTAATAATGGTTGTTTTTGCAATGTGTCACGTTGCGCTATTTATGAAAGGTAGCCTAACTTTAACCGATAGACTTAACCAAGCTTTCGGCGACTGTATGCTAAATTTAGAAAACTCAACGGCAGGTGGGGCGGTTTTCTCGCTTATAACCTATCCGCTATTGCAGTTTTTGCGTCCATTTGGCACTTATGCCGTTTTGGCGGTCGTTGGAATTTTATGTATAGTATTTTTCGTTAATAGATTTTTAGGTAAGTCGAAAGAGAAAAAGGGGGAAAGGGTTGTTAAACCGCAACCGGTTAAACAAAATCTTTCTCAACAACCGATTTCTCAAACTCAAAACAATTCTAATCAAACCATTGCTCAACAGGTTGAAGAGTTTGATGAAGGTGCGACCATGCCTCAAAAATCGCAACTTTTTATTTACGGCGAGCAACCGGTAAAAGATAGGGGTAGAAAACCTAAAAAACGCCAAGAACAAACTCAACCTTCACCGGTTAGTTTTCCGTTTAGTCGTGGTGGGTATGCGCCGGTTGATAACGACGAGCTTTTATCAACCCGTTCTTACGCATCACGTTACGAGCAAGATTTTTCCGATAAGCTCGACTATATCAAAACACCGCAAAAGCCGGATATTAACAACATTGGTCAAACCCCAATGTCAACCTTAAACAGCAGTGCTGAACGAATGGTTTCCCATAGAAGCGATAGTTCGCCTTATTCTCAAGGCGAAACCCGTCGTGACGTTTATCAAGTTCCTTCTCAACGGACTGTTGGCGGAGGTTGGGAAACTGATAGCTATCACTCTCCTGTAACGGTTGGTGGAGTTAGAGGTGGTGAAACCGTTGGAGATATTAGAAGCGGTCAAGGTGGAATTAATCCGTTAGGCTCAATTTTCGATAGGGATAGAATGCCCGAATCAAGCGAAAGTTCAACGGTTAGACCAATTGAAAGAAACCCTTACGGCGACGTGACTAGAAGCGGTCAAACGAGAATTACTCCAACCGGCAACGACAGATTTATGGATGCCGACTTTACCGGTAAAGATAAACTCTTAGGTGAAGATAAGGTTAGTTCGGGTAGAGTTGTGGAAAACACCGACCCAACCCCATACGATGCCGTTTCAAAGGTTTATACGCCGAAAGAAACAACGGCTATTCCAAAGGTTGTCGATAGTCCAATGGGCGTTGATAGGTCGGCGGTAGTTGGAAGAACCATAGATAAAAATGAAGAAAGGGTGCAAGAGCCTAAAATTAAACCTGTCAAAGCGGAAAAACCGTCTGTTGAAAGGGTTGTTAAAAACGGCTTAATTGAGGGCGATGAGTCAATTCAAAGGGTGGCTGAAGTTGCTGAACCCGTTAAGCCTTCAAGAGTGCGTGAAGGAATTAGTGCTATAACTCCGCCAAAAACTACCGTGGAAGATAATGCGCCGGCAATTTCTTCGCCGATTTTTGAAGAGCCACCAAAACCTAAAAAGCCTGTTCAAGAAGAAAAGGAAAAGCCAAATCCAATCGACCTTATGCCTTTAAATTATAGGTATAAAGCGCCACCACTCAGCTTGTTAAACGATTACAAGCGTGACGAGGTTGCTTTGGCGGAAGATATGGCAAAGCAAAAGGATAGGGCGGAAAAAATTGTCACAACCTTTAAAATGACGAGAAATATCGACGTGCAGGTTGACGACATAATTTACGGACCAACGGTTACGAGATTCGTCGTTTCCTATCCGCCAAACGTTTCTTCTAAAAACATTCAACAAGCTCAAACCGACCTTCAAGTATGGCTTGAAGCTACGGGTGAAATTCGACTTTTAATTCCTATTCCAGGAACCAATAAAATTGGTATTGAAGTTCCAAACGCCAAAACTACGATGGTTGGGTTAAAGAGTGTTATTGCGCCAAAAAATAATCCAATTAAGCCAAAGTCGCTTAGTTTTAGTTTAGGTCAAGATATTATTGGAACGCCAATTAATCTTAACATTTTATCAATGCCACACCTTATCGTTGCCGGCGCAACGGGAACGGGTAAGAGCGTGTGCTTAAACTCTATGCTCATAAGTCTTCTTTATAGGTATAGTCCGGAAGATTTGCGTTTAATTATCGTCGATCCAAAAATGGTTGAATTTAACTGCTATAAAGGGTTGCCACACCTTATGTTTAACGAAATTATTTTCAACGATACCAAGGCTATGGCAATGCTCGATTGGGCGGTTCAAGAAATGGAGAGAAGATATTTGCTATTCGTTGATCATAATTCAAGAAATATTGGCGAATATAACGAAAAAGTTGGGGTTTTTGAAGGGGTTGATAAAAAATTACCTTATATCGTTATTTTGGTTGACGAGTTTGCCGACCTTATGATGATGAATCCAAACAACAAGAAAAAACTTGAAAACTGCATGGGACGACTTGCTCAAAAGGCAAGAGCTGCCGGCATTCACTTAATATTTGCAACTCAACGCCCGTCGGCCGACGTTATGGATGGAACTATTAAAAACAACTTTACTTCAAGAATTTGTTTTAAAACTTCAAGTAACGTTGACTCTCAGGTCGTTATTGGTCAACCTGGCGCTGAAAGGCTTTTAGGTAACGGTGACGTATTCTTTAAAACCACCGAAATGTCTAACATTGAAAGAGCCCAAGGCTCGTTTATTAGCGATGCTGAAGTTAGGGCGGTCACCGATTATATTCGTGACCATAACAAGGCTTATTACGATGAAAAAGCCCTTGAACTTATTAATAAAGCTAACGAACTAAATTCGGCTTCTCAAAGTGACGGCGAATATAACGTAGGAGGTGAGTCAGGTGATGACGGCGAAATTGAAGACGTTTATCTCCGTGCGTTAAGAGTTGTTATTTTAACGAGAAATTGCTCTAAATCGTCCTTACAATCAAAACTTGGCGTGGGATATCCAAAGGCTGTTAAAATTTTAGACTGGATGGTGGATATGGGCTACATTTCAGACGTTTTGGATAATAAGCAAAGAAACATTTACATTACTCGTGAAATTTACGAAGAAAATTACGGCGAGTTTGTGGAGAGTTGGAAATAATAACAGGGATATAAAACTGCGCTTACGAGGAAAATTATGCAAAATAACTTAACGGTAGGGCTAGTGTGCCTTGGCTGTGATAAAAACCGAGTTGACGGCGAAAAACTTCTTGGTGAAATTTCAAAAAAATTTAAAATTTCTAACGAGATTGAAGAATGTGACGTGTTGGTTATTAACACTTGCGCTTTCTTGAATAGTTCTCGACAAGAAGCCATTGAAACGGTTTTCGATTACGCTTACTTAAAGGAAAGCGGTAGGCTGAAAAAAATTATTATGACCGGTTGCTTGCCTCAAAAGTTCGTTGATGAATTGTTCGGTGAGTTGGTTGAAGTCGACGCTTTTTTAGGCACTTACGATCAATCGCTAATTTGCCAAACCATTGAAAAGCTTTTTGAAAAAAACGAAAGGTTTAATTTCGTTGGCTGTGGGGAAGAAGTTAAAAACGGAAGATTTTTGACAACTCCGCCCCATCTTGCATATTTAAAAATTTCCGATGGTTGTTCAAACTTTTGCACCTATTGTTTAATTCCTAAAATAAGGGGTAAATTTAAGTCCTATCCAATGGAAGACTTGATTGAAGAAGCCAAAAGTTTAGGCGATATTCAAGAACTTATTTTAGTTGCTCAAGACACTACGAAATACGGTGAAGACCTTTATGGGAAAAATATGCTCGTTCCACTTATTAAAGGTCTTTCCGCTCTTGAAAACGTTGGTAGCATTAGACTATTATATTGCTATCCTGAAAAAATTACCGACGAGCTTATCGATGAGCTTGCCACTAATTCAAAGCTTATTAAATACATCGACATTCCAATGCAACACGCCGATGATAGAATTTTAAAGCTTATGAATAGAAAGGGGACTTTTGAAGGATATTTAAATTTAGTTAACAAACTTAAAAATAGGGTTAAAGATATTGCTATTAGGTCAACTTTTATAACCGGTTTTCCAACGGAAACCCAAGCCGAACACGAAAGGCTTATTGAGTTTATTAAAAGGGCTAAAATTTTCAACGCAGGATTTTTTACCTATTCAAAGGAGCCTGACACTCCGGCGTATAAGCTTGGCGGTCAAGTTCACCCAAAAACAAAACAAAAACGCCAAAGGGAGCTTTATGCTCAACAACAACTTGTTGCTAATGAAATTTTAGATAGTTACGTTGGTAAAACCATTGAAGTTTTATGCGATGGTATTAGCTATGAAAAACAGGCATTTTACGGAAGGGCGTATTTTTCCGCTCCCGAAGTTGACGGCTTAGTGTATTTTACCAGCGACGAAGTTGTTAACCAAGGCGAGAAATATTTAGTAAAAATTCATAGTCGTCAAGAATTTGACCTTTATGGAGGAGTAGAAAATAATGAACTTACCTAATAAACTTTCAGTTTTAAGACTGATTTTAATTCCTGTGTTTATCGCAGTGTTTTACGTTGATTTTCCATATCATTATTTAGTTGCGTGCGGAGTTTTTGCAATTTCCGCATTCACAGATTTTTTAGATGGATATCTTGCGAGAAAATACAATTTAATAACTGACCTTGGTAAGTTTTTAGATTCCAGTGCCGACAAGGTTTTAGTTTTATCGGCAATGGTAATTATATGCGATGCAAACCTTTTGCCGTTAATTGCAGGGGGGGTTGGCGTTGTTATAATTTTAACAAGAGAAATTTTAATTTCTTGTTTGAGAATGGTTTCGGCTTCAAAGGGCTTGGTGCTTGCAGCCGACAAGTTTGGCAAATTAAAAACCCTTTGTCAAGACGTTACCATTATTGCAGTTTTAATTGCAGGTCAGTTTACCGTGGGAACAATCGGCGTAGTTTTAACGTGGATTAGCTACGTTTTGTTTATTCTTTCAGTGGTTTTAACAATTGCTTCGGGATTGAATTATTTTATTCGCAACAGAAAAACTCTTGCGGTTATTGAAAGATGAGAATTTTATTAATTTGTTTTACCGATAAATATTCAAACACTGAATTACAATTGGAAAAAAACTATTTATATTCCTTAAATCAAAACTCGGTTTATCCCGATAAAACGGTTTTAATTAGTGGGGAAGATAGTCAAAGTTTTTCTTCTTTAATTTTAGAAAATTACGACACTATTTTTATTGCAAATCCAAAGCTTGCTAAATTTTCAGTTAACGAAATTTTAGCCAAAAACCAAATTGAGCTTAACGAAAACGGTTTTTATTGCGGTGAAAAGTTCGTTAGCTTAATTTGTGAAAACGTCAGCGATGAAATTGAAGCGATAATGGCTAAAATGGCGGACCATTATTCTATCTATCACGAAAAGGTTGTTTTTAAACTTTTTGGGTTGGAAAATGAAAAAATTTACGCCGTAACCGATCAAATTAGTCAAAAATATCCAAGTTGTTTTTTCCACACTAAAACGGAAGGCTTAAACAGTAAAACGGTGCTTGTTTTCGATAGTAGAGCACCGAAAGTTGAAGTGGATAAGGCGATTAAAGAGTTTTTAATTACCTTTAAAAACAACGTTTACGCCGAAGACGACGTTTCAATTGAAAGTCAGCTACTAAACCTTTTAAAACTAAGAAGATTGACAATTTCAACTTCCGAATCAATGACGGGTGGTTTAATTGCTTCTAAAATCGTTTCCGTTGAAGGGGCAAGTCAGTTTTTTTACGAAGGATTAGTCACATATAACACGAAAGCCAAGGAAGAAAGGTTAGGGGTTAGTCATAGCTCTATAACTACTTTCAGCGTAGTTTCAAGCGAAGTTGCGTTTGAAATGGCGAAAGGGCTTTTGGAAACGGGAAAATGTAACGTTGCAATTTCAATAACCGGCTATGCAAGTGAAAACGCTGAGTGCGTTGAAAAATCTGGCTTATGCTATATTGGAATTGGTGTAAATAACGCCATTGAAGTTTACGAATATAAATTCAACGGCACACGAAAAGAAGTTATTGAACAGGCGACTAATGCGTCATTGTTCCTTGCGTTAAAAACAATTACAAATATATAATAGAGGTGAAATTATGGACGATAAGCAAAAGGCCCTTGACTTGGTTATTAGTCAAATTACGAAGCAATATGGTAAAGGCTCGATTATGAAGCTTGGCGAAGAAGCTAAAAACGTTGGAATCGACGTTATTCCAACCGGTTGCTTGGCTTTGGATATAGCCTTAGGCGTTGGTGGTATTCCACGTGGTAGAATCGTTGAAATTTACGGACCTGAATCTTCAGGTAAAACGACCGTTGCCCTTCACGCCATTGCTGAAACTCAAAAATTAGGTGGCATTGCCGCTTTTATTGATGCTGAACATGCGTTAGATCCAACTTACGCCGCTAATCTTGGCGTTGATCTTGATAATTTATACGTTTCTCAACCTGACACGGGCGAACAAGCCTTAGATATTACCGATAGTTTGGTAAGAAGTGGCGCAGTTGACCTTATCGTTATCGACTCGGTTGCCGCTTTAACCCCAAAGGCAGAAATTGAAGGGGATATGGGCGATAGCCACGTTGGTCTTCAAGCTCGACTTATGAGTCAGGCTTTAAGAAAGCTTACTGCAATTACCAACAAGAGCAAAACTTGCGTTATTTTTATTAACCAACTTCGTGAAAAGGTTGGCGTTATGTTCGGTAACCCTGAAACTACAACGGGTGGTAAGGCGTTAAAGTTTTATTCAAGCATTAGAATTGACGTTAGAAAGAGCGATACCCTAAAAGATACTAGCGGTTTAATTGGTAATAGAACCAAGGCTAAAATTGTTAAAAACAAGCTTGCTCCACCATTTAAAGTTGCTGAATTTGACATTATTTACGGTAGCGGTGTTTCTCAAACGGGCTGTTTAATCGATATTGGCGTTGACCTTGATATTATTGAAAAGAGTGGTTCTTGGTTCTCTTATAATGGAGAAAAAATTGCTCAAGGTAGAGAAAAAGCAAAAGAATATCTTAATCAAAATCCGGAAATTGCAGCCGAAATTGACAAGGCTATTCGTACTAAACTATTAGAAAAAAATAATCCAACAGAAACTTCTGGTGATAATGAATAATATTTTTGCTGAAAATTTAATAGGCAACACACCAATCGTTCGGCTTAAAAAAATTGAAGAGCATTTTAAACTTAATTGCCGTCTTTACGCTAAACTCGAATGGTATAATTTAACGGGTAGCATAAAGGATAGACCGGCGCTTCAAATTATTTTAGACGCTGAAAAACAAGGCTTAAAGCCGGGTGGAATGCTCATTGAAGCTACAAGTGGCAATATGGGAATTTCCCTTGCGGGGATTAGTCAAAAAATGGGTTATAAGGCGGTTATTTGTATGCCGAATAATATGAGCGAAGAACGTGTTAAGCTTATCAAAGCTTACGGCGCCGAACTTTATTTGACCGATGCAAGCCTTGGAATGAAAGGGGCAATTGATAAAGCCGAAGAAATTTTTAAAGAAAACGAAAATTCTTTTAAAACCCTTCAATTTGAAAACCCTTCCAACCCAAAAGCTCACTACTTAACGACCGGTCCGGAAATATATTCTCAACTTAACGGCTCGGTTGCAGGTTTTGCTTGCGGTATTGGCACGGGTGGAACAATTTCAGGAATTGCTAAATTTTTAAAAGAAAAAAATTTAAACGTGGTAATAGCCGGTTGTGAGCCGAAGGATAGCGCTCTTTTAACGGGTGGAAAGGCTGGCAGTCATAAAATTCAAGGAATAGGGGCTAATTTTATACCTAAAAACCTTAATTTAAGCTTAATTGACCAAATTATCGACGTTGAAAATTGGCAAGCCTTTGAAACGGCGAGAAAGCTTTTAGAGTTAGAGGGTTTATTCGTTGGCATTTCATCGGGGGCAAATTTGTTTGGATTAATTGAATTGGCAAAGAGCGGAAGGTTTGAAAATAAAAATTTAGTCACCTTATTCCCCGATAGTGGAATAAAATATTTATCGACTGAACTTTTTAATTAATTATGGATAATAAAATTGAAAAAGCAATTAAAAATTGCGTTAACGGGTTGTTTAGTGGCGACCTACATTTAAGTGATAAAAATTTGGCTTTTATTCCTTCAAAAGATGAAATTATTTGTGTTTTAGATGAGATTAAAAAGCTTTTTTATCCAAAATATTTCAATTCAAAAGTAATGAGTAAAGATGAGTGTCAAGCTCATCTTGAACGCATTGCGCAAAAGCTTTTAAAACAGGTTGAACTTGCCTTTTCTTATGAAATTAGTCAAACTTGTCACGCCGTTAAAAACTGTGATGGAATTAATGAAAAATCCCTTTTAGTATGCGAGAATTTCATTAATAAACTTCCTGAAATTTTTGCTCTTTTAACCCTTGATATTCAAGCCACGTTAGAAGGTGACCCAGCGGCGAGAAACGTGGATACGATTTTATTAACTTATCCTGGTATTGAAGCAATTTTTACCTATCGACTTGCAAACCTTTTATACAAGCAAAACGTTCCAATAATTCCTCGAATTATGACCGAATACGCTCATTCTAAAACGGGAATTGACATTCACCCCGGCGCAACTATTGGAAAGAGTTTCGTTATCGACCACGGCACTGGAATAGTTATTGGTGAAACTACTGAAATTGGCGATTACGTTAAAATTTATCAAGGCGTTACTCTCGGCGCAATTTCGTTAAAAAACGCAGGGGAATTAGTTGGTAAAAAGCGACATCCAACTTTAAAAAACAACGTGACGATTTATTCGGGAGCAACGGTTTTAGGCGGTAATACGGTTATAGGCGAGGGAGCTACCATTGGTTCATCGGCTTTCGTGACCAAGAGCGTTGACGACGGCGTCACCGTTGCAATTGAAAAACCTAAGCTTCGACTTTACGTTAAATAAAATAAAAAAAATATGGGAATAATTTATGGCGAAAGATATCGTTTTAATCATAAATTACGCCCATTTTTTTTATTTAATAATATTTATTTATTTAAATAACCTTGACAATTGACAAGATATAGTATAAAATGTTTTTATATAAAACTATATGATGTGCTAAAATGGCTTTTAGATATAATGAAATTTAATTCTTCAAGTTTATAGTATTGATATACTTTTATAATTTTATATTCCAGGAGGTTTGTTATGATTAACACAGCAAGCACCCTGTTACTGTTTTCAACTCCATTAGCTATTGGCTTAATTGCAATTGCCGCCGTATTGGGCGTGGCAATTGGCGTTTTCGTTGGCAACGTAATTTCAACGAAAGCTCGTGCTAAGAAAATTGGTGATGTTGAAAGCGTTATAGCTAAAATGAAAGATGAAGCAGAACAGGAATGCAAGGCCTTGAAAAAGGAAGCGATTTTAGAGGCCAAAGAAGAAGATTTAAAGCTTAGGAATGAATTTGAGCGTGAATCTAAGGAAAAAAGACAAGAGCTTCAAAAAATGGAACAACGCCTTAACCAAAAGGACGAAGTTTTAAGCAAAAAGGATTCTAATTTACTTAAAAAGAACGAAGAACTTGAACAAGCTAAACAAGATTTAGAACGTAAAAAAGCGGAAATTCAAAAACAAAAGGAACGTGTTGAAAAGCAGGAAGAATTAATGGTTTCCGAGCTTGAAAAAATTGCGCAACTCACAAAAGAAGAAGCTAAACAACAAATTATGGATATGATTTTAGATGAAGCTCGCCGTGATAGCGCCGTTACCGTTAGAAACATTGAAGCTCAAACGAAGGAAGAAGCCGACAAAAAGGCAAAAGAAATTATTTCTCTTGCAGTTCAACGTTGCGCAACCGACCACGCAAGTGAAATTGCCGTTTCGGTTATTCCTCTTCCAAACGACGATATGAAAGCAAGAATTATCGGTCGTGAAGGTAGAAATATTAGAGCCCTTGAAAATGCAACGGGCATTGAACTTATTATCGACGACACGCCGGAAGTCGTTATTATGTCCGGTTTTGATCCAGTTCGCCGTGAAATTGCAAGAATTGCTCTTGAACGACTTATTGCCGATGGTAGAATTCATCCGGCGAGAATTGAAGAAACCGTTGAAAAGGTTAGAAAAGAACTTGATAGCCAAATTAAGCAAAACGGTGAAGAAGCAATGTTTGAATGTGGACTTTTCGGCATTCACCCAGAACTTATTAAACTTTTAGGTAGACTTAAATATAGAACGAGTTATGGTCAAAACGTTTTAAAACACTCTCTTGAAGTGGCTCGACTTGCAGGGCTTATGGCTCAAGAATTAGGCGTTGACGTTAACCTTGCAAAGCGTGGTGGTCTTTTACACGATATTGGTAAAGCGGTTGACTTTGAAATTGAGGGAACTCACATTCAAATTGGCGTTGACCTTGCTAAAAAATACAAGGAAAGCAAAAACGTTGTTAACTGCATTCAAGCCCACCATGGCGACGTTGAACCTAAAACTATTGAAGCCGTGTTAGTTCAAGCTGCCGATGCTATTTCCGGCGCAAGACCAGGCGCAAGAAGGGAAACTACAACTAACTATATTAAACGTCTTGAATCACTTGAAGCAATTGCCACAGGCTTTTCAGGCGTTGAAAAGAGTTATGCTATCCAAGCTGGCCGTGAAATTAGAGTTATGGTTAAGCCTGACCAAGTTGACGACAATCAAGCATTATTCCTTGCAAAGGATATTGCAAAGAAAATTGAAGCCGAACTTGAATATCCAGGTCAAATTAAAGTTAACGTTATTAGAGAATGGCGAGCTGTTGAATATGCAAAATAAAACATTCGGGGTGGCTATCCACCCCGTATTTTATTAAATTTTAGCGTGGTTTATATGAACGAAAAACTCAAACAAAAATTATCGCTATTACCAGATAATCCGGGCGTATACGTTATGCTCGATAGTAACGGACACGTTATTTACGTTGGTAAAGCCAAAGTTTTAAAAAATCGAGTTAAGCAATATTTCCATTCAAGCGTAAAAACCCAAAAGGTTATGGCTATGGTGGCTAATATTGACGATTTCTATTACATTATAACCAAATCCGAGCGTGACGCTCTTTCTCTTGAAAACAACTTAATTAAAAAATATAAACCGAAATATAACGTTTTACTCAAAGATGATAAAACCTATCCTTATTTAAAAATTAATTTAAAAAAGGAGTTTCCAAGGTTTGAAATTACTCGAAAAATCGTTAAGGACGGCTCGAAATATTTTGGCCCGTTTATGCTTGGCGTTAGCGTTAACGACGTTTTAGAAATCGTTAATTCAACTTTTATGCTTAGAAGTTGCAACCAAATTAACAAGAATCAAAAAAGGGGCTGTTTAAATTCTTATATAGGTTTATGTAGCGCTCCTTGCGTTGGTCAAATTAGTCAAGGGGAATATTTAGAAAGGGTTAAAAAGGCAATTGATTTTTTAAACGGCGACGTTTTAGAATGTGAAAAAATTTTAATTGAAAAAATGCAATATTTTGCCGAGCGTGAAGAGTTTGAGCTTGCAATTAATTTTAGGGAAAAGCTTGAAATTCTAAAAAAACTTGGCGAAAAGAAAATTACTTCTCTTCCTAAAAATATTAACGCCGATATTATTGGAGTCGTTTCAAACAATATTTATTGCGCAATTAACGTTTTATTCACTCGAAAGGGCTTTATGCAAGGTAGTAAAAGCTATTCGGTTGAGTGCGAAGCGTTAGAACAGGGGCAAATTGTTTACGAATTTTTAAACAGGTTTTATTTGGAAAATAGGGAAATTCCCGATGAAATTATTTTAAGCGACGAGTGTAGCGACGGTTTGCTTTTACAAAACTATTTCAAAGAAATTAGCGGTAAAACCGTTAATATAGTAGTGCCGAAACAAGGGGTTAGAAAACAACTTGTTGAAATGAGTCAATCAAACGCTCAAGATTATTTGGAAAAAAGCGTTGCTCAAATTGAACACAAAAAGGATATGACCGTTTCAGCTTGCGAAAAGCTACAAAAGGTTTTAGGGTTAAAAAAATATCCTAAACGCATTGAATGTTACGATATTTCAAACGTTAGCGGTGTTGATAAGGTTGGCTCAATGGTAGTTATGATCGACGGGGAAAAGATAGCCAGCGAATATAGGCGGTTTATGATTAAAACCGTTGAGGGTGCAAACGATTACGCTAGCCACCAAGAAATGATGGCTCGAAGGTTGGAAAAGCTTTCTTCTAATGAAAAAGAGCGTTTTCCAATGCCCGACCTTATGGTAATTGACGGCGGAAAAGGTCAACTTAGCGCCGTTAAAGAAGTTTTAGATAGATATAGTTACGATATTGAAATTATTGCCCTTGCCGAGCGAGAAGAAGAAATATATACTCTTAATTTAAAAGAGCCTATAATTTTATCCAAGCGAGATTACGTTTTGCAAATGCTTCAACGCCTGCGTGATGAAGCCCATCGTTTTGCAATAACTTATTTTAGAAAAGTGCATAATAAAAATATGCTTAACTCAAAGTTAGATGAAATTGAAGGTTTGGGCAAAGTGAAGAAAAAATAACTTTTAAACAAGTTTAAAAGCGTTGAAAAAATTGGTTCGGCAACAATTGACGAGCTTATGGAAGTTGAAGGAATTGGAAAAGCCTTAGCAAAGGTAATTTACGAATTTTTTAGAAAATAGCAAAGTTTTAAAAATCTTTATCATAAAATGTTATTATGATAAATAAAGACTTTAATTTTGAGCCTGTTTGTCAGGTTTCTGTAAAAAACGTTATTTATAACGTTAAATACGTTTTAGATAATTTAAACGGTGAAAAACTAATTGCCGTTGTAAAATCAAACGCCTATGGTCACGGCTTAAAACTTTGCCCATTTATTGAGAAATACGTTGATTGCTTTGCCGTTTCTCGTTGGCAGGAAGCTTTAAGTTTAAGATATATGGGCGTTAGCAAGCCTATTATGCTGTTAATTCCGCAAAGTTTAAGCGTTGTTAAAAGTTTAAATAAGCATAACGTTTCCTTTTGTTGTTATTCTTATAATTATGCTTTGGCGTTATCCAAATTAAAATTAAGTTTACCAATTAAGGTTAATTTGGCCGTCGACACGGGAATGAATAGGCTGGGGTTTGATTGTTTTGACCAATTTGAAAGTGCGTTAAAACTTTTGAGTGGTAAAAAAAATATAGAGCTTTTGGGTTTATATTCTCACTTTTCAAAAGGGGATAGTTTAAAGCTTTGCCAAAAGCAGTTTAGTAAGTTTTTGCAGTTTGAAAAAATTAGTCGAAAATATTATTCGCCCTTCGAGCATATTTGCGCATCAAGCGGATTTGCTCATAAAAAATTTAATTTAAACGCAGTTAGAATTGGGCTTATGCTCTACGGCTATATGCCTAACGGCAAGCAAAACGTGCTAAAACCAGCCCTAAAAATAGTTGCTAATTCAATTTGTGAAAAAACCTTTGATTTTGGCGATAAATGTCTATATAATTTCAACGTTGAAAAAGGCGTTTATTCTTTGGTAAATTTAGGATACGCCGACGGGTTAGATAGAAATTATAAACCAAAACGATGTATGGATTTAAGCTTTGAAAAGGGTAAGGGGAAAATCGTTATTGATAACCTTTTGAAACTGTGTAAAATTAACAATACCATTCCTTATGAAATTTTAGCTAATATTTCACCAAGAATTAAAAGGGAATACGTGGATATATATGAGAGTGATTGGTGGTAAACATAAAAAGAGAGTGTTAAAAGAATTTGATGGCAACGCTATTAGGCCAACTTCCGATAGGGGAAGGGAGGCTTTGTTTAACGTGTTGCAATTTTCCATTTTTGACAGTGTTTTTTTAGATGGGTTTGCTGGTAGTGGGGGCGTTGGAATTGAAGCTATTTCAAGGGGTGCTAAAACCGTTATTTTCACCGATTCAAGCAAGGAAAGCGTTAAACTTGTAAACAATAATTTAAAGCTGGTTAAAGAAAACGCCACCGTTATTTTAACCGACGTTTGCAATTTTTTACAAACTACTGATTTAAAGTTTGATTTTATTTTTTTAGATCCACCTTACGTTAGCGAAAAGGGTGTTGAAGCATTAAATATTATTTCTAAAAGAAAGCTTTTAAATTCGGGTGGCTACGCCATTTACGAGCATAGCGCCGGCAAGACCATTGAAATTGATGGCTTAGTTATAGAAAAAACAAAAAAATACGGAATTTGCCAGTTTGATTTTTATAAGGAAAATTTATGAAAAAGTGTGTTTTTGCAGGATCGTTTGATCCCGTAACCATTGGACATATGCACGTTATTGAAAGGTGCGCAATGATGTTTGAAAAGGTCGTTGTAGCAATTGGCGTTAATGCGGAAAAAAAATATTATTTTTCAAAAGAAAAACGCCTTGAAATGTTAAAACTTTGTTGCGCTCGATTTAAAAACGTTGAAGTTTGTTGTTTTGACAATATGTTAGGCGATTTTATGGCTGAAATTGAAGCGGAAGTTTTAGTTAGGGGCGTAAGGGACCAAAAGGATATTGATTATGAAGAAAAATCTTTTAAAGTGACAAGCGCTATTAACCCTAACGTTGACTTAATGTTTTTTCAAGCTCCGCCAAAGTTAAAAAACGTTAGTTCAACTTTCGTTAAAGAATTAATTAGGCAAAAAAAGAGTTTTAAAAAATATTTACCCGAAGAAATTTGGGGTTTATTTGAAAAATAATAAACAAAATCCATAGCAAATTACAATTGAAATTATCATTTGTAAAAATTTTGAAAAAATAAAAATTTTAAGGTTAACTTTTGCTTTTTGTAAAAAAATAATCGACTGAAAAATTATTGAAAGTCCCCCGAAAGAAATTAATCCGCAAGCAAGGCTAATTGAAAGGGGCGTGGCGTTTTGGCTTAAAATTTTACAGCCTTTAGTGCATTCAATTAACCCTTGGCAAAAACCTACGGCGTTTTCACCTAAAATTAATGAAAGGGGTTTTTCAATAAAAAATAAAAGTTTGAAATCAAGGGCGATTTGTGAAAGGGTGTAAAAAATACAAACGAAACCGCCAACTATTAAAATTGATAAAACCGATTGATAAATAGAGTCGTATAAGGCGTTTTCGCTAACGGTTTTATTTAAAAGGCGAGTGTTTTTTAGTTGAATAGCTCCGTAATTTCTAAAAATTAAACCACAGATAAGGCTGGATATAAGGTGGCAAACAAACAAAATTAATCCAATTTTTTTGCTTGAAAACATCGTAATGCCAACGCTTCCAATAATAAAAAGCGGACCTGAAGTTGAGCAAAAGGTTGAAGTTCTCGTTGCCTCGGCTTTATCAACGTAGCCTTCGTTATATAAATTTGCAATCATATTAGCTCCTATTGGGTAACCTGATATTACGCTTAAAAAATAAACGTATCCACTAATGCCAGAACAATTAAATAAAAATTTAGTTAAGGGATTTAAAATTTTTGAAAGCTTTGACAGTTGGTTTGTAAAAATTAACAGCTTGGTCAAAAAGAAAAAGGGAAGAAGCGATGGTAAAACGGCAAAAGCCCAAAGTTTTACCCCTTCCATAGTTGAAAAAACGTATTTTTCCGGAAACCCTGCAAGGGCGAGCATAAAAAAGCAAATTATAATAAATAAAAATAAACTAAAAAATTTTTTCATAATAAATTTTATTTAAAAAAATATAAAATTATTAACAAAAGGATAGAAATGGAAGATTTATTCGATAGTTTAATAACCGATGAAACAAAGCCTTTGGCTGAACGGATGCGACCGGTAAATATTAAACAATTTTTAGGTCAAAGCCACATTTGCGAAGAAGGCTCTCTTTTAAGGCGAGCAATTCAGCTTGATAGACTTGGTAGCTGTATATTCTACGGTCCACCGGGAAGTGGAAAAACTACTTTGGCTAATATTATCGCAAACTCTACAAACGGCGCTTTCGTTAAGTTGAACGCCGTTAGTTCGGGTGTTAGCGACGTTAAAAAGGTGGTTGAAGAAGCAAAAGAAAGACTTAAACTTTACGGCAAAAAAACCTATTTGTTTTTAGATGAATGTCATAGGTTCAACAAAACTCAGTCAGATTCACTTTTGCCAGCAATAGAGCAGGGAACTATTATTTTCGTTGGCTCAACAACGGAAAATCCTTACGCTTCAATGACTCCCGCTATCGTTTCTCGTTGTAGAGTTTTCGAGTTCAAACGACTTTCTAACGAAATTATCGAAAGGGCGTTATTCAATGCAATTAACGATAAAACCCGTGGTTTTAAGGGGCTTGATTTAATTGTTGACGACGATGCCGTTAAGCATATTGCGCTAATGAGCGCCGGCGATTTAAGAGTGGCTTATAACGCTTTGGAACTTGCCGTTTTAACCACTAATCCTAACGGCGAAGGGGTCGTTCACGTTTCCCTTAAAGATGCCGAGCAATCAATACAAAAAAAGGCTCTTTCTTACGATGAAGATATGTTTTACGACATTTTGAGTGCCTTTTGTAAAAGTTTAAGGGGTAGCGCAACCGATGCCGCTTTATACTATTCTCAACGGTTAATTCAAGGTGGTTGTGACCCGTTGATAATTGCAAGAAGACTAATAGTTCATTCCGCTGAAGACGTTGGAATGGCAAACCCTAACGCATTAGTTATGGCAGTTAGCGCACTGACCGCTTTGCAAAACTTGGGTGTGCCGGAAGGTTTAATACCACTTTCTCAAGCTATTATTTACGTTTGTGAAGCGGAAAAATCTAATTCGGTTATAAATGCTTTAACAATGGCTAAGGAAGACGCTTTAACGGTTAAAGATGATAACGTTCCGTCAAATTTAAAAAACACGCCGTATATGTCGCCAGAAAATTTAAAGGCGAAAGTGCCTTATAAATATCCCCACGACTACGGCGGTTGGGTTGAACAGCAATATTTTCCCGACGACCTTGTGGGTAGGGTTTATTATAAGCCTACTAAAAACGGCTTTGAAGGGGAAATTGAAAAAATTAGAAAAGAAAAGGGCATTAAATAAATTTTACATTTGATATAAATATAATATTTTATAAATAATACTTGTAATTTTGTTTTTAATGTGGTAAAATATTTTAGAAAATAAATTAATGGGGTAAGTTATGGAAGAAAGAAATTATATGCAAAATGAAAAAAGCATTACCATAAGCGATATATTTATCCTTCTAAAAAAATATTGGCTTCAAGTTGTGTCAATTATAGTCGTTTGCACAATTTTATTAGGTGTGGCAGCTTTCGTGTTGGCAAAACCAAAATATTCGGCAAAAGCCACTATTATGGTTAACTACGTTGCTGAAAACGATAGCGTTTCAAACAACAATACCGCTCTTGGAATGAGTTTAAAATTAATTAACACAATTAGTGACTTTGCCGTTTCTGATATCGTTCAAAGAGACGTTAAGAGCGTTATTAAAGGTCACGAAACTAACGTTGAAGCAAATTATAGGGGCGGATTATCAATAGCTACCGACCCTGACAGTTTGATTATTACTATTTCATATACAACTAAAACAAGTCCTGCCGCTGCGGTTGAAACGGTCAATCAAGTGGTTGACAGTTTAATCAACGTTGCAAACAGCGTTGACAATACTGGTAGAAAGGAATTTCCAACCATTTACGACACTATTAAGGTGGTTGACGACGCAACTCGCTGGTCAAAATCTGAAACTTGGCCAACTTTCGTTATTCTCGGTTTCGTTTTAGGCGTTGTTTTAGCCATTGCGTTTATCGTTATTAAATTCTTACTTGACGATACGATTAAGTCGAGAGGTGAACTTGAAAGATTAACCGGCTACAACGTTATTGCCTTTATTGAAGATATTGAAGTTGGTAAAAAAGGTTAAAATAGGTGAAGGTTATGTCTATTTTTAAATTTATTGGTAAAAAATCTAAAAAAGTTAAGCGTGAAGAAGCAATAGTTGTTTCCGAAACAATGAATAACATTAACGAATGTTATAATTCACTTAAAGATAACCTTATTTATATGTGCGAAAACGAATCTACAAAGGTTATTCAAGTGGAATCGTCTCACTCGGGCGAGGGAAAAACAACCCTTGCTTGTAATCTTGGTGTTTCGTTGAGTTTCAACCAAAAAAAGGTTTTAATTATGGAACTCGATTTTAGAAAGCCAAGGGTTAACCGTTTGTTCAATTTGTCAAACGAATTAGGTCTTGTAGATTACATTAGCGAAAAGGCTACTTTTGAACAAATTATTAAAAAGACCGAATATGAAAACGTTGAAATTATCACGAGAGGATCACCAATTTATAATCCTTCGTTTTTATTAACAAGCGAAAGATTTAAAAGTTTAATTACCAAGCTTCGTGATATTTACGACTACATTATTTTAGATTGTCCTCCGGTTTTACAAATTTCCGATTACATTCACGTTTCAAAGGTTAGCGACGGCGTTTTATTCGTTGTGGCTTACGGAAAAACTAAACGTTCAGCCGTTAGAGAAGCAACTCAACTTTTGCGTAAGGATAATATTAGAGTTATTGGCTCGGTTATGACTTTCGTTGACCGTTACGACCCATATTCTCGTTATTACGGAAGCTATCGCTATCGTTACGGTTACGATTCGGTAGACGAATCATGATTGATATACACAGCCATTTAATTCCTTTCGTTGACGATGGCTCAAACAGTCTTGAAAAATCCGTTCAAATGGTTGAAAACGAAAAGAATTTAGGCGTGACCGATATAATTTGCACCCCTCATTATAGGGAAGGTTATTTTGAAACTAATAAAAATGAAATTTTAGTAAATTTTAATCTTTTATGCGATAGGGCGAAAAACGTTGGTATAAATTTATATTTAGGTCAAGAAATAGCAACGAAAAAGGTGTTAAGCAACGATATTATCAACGAAAAATTGTTTACCCTTGCAAATTCTAAATATATTTTATTAGAGTTTGATTATAACAATTCCGTCGATATTCCATACGTTGTTTACGAAATGAAAATTAGGGGATATATTCCCGTTATCGCACACGTTGAACGCTATTCCTATTTAAAGCTTTCCGACGTTGAAGCAATTAAAAAAATGGGCGGTTTAATACAAATTAATTCATCTTCTATTTGTGAAGGAATTTTTGGACATTACGGTAAAATCGTTATGAGATTTTTGAAAAGAAAGCTCGTTGATTTTGTTGCAAGCGACTATCATTATGGTAGAACGTTAGATATTGATAAGTCGTATAAAATTGTAAAAAGAAAATTTGGCAAAGATTATGCCGATGCAATTTATTGTGAAAATGCTAAAAAAATTTTAAACGACAAATAAAAAAATAGCGGTAATTTAGTGTTATAGTGACGGTTTTACTATACTACTAAATTACCGCTATTAATTTTTTAAATTATTTTTTAATTGAAACGCTGTTTAGCGAGAACAAATAAACGTCTTCATCGGCTTGGCAAATAGTGCCGTGAAGGGCGTATATTGCACCGCTTAAAATGTCAATAACCCTTTGAACGGGAATGGCTTTACATTGTTTTAAATTAACGAAAACAGGTTTTCCTAAAGCTAAAACTTCAATTATTGCCGAAACGTCTTCAAAGGTTTGTGGGTAAAATAAATTCATGTCGCTAACTTGAAAATTTTCACCTTGAGAAGCGCTAAAATTCATAACCGTGCTTGGTTTTTCGCTTTGACGTGTTTTTGTTTGTTTCTTTTCGCTTGAAAGGAAAAAATCGAATAAGCCCATTATTTTGTCTCCTTGTAATTTCGTGCGCCGAAAATTCCGGTGCCAATTCTAATCATATTACTGCCACATTCAATAGCAGTTAAATAGTCTTTGCTCATTCCCATTGATAAAATGGAAATTGAGTTATCATCTTTTTTTAGTATATCATATTTTTCACGCATTAGCAAACATAATTTTTTAATATTTTCAATATTATCATCGTTTGGCAAAACGCACATTAACCCTAAAATTTTAACGTTTTGAAGTTTTTTAATTTGCTGGTAAGCTTGAAAAACGTTATCAATAGGGAATCCGCCCTTTTGTTCTTCGCCAAGGTTAACTTCAATTAAAACGTTGGTTTCAACTTGTTTTTTAACCGATTGCAGGCTAATTTCTTCGGCTAAATCAATGGAATCAACGCTTTGAATTAAGCAACATTTTCCAATTAAATATTTAACCTTGTTTTTTTGAAGTCTGCCAAAAAAATGGTAGTTAACGGGAAGAAGTAATGGTTGTTTATCTCTAAATTCTTGGGGTTTGTTTTCTCCAACGTTTTCAAGCCCTGAACAAATTGCGTTATTTATAGTTTCGGCGGTTTGGGTTTTGCTTGCCCCAACCAAAACGACTTTTTCGCCAAAAGGGTTTATAAAGTGAGAAAATTTTTCAATTTGAGTTGAATATAATTCTTTCATAAGTTCATTATAAAACAATATAATAAAAAGGTCAAGAGAAAATTAAAATTTAACCTAATTGTTTTTTTACTTTTATTGACTTTTAAAATAAAATGGAATATAATAAGCGTATAAATTTTTATGGATTACAAACGCTTTTTTTAGCGTGGGGGTGGTATTATTAATAAGCTAATAAAAATTTTTGCATTAACGTTAATTTCAGTTTGCATTTGCTTGTTTAGTGCAGGTTGTTTTAATAAAGGTGATAGCGCCTATCAAATTGCGGTTAAAAACGGGTTTGTTGGAACTGAAGCCCAGTGGCTTGAATCGCTCAAAGGCGAAAAGGGTGAAAAGGGTGAAGCAGGTGAAAACGGCGCTGACGGTCAAAACGGAGCGAACGGAAAGGACGGGCAAAATTTCCACCTTGATTACACTGCAACCGACCTTTATAACGAAGCCGTTTCAAACGGATATACCGGTAGTTTCGACGATTTTATTTTGCAATTTTTTGGCTCAAATCATTCAAATTTAAAATCGGTTATTAATAAATGTCTTCTTTCATCGTGTAATATTTTGTGTCCTTATTCGGTTTCCGGCTCGGATACGGGGGAAAATTCCAGTGAAGAATCAACCTATTCTTCAGGTGGTTCGGGGGTTTTTTATTCAATTGATAAATCAAAGGGCGATGCCTTTGTAATAACTAATTACCACGTTGTTTATCGTTCCGGCTCAACTAACGAAAATAAAATTAACGAAATAATCAACGTTTATATTTACGGCGATAATTTCTTTTTAAACCCAATTTCCGCTGAATATGTCGGCGGTTCTGCAACCTACGATATCGCAATTTTAAAAATAACTAACAGCGATATTATTAAAAATACAACTCTTTATCCCGTTGAGTTTTTTAACTCCGATGAAGTTAGCGTGGGTGAAACTATTTGGGCAATAGGTAATCCTGGTAGCGATGGAACTTCGTTTACTAAGGGCGTCGTTAGTTTTCCTAACGAAAACATCGTTTTAGACGACGTTTACGGTAATTCAGTGACCGAGCGAATTATTCGCTACGATGCAGCTGTAAATCCTGGAAACTCAGGCGGTGGTTTGTTTAATGAACAGGGAAAACTCGTTGGTATTGTAAATGCAAAGCTTATCAAAAGCAATTACGACGGCATTAGCTATGCAATTCCATCAAATTTAGTTAGTGCGGTTTGTGAAAATATTATCGACTATTGCTATAACTCGTTAGACGGTAATCAATCGGTAAAAAAAGTCACCTTTGGCATTTCCGTTAAAGCCGTTGGCTCACAAACGACTTACGACCCTTTAAACGATGAAATAATAATAACCGAAACCATTGGCGTTGTCGACGTTGCATTAGGTGGGTTAGGTTCGTTATATTTTAAAACGGGGGATATTATTAACTCAATAACTTATGCCGGAAAAACTTACGAAGTTAATCGGCTCTACGTTATTTCTGATTTACTTTTAACCTTGCGATACGGTCATCAATTAACCTTTAATATAACGAGAAACGGTCAGCCGATAAACGTTCTCGTTAGAATTAATAGCAACGGATATATTAAACCAATTTTATAATAAAAATGCAGGCTTGGTCTTGCATTTTTATTTTTTTATAAAATTAAATATTTAATTTTTTGTTTTTCTCATAAAAACACTTGTGTTTTGGTGAAAAACAATGTATAATGTGCGTATTAGAGGTGATATTATGTTAACAAGCACGAGAAAAAGATTAAACGTTTTACCATCGGAGGCGGTTGTAAAAGGCATTTCGCAAGATGGTGGTTTGTTTATTTTTGAAAACGCAGAAGACTTTGTTTTTGACAAAAGCTTTTTAAAATTAGATTATTTAGGTTTAGCCGAAAGGGTGCTTTCCTTTGTTTTTGACGACTTTGATATTAACGATATTAGAAGAATTATATCAAACGCATATTCAAAGGATAATTTCGACGTGCCCGTTGACCTTAAAACCTTTGATAAAATAAGCTTTTTAGAGCTATGGCACGGACCAACCCACGCTTTTAAAGATATGGCTTTGACAATTTTAGGGCATCTTATGGTGCAGGCTAAAAAGAACGTTGGCGATGAAAGTAAAACTCTCGTTTTAACTGCAACGTCGGGGGATACGGGTAGCGCAACCCTTTCAGGTTTTGCAGGAACGGGCATTGAAGCAATAGTTTTGTATCCACACGGTGGGGTAAGTCCCGTTCAAGAAGCTCAAATGCAATATTTTGCTCAAAACGGCTCAAAGGCTTTTGCCGTTGAACAAAACTTCGATTTTTGTCAAACGTTAGTTAAAAAGGTGTTTACCGATAAGAACGTTGAGCTTGAAAATGCTAAATTTTCTTCGGCAAATTCAATTAATATTGGTAGACTCGTTCCACAAATCGTTTATTATTTCCATTCTTATTTAGAACTTTGTAGAAATGATAAAATTAAGTTTGGCGATAAAATTAATTTTTCAGTTCCAACGGGTAATTTTGGAAACATTTTAGCCGGCTATATTGCAAGCAAAATGGGGCTTCCGGTAAATAAATTTATCTGTGCGTCTAATAAAAACGACGTTTTAACCGATTTCTTTAACACCGGCGTATACGATAGAAAGCGTGAATTTTTTAAAACCATTTCACCTTCGATGGATATTTTAGTTTCTTCTAATCTTGAAAGACTTTTATATTTAGCTTCCGATTGCGACTATGAATTAGTTTCTTCACTAATGAAAAAGCTAAACGATGAAGGAAAATATGAAATTCCTCAAAGTTTAAAAGAAAAACTTTCTTCTTTCGTTTCTTATTCCGTTGACGACGCTAACACAAAGGTTCAAATTAAAAAGGAATTTGAAAAGAATAACTATTTAATCGATCCACACACCGCCGTTGCATTAGGCGCTGCTGAAAAATACGTTGAAGAATATAACGACGGGTTAAACCTTGTGGTAGTTTCCACGGCAAGTCCTTATAAATTTCCTGAACCGGTTTGTGAAAGCTTGGGATTAGAAAAGGGAAATAACATTTTTGAAACTATTGAAATTATTGAAAGTAAAACGGGCGCAATTGCTCCTAAAAAAATTAAGGCTTTAAAAAATTACCAGTTTAATCGCATTGTTTGGTCAAGTGAAGAAGCTGAATATAAGTTAAGAAAAATTTCAGGTGATAAAAATGTATAAAGTTAAAGTGCCGGCAACCAGTGCAAACCTTGGCTCCGGCTTTGACGTTTTGGGCGTTGCGCTTAATATTTTTAACGAATATACTTTTGAAGTTAAGCCAAGCTTTTCCCTTAAAGGTTTTCACCCAAAATATTTAGAATTTAATAAAAATCTCGTTTTATCGAGCTATAAAAAGGCTTTTGAGTTTTTGGGTGAAGAGCCAATTCCCGTTGAAATTTGTGAAATTAGCAAGCAAATTCCACGGGCGGGGGGTTTAGGTAGTAGTGCGGCGTGCGCAGTTAGTGGAATTTTAGGCGCAAACTTGGTTATGGGCAGTAGGTTGACCGTTAGTGAAATTTTGCAAATTGCAACCAAAATCGACGGTCATCCCGACAACGTTTCCGCTTGCGTTTTAGGCGGGTTAACGGCTTGCCAAAAACAGGGTGAAAAAATTTTCGCTGAAAAATATAACGTTAGTGAAGATTTGAATTTTTTAGTTTGTTATCCCGATTTTTACGTTTCTACGGAAATGGCTCGTTCAATTTTACCAAAAACCTACGAAAGGTATAAGGTGGTTGAAAATTTATCGGCAATAGTAAACCTTCCAAGGGCTTTTGAAAGTGGAAATATTGAACTTTTAAAAAGGTCGGTTAAGGATAATATTCATCAGCCTTATAGAATTGAACTTATTGAAGAAGGTAAACTAATTTTTGAAAAGGCTAACTCTTTGGGCGCTTGCGCTGTAATAAGCGGTTCGGGCGCAACCATTTTAGTCGTTAGTAAAGGTTCGGTTTTAAGTGAGTTTGAAAAGCTTGAAACCAAGCGTAAATGGACCTTTATCGACGCAAAACCTTATTTTGGTGAATGATATGAAAAATTCCGACTATTACATTATTCACAAGTCGATTTTGCCCGATTATTTTGAAGCGGTAATTAAGGCGAAAAGCTTGGTTGAAGACCAAAAAATTAGCGTTAGCGATGCTTGTAAACAGCTTAACATTAGTCGTTCAACGTTCTATAAGTATAAAGATAACATTTCAGTTCCGTCGAAAAGCTATGGAAAAAAGGCTATCGTAGGTATTAAAACTTCCGACCAAAAGGGGGTTTTAAGTAATATTTTGTCAATAATTTATAATTTTGGCGCAAACATTTTAACCATTAACCAAGATATGCCAATTAAAGATAACGCATACATTACCATAGCTGTTGACGTTTCTGAAACAACGGAAGATATAGGCGAACTTATTAGTCAACTTAAAGGCGTTGAATACGTTCGCTCTGCAAATATTATTGCAGTTGAATAAAGGAGAAAATAATGAAAGTTGCAGTTTTAGGATGCGGAACAATAGGAAAGGGCGTCGTTGACATTTTGCTCGGTGGCGTTAAAGGAATGGAATTAAAGAAAATTTTAGATAAAAAAGAAAAATTCGATCCTGAAAGAATTTCTTATTACACCGATAATATTGACGATATTTTAAATGATGATGAAATTGATACCGTGGTTGAAACCATGGGTGGCAGAGGTTTTAGCTACGTTTGCGTTAAATCGGCTTTACAATGCGGTAAAAACGTTGTAACGGCAAACAAAGAATTAATTGCTTACCACCTTAAAGAATTAACGACTCTTGCCGAAGAAAAGGGCGTTTATCTACTTTACGAAGCATCGGTTGGCGGGGGTATTCCTTTTATTAAAACCCTTTCAAACCTTGCTCAAATTAATAAAACCAAGAGTATTGTGGGAATTTTAAACGGAACAACCAACTATATTTTAACTAAAATGCAAAAAGACGGTTTAACTTACGATGAAGCTTTAATTGGAGCAAAGGCGTTAGGTTTTGCCGAAGCTGACCCAACGGCAGACGTTGAAGGCTACGATATGCTTAGAAAAATTGCCATTATTTCAATGCTATCGTATAAGCAAGAAATTCCGCTTGATAAAATTTATACCTTTGGTATAACCAAGGTTTCAAAGGAATTTATTAAGGTTGTAAATAACGCAGGATATACTTTAAAATTCGTTTGTTTTTCTTCTTGCGACGAAACCATTGAAATTGGCGTTGAACCGGTTTTATTCAAAAGCGACGAAGTTTATGCAAACATTAATTACGAAAATAATTTCGTTAAGTTCGATATGGAGCCAAACGACGTTTTAACCTTTATTGGTAAGGGAGCAGGAAGGCTTCCAACGGCAACAGCCGTTGTTTCTGACCTTGAAGTAATTCGTGATAAAGGTCAAAAAATGGCGTTTAGTCAAGAAGGAAATAAGCAAGTTGGCTTTGAAGATAAAGAAGTTTCAGCTTACGTTGAAAAGAATGGAGAAATTAAGTTTCTTCAAAAGGTTTCCGCAAGTGAAGTTCGCTTTGGCGGATACGATTTTTATGCAATTATAAAATAGTTTATAGGTGAAAAAATGATAAAAGTTTGTAAATTTGGTGGCTCAAGCGTAGCATCAAGTGAAATGTTTTCAAAAATTAAAGGAATTATCGAAAGTGATAAAAAGCGTAAAATAGTGGTTGTTTCAGCTATTGGTAAACGCCAATCAAGCGATACGAAAATTACCGATTTGCTCTATTTATTAAAGGCTCACATTCAATACGGCGTTGATTATAGCTTAATTTTAAACCAAATTAAAGAAAGATATATTGCCATTCGCAACGAACTTAATTTAAACGTTGAAATTGAAAAGGATTTTGATGAATTTGAAAATATTATTAAAAACGATTGCAACGAAGAATTTATTGTTAGCCGTGGCGAATATTTTTGCGCAAAACTTATGGCTTCATATTTAGGTTTTGAATTCGTTGACGCAAAAGACCTTTTCTTCTTTGATTACGACGGTAAAATCGACCAAGAAAAAACCGATGAAGCAATTAAAAAAATGTTCACTGGAAAGGGAATTGTCGTTCCTGGTTTTTACGGTGCTTATCCAAGCGGTCAAATTAAGCTTTTCTCTCGTGGCGGTAGCGATATTACCGGTTCACTTTTAGCCCGTGGCGTTAACGCCGAACTTTACGAAAACTGGACTGACGTTTCCGGCTTTTTAATGGCTGACCCAAGAATTGTCGACGGAGCAAAAGGTATTGTGGAAATAACTTACGACGAGCTTAGAGAACTCTCTTATATGGGTGCAAAAGTTCTTCATGAAGAAACTATTTTTCCAATTACCGAAATGAATATTCCAATTAGAATTAAAAACACTAACCGTCCGCAAGACGAAGGCACTTTAATTACTAAAAATTGCACCGATACAGGGGAAATTATAACGGGTATTTCAGGTAAAAAAGGCTTTATTTCTCTCACTATTTATAAAACTCGTATTGCTAAAAAGGTGGAAGCAATTTCTCAAACCTTAAAGGTTATTAAAAACCACCGTCTTGACGTTGAGCAAATTTCAGCCAGCATCGATTCCTTCTCGTTAATTATTGAAAAGGATAAGCTTGAAAAGTGCTTGTTTGAAGTTATTAACGAAATTAAGGCGTTGGATAATATCGAAAAGGTTATCTACGACGACGACATTGCTTTAGTTGCCGTTGTTGGAAGAAATATGGCGTTAAAACCTGGTATTTCAGGCAAAATTTTCGCTGTGTTTGGCGAAGCAAAAATCAATATTAAAGCAATCAGTCAAGACACGCAAGAATTATCAATTATCGTTGGCGTTTCAAATAACGATTTTAATTCTGCAATTCGTGCCGTTTACGACAAAATTGTAAAATAGGCTAAATAATAGACAAAAAAATCGGCTAATGCGTTTGCATTAGCCGTTATTTTTTAAATACTGTGCATTCCTTTTTGTCAGTAAACACCGAAGCGATATTAAAGTAGGTAATTCCTTTAAAGCAACCTTATATCACACGAAACCATTTGCTTAGTGCTGCTATATTCCTATCCTGACACGGTTCACAACCGTTCGTTGCATAAGACCTTAAAATCAACACCCCTTGCTTTAACCAGCCAACCATATTTACAGCCGAGAAGGACTTTCAGCCCTGCTGTAGCGGATTGCAGGAAGAGGGCACCGCTAGCTCCCCACTTAGCACAGTAATGATATTTTATAATATAAAACTAAAAAAATCAACCGTTTTTATACAATATTTAAATAAAACGCTTTACACAAAAGCGGAAATTTGGTAAAATAACTATAAATTTAGTCGAAAATCGAAAACACGATAGTTTTTTCAAGGAACTTAAAGCGAGCGGTTATGGTGAGAGTCCGCAGTAGCACCGAAATTACTGTTATCCTTTCGTAGACTGAGGCTGAAAGCGTGGCAATTTTGCGGGCGAAATAGGCATCCGTTAGGGTTTATCGTAAAACCTTTTGAGTGCGTGAAAGTTATCTTTTGCGAAACAGAGTGGTAACGCGGAACATTCCGTCTCTGACAAGGAGACGGATTTTTTTATTTTTGTTAAATAATATCTATTAAGGAGCTATTATGTATAAAAAAGTTGACACAACCCTTAACTTTTTAGACAGAGAAAAAGAAGTTATTAAGTTTTGGGAAGAAAACAAAGTTTTTGAAAAGAGTATGGAACAAACCGAAGGCGGTGGGGAATTCTGCTTTTACGACGGACCTCCAACGGCTAACGGAAAGCCACACATAGGCCACGTTTTAACGCGTGTTATGAAAGATATTATTCCTAGATATCAAACGATGAAAGGAAAACACGTTTTAAGAAAGGCTGGGTGGGATACTCACGGTCTTCCCGTTGAACTTGAAGTAGAAAAAAAATTAGGGCTTGACGGAAAGCAAGATATTGAAAATTACGGTATAGAAAGTTTTATTAAAGAGTGCAAAGGCTCGGTATTTAAATACACTACCGAGTGGAAAGAGATGTCCGACCGTTTAGGTTATTGGTGCGATATGGACAATCCATACGTAACTTATCACGACGACTACATTGAGTCTGAGTGGTGGGCGCT
>JAZQKQ010000017.1:0-23982 GCA_045542235.1 Christensenellaceae bacterium | reverse complement strand
GGATGATACCTATGTTTTTTACGTTAATTGTGCCGTTTGCCCTTTTAAATATGCTTTATTTTGTTAAATTAGATGAAAAAGGTTTAAAAATTATTCATATTTTTAGAAAATCTTATTTTTTAAAATGGGAAAACGTTAGTTTTTTCGAAAATAGAAAAGTTATGTTTGAGCGATTAAGGCATCATATTGTAAGTGATTATTATTTCGTTATAGCTGATTATAAAAATTCGCAATACGTAAATGAATTCGGTGAATCGGAAGATAATAAAAGTATCGTTTCACCGGGTAAAAACATTAATTTAGTTTTTGTTTATGCAAACGACAAAAATTATAAGCTTTTAAAAAGTTATATTCTAAAATATCACCCTCAAGGAGAAAAAATTTTAAAGGAAAAATAATTTGTAAAAAAAATTAATAAAATTTCTAACAAATTAGCACTCAACGCTTGACAGTGCTAATTTTATATTGTATAATAAAGCTACAAAAAGCAAATAAACATAAATAAGGAGATTTTATTATGATTATTAAAAGAAATTCAAACGGTTTAATTTTTCCACTAATGGGCAACTTGTTCGACACGCCTTTTTTCGGTAGCGACGTTAAAGTTGTTGATAGAGCAATGCGAACCGACGTTATTGAAAAAGATGATGAATACGTTCTATCCGTTGAACTTGCCGGTTTTAATAAAAATCAAGTTAGTTTAACGGTAGAAGAAGGTTATTTAACAATTTTAGCTGAAAACAATGAGGAATCGGTTAACGATGGTGAAAAGTATATTCGCCGTGAAAGAAGTTCAAAATCGTTAAAACGTTCATTCTTCGTTGGTGACGAAATTGTTAAAAATGAAATTACGGCTTCAATGGAAAATGGTATTTTAACCATTGTTTTACCAAAAACAAAGCCTGTAGAGCCGGAAAAAACAACCATAAGCATTAAATAAATCATTCCATTCATATTGTTTACTTCCTTAAAATTTTGACTTTTAAAGTCCAAAAAGAGCTAAGCTTTAAGCTTGGCTCTTTTTGTTTATTAAAAAATTAATTTTAGTTATTTTTTTAGCTTTCAATTAATATAATTAAATAAAGGGAAAAATGTTTTGGTTTTTAGGTGATAAAATTAACGGTCTGCTTAATGAATACGGACTTGATGATATTTATGAAATTAGGGTTAGGGCAAATGCGCCTTTAATTATTTTAACTAAAAGTGGACAAGTTGAGTTTAACCGAGTTGATTTAATTTTAACCCAAAATCAGCTTAATAAATGTTTATTAATGCTAACCGAACATTCTCTTTACGCCCATATTCAAACAATTTCACAAGGCTACGTTACCATGAAAAACGGAATTAGGGTTGGCGTTTGCGGAACTTGTGTAATAGAAAATAACGAAGTTAAAATTATTAAAGATATAACTTCATTTTCCATTCGGTTGCCCCACGAAATTATGGGAGTTGCCAATGAAATTTGCAAAAACGTTTTTAATAACGGGCTGAAAAGTCTTTTAATAATTTCTCCGCCAAACTGTGGAAAAACAACTTATTTAAGGGATATTATTCATTATTTATCGCATAATTATAAGTTTAATATATTGGTTTTAGATCAGCGAAACGAAATTTCAGGTTTTAATAGGTTTAACCTTGGGAAAACTTGTGACGTTTTACAAAATACTACGAAAAATTTTGGATTTTATTACGGAATAAAAAGTATGAATCCCGACCTTATTGCCTGCGACGAACTCATTTCACCCGACGATATAAATGGGGTAATATTTGCAAGTTTATCGGGTGTTAAGGTTGTTGCAACAGCCCATTCCGATAGTTTGATTAATCTTAAAAAAAAGAGTTTGTTTAAAGGTGTTTTTGAAAATAACGTTTTCGATTACGCCATAATTTTAGGAAAAAATAAAAGGATAAAATTGGTGGAAAAAATTAATGATAGTTAAAATTGTTTTAAGTTTAATTTTAGTTTTTCTTTTAGGATTAATTGGTTTTTTAATTGGTGAAAAGCACAAAAGACAAATGGAAATTTTTGACGCTTTAATTTTGTTTAATAAAGAATTTTTATGTGATATTTCAATTTTCTCAACCACCGTTTTAGAAAAAATAGAAAAGGCTCCTTTAATTTTACAACCTTTATTTTCTGGTGCATTAAGTTGTTTAAAAAAGGGTGAAAAATTTAATTGTGATGACGTTAGGCTTACAAAATATCAAAAAATTTTAGTTTCGAACTACGTTAATCTTTTAGGAACGAGCGATAGCGCAAATCAATTTAGCAGTTTATCTTCTTATGAAGAAAAACTCAAAATTGAGCGTGATAAGCAAAAAAACGAGCATGAAAAGAATGGAAAGGTTTATGCAAAATTAGGTGTTTCGTTAGGGTTAGTGGTTGTGATTTTATTGTTTTAGGTGAAAGATGAGTGTTGATATAATTTTTAAAATTGCGGGAATTGGAATTTTAATTGCGGTTATTTGTCAAATTTTAAAAAAGTCGGATAGAGATGACATTGCAACGTTGGTTGCCCTTGCTGGGCTTATAATCGTTTTATCAATGGTCGTTTCAATGATTGCCAATTTATTTGAAAATTTTAAGGATATTTTTTCCATTTACTAATGGTTTTAAAGCTTTGCATTATAGCAATTGTTTGCGCAGTTATAATTTTATATTTAAAGTCGATTAACACTTCGCTTGCCATTTTGTGTTCCATTGCTTCGTCGATTATTTTACTATCTTTCGGGGTGGACTTGCTTTCCGACGTTTTTGGGTTTTTCGAGCGACTTTCCAATCTTGCAAACGTTTCGATATCGACCTTAAAAATAATAATAAAAATTTCTTTAATAAGCTACGTTATCGAATTTTCCGCAGGGCTTATTGAAGAATTTGGAATAAAAAGTTTATCTGATAAATTAGTCCTTGTTGGAAAGCTTGTTATTCTTTTGCTTGCCGTTCCTGTTTTTCAAGGGTTATTAGAGGTTGTCGAAGGGTTGTTATGAATAAAAAGCCGTTTTTAATTATAGTTTGTATAGTTGCATATTTATTCGTTTTCTTTTTAACGCCCAAAACAGCCTATGCCGATGAAATTAGCGCAAGTGAAAATACTTCAAGCGACTTAACTAAGGCTTATGAATTTTTATACGAGCAGGTAGAAAAGCTTTTAAACGGAATAGATTTATCGGGTTTGGAGCAAGAATTTTCAAACTTTGAAATATTTGAGCAAAAGGGAAGTGCAAAAGATATAATTTTAAACCTTATTAACGGCGATTATAAAATTGATTACGGTAAATTTTTTCAAAATTTATTAAATTTATTTTTTTCCGATTTATCGGGGTTGTGGGCAAGCTTTGCCGTTATAGTTTCCGTTGCAATTTTAGGTTCAATTATAAATTCGTTAAAATCGGGGACAAACATTGGAAGCGTTGGCGAAGTTTGGCATTTCGTTTCAATGACCGTTATAATTGCAATGGTGTCGGTAATGTTTTCCAGCGTGTATATTTCAACGAAAAAATCAATTGAAGGGTTAGGGCGACAATGCGATGCTTTTTTGCCCCTTTTATTAACCTTAATGGTTGCGGGGGGCGGTTCGGTTTCCGCTTCCGTTTATAAGCCACAAGTTGCTTTTTTTACAAAGGTTTTATGGCAAATTGTAAACAACCTTCTTTTGCCTATAATTTTGTTAATTTACCTTTTTAACGCCGTTGGGTTTTTAAGTGATAAATTTAATTTAGAAAGAACGAAATCCTTTTTAAAATCAACGTTTAAATGGATAACGGGGCTATCGGTTGTGGTGTTTAATTTTTTCGTTACGGCGCAAGGGTTAACTTCGTCTGCCTTTGACGGCGTTTCGATTAAAGCCTTAAAATATGCCCTTGGAAATTCCGTGCCTTTGGTTGGTAATTTAGTAAGCGGTGGGTTCGACGTTGTTTTTGCGTCTATTTTGTTAATTAAAAACGCAGTGGGAAGCTTTGCTTTAATTTTAATTTTAATAACCGTGTTGATGCCCGTTTTAAAAATTGGCGCATTTTCGTTATTTTTGCGTTTTGCATCGGCAATAATCGAGCCGATAAGCGACAAAAAACTAAGCGGATTTTTGTCGGGGGTTGCCGATGGCGCAGGCTACGTTTCCACCGTTTGTATCGTAGGGGCAAGTTCATATTTTATTACAATTTTATTAATAATTTGTTCGTTAGGCGGTGGGGTATGAATTTAAAAGCATACGCATTGACCGTTGTGGTGGTGGTAATAATTTGTCAAATTGCGGAAACCTTGCTTGTAAGCGGAAGGCTAAAATCGACGGTAAAAACGGTTTTTTCGCTTATAACCACGTCAATTTTTATTGCTCCGATAATAAGCTATTTTAAAAACGATTTTTCCTTTGAGCAAATTTATGAAAGTAGCCAGGTGGAAATTGACGAAGGCTTTATTGATTACGCAAATTATACAAGGCAAAAAATATATGAAGAAAAAGTGGAAAACTGTTTAAAGGAAATGGGCGTTGAAGGGGGAAAGGTAAAGGTGGAAATGGAAAGCGTGGGTGAGATGGTGATTATAAAAAAGGTTGAAATAAATTTACAAGATTTAGTTATTAACGAAGAAATTCAGCATATAAATAAAACAGAGATTGCCATTAAGGTTGCTTCCGCATTAAATATTGAAAGTGGAGGTGTCGTTATAATTGAATAAAAAATTTAACGTTAAAGAAATATTTTCAAAAATGAAAATTGAATATTTAATCGTTTTTGCTTTAATTATAGTCGTGGCGTTAATTTTTATTTCTTCAAACAACGGCGCTAAAACCCAAACAACCACAATCGACGGCTACGTTTCCACCTTGGAAAGCAAACTTGAAAAAAGCTTATCAAAGGTGAAAGGGTGTGGAAAGGTTGAGGTTATAATTTCAGTAAAAAGCGGTATGCAACAGGTTTTAGCCACGGAAAAAACGGAAAAGAACGGAGAGTGGATAGAAAGCCCCGTTTTAGTTAACGGAAAAACCGTTTCGCTTAGTGAAAACTATCCTGAAATTATCGGCGTTATCGTTGTATCTGAAGGAGCTAATAACCTTGGTGTGAAAGTAAATTTAATAAATGCGGTTAGCGTTTATTTAAACGTGGATGAAAGCAAAATTGAAATACTTGCAATGAATTAGGGCGAATTCCCAAAAAACGTATAATAAAGGAGACGAAAAATGTCAAAGAAAAAGAAAATTATCATTTTATCATGCATGGTGCTTTTGCTTGCCGTGACCGCCGTTTTTAACTTTGTTTTAAGCGGTAATATTGGTGCTGTCGAAGAAGACGACGCAATTACAACCGCCAACTATTTCACTCAATACAAAACCGAGCGAACCGAATCGAGAAACGAACAACTTTTATTGTTAGACCAAACGATTGCTTCAAGCACGGAAGATGCAACGGTTAAAACCAGCGCTTTGGAAATGAAGTTAAAATTAACTTCAATTATCGAACAAGAGCTTTTACTTGAAAAACTCATTCAAGCCAAGGGCTATGAAAATTCAGTGGTATCAATCGGCTTAACAAGCGACAACATTAACGTTATCGTTAAAGACGACAATTTTAGCCAAGACGACGCTATCGTAATTTACACAATTTTATCGGAAGAAGCCAGCGCAAGTCCTGAGAACGTGAAAATTATTCCTATTTCGTGAATATTTTTATAAAAAAGTTAAATTTAGTATAAATTTACTATACAATTTTCGAAAATGTGTGCTATAATTAATTAACGAAAAGGAGAACTAAATTAATTATGGCTGATAAAATTAATATGGGCGAAAGTCGTGGTAAAATTAGTTATAACGAAAGTATAGTTAAGGGGATTGTTGCCCTTGCAGTTCAAAACGTTGAAGGCGTTGTAATTAAGCAAAACAAGCGTGGTGAACGTGCTATTAAGGAAAGCATTAAAACGAAAAATACTCCAAACGGTATTTACGTTAGCGTTTCCGTTTGCGTTAGCTACGGCTATACCATTAGCGACGTTGCTTTTAACATTCAAAATAGTATTAGACAAAACGTTGAAACAATGTCTGATTACAAAATTTCAAAGGTTGACGTTTTCGTTTCAGACGTATTGTTTGAAGAAAAACCGGTAAATGAATAATATCGCTTTTGTGCCACGGGTATAAGCCTTGTGGCATTTTTGCGTGTTAAGGAGAAGAATTTTTAAATGAGAAGAACCGCACGAGAAATTGTTTTTAAAACTTTATATTCCGGGCTTTTCAATCCCGATGAAGATCAGCTTTTAAACGCCCTTGGCGTTGAGGAAAAGTTGTCGAAAAACGATATGGATTTTGCTAATAAATTGTTTAGCACGATAACCGAACACCGCACCGAGCTTGAAGAAATAATTTCAAGCCTTGCAAAAAATTATAAGCTTGAACGAGTTTTTCCAACCGATAAATGTGCGCTTTTAATTGGTTTGTGCGAAATTAAATATTTCGATGACGTTCCTAATATCGTTGCAATCGACGAAGCTTTATATTTATGCCGAGTTTATTCAACGGCTCAAAGCTTAGGTTTTGTAAACGGAATTTTCGCTGAATTTAAAAAACAAATAGAAGGGGTTTAAAATATGGTTATACTTGACGGAAAGAAAACTGCCGAAGCATTAAGACAAGAAGTTAGACAAATGCTTGACAAGGCTTATGAAAGTGGGGATAGAAAATGCTCGCTTGCCATCGTAATGGTAGGTAATAATCCGGCGTCGCAAGTTTACGTTGGAAATAAATCTAAGTCTGCCGACGCTTGTAATATCGATGCAAAAACGATATTTTTAGATGAAAATATAACCGAAGAACAACTAACTAAAACTTTAAACGACTTAGGTAGTGACGATAGTATCGACGGCATTATCGTTCAATTGCCTTTACCAAGCCATCTTGACGGTGATAAAATGACCGAGCTCGTTCCTGCCGAAAAGGACGTTGACGGTTTTACCGTTCAAAGCCTTGGTAAGCTTGCTCTCGGCAAAGACGGTTTTATTTCTTGCACGCCTGCGGGTATAGTTTATATGCTTAAACACTACAATCTTCCTTTAAAGGGTAAGCACGCCGTTATTATTGGTAGAAGTAAAATTGTTGGAAAACCTTTGGCGCTTGCTTTACTTGAAGAAGACTGCACGGTAACCGTATGCCACTCAAAAACTCAAAATTTAAAGGAAATTTGTCAAACGGCAGACATTTTAGTTGCCGCTATTGGTAGACCACGCTTCGTTACCGCCGATATGGTTAAAGAAGGTGCGATTGTGGTTGACGTTGGAATTAACAGAACGGAAAACGGACTTTGTGGCGACGTTGATTTTGAAGCTTGTAAAGAGAAAGCTTCTTATATTACACCCGTGCCTGGTGGCGTTGGACCTATGACGGTTGCAATGCTAATGGCAAATACTGCAAAGGCGTTTATTAATCGTAAAAAATAATGAACTATTTAGAACAATACGAAAAATATCAAAATATATTTGAAGAATATTTAGAAAACTTCGTTAAAAACCTAACCGGTCACGAAAAGCTTGTGAAAGCAATGGCTTATAGCTTACAATGCGGTGGAAAAAGAGTTCGCCCCGTGTTGCTTTTAGCAACTTGCGATATGTTCGGTGGCGACGTTTATTCCGCTCTTCCTTATGCTCTTGCCGTTGAGTGCGTGCATACTTATTCGTTAATACACGATGATTTGCCTGCAATGGATAACGACGATATAAGAAGGGGCAAGCCAACCAATCACAAGGTTTTTGGTGAAGATTTTGCAATTTTAGCAGGCGATGCGCTTTTAAATATTGCCTTTGAAATTTGTTTGGAAAATGCAAGAACGGAAAAGGAAATTTTAGCCGTTAAATGCTTGGCTAACAGCTCTGGATATAGGGGAATGGTTGGCGGACAAGCTTACGATATTAATCCAATTTTGGGTGGCGGAGAAGAACAGCTTTTGGCTATTGATATTGGCAAAACCTCAAAGCTAATTTCAGCGCCACTTAAAATGTCGGCTTTAATTTATGGTAATAACGCTGAAAAGCTTGAAGCTTTTGGTGAAAAAGTTGGCATTATCTATCAGTTTGTCGACGACTTGTTAGACGCCGTTGGCGATGCAACGGTTATGGGTAAAGCCGTTAGAAAGGATTTTGATAACAACAAGGTTAGCGCCGTTTCCGTTTACGGAGTTTACGGCACTCAAAATAAAATTGAAGAAATGAGAATTGAAGCGGAAAAGCTTTTGGCTGATTTTGAAAATAATTGGTTTTTATTAGAATTTTTAAACAGGTCGACGGAAAGGGTAAAATAGAATGCGACTTGATAGCTATTTGTTTGCAAAGGGCTTTTACACTTCACGAACCAAGGCTTTGCAAGCCGTTGAAAAGGGGTTTGTTTTAGTTAACGGCAAGGTTGGAAAGCCAAGCCAAAAAATTGAAGAAACTGATAAAATTGAAATTACCGAAAATCAAAAGTTCGTTTCTCTTGGCGGTTATAAATTAGAAAAAGCGTTAACCGATTTTAATTTTTCGCCAAAGGGTTTAACCTTTTGCGACGTGGGAGCAAGCACCGGGGGATTTACCCATTGTTTATTGATTAACGGCGCAACAAAGGTTTACGCTCTCGACGTGGGTGAAAGTTTGCTCGACAAAAGTTTAGTAAGCGATAGTCGTGTGGTAGTTGTGGATAGAACGAATGCACGAAAGGTAAATGAGAATAGTTTGCCGGAACTATGCGATGGATTAACTGTTGATTGCAGTTTCATTTCGTTAAAGCTTGTTTTGCCAAGTATTTTGAATTTATTAAAGGAAAATGGAATTATAATTGCTTTAATTAAACCGCAGTTTGAATGCGGAAAGCAATTTTTAAACAAAAACGGCATTGTTAACAACGTTAAAGTTCACAAAAGAATTCTCGTTGATATTTGTGATTTTTGTTTAAGTATTGGATTGAAGGTAAACAAAATTACAACGGCGCCGAAAGTTAGTGGAAAAAATTTAGAATTTTTAATTTTTCTTTCTAAAAACGGCGACCAAATTAGCGATGGCGACGTTGAAAAAATTTTATTAGTTAGGTGAAATATATGAAAGTTGGAATTTATTATAGTGATAATAACGGACAATCGGTAAAGCTTGTTAGAAGGTTTAAAAGGTTGTTAATTGAAAGTAAAATTGAAGCCGTTGAAATTTTAAAAGAAAAGGTTTTAACCGACGATTTTACTGATATTGATTTAATTGCCGTTTTAGGTGGTGACGGAACCGTTTTAAGCGGTGTTAAAATTGCCGATGGGCAAATCCCAGTCGTTGCAATTAATACGGGCACGGTTGGTTTTTTAACTGCCTTTGAAAAGGATAATCTTCAAGACGTTGTTAAGCAAATTAAAAATAATAGCCTTGTTTTCAGCGAGAGAAGACTTTTAAAGGTTAGCGTTGGAAATAACGTTTATTTTGCCTTAAACGACGCCGTAATATTAAAGGATTTTCAAAAGGATAATTTCAGTTGTTGCATAAAATTGAATTTGGAAATCGACAAAAAGCCTGTTGATAAATATATTGCCGACGGCTTAATTTTAAGCACTCCAACCGGTTCAACGGCTTACGCACTTTCAGCGGGCGCACCCGTTTTAAGCCCTGAGCTTGAAGCCGTTGTGGTTGCGCCAATTTGTTCGCACTCACTTCATTCTCGACCAATCGTTTACTCGCCAAAATCAATTGCAAAAGTAACGGTTGACCAAACGTCGAGAGATTGCGCTCTCTATATTGACGGTGAAGTTGTTCGTGAACTTTGTAGCGGTGAAGAAATTGAAGTTGTATTAGATGAAAAAACGGTAAAAATTTGCGATAATTGCAGTAACTTCTTTGAAAAGCTTTCAAAGAAAATTGCAAGCTGGTCGAATAACGAATAAAAAGGAGATAGGTTATGGATAAGCAAAAAAGACAAAAAATACTTCTCGACGTTGTTACTAAAACCGAAGTTGACACTCAAGAAGAAATTATTAAAGCTCTTTTAGATCAAGGTATCGTTGCAACTCAAGCAACAATTTCAAGAGATATTAAGGAAATGGGGCTTGTAAAAACCTCGGGTAGACATAAAAAGTATAAATACGCTCAAAGTGGCGACGTTCATAAGGATTCAGCTAAACTACTTTCTTTATTCAAGGCTGCGGTTACTTCAATTGAACAGGCTCAAAACCTTATCGTAATTAAAACTATAATTGGTAACGCAAGCGCCGTTGCCGCTTCAATCGATGCTCAACACATTAACGAAGTTATCGGCACTTTGGCTGGTGACGATACCGTTTTAGTCGTTGCTAAAAACAATGAAAGCGCTTCTATCGTAGTTGAAGAATTAAACGTTTTATTATAATAAATTTAGAAGGTTAAAATAATGCTCAAAAGCTTAAAAATTCACAACATAGCTTTAATAACCGATTCGGAAATTAATTTTTCCGAAGGTCTTAACGTGCTTTCGGGTGAGACCGGAAGCGGTAAGTCGGTTATTTTAGATTCTATTAATTTCGTTCTTGGTCAAAAGGCGGATAAATCAATGATTCGCCACGGCCAAAGTGAATGTTGGGCTTCGTGCGTATTCGATATTTCAAACCTTCCACAAGTTAAGTTAGCGTTAAGTGAAATTGGCGTTGAAGAAGACGATGAAATTATTATAAAGCGAACTTTTAATGAAAACGGCAAGGGAACGATAAAGCTTAACGGTGAAACTGTAACTGCGTCAATGGTTAAAAAAATAACCGGTCTTTTAGTTGACGTTCACGGGCAAAGCGACCATTTCATACTTTTAAAAGAAAGTGCCCAACTTGATATGTTAGATCAACTTGGCGGTGAAAAAATTTCGCTAATTAAGGGGAAAATTAGCGAAATTATAAACGAAATTAAGGCGGTTAACTCAAAGCTTTCACTCTTTGGTGGAAGCGACCAAGAAAGACTTAATAGAATTGACTATTTAACCTATTCAATTAATGAAATCGTAAACTCCAACCTTTACGTTGGTGAAGATGAAGAACTTAATGAAAAGCGTAAAAAACTTCAAAATATTGAAAAAATATTTTCATCTCTTGGCGCAACTTACGACATTTTAAACGGTGAAAACGGCGTTGCCGATATGCTTTCAGCTTCCTATCGCCAACTTGATTCAATTAGCGGATTAGGTGATGATTATTCACGGCTGTGCGAAAATATCGAAAATATTTTAAGTCAACTTCAAGAAATTAATAGTGAAATTTCAAATAATTTAGAAGAAGAGTTCGACGAGGCTGAAGCCGATAGAATTGAAAGCCGAATTGAAGAAATTTCAAGGCTAAAACTAAAATATAACGGCAACGTTGAACACGTTTTAAGCCAACTTAAAGAAATGGAAGCCGAGCTTGAATTAATTAGTTCAAGCGCAAAACAAATTGAAATTTTACAAGCTGATAAAAACAAGTTTTTAACTTTGCTTAACAAAGAATATAACCATTTAAGCAACGAAAGAAAGGTTATTGGTGATAAGTTAAGCAAAAATTTAGAAGAAAGATTGCGCCTTTTAGCAATGAAAAATGCTAAATTTTCAGTAGAGTTTGAAAAAATTGTTGAAAGCGAGCTAATTTCAATAAACGGCTTCGATAAAATTACCTTTATGTTTTCAGCCAACGCAGGAGAGCCTTTAAAGCCCCTTTCAAAAGTTATTTCGGGCGGTGAACTTTCTCGTTTGATGCTTGCAATTAAATGCGTTTCAGAAAACGTAAAAGGGGCGCAAACCTTTGTTTTTGATGAAATTGACAGTGGAATTAGCGGTGTTACTGCAATGGTCGTTGGCGAAAATTTTGCAAAAATTGCCGTTAAAAACCAAATTATAGCAATATCGCACCTTCCACAAATTGTTGCAATGAGCGATAGTTCGTTGCTCATTAAAAAAACCGAAAACGACAGTTCTACTCAAACGGAAGTTTTCCCAATGAGTGAAAGGGAAAAACTTTTAGAAGTGGTTAGGCTTATCGGTGGTGACGATAGTAGTTTATCTGCTCAAAACCATGCTAAAGAATTAATTGAAAAATGTAATAAATATAAAAATAGCTTATAAAAATAATCCGTCCTAAGGTGGGCGGATTTTTGTATATTAATAAAATTTTAGCACACTCTAAATTGTAATTGAGGTGTTTTATGAAAAATAAAAATTTTTTAAGGGCATTTGTTTGCTTTTTAGCAATTTTATGTTTAATATATTTACCATCTTCCATAACTGCAAAAGCTGATGAAAATTGGCTATATTTAGGCGGTTTTCCCGCAGGCTTTACAATTAAATCAAAGGGCGCCGATATCGTTGGACTAAGCGACGTTATTTGCGAGTCAGGGGTTTGTTCACCGGCAAAAAACGCAGGAGTGTTAGTTGGCGATAGGCTTTTAAATATTGATAGCGTTGAAATTAGCACCGCAAAAGATATTGAGCTTGCTTTAAAAAATAATAAAGGGGAAAACGTGGTTTTAAAACTTAACCGTCGTGGTGAAGAAATTATTAAAGAAGTTTTACCCGTAAAAGATATTTCAGGGGCGTATAAATTAGGACTTTTTATTAGAGATAATTTAAACGGAATTGGAACTATGACTTTCGTTAAAGAAAACGGCGAATTTATGGCGCTTGGGCATCCCGTTGTCGACGAGCGCAACAATCTAACCGAAGTCGTTAGCGGAGAACTTTATAAATGTTCAATCATAGGTGTAAAAAAGGGCGTTAGGGGCAAGGCTGGCGAGCTTAAAGGCGTTTTCATTAAAGATAACGCAATTGGTATGGTTTGCGAAAACTTAAATTGTGGGTTAAAGGGGAAATTTAATAAAAATTTTAACGTTAATAGTCTTAAAAAAGTAGAAATTGGCGAGTGTTCAGTTGGTAGCGCAAAAATGATAACCTCAATCGACGGTTCTTTGCCAACCGAATATGATATTTCTATCGTCAAGGTCGATTCCACCGCAAGAGATAATAAAAATTTCGTAGTTAAAGTAAACGATGAAAGGTTGCTCTCTTACGCCGGCGGTATCGTTCAAGGCATGAGTGGAAGTCCCGTTATTCAAAACGGAAAAATTGTTGGGGCGGTAACCCACGTGTTTTTAAACGATCCAACAAGAGGTTTTGGCATATTTATTAATAATATGTTAAAATAGAACAGAATATTTTAACTTTCACCCCCATAAAATTTATGGGGGTATATTTATGAATAAATTGCTTAAATGTAAGTTGATTTTTGAAAAACAAAAGGTCTATTTAATAACGCTTGGCATGCTTTTTTTAAGTGGACTTTTAGTTGGTATTATACTATCGAGTAGCGAAGAAAAAATTTTATACAGCGAAAATATCTATAATTTTTTATTAATTTCTTTAAGTAAAAACGGAAGCGTGTTTAAGCTTTTTCTTTTTAGAATATTAAACTTGGTTGGTTTTTTTCTCTTTTTTGCCATAACGGGAATTTCGTTGTATACGCTTTTTCCTTTTCATACAATTTTAATTGTTTATCGTGGCTACGTTTTAGGGGTTTCCGCCGTTGTTTTTATTGCTAACTACGCTATTACCGGCGCTGTTATTTATATTTTTTCAATATTTCTTCAAAACGTAATTACCACGGCTTCTTTAATTTGTTATTCGGCTTTTTGTTATAATAGAATAAAAAGCTTAAACGGCTGTGAATTTAATTTTAAACGCCATTTTGAAGATGGCTTAATTTGCTTGTGTTTGGCTCTTTTAGGGGTGGTTTTAGAGCTTTTGTTAATTTCTTTTATTTTGCGCCCGTTAAATATTTATTTTTAGCATATAAATTTTAACCTTGCCCATAATATTTTTAATAAAAGAAAGGCTTTTAAGCCAATTTTATTAAAGGTATATTATGAAAAAACTTATTATTATAATTGTAGCAATTTGCTTAATTTATTCAATTGGAAAAAATTATTCAATTTTCGTTAACGTTAGCGAAAGCACCTTTAAAAACGTTGATAGTATTGAAGAAAAGGTTGAAGAAATAGTTGACGAAAAGATTGATGAATCTTTCGTTGTCGACTGTTTAAAGGTGGAGAAAAATGAAAATTTATCCCTTGCGAGTTGCGCTAAGTCGGCATATTTAATTGAGCCTTGTTCGGGTGAAGTTATTTTTTCTAAAAACGAAAATCAACGTTTAACTATTGCGAGTATGACTAAAATTATGCTTTTAAATTTAGTTTTCGATGCAATTGAAAGGGGTGAACTATCTCTTGACGAATTAATCACCGTTAGCGAAAAAGCAAGTGGAATGGGCGGTTCTCAAGTATTTTTGCAAGCAAATAAGCAATATAAAGCAAGCGATTTAATAAAAAGCGTTATAATTGCATCGGCAAACGACGCTTCAGTTTGTTTAAGTGAACGACTTTTCGGCGAAGAAGCGGTTTGCGTTGATAAAATGAATGATATTAAAAATGAGTGGGGAATGGAAAATACTTTGTTTTCTAACGTGACAGGGCTTCCCCATCCAACTCAATATTCCTGCGCCAAGGACGTTGCAATAATGTTATCAAAACTAATAAACCACAAGCTTTATTTTGACTATGCAGGCATTTATCTTGATGAATTAATTCACCCAGACGGGCAAAAAACAACTTTAACTAATACTAACAAGCTAGTTCGTTTTTATAACGGTTGCGACGGCGGAAAAACGGGCTATACCAATGAAGCAAAATTTTGTTTAGGCGCAACGGCAACTAAAAATAACGTTAGGGTAATTGCGGTTGTAATTGGTGAAGAAAACTCAAAAACTCGGTTTAAAGAAGTTTCTGAAATGTTTGACTATGCTTTTAATAACTATAATTCCCATTTAGTATTACAAAAAGATAACGTTGTTTGTAAAATTAATTTAAACAACTCAAAAACTGAAAGCTTAAACGTTGGCGTTAGTGAAAATTTTTATTGGTCGCTTCCAAAAGGCGACAAGGCAAAATTTTCTTATGAATTTATTTCAAATAATTTGACTGCTCCAATCAGTAAAGGGGATAAAGTTGGAGAATTCGTAATTTATAAAAACGGTGTTGAAATTAAAAAAATATCCGCCGTTGCCCTTGAAAACGCTTATAAAGCAACCTTTATTGACCAAATTATAAAAATTATTAGAAATTGGAAAATTTAATAGGACAAATTTAGTGCGTATAATTGATTTTTAGTCAATTTACGCACTTTTTTTGCGTTTATAATAGCCTTATCAATTTTTAAGGACGTGAAAAAATGAACATAAAATACGAAATTATTGAAGGCAGATTATATATTTATTTAATTGGCGAGTTAGACGAGCATTACGCAAAACCCGTTAAAGAATATATTGATAAATTAATTAACGACAATAAATACATAACTTGCGTAATTTTTAATATGAGCAAGGTTGGCTTTATGGATAGCACGGGCATTGGAATGCTTTTAGGAAGATATAAAAGGCTTAAAAAAATGGGTGTTTGTTGTTTTATTGAAAACCCAACCCCAAGTGTTGAAAAGGTTATTGAAGTGTCGGGTATATATGAAATAATGCCTAAAATGTGAGGAATTATAATGAATAAAATGACGTTGAAATTTTGCGCTAAATCGGAAAACGAACAACTTGCAAGAACTTGTGTTTCGGCTTTTATTTTACCGCTTAACCCAAGTGTAGAAGAAATGAGCGACGTTAAAACTGCCGTTAGCGAAGCGGTCACAAACGCCGTTGTTCACGCTTATTTAAATAGAGATGGTGAAATTTTGGTTGAATGCTTAATTGAAAATAACGTTTTACATATTATTGTTGAGGATTTTGGTAAGGGCATTGAAGAGCTTAATTGTGCCCTTGAACCTTTTTTTACAACCAAACTTGAAGAAGAGCGTTCTGGAATGGGCTTTACTATTATGAAAACGTTTATGGATGAATTAAACGTTGTTTCTAAACCAAATTTTGGAACTAAGGTTTTTATGAAAAAGGTTTTTAACGTTTCCTAATGGAGTGCTATGTTAAATTTTGAAGAAACCGTTTTGAACATAAGAAAAGCAAAAATAGGTGATGAACGGGCAAAAGAACTTTTAATTGAGCATAATTCTTCTCTTTTAAAAAGTATAGTAAAACGATTTTATAAAAAGGGAGTTGAATATGAAGACCTTTATCAGTTAGCGTGCGTTGGTTTTTTAAAAGCAATTTATAATTTTGACGAAACCTTTTCAGTAAAATTTTCCACCTATGCCGTTCCAATGATTATAGGTGAAATTAAAAGGTTTTTGCGTGATGATGGGGAAGTTAAGGTTTCAAGACTAATTAAAACTTTAAGTTATAAAATTAATTTATACACCCAATCGCAAATTAAACAGGGAAAGCCAAGCCCAACCATTAAAGAGCTTTGTTCTCATTTTGAAGTTGAAAAGGACGAGGTTGTTTTGGCAATAAATAGCACGAATCCCTTAGTGTCCTTATTTGAAAGTGTCGACGATGGTAGCGATAAAAAAATTGAACTTAAAGATAAAATTCCTTCAAAGGAAAACGAAGAAGATTTAGTTGAAAAAATAATGCTTAAAAACGCAATTTCGAATTTAAGCGATAGGGAAAGGCAAATTATTGATCTTCGTTTTTACAAAGATAAAACCCAGCAAGAAATTGCTCGCATTTTAAATATTAGTCAAGTTCAAGTATCAAGGCTAGAAAAAGCAACCATAAATAAGTTAAAACAAAAAATGTAATAAAATTTAAAATTCCGCTTAATATAATAAATTTTTAAGTTTTTTATGTATAACGTAAATTTTTATAACACATAATTATATTATGAAAAAAGAAAACGAGCTTTTGCGTGACGAAAACGAAAATGAAATTTTTTATAAGGTTATAAATTATAGGGACGTGCGTGATGACAGGAAAAAACAAAGAAAATTTTAATAAAGACTATATTGAGCTCGTTAGCAAGTTAACTCCTAAAACTAACGAAATTAGAAGTTTAATTTCGGCTTTTTTAGTTGGTGGATTTATTTGCACGATAGGACAGTTCATTCGTTATATGCTTATGTTTAGTTTTAATTTATACGGCGATGAACTTGCAAGTTTAACTTCGTGCATATTGATTTTTATTGGGTGCTTGCTAACGGGATTAGGGGTTTACGATAGAATTGGTCACTATGCAGGTGGAGGCTCAATTGTTCCAATAACCGGATTTGCAAATTCGGTGACAAGCCCTGCAATGGAATTTAAAAGTGAAGGCTATATTTACGGAATGGGCGCTAAAATGTTCGTTGTTGCAGGACCGATTATAGTTTTTGGCGTTAGCGCAAGTGTTTTAATCGGATTAATTTATTATATCGTTGGATTTTTTATTTAACAAAACCGCTTTATGCGGTTTTTATTTTTTGCAAAAAATTTTAATTTACGTATTGATTTTGCTCTATATTAATGTTATAATATATAAATAAATTTTAATTAGGTGAATTATGAAATATTTGTTAACGGTTAAATGTCCAACAAAGCTCGACGTGGTTTTTAAAAACAGCGTTTTTGACTATTTGAAAAAAGAATTTGAAAAATGTAGTGAAAAGGAAGGTAAAATTACTGCCGAAAGGGATAAGGTTTTAAATTTTGAATGTAATTTATCTTCATCTATTGGTTGGGTAATTGATTTATTAGAAGGGTTTAGCGATAAATATTTTAGCGGAAAAAACCTTGTCGATTTATTTTCTTTAAAACTTTTTGAAATTAATGGCAAAAAGAAAACGTCTCTTTCTATCAACGATTTTAAAAATAGTATTGAAAAAGAAACCGACGACGATATTTCAAAAAGTATTGAAAGGTTGCTTTCTTTTGGTATTGGCTCGCAAAAACCTCAACAACCAACAAAGGAAGTTAAACAAAAAGAAGACGCTGAATTAGAAAAGCTTATTAAAGAAATTCAAAAAGACGTTTTTGAAGATAAAGATAAAGTTGAAGATAAAAAGGAAGTTGAACCTGAGCAAAAAGGGGAAAAGGCTATTGAGCAAATTAATAATTTGATTGGTTCAATAGAGTTTAAGAATGCCGTTGGAGAATTAAATAAAATTATTCCAATAATGAAAAAGAATAACACCGTTGATATTTTAAAAAGACAATGTTATCTTTTTTCCATTAACGATGGCAACGGTTTATCGACTTTTCTTTCGCTACTTTCTAAATTTTTAAATGAAAACGAAGTTTTTTCTCGCATTGGAAAATCTTCCGTTTTAGAAGTTAAGTTGCTCACGCCAAAGGCTCACGAAGATTTTTACGATATTTTAGAGCAACTAATGCTTAAAATTAACGACCAAAAAAACTCGGTTATATCAATTGATATAAGTGAGTGGATGACCAATTTAAACAGTAAGGAATTTAGAGATTTCATCGTTTCAATTGAAAAGGCTATGGGCGAAAATATTTTCGTGTTTAGAGTTCCTTTCGTTGAAAAGGAAATTTTAAAGCAAATTTGTTTAAGCATTAACGATTTAATGTTTGTAAAAACCATTTCCTTCCCACCGTTTTCTGCCGAAGAATTAAAAACGTTAGCTGAAAAATATTTGTTAAGGTTTAACTATAAAATGAACGGCGATGCTTGGAACGTTTTTGAACAAAGAATTAACGATGAAAAGAGTGACGGTAGATTTTACGGCGTTAAAACCGTTGAAAAGGTTGTTAGAGAAATAATTTATAAAAAACAACTTTCTCTTGCCGATGGTGTTGGTAAAAATAATCTTATAACCGCAAACGAAATTGCAGGGCTTTCTTCAATTTTCAAACACGAAGGGAAATCGGGCATGGAAATGCTAAAAAGCCTTGTGGGTTCGGAAAAAATTATTGAAAAGGTTGAAGAAATTTTAACTCAAATTGAACTTTCAAAAAAGAACGAGTCAATTAAACCGCCATGTTTACATATGCGATTTGTTGGTAATCCTGGAACGGGTAAAACCACGGTGGCAAGAATTATTGGTAAAATATTAAAAGAACGTGGCGTTTTGCGAGTTGGTGGATTTTTTGAATATTCCGGAAGAGATTTTTGCGGAAGATATATTGGCGAAACAGCTCCAAAGGTTTCGGGAATGTGCCGTGATGCATACGGCTCGGTGCTATTTATCGACGAAGCTTATTCGCTATATAAGTCGGAAGGTAGCAAAGCCGATTACGGAAGAGAAGCCCTTGATACGCTTATTGCCGAAATGGAAAATCACCGCAATGACATGGTTGTAATTATGGCTGGATACACCGATGAAATGGACGATTTAATGAAGGGTAATGCAGGATTGAAGAGCAGAATGCCTTACACAATTGAATTTACGTCGTTTAATCGTGAACAGCTTTATAATATTTTCGTTTCAATGGTCAGCGCCGATTTTAAATATTCAAAGGATTTTTTACCAACTGCTAAAGAATATTTCGATTCTCTTTCAGATAGCTTATTGAAATCAAAAGAATTTAGCAACGCAAGATTCGTTAGAAATTTATACGAGAGAACTTGGGGTAAAGCGGCAACTCGCTGTCAGCTTGAAGGGGTTGAAGTTGTTGAGCTCACTCGTGACGACTTTTTGCGCGCTTCAAGTGAAAAGGAATTTGATTTTAATGCAAAGCCAAAGCGCTCAATTGGTTTTAACTAAAATTTACTTTAAGGAAAAAAGCGATGTTAAAATATAATATTATATCGGCAGTGTGTTTCATAATGTTAGTTGGCATGCTGGCTTACGTTATTTTTAAATTTTTCAAGCTTGATAGAAAAGAAAGAATTGAATTTATTAGAACGTTTAAAAAAGGCAAGTGCTTAATTGTATATTTTGCCGTTCTTCCACTTTACGTTGTTGGTAGAATGTTCGATGGTGAATTGTTTTATCAAGCGTTTTTCGGCTCTATTTATAACATAGTTAGGCTTGTAGTTTTACAATATGAGTTAAAGCCCGTTCAATCGCTAATGAACGCAAGTTGGCTATATAAAGCGGTTATACTTTTTAGCTACGCAATAGTTGGGTTAAATGCTTTAATGTTTACCATTTCTTTAACTCACCAAAAAAGTTGGCAATCGAAGGTTAAACGCCGTTTTATAAAAGGTAAGGGCGAAAAGGTCGTTATTATTGGAAATTCTAAAAGCGCATTGTCCGTTTATGAAAGCTGTGAAAAAGAAAATAAAATTTTATTAGAAGCCTTCACCGACGATGAAAGCTATAACTTATATTTACAAAACGTTAAGCACGTTGACGTTAAGGATAATTACGGAATAATTAGATTGATTGAGAAAAATCAAAATTTACTCAAACAAAAGCTAAACGTTATTATTTCTACTGAAAACGAGCAAAAAAATCTTTCTATATGTCAAGCTTTCGTCGATTACGTTAACGGCGAAAACGACAACAATCTTTTGCTAAGTCTTTCGGTGTTCGTTTTTGGTTCGCCAAAATATGAAAACGTTTATCAATCACTTGAAAAAAACAGCAAGGGTTGCTTGCATTTCGTTAATAAATACGAGCAAATTGCCGTTGATTTCGTTGATAAATATCCGTTTGCTAAATTTATGGGTGAAGACAAGTTAGACTATTCGTTAGGCGTGGTTAAACAGGGCGTTGAAATTAACGTTTCGTTAATAGGTTTTGGGAAAACCATTCAACATTTATTTTTAACTTCTTTAAGTAATAATCAATTTATTCAAAAAACGGAAAACGGTTTCGGTTTAAAACCCGTTAACTATTACATTTTTGATAAAAACGACGTTAAAGAAAAGAATTTTAACCATTCTTATTATCGCTATAAAAACGAAGTTGATATGGATAGGCAGGCAGATTATTTGCCATTCCCAGCTCAACCTGCAACAACCGATTTTCATAAACTCGACGTTAACGACGTGGATTTTTATAACGACGTTAAAAATATCGTTACCAAAAATCAAACCGATGCTAATTTTATCGTAATTGCGTTTGGGCAAGATATGGAAAATTTAGACCTTGCCAACATGTTAATTCAAAAGTGTAGAGAGTGGCAAATTAAAAACGTTAAAATTTTCGTTAAAATTAGAAACAAGGCAATGGCAAGTTATGCAAAAAGCTTGCTACAAATTGATAAAAATCAAATTAATCACAATTTATGCTTTATTTTTGCCACAGAAGATCAAGTTGTTTTCAACTATGATAAAATAGTTAATGAAAAGCTTGAACGAATGGCAAGGTTAAGAAGTGCCGTTTATTCCATTGAATACGACTTTACAACCAACGATAATTTAGTTGTGTCCGATGCTTACGTCGACCAAGTTTATAAGAAATCGTTAATTGATTGGTATGTAAAAAACGGACCTATGGAAAGATTGTCAAACGTTTATTGCGTTCTTTCGCTCAGGTCGAAACTTAATTTGTTCGGCTTTGACTACGTGGTAAAAAGTGAAGAAGGTGAAGTCGTTGGATATGACGAATATATTAAAAAATACGGCTTTGGCGATATGCCTGACGTTGAAAAGTATAACGCAAAGGTTTTAGATAAGCCAATCGTTTACTATCCATCAAAATATATTCCGTCGCTTAGGGGGGCTATGGCTGAACTTGAGCATTTTAGATGGAATTCTTTTATGATTTCAAGGGGATTTATTCCTTCAACCATAAGCCAAATTGAAAGTGAAATGGTTGAGAAAAATGGCAAAATGGTAAATTCTAACGGCAAAAACTATGACCTTCGCCGTCACGGTAATTTAACTACTTTTGAAGGCTTGCTTCAGTTTGCTGAAATAATTTGTAAAAGAGATAATAAAACTCTTGAACAAGTTGACGTTAGAAAATACGATTATCAAATTTTAGACGATGCTTATTGGCTTCTTGATAAAGCGGGCTATAAAATTATTAAAAAATAGGTAAAATAAAAGTTCACCAATTCCGTTAAGGAAAGGGTGAACTTTTTGTTTAAACTGATTCGTTATTAGTTTTCTTATTTTTTCTAACTAAAATTTTATCCTTTTTGCGGGCGCTTGTTTTTTCCTCAGGATTAATTTCTCCGGCTTTTAAAAGAACTGTTTTAGTAAGTAGCGGTCCAACGAGTTCGTAAATTAAAACTGCAAAAAGCGTAATGTTAGTGACTAATTCTCCAACGCCGGCAAGGGTTGAAGCTTTCATTGCCATTCCAAGAGCAACTCCGGCTTGAGGCAGAAGGGCGATGCCCAAATATTTAACTATATTTTCATCGCATTTTACCATTTTTGCGCTTGCGTAAGCGCCGAAATATTTACCGAGCGAGCGGGATAAAACGAAGGTTATTCCAACTAAAACAATGGTCCATTGGGTGAACACTGAAAGCTCAAGCTCTGCACCGCTTAAAACGAAAAAAGCAACGAATAAAGGTGCGGTCCAGCGGTCAACTCTTTCCATAAGCTCTTCGGAAAAATCGCAAATATTGCAAAAAATTGTGCCGAGCATCATGCAAACGAGAAGGGAAGAGAAACTAACGTGAACTGGACCAATTTTAAATGAAATCATTGAAAGGGCAACCGTCATAAAAACAAAGGTGACAGAAACGGCAAGTCGTTTTGAGTTTGAGTGGAAGAACTTTTCAACAAAGGTGAAAAGCCAACCCATTAAAGCTCCTAAGCCAAGGGAAATAACAATTTCAATAATTGGCTCTAAAACGATTGATAAAATGCTAACTTCACCTGAAACCATTCCACGAGCAACCCCGAAAGAAATGGCAAATAGCGCTAAACCAACTGCGTCGTCAAGGGCAACTACGGGAAGTAAAATATCGGTGAGTTTTCCTTTCGCTTTGTATTGTTTAACTACCATAAGGGTTGCGGCAGGGGCGGTTGCCGAAGCAATTGCGCCTAAAACTATTGCCGTTGGAAGTGGCAAGATGTTTGGGATTATAAAATGAAGACCAATTAAAACCGCATCGACTAAAATAGTTGTAATAACCGCTTGTAAAATGCCGATAACCGTTGCTTGCTTGCCGGTGGCTTTAAGCTGTGAAAGACGAAATTCGTTGCCGATAGAAAAGGCGATAAAACCTAAAGCAACGTCGCAAACAAGAGAAAACGATTTAACCTTGTCAATTGAAGTAAAACCTAAGCCGTTAACGCCAATGGCGCCCAAGCAGTAAGGTCCAACCAAAATTCCCGCAACGAGATATGCCGTAACTGCGGGAAGCTGTAATTTTTTTGCAAGTCGTGAAAGCAAAAGCCCTGCAAGAAGGGCAATTGATAAAGAAAGTAAAGTTTCCATAATCTAACCTCAGTTTATTAAACAATTGTGAATTTTATCACTTTAAAAAATTAAAGTCAAACAAATGTTAACTAATAATTATATTTATTTAAATAATTTTGAATAGCAATAAATTTTTTGCTAATAATATAATTAGCGTTATGGGTAAACACACAATTTTTTTTAAAAATAAGCCTCGAATTATTTCGGCTTATTCAATAGCTGGACCTAAGGAAGCTGAAAGTAATTTTGCAAAACACATTTCCGAACTGATTTCCGATGATAGATTTGGTGAGTCAACCTTTGAAAAGGCGGAGTGTAAAATGCTCTCTCGTGCCATTGAAAAGGTGATTGAAGGCGCAGGTTTAAAGCATAGAGATATTGATGCTTTGGTATCCGGCGATTTATTAAACCAAATTATTTCAGCAAGCTTTGCCGCAAGAGATTTTGATATTCCTTACGTTGGAATATATAACGCTTGCTCAACTTTTAGTGAAGGTTTTGCCATTTCAGCGGCTTTGGTTGACGGTGGCTATTTTAATAACATCGTCACTGCAACGGGTAGCCATTTTGCAACTGCGGAGCGGCAATATCGCTATCCTTTAGAGTTAGGTTCAACCCGTCCGCCTCAATCGCAGTGGACGGTCACAGGGGCAGGGGCGTGCGTAATTTCCAATTACGGCGATTATCCAAAAATTGTTTCGGCAACCTTTGGGAAGGTAGTTGATTTTGGAATTACCGATGCAAACAATATGGGCGCTGCAATGGCGCCTGCTGCCGCCGATACAATTTGCACCCATTTTAAAGAAACTAACACAACCCCCGAAGATTACGATTTAATTTTAACGGGTGATTT
>JAZQKQ010000016.1:0-73190 GCA_045542235.1 Christensenellaceae bacterium | reverse complement strand
CAACTCCTTGGCTCACAGAACGACATGGCTACGATCCGACTTAGTCTTGTTATGTGCACCAAAAAACAAGCCAAAGGGCTTGTTTTTTTTGCATTAAAGACTTGAACTTGCCCCTTGCGAAAGCAAGCAAAATATATAATAAATGATTTTTGGCGTTGAAGCAGTGCTTCAACTAAAACGCAAAGCGTTTTCCAAAATATCGACAAGTCTTTTTAATGAAATTTCGCCGAAAGGAATGTTACAAATTTATTTAAACGAACAAATTCCAACTGAAATATTAAGAGAAATATTTTCTAAAATCTTAAATTAAAAACTTAACTATTAACTAAAAGCTCGCTACCTTTTGCATTTAGCAATTGTAGAGAGCTTTTTTATATAAATTGAAAACTAAAATATTGTAAAATTAATTAAAATTAAAATAAAAAACTAAAAATTAAAAATCTGTGGTTAATAAAAAAAGGAAAATATTTTAAAATTTTTGCAAATATTTTTCGAGAAATCTATTGACATTATAAATATATTATGATATCATAATAACATAATAATATAATTTTATAAAATTATGATAATATAACATCATAATATTATAACGTTATAATATTAAAACGGCTATTTTTGGGGCAGTCGTTAAAATGTGATTAAAGGGAAAAATATGTATTGGGGGGAAAATAATGAATAAAACTGACACGTCGGCTAACGATATGAAACGCTTTGTTCTACGTTTACCGCCTGAAGTTTACACGAAAGTGTGGCAAAAAGTTGTTGATAAAAAGCAAGACGCCCCAGGATATAGCATCAATCAATATATAACCGAGCTTGTTTTAAAGGATTTAGGCAAGAAATAATAATTTTAAGTGATTTTTTATTGTTTTTATTGTTTAACAAAAGCATTGCAGTGCTTTTTTCCTTTTTCTTCTTATAAATAAAACCTTGCAGTTTTGCAAGGTTTTATTTTTGCCACGAAGTAAATGCCGAAGGCGTTTCACGAAGTGGCTTAAATTCCGAGCCTTGCAGTTTTGCAAGGTTTTATTTTTGCTTGGAAATAAATTTAATCCGCTTTTGCCAAAAAATTAAAAAGCCTGTTATAAGTATTTAATCAACTTATAGCAGGCTTTTTTTATAAAAAAGTTAGGTTTGTGATTGGTTTATTTTTTCAACTTGCTTTGAAAAAGTGTTTGAAGCAAGTAAAATAAATCCAACAACGATTGTAATTGCAATATCAATAAATACAAAACTATTGTAAGTTATTGAGTAAATAAAAGCGTTCATTGGTTCGCCACTTGCACTGTAAGCATATTCGGAAAAAGCGAACACACCTGATAAAATGTGAGAAACAAATCTAAACGTTCCTGCAATTAACGAACCAAAGCAAAATTTAAGTTGTGGTTTAATTGAAAGATTTTTAAGAATTCCGCTTAAACCAATGCCGGCAAAGGCGATTGGGTAGTCAAGCATAAATTGCATTGGGTGAACAATCCAAGGATCTTGAATGGCTTGAAGTATACCGTAAATTAAGCCGGCAAAAATTCCTTTTTTTACACCGAACATATATGAATATATGCACAAAGGGAAAAGGGAGCATAAAGTTATTGAACCGCCTTGTGGCAACTTAACAATTCTAATATAAGAAAGGGCAAAGCTCATTGCAATTGATAGCGCCGCAAAGGAAATGGATTTTGAATCAAATTTGCTTTTATCGGTTTTTCCACCTAAATAATAAATTAATCCAAGCAAGGCAACTAATAAAATCGAGCTAAGGTAAAGATAAAAGTTTTCGCTTTGGGTAATAGTTAATCCGTTAAACTCTTCGCTGGCACCACTACTAAAATAAACGCCCATACAAATTAAAACGGCAATAAAACTACCGCCAATTAGGGAAAAGGTTGTAATAAAAACTGCCTTATTGCGTTTAAAACATAAAATTAACAAGCTAAAAGCTAAAACGATTAAACAAATAAGCAAAGGATAGAATAAAATTTTAACAATACTGTCTTCCTTGAAGCCTAAATATAAAAATATTGCACTTACAATAAAAGCATAGCTAATTACAACGGGCAGAGAAACCTTTAAAAATTTAGCTCGCTTTTCTTGTTTAAAAACAAACAAACATAAAACGAAGCAAAGGGCAAAAACAATTGTCAAATAGAAAAATATTGTTCTAAACCCATCCGCTTTGTCGGAAAAATCAAACAAAAACGGATACCACTTTGCAGATAGTAAATTTTCCATAAAATACCTCAAATATGTAATTAATCAACATATATAAAGCCTTTTTTGGCTTGGCATTAAGTCTTTTGGTTGGCTAAAGCATAATTGATTATGGTTTAAAACGTAAAAAAGCACTCGTCCCTAGGATAACGAGTGCTTAAAAACGCAATAAAAAAATACCTTCCCCGTCAAGCATTATCTTGTTAGGTTATGTGGGTATAATCTCAGCCGAAGCACCCCAAAGTATGGCGAATAACGCCTATGTTGTAGTTTTATAATACAACCGTTAAAAAAACTTGTCAAGCGTTTATCATAATTATTTTAAATTTTTCATATATTGAAAATAAACGAAAGGAGAGTGTTAAAAATGTTTGAATTCGATGTTTATAAAGATATTGCAACAAGAACGAATGGCGATATATATTTAGGCGTTGTTGGTCCGGTTCGTTCGGGAAAGTCAACTTTTATTTCCCGTTTTATGACCGAGCTTGTTATTCCTAATATTGAAGGGAATAGTAAAAACGTTGCCGAAACCGAGCTTCCACAACCGGCGAGCGGAAAAACTATTATGACAACCGAGCCTAAATTCGTGCCAAGCGAAGGTTGTAAGGTTAATTTTGACGGAGCGGTATGTTCGGTTAAGCTTATCGATTGCGTTGGGTATATGGTTGACGGGGCTATTGGAACGGAAGAAAACGGCTTGGCTAGAAAGGTTAAAACACCTTGGTTTGACGAGCCTTTAGACTTTTCAGTTGCTTCGGAAATTGGAACTAAAAAGGTTATTGAAGACCATTCAACTTGTAGCGTTGTAATTACAACCGACGGCAGTTTTACCGATATTAATAGAAAGAATTACGAAGTAGCCGAAGAAAAGGTTATTTTAGAATTAAAAAAACTAAAAAAGCCTTTTATAATTTTGTTTAACTGCCAAAACCCAACGAGCAAAACGGCAAAGGAAACTTGTTTAGGATTAGAAGAAAAATACGGCGTTAGCGTTGTTTGCGCCAACGTTTTAACAATGGAAAAACAAAGCTTTACCGAAGTTATTAAAAGCTTGTTAATGCAATTTTCAATTAGAAGTTTTAACGTTGAAATTCCTTCGTGGATTCAGTCGTTAGATAGCGATAATCGACTTATAGCCCAATTAATTGAAAAAACAATGCAATCTTCAACAAATTTAACCACGATGAAAAGCTTTTGTGAAGTGGAAAAGGCGCTTGGTGAAATTGAAGGCTTTTTGCCTGCGGTTAACGTTGAAATGGATATGGCAAAGGGCGTTGCAACCGTTACTTTAATGCCGGAAGAAAGTCTTTTTTATAAAGTTCTTTCAAACGAATGTGGCGAAAGCTTTAATTCTCAATTAGATTTAATTAACTACGTTAAGTCGCTAAGCGCAACGAAATCGACTTGCGAAAAAATTTCTTGCGCCCTTGAAGAATGCGATCGTTCAGGTTATGGAATAGTTCAGCCTTGTTTTGAAAACACCGAGCTTTCCGAACCGCAAATCGTTAGAAAATCGGGTGGCTACGCAGTCACTTTAAAAGCAAAGGCGAAAAGCGTTCACGTAATTTCTTCCGACGTAGAAACGGAAATTAACGCCGTTTACGGAAGTCAAGCTCAGTGCCAAGATTTCGTTGACTTTTTCAATTCTCAAAGCCCTGAAAAATGTTGGGATACGCCGGTTTTCGGCAAAAAATTAAGCCAAATTGTCAGCGATGAAATAGTTAACAATTCCACCGTTAATCAAAACGTTAAAATTAAGTTAAAGCGGGCGATAACAAGGGCTGTAAACGAAAAGAAAAACAATATTTTTTGTATTTTATTTTAAATTGAAATTAACCGACCTGTTCTGTTTTTGGAATAGGTCGGTTTGCGTTATTTTGAATAAAAAATAAGTAATTTTCGTTGATTATATTAATTTATTAAAAATAAAACAGCCGTATTTTTAATATTTTAAAAATTTATCGTATCCGTTTTGTGTATATATTAACTTAAATATTAAGTTGCAATTGACTTTTAGGTTTGTTATGATAGAATAGAATTAGAATAAATAGTGGGGAAATGTTTTTAAAAAGGTTTGCTTATGGAATATAAACTTTTGGCGTGCGATATGGACGGAACACTTTTCGGCGCTGATTACGTTATTAGTAATGAAAACAAAACCGCAATTAAAAATATGGTAAAAAAGGGCTATTATTTCGTTCTTTGCACGGGCAGACCTTTAAGAGCCGTTGAAAAATTTATTCGTGAGTTAGAAATTGAGAATCAACCCTTAATTTTAAATAACGGAGTGGATATTTATTGTAACGGTCAACAAATTTATAAAGGCGTTCTAAAACAAAATTTAGTTAAGCAAATCGTTGAACTCGGCAGGGAAAAGGGAGTGGAAATGATTGCTTGGCAAAATGATAAATTTTACGCCGAAAAGGATGGAAAATGGGTTAGATATTACGAAAATATTCCCAATATTAAACCGACTTTTGTTGACGATTTAACTAATTTAGACCAAGTTACCAAAATTATTTGGTTTCAAAATGAAGATTTAACTAAAAAATATCACCGAGAAGTTGGTGAAATTTTTAAAAATAAATTAAACGTAACACCTTCAAGAAAGGAGTTTTTGGAATTTTTTTCCATTGAGTCTTCAAAGGCAAACGCCTTAAAAATAATTGGTGAAAAACTTAACGTAAGTCAAGCTGAAACGGTTGCCGTTGGCGATGGATTTAACGACCTTTCTATGATTAATTACGCTGGTCTTGGCGTTGCCATGGCAAACGCACCCGACAAAGTTAAGGAAAGTGCCGATTTCGTTACTCTTTCATGTGAAGAAAATGGTGTTAATCACCTTATAGGCAGGTTTTTTAAATGATTTTAACAAATAAAATTGACCTTTATTCCCATTTTAAAATGGAAAAGAACGGCTTGTTAGAAGGGTATTTATCCTTCGATGACGAGCCTTCTAAAAATGGCTGTGCAATGGTCGTTATTGCCGGCGGTGGCTATAATCACGTTTCAAAGCGGGAGCAAATTTCCGTTGCAAGAAAGTATAGGGAGGCGGGGTTTAAAACTTTTATTTTACATTATAGCACCCAAGTTAAATTTCCAACGGCGTTAGTTGAAGCTAGTCTTGCCATGGCTTACGTTAGGCAGGTTTCGGCAAAGTTTTGTTTTGATAAAGACAAAGTTTGTGGCGTTGGATTTTCGGCTGGCGGGCATTTATTAGGTTGCCTTGGAATTATTTTCGACGATGAAATTTTAGTTAACGAACTTAAAAAAATTGAGTTTTTTAAAAATAACGATATTGAAGAAAACGTTAAACCAAACCTTATGATTCTAAGTTATCCCGTGATTTCCAGCGAAAAAGATAGGTGCCATCAAGGCTCGTTTAACGAACTATGTTGTGGCGATAATCGACTTATTGACCAACTTTCTTTGGAAAAAAGGGTAAACGAAAACAGTGTTTCGGCGTTTATTTGGTCAACGGCTAACGACGGTTCGGTTCCGGTTTATAGCAGTTTGAGTTTAGCGCTAAGCTACCATAAATTTAAAATTCCGTTTGCTCTTCACGTTTTTGAAAAGGGAAAACACGGTCTTAGCGTTGGAACGAAGGAAGTTAACGACGAAGCCGACCTTTTGCAAGCTTCAACCGATTATCAAAAGTGGGTTGAATTAAGCGTGAATTGGCTTAAAGACAAGGGTTTTTGTTGATTTTTTGAGCGACTTAACGACCATTAAAATTAAAAATATTAAAAATTTCATTAATCAATTTAAAAAAAGTTTAGTTCAGTTATAGACAAAACGAGAATTTTGTGCTAAAATGATATATATTTTTATGGCGTGCCTGCGTGTGCACGCATATAAGGGCGATTACGAAAGCTAAAAAATTAAAGTGATTGCCGAGGTAGGAATTGGTTTTATTCAGTATTGTGTGATTAGAGAATAAAATTTTAATTGGGGAAAAGGACAAGCTATGAACAATATTAATTTCGTAGGTAGACATTTAAGAACTTACTCCGTGTTACGACATTCTCACGACGACTGGGAACTTGTTTATTGCACGAGTGGACAAGGTGAGTTCGTTTTTGAGCATGGCGAATCAATCAAATATCGTAAAGGTGAAGTGGTGGCAATTCCACCGCACGTTAAGCACGTTAACAAAAGCGACGACGGTTTTACGAATATTTATTTAACCATAAGCGAGGCAACGCTTCCTTATCGCAGTGCGAAAAAAATCGTTGATGAAACCGAACATCAAATTTATCGTAGCTTTACCGAAGCTAGTTATTATTTTAACTCTGACATACAAAACAAAGAGCTTGTTCTTTCAGCGTTAGGTAGCTTAATCGTTAGCTATTTAATCGTTTATCTTGGTAAAAACAACAGCTCGGAAGTGGTTGAAGAAATTAGAAAAAATATTTTACAAAATTTTTCCGACGTTAACTACGAGCTTGATAAATATTTAAAATCTCTTCCTTTTAGCTACGATTATTTGCGGAAGCTTTTCAAAAAGGAAACGGGAATTACCCCCCACGAATATTTAACTCGAACTAGAATGAATGCGGCTCAAATGCTGTTATCGGGAACGAGCAAATACGATTATTCCATTAGTGAAACTTCGGAAATGTGCGGATTTTCCGAACCGTTATATTTTTCAAGGGTGTTTAAAAAACGTTTTGGCGTTTCCCCAAGCCACTACGCTCAACGCCTTGATAAACAAAACGACGAAGAAAATTAAAGTTAATAAAAAGGTTAAAAATGCGGTAAATCCGCTAAAAATAAAAAAGTATAAAAAATGGAGGACATTTATTATGATATTAGACAAATTTAGTCTTGAAGGAAAAGTTGCAATCGTTACCGGTTCCGACACCGGTTTAGGTCAAGGTTTCTGCCGTGCGTTTGCTGAAGCAGGCGCAAAGGTTATGGGCGTTTCAGTTGTTCCAAGCGACGACACCCTTAAAATGATTGGCGAAGACAAGTTCTCTTATATGGTTGAAAACCTTATGAGCATCGAACCAATTGACAGAATTATTGAAAAGACCATTGAAAAATACGGTAGAGTTGATATTTTAGTTAACAACGCCGGTATTATTAAGAGAGAAGACTGCATCGATTTTAGCGAAGCTAACTGGGATAGCGTTATCAACGTAAACCTAAAAACCGTATTCTTCTTCTCACAAGCCGTTGCAAGACAATTCGTTAAGCAAGGTCAAGGCGGTAAAATTATCAACATTGCTTCAATGCTTTCTTTCCAAGGTGGTATTAGAGTTCCAAGCTACACCGCATCAAAGAGTGGCGTTAAGGGCATTACCATGTCAATGGCTAACGAATGGGCAAAATACGGCATTAACATCAACGCTATTGCTCCTGGCTATATGGCAACTAACAACACAAAGGCACTTCGTGCCGACGCTGATAGAAGCGAAGCTATTTTAGATAGAATTCCTGCCGGAAGATGGGGCACACCTGACGATATTATGGGCGCAGGCGTATTCCTTGCTTCTGCTGCTAGTGACTACGTAAACGGATATACACTTGCCGTTGACGGTGGCTGGCTCGCAAGATAATTTAATAAACAAACGTAGGCGGTTTTAGGGCTGAAACTTCCCTAAAACCACTTAATGCGTTTAAATATTTTTAATTTTTAAGAAAAAGGTTTTATTTATAAGGAGAAAAAATGTTTAACATTAACGATCAATTAAAGGCTGCAGGTATCGTTCCTGTAATCGTTTTAGAAGAAGTAGAAAAGGCTGTTGAGCTTGGTAAAGCTTTAAGAGACGGCGGTGTAAACTGCGCTGAAGTTACCTTCCGTGTTGCAGGTGCTGACAAGGTTATTAACTCACTCGTAACCGCTTATCCTGATATGTTAGTAGGCGCTGGAACAGTTTTAACAATCGAACAACTTTACGCTGCAAAGGCTGCTGGCGCTAAATTCTGCGTTGCTCCTGGTTTCAACCCAACCGTTGTTAAAGAAGCAATTAGAATTGGTATGCCATTCGTTCCAGGTATTGCAACACCAAGCGAACTTGAAGCAGTTCTTGAATTAGGTTTAACAACCGTTAAATTCTTCCCAGCTGAACAAGCAGGTGGCTTAGCTTATATTAAAGCTATTGCAGCTCCATATCCAATGGTTAGCTTTATGCCAACAGGTGGCGTAAACTCTAAAAACATTCTCAACTACATTGCTTTCAACAAAATTCTTGCTTGTGGCGGTAGCTGGATTGTTGCTAAGGACCTTTTAAAGAATAGCGACTGGGCAGAAGTTACAAGACTTTGTAAAGAAGTTGTTGCTCAAATTAAAGAAGTTAGAGGTTAATAACCTTAATGAAAATTGCAATTCGTGGGCACGATTTTGGAAAAAAAGGCGAATTTGATTTAACTGAAAAGCTCGTTCAAGCCGGCTTTGACGGCGTTCAACTCGTGCCTTATAAAACTTATAGCGATATTCCGCAATCACCTGAAATTTCCACCGAAAGAGCAACTGAAATTGCTCAAAGTTTAAGTAAAGCCGGTAAGGAAGTGGTTATGCTCGGGGCATATTTTAATCCCGTTCATTCGGTTAAGGAAAAGGTGGAAAACGGAATTAATACCTTCAAGCGCTACATTGAGCTTGCCAGCGTTTTCGGCGCACCGGTAGTCGGCTCGGAAACAGGCTCGTTTAACGACGATAAGTGGACCTATAATCCGCTTAACCGCACCGATGAAGCTTTACAAACGGTTATTGAAACCTTCCGTGAGCTTTGCATTTATGCGCAAAAGTTCAACGTGTGCGTGGGTATTGAAGGGGCTGCTGGACACGTGTGTTTTCGACCTGAACGTTTAAAGGAAGCGGTTGATGCCATCGGTCAAGATAATTTGAAGGTTATTTTCGACATTTATAACTATCTTGACGACTCTAATTACGACGACTATATTAATATTATGGAAAAGGGACTGGAAATTTTTGATAAAAAAGTTCATTGTTTCCATATGAAAGATTGTCGCATTGAAAACGGAGCGTTAAAGCAATGCCCAATTGGACAGGGTATGTTCGATTACGAGAAGATTTTAAAAATCATAAAAAATCACAACCCTAACGCCATTTTAATTTTAGAAGGCACAACGGGCGAAAACATTTTGCCAAGCCTTCAATTTATTAAAGAAATTTGGTCAAGAATTTGACCTTAATGGAGAAATAAAATGAAATTTGAAACTAGATATAGTAATCATCCAGATGATTCAAAATATTACGATACTGAAGAATTAAGAGAAAAATATTTAATTGAAGAAGTATTTATTGCTGATGAAATTAATTTAGTTTATTCCCACCAAGATAGAATTATTGCCGGTGGCGTTATGCCAATCGAGCAAGATTTAGTTTTGGGAACGGCAAAGGAAATTAAAAGCGATTATTTCCTTGAACGCCGTGAACTTGGTATTATCAATATTGGTGGATCAGGTAAGGTTGTTCTCGATGGAACGGAATATAATGTAGGTCACAAAGAAGGTATGTATGTTGGCCGTGGAACTAAGGAAGTAATTTTTAAGTCAGACGACAAAAACAACCCTGCAAAGTTCTACATAAATTCAGCTCCAGCGCACTGCACTTATCCAACAGTTTTAATTGATAAAGAAAAGGCAAATAAGCGTCCTCTCGGCGATGATAAGAGCATGAATAAGCGTGTTATTAACCAATTTATTCACCCAGCCGTTTGTAAGTCGTGCCAATTAACTATGGGTATGACCGAACTTTGCGAAGGTTCTGGTTGGAACACAATGCCATGCCATACTCACGAAAGAAGAATGGAAGTTTATATGTATTTTGACCTTAGCCCTGAAAACGTTGTTTTCCACCTTATGGGAACGGGTGATGAAACCCGCCATATCGTTATGAAAAACGAACAAGCGGTTATTTCACCAAGTTGGTCAATCCACTCTGGCGTTGGCACCAGCAACTATACCTTCATTTGGGGTATGTGCGGTGAAAACCAAGATTTCGACGATATGGACTGGATTGCAACGGGCGATTTAAAATAGTCGAAAATAAAAACATATTATATAAATTAAGGAAACGGACAAAATGTCAACACTTAAATTAAAAAATATTAACAAAATATATCCAAACGGCTTCCACGCCGTTCACGATTTCAACATGGAAATTCAAGATGGTGAATTTATCGTTTTGGTTGGACCTTCGGGCTGTGGTAAATCGACTACTTTAAGAATGATTGCCGGTCTTGAAGACATTTCAAAGGGCGAATTTTTAATTAACGGCAAGTTAGCTAACGACCTTGGCCCGCTTGCTCGTGGAATTTCAATGGTTTTCCAATCATACGCTCTCTATCCACACCTAACCGTTTACGATAACTTGGCGTTTGGATTAAAAATGGCAGGTTTAAATGCGGAAATTATTGAAAAGCGTGTTCATCGTATTGCAAAAATGCTTGGATTAGACGCTTATTTAGAAAGATTTCCACGTGCGCTTTCAGGTGGTCAACGCCAACGTGTTGCAGTTGGTCGTGCAATTATTCGTCAGGTTGAAGTGTTCTTAATGGACGAACCTTTGTCAAACCTCGATGCAAAACAACGTGTAACCATGCGTTCTGAAATTATTTCAATCCACCGCAAAATTGGTTCAACAACCATTTACGTAACTCACGATCAAACTGAAGCTATGACCATGGCTGATAGAATCGTAGTTATGAAAGATGGCTACGTTCAACAAATCGGCACGCCAAAGGAACTTTATTTCACACCGGTAAACGAATTCGTTGCAGGCTTTATTGGTGAGCCACCAATGAACTTAATTAAAGCCAAAGTAGAAGGTGGAAAGGTTGTGGTTGGTGAAGGTGCTGACTTTGACGTTTCAGTATTTGGGGCTGTTGAAAAGGAAGAAGGTAAAGAAATTACCTTAGGCTTCCGCCCTGAAGCAATTGAATTAAAAGAGCAAGAAAATGCAGTTAGTTTTGTTGCTAAGGTAACGTTAACGGAAATGCTTGGCGATAACGTAAACGTATATGCAACCTTAGGCGATAAAGACATTATTTTAAAGGTTAGCCCTTACGACGACGTTAAGGTAGGCGATGAACTTAAATTCTTCATTCCAAACAACCTTGTTTATTTCTTTAACGCTGAAACGGGTAACGTAATTAATAAATAGGTGAAATTATGAGAGAATTTATGGATAAAGATTTTCTATTAGAAAATGAAACTGCAAAAATTCTATATCATGAATACGCAGCTGATATGCCAATTTTCGACTATCACTGCCACATTCCTCCAAAGGATATTTATGAAGATAGAAAATTTAGAAGCCTAACTCAAGTTTGGCTTGTTGACGGTCACTTTGGCGACCACTACAAGTGGCGTTCAATGCGTCAATTTGGCGTTAGTGAAGATTATATTACAGGCGATAAGAGTGATGAAGAAAAGTTTTTCAAATATGCTGAAATGATTCCTTACGCAATTGGAAACCCACTCTATCACTGGACTCATTTAGAGCTTAAAAAATATTTCGGCATTACCGAACAGCTTTCGCCAAAGACCGCTAAGGCTATTTACGATAAATGTAATGCAAAGTTAGAAACGCTCACCGCAAGAAAGTTTATTGAAATGAGCAACGTTAAAACTATTTGCACAACCGACGACCCTGTTGATAGCTTAGAATGGCACTTAAAAATGAAAGAAGACAAAACTATGAATTTCAAAGTTTTGCCAGCTTTCCGCCCAGATAAGGGCATTAATATTGAACTTGATTATTTCTTCGTTCCTTGGATGGAACAACTTGAAAAGGCGGTAGGTTATAAAATTAGCAACCTTGCCGACTTTGAAAGGGCGTTAGAAGATAGAATTAAGTTCTTCGATAGCGTTGGATGCGTTGTTTCCGACCACGCTCTCGACGTTGTAATGTATGAAGATGCAACTCGTGAAGAAGTTGAAGCTATTTTACTCAAAGGCATGAAAGGCGAAAAAATTTCTTACGAGGAACAAGGTAAATACAAGGGCTATATGCTAATTTTCCTTGGCAAGCTTTACAATAAATATAATTGGGTTCAACAATATCATATTGGTGCGCTTAGAAACAATTCAAAGCGTGCATTGAGAGAACTTGGCGCAGATACCGGCTTCGACGCTATTGAAGACCAAACTTTTGCATCAAAACTTTCAAAAATTATGGGTATTTTAGATGAAAACGACGAACTTCCAAAAACCATTTTATATTGCTTAAACCCAAGAGATAACGAAGTTTTAGCTACCCTTATGAACTGTTTCCAACACGCAGGTGTTCCTGGAAAAATTCAATTTGGTAGCGGTTGGTGGTTTAACGACCAAAAAGACGGAATGATAAGACAAATGGAAGCCCTTTCTTCTGTTGCGCAAATTTCCCTTTTCGTTGGTATGCTCACCGATTCAAGAAGTTTCCTTTCTTACCCACGCCACGAATATTTCAGAAGATTACTTTGCAATCGCTTTGGTAAACTTATTGAAAACGGCGAATATCCTTGCGATATTGAATTCGTTGGTAAGATTGTTCAAGACATTTGCTATAACAACGCAGTTAAATATTTTTCAAAATAAATATGAGTTTAGGAAAGTATAGGGCGATAGATTTAACTATTTTTGCAGTTATCGTTAGCGTGTTGCAAATTATAACCCTAATAATTAGAACGAAATTCGACCTTTTGTTCGCTGCATTTCCCGCTTTTGCATTGTCCGTTACCATTTTATTATTATTAATAGTAATGGTAAGGTGGGGATATTGGGCTATTATCCATTCCATTTTAAGCGGATTGGTTTACGCCTATATGGCAACCAAACTTAGCGGAGCAAACTTTGATATGGAAATATTTAAAGTTAACGCATTGGTTTACGGCTTAGGGAATAGTTTTATTATTGCAGATGTTTTATTGCTCAAATTTATTGGCGCAAAGCGACTTTCAAACGGTGGCTGGTGGCTGATTTTATACGCTACGGTCGGTTTTGCGCTGGTAGGGTTAGGCAGAGCGTTAGTAGGAACGTTTTTCAACGTTGCCTTTTCCCACGGGATAACGCAATTTATAACTTGTGAATCGCTTAATTACATATTGGCGATAATTATATTATTTATTACTAACAAGCAAGAAAATATGTTAATAGATCAAAGGGAATATTTTCAGGCAGTTAGATTAGGAGGTAAAAATGAAGACTAAGGAAGCTCAGCCAATTTCTCGTGAAACTCAACTTAGAATTGACGAATACGAAAGAAATTATTGGCGAACAACGGGCAAAAAAATCCTTAAAGATTGGCGTTTATTCGTAATGCTAATTCCGCTAATTTTGGTTTTCTTGTTTTGGCGTTATTTTCCAATGTATAACTTAACTAATGCGTTTAAGTTTTACGATCCAAATATTGCGACCGTAAACCCATTAAACTTAGATTACGTTGGTTTATATTATTTCCAAAACTTAATGTTTGGTGAAAACGCAGTTAAATTCTGGCCGGCATTTAGAAACACGTTCCTTTTAAGTTTCTACGGCTTATTGTTCGGTTTCCCAGTTCCTGTAATTTTGGCATTATTTTTCAGTGAAATTAAAAATAATCTCGTTAGAAGTGCCGTTCAAGTTTGCACCTATCTTCCAAAATTCGTTTCTTTGGTTGTTATTACGTCGCTTACAAGACTTTTACTTGAACACGAAACCCAAACCGGTTCGGTTACTTCTTACGGTATTTTAGGCACTTTATTAAACGCTTGCCACGTTATTACCGAACAAGAAAAAATTACCGGTTTGTTGCGTTTACCTGAATATTTCCGTTCAATTTATCAAATCACCGGTATTTGGACTGACGCAGGTTACGGCTCTATCGTTTACTTTGCTGCAATTATTGGTATTTCACCAACAAGTTACGAAGCTGCAAGAATCGACGGCGCTACAAAGATGCAACAAATTAAAACCGTCGTTCTGCCTGGTATTTTATCGACTATTATCATTATGCTCATAACCCGTTTAGGTCACCTTATGACCGTTGGTTACGAAAAGGTAATGTTATTACAATATAATGAAAATATGTCAACTTCGGAAATCGTTGCTACTTGGGTTATTAGCCTTGGTGGTATGGGTGAATCAGGTAGTGGTGGACAAGAATCGTTGGGTTCTGCTGCGGATATGATTAACGCAGTAATCTCAATGCTTTTGGTTACCGGAGCTAACATGATTTCAAGGCGTGTATCTAGCACGTCGCTATATTAAGGGGGTTAAGCCATGTCAGACAATTTAAAAGTAAACGGCGCTGATACTGCAGTTGCCCCTAAAAAGATGAAGAAAAACGGCGGGGTAAAGCTTGAAACAAGTGAATTAATTTTCAAAATTATAGCTTACGTTTTCTGTATTGTTTTTGCAATCTGCTGTATTTATCCGTTTATTTACGCAATTTCAGCCGCATTTTCTTCAAAAGACGCTTATTATAGTAGCCAAGTTATTTTGCTTCCAATGGTAGGCTCGGAAGGTTCATACCATATTGGTTTATCTTTTGAAGCTTTCAAAAAGGTTATTTTAAACGGTGAATTCTGGGCAAGTTACGCCAACACCTTACATATTACCTTTTACGGAACAATTTGGTCGCTTGGAATTTCTATTTTAGGCGGTTACGCTCTTTCTAAAAAGCGTTTGCCATTTAGAACGGGCTTCAACCTTTATTTGTTATTTACAATGTGGTTTAGCGCAGGTTTAATTCCTCAATTATTAAACTATACCGACACATTGACAACCTTTGATAAAATTGCTCAATTTTTCAGCGGAAACCCTAACGCAACTTCCGATAAGCGTTGGATGGTTGTAATTTCAATGGGTATGAACGCATTTAACATTATTCTTTTGCGTAATGCCTTTGAAGGCGTTCCAAAGGAAATTGAAGAAGCGGCAATCGTTGACGGCGCAAACGAATTTAGTTTACTTTGGTCGGTTTACGTTCCAATGAGTAAGTCGTCAATTGCAACGGTTGGTCTTTTCTACGGTGTAAGCCGTTGGAACGGTTATTTCTGGGCAAGTCAATTCTTAACCGAAGGCGGTGAAAAGCCACTTCAAGTTTACATTAAAGAAGTTTTAAAGATAGCTGAAGAAGGTAGTGACGCAGGTGGTGAATTCGTAAGCGATAAGTTTGCAATTCAATCAATCGTATATTCAATGATCGTTTGTTCGATTATTCCAATTCTTATCATCTATCCATATATTCAAAAATATTTTGCAACCGGCGTTAACGTTGGTGGCGTAAAAGAATAATTATATTCAAGGAGAAAAACAATGAAAAAATTTAAAATCGTTTCAATTTTATTGGCTCTCGTTTTATCTCTCGGTATGCTCGCTGGTTGTGGCAACAATACAAATCCACCAACTAGTGTTAAAAAGAGCGCCGTAAGTTTAGAGGGCGTGGTTAGCGACGGTCAAACCGTTCAAATGTCCGTTTTATACGATGGACAAAAAACAATGATGAGATATGACTCTTCAACAGTTCCATATCTTTCTCTCGACGGACAAAAATATCAACTTCAATACTGGAAGCCAACTTGGGCTCAACTTAAAACAAATCTTTCGTTTGACATTAAGGACGTAACTCCACAAGCTGCGGTTAGCGTTTCAAAGGCATTCCAACTTTTACAAGCTAACAGATTTGCTAACGTAAACATTCTTTCTGGTCCTGTTTCAAGCATCGTTGAAGAAGGAACTAACAACGGAACCTTTATCGACCTTAATTTATATAAAGATTATTTACCAAACTTCTTCAAGTTTATTGACGATCCTGCTAACGATATCGTTAAAAAGTCAATTACTTCTGCAAGTGGTGAAATTTTCTACGCTCCATATTTCGACGGTTTTGACGACGTTGAAACAATGTTTATCTGCCGTGTTGACTGGGTTGAAAAACTTTTAGACGACACAGTTACTAAATACGTTACTAACCAAACTACCGGTGAACAAGATAAGGTTAGCGAACCAAACACTCCAACCTACGATACTTTCGTTAAGCTCGACACCGTTTACGACGGTTATTACGATAGCATGAACACCAAGTTCACCGCTATGAAGAACGCTACAACAACTCAAGAAGTAACCGTTTCTTACGCATCAGGTCAAGGCGTTATCGCAAGACAAAACGCTCTTGAAGTTAAAGATGGTAAAACTCTTACTGAAGTTTTAAAAGCATATATTAACGAAAACTACGTTTCAAAGGGCATAATCTCTAAGCCAAGTGAACTTTACTGTGGTCAAAACGCTTGTTATAACGCTGACGAACTCGTTGCTTTATGGCGTTGCGTTAAGGCTAATCCAAAGCTTTTATCTGGCAAGGCGTTAGCTTCTGAATGTATTGATAAGAACGGTGAATCTATTATCGTTCCATTCTATCCACGTGCTAAAACAGCCGACAGAACTGCTCAAGTTTTACAACTTGCTCAACTTTGGGGTGTTCGTGGTTATGAATCAAGAAACGGCTATTTCTATTTCGATGAACAAGGCAACCTTAAAGACGCTCGTGTTTCTGACGATATGATGGAAGCTTTAGGTTATTTACACGAACTTTACGAAGAAGGTTTAATTTGTAAAAACTATAACGTAGGTTTAACCAGTGGTGTTGAAGAATACAGAGAAACATTTAACAAGCAAAACATTGGTTTCATGACTTACGACTATAACCAAACGACAACAATCTTTAACGAAAGAATTAACGATGCTCAAACACCTTATAGAAACCTTAGCCCAATTATGTATCCTGTTGCAGACTGGGATAATAAGGCTCAATTAGTTTCAGGTTCAACCGATAAATATAGCGTTAGCGCAAACGACGTTTTATATCAATATACTGAAAGCTGGCGTTCAGTTAAGAGTGAAGGTTGGTGTATTACCGCTTCAACCGAATCAAATCCAGCAGTTCTTAAAAAGTGTCTTGAAGTGTTCGACTATATGTTCACAAAAGAAGGTCAAACTCTTATGACTTACGGTCCAAAAGCTTGGATCGCTCACGATGCTCAAGGAAACATGGAAACTATTTCTTACTACGGTTTAAGAGACGTTCCAAAGATTTCTGACGCAGCTTTAGCAGAACTTAAATCTGATACTCTTGGTAAAGGTAACTACACTAACTACTATCGTTATTACGTTGGTTCAACACTTCCAATCGGTTTCGTAAAAGAACAAGGTATGGAATATCAAACTGCTGATAAGAAAGGTTTAGTTGGTCTTGACTATATTGGTAATGCCAGAGTATTAGGCGTATTAAAGCACGCAAACACCCTTAAGGGCACAAACGTTCAAAACACACTTGTTCCAACAACGTTTGCTTTATCTGACCGTCAAAACAAGTTTATCGTTAACAACTGTGGTTCATTAAGCTCTGAATTCAGCAACACTTCAGCTGGTGGTAAGAATATTTTCCACGACTACGTTGTAAACGGCTTTAACGTTTCAGGTAAAACACTTTCAAAAGAAGCGTTAATTGATCAAATCAACAAAGACTTTAACTTAATTGGTTACGTTGAAATGTATCAAACTGCTTATAACTCAATGTATAATAAATAAGCAAAAATAAATTATTCTTCCTCGTGCCGAGAAATCGGCACGGGAGGGGAAAAAGGAACAAAAAATGAAAATTAATCAAATGAAATTTCAAAATATAGTTGTAAAAAGCGTGTTCTTGTTTGCCGCTCTTTCCGTATTCTATACTTTGATTTTTGCTTCCCAATTATATATATTTGAAAGTGACTACGTTGTTATCTTTTTAGAAGACGTTGAAATTGGTTCTCAACTTTATAGAGCCGTTCAACCTTTCAACAAGCTTTTATTCCCACTAACGATTGGTTATTTATTCTGTGGCATTTCACTTTACGTGTTTATGACTCAATCAAGAAGAAATTACTACCTTTCAAACTATATCGTAATTGGCATTACCACTGTTTGTGGTATTGCGCTTAGCGTTTATGCGTTGATTAATATTTTCTCATATATGTCAACTTATATGACGATTGATATTAGCGCTATTAATCAATATATCGACGAGAGATATCCAGCGCTCATGAAGTCAACGGCATTTCCATGGTCTTTCATTATTGGAATAATAGTTTTCCTTGGAAATATTATTCTTTGCGGATTAATGACCTTTAACGCATTCTGGAAAGCAAAAGTAATGAAACAGGAAAAGATTGATTTTGCTGAAATCGACGCTGAAATTTACGCAAGATGGGCAAAGCAAGAAGAAGAATTAAATAGGGAGGCAGATAAGTATGAAAGCTGAACTAATGAGATATAGAAATGATAGCCGTTCTTTTTACTTGGCTATTATTGGTCTTGCTTTAAACGCATGCTTTTTAATGTGGACCTATTCTTCACCTGGTATTACTTGTCAAGATATGTTTGGAAAAATTATCGGTTTCGATATTCTTTTCAACATTATGTATTTACTCATTGCGTTTTTAACCGCTGAAAAGGTTAAAACCTATTCGCTTAATTGGTGTTGGACGGCCTTAGTTTTAGGTCTTTTACAGCTTCCAAGAATTTTAATGCCAATTAAACTATTTATCAATGCAAAAGCTGGCAATTTAAATCTTTTAACCTTGCTTGTTAAAGGTGCTCAACGCCTTAACGTTGAAGCTTGGACAAGCGCAGGAATTCAATCGGTTACTAACGTAATTTGGCTTATCGGTGGCTTAGTTTTCGTTATCGGCTCGTCGGTGGCAATGATTTTATGTTGTGTTTCAAGCAACCGTAGCTCAATTAAGCTTGATAAATACCTTAAAGAAATAAAGGCAAAGGGCGTGTAATTATGGCAGGACTATCACTTAAAAATATTAATAAAATTTATGATAATAACGTTCAAGCTGTTTTCGATGCAAACGTTGAAATTGAAGACGGCGAATTCGTGGTTTTAGTTGGTCCATCGGGTTGTGGTAAATCAACGACTCTTAGAATGATTGCGGGCTTAGAAGATATAACTTCCGGTCAGTTAATCATTGGCGATAAGGACATGACTCAAGTTCCTCCAAAAGATAGAGATATTGCAATGGTTTTCCAAAACTATGCGCTCTACGCTCACTTATCCGTATATCATAACATGGCTTTTTCTCTCGTTCTTCGCCATGAAGATCCAGAAAAAATTCACGAAAAGGTTATGTATGCGGCAAGAATTTTGGAACTTGAAACCCAATTGAACAAAAAGCCGAAAGAACTTTCAGGTGGTCAACGCCAACGTGTTGCGGTTGGTAGAGCAATCGTTCGTGATCCAAAGGTATTCCTTTTCGACGAACCTTTATCTAACCTTGACGCTAAGCTTCGTGGCTCAATGAGAAAGGAATTAAAACTTTTACATATGCAACTTGGCACAACCATCGTTTACGTTACTCACGACCAAACCGAAGCTTTAACTCTTGCTGATAAAATCGTTTGTATGTCAGACGGTAGAATTCAACAAATTGGTAAGCCACTTGAACTTTACGATAAGCCAAACAACTTGTTCGTAGCAAGCTTTATCGGTCTTCCACCAATGAATTTCTTCGACGTTAAGGTGGAAAACGGCGTTTTAGTTTCAGAAAACTTAAATTACGTTTTAAACGATAGTGAAAAGGCTCTTTTAACTGGCTACGAAGGTAAAGATATCGTTCTCGGCGTTCGCCCTGAAGATATTAATATTGGCGATGAATTCGACTTTAAGGTTTTAATTAACGAAAACCTTGGTATGAACACTCTCGTTCACGGCTATATTGGTAAAAAGAAAGTAGTATCAAAAATTGACGATTGGTGCGAATATAAACTTGGCGATGAAATTAAGGTTACTTTTGATAGAAACAAAGTTCATTTCTTCGACAAGGAAACGACGAACGCAATTAGATAAGAGGTAAAAACATGAAAGAATTTTTTAGAAAAAAGGTAGTAGGGCTAAAACGTGGTCCTCAAATAATTCCATTGTTGTTTTTAGTTATCTCTTGCTGTATTTATACTTTTTCATTGCGTTATTATTCAACCGCATCAATTGGTTTGCAAAACGATAACTTCTTTCAACAATTAACACACGGTCAAGTTAACGTTCCCGTGTTATTGCAAAACCCTGCAATTTACATGTTTGTTCAAACGTTATTTTCAATTTTACTCGTAATCACTTATCTTTCAGTTTATAAAAAGGGCAAGAGAAACAACTTTATGTTCTCAATCGTTCTAATTATGATTGTGGTTATGATTGCTTGTGAAATTTTATACTATTTCTCAATTGATTTTTATACAACCCAATTAATCGGCTACGATTATACGGTTATAACCGATCCTATAACCAAAGAACAAACATTCCCACTTATTTTAGACGCACTTGGAAACCCTGTGGTTAAAGATTATAGCGTTGAAAAGAACGAGGCAATGAACGCTGCAATTCAAACTACAATCGTTCACACGGTATTCCTTGTAATTAGCTTAATTTTAGTTCTAATTCTTCCTTTAATTTCAAAGGCTCTTAATAAAATCAATACCGACGTTGACGACGAATACGATAGACTTATGGAACAAAAGTCTGAAGAAGAACTTATGATTGATCTTGAAGATGAATAATAATTATAAAAACAAGGGTTGGGTTAACGTTGACGAAGAACGGAAAGCCGTTAAAGAAAGTAGTTTACAAAAAAAGTCTGTAAACGAGCGAGCTTCCTTTGAGGTTGACGGCGAAGTTTACACCCCTTACGCATTGAGTAAAACCTATAAATTTCCGCTTTGGATTAAGGCTTGCTTTGCTAAGTGGTGGTTCCCAGGAATGGCGTTTTACTTTATATTTTTCGGGTTAGGCAACGTTTTCAACCAAGATATTTTAGCGCTTATTTTAGGTATTTTTACCGGCGTTGTGACGGATATTTTCCTAAATAATTATTTTAGGGGCTTTTCTTCACCAAACCACGATTATACGAAATATATTTTATGTGGAAAGGAAAAAAGGTTTTGGACAATTTTCGTAAACATTGGAATTTACGTTGTTTTAAGCTTTCTTTCTTCGTTTTGTATAATAATAATTCAAATTTGGCTAACGAGAGCGGGAATGAACTTTAATCCCGATGAATTTATGTTCTCGGTTGGTGCGCTTATTTACGCAACTTTTATGCTACTATTTGATTTGTTGTTTGTGCTAATTAAAAACTCTTTTATAAAGCTAATTAATAGGTCAAAAAACAATTCGGCAAAAGAAGACGTTTCAACTGAAACTGATGCCGAAAACAAAGAAAATTAATTAAAAAAGGAGCTATATTTACAATATTTGTTAATTATAGCTTCTTTTTTTAAAAGGTAGGAAAAAAATGCAATTTAATTTAATATATAAATCATCTGTTTCAGCTTGTTTTGAGCTTAACAACGATACCATTTACTATGCTGAACATCCTTTTAAAGTTATTTTAAACGGCAAAGAAATTAAAGAAGAAAATAAAAACGTTTTCTCAATTTATAATCTTTCACCAAACACTGAATATGAAATTAAAACGAGCATTAGCGATTTCGTTTTAAAATTTACAACGGAAAGCGAAAGCTACGCTTATTCAGTTAAATCTTTCGGCGCAACCGGCGACGGCGTAACCGACGATACCGTTGCAGTTCAAGCGGCAATTAACTGCTGTCCTAAAAACGGTAGAGTAGTGTTTGAAGAAGGGGAATATTTCCTTCGCCCAATAACTATTAAAAGCGATATGACCGTAGAACTTAAAAAGGGTGCGGTATTAAAGGCAACTTCAAACGAAGCCGACTATCCAAAAATTCCAGGCGAGTTTGACGACCTTAACGGCAAAAGCGTTCACTTTGCCAGCTGGGAAGGCACTCCAATGGAATGTTGTCAGCCTTTTATCACCTTATATTCGGCTAATAACGTTCACGTCGTTGGTGAGGGCGTTATCGACGGACAAGGTAATCTTGGCGATTGGTGGGTAAATCCTAAAAACCGTCGCTACGGTAGACCACGTTTATTCTTTACTCATTTTAGTGAAAACGTTTATCTTCACGGCATAACCGGAAGAAACGGCGCAAGCTGGAATTTCCATCCATATTTCTCAAAGAACGTTAACTTCTTTAACACCAAGGTTGAAGCTCCTGCCGATTCTCCAAACACCGACGGGTTAGATCCTGAAAGTTGCGATTACGTTAACATTATCGGTATGGAATTTTCCGTTGGCGACGATGCAATTGCAATTAAAGCAGGCAAGAGCTATATGGGAATGAAATATGCAATCCCTGCAAACCACCACACCATTCGCAATTGTAAAATGCAATTTGCTCACGGTGGAATAGTGCTTGGAAGCGAAATGTCGGGCGGGGTTCAAAACTTAAAGGTTGAAAGATGCCTTTTCGTGGGAACTGACCGTGGATTAAGAATTAAAACTCGCCGTGGTAGGGGTAAGAACGCTGTTATCGACGGAGTTGTTTTCGATAAAATTAAAATGGAAGGGGTTAAAGCGCCTTTCGTTATGAATATGTTCTATTTCTGCGATCCCGATGGTAAAACCGAATACGTTTGGTCAAAGGAAAAACTTCCGGTTGACGATAGAACGCCACGCCTTGGCGAGTTTACCTTTAAAAATATTGAATGTAATAATTCGGGTTGGTGCGCCGGCTATTTCTACGGGCTTCCTGAACAACCAATTAGTTCCGTTACCTTAGAAAACGTAACGGTGACCTACGATAAAAATAGCGAAGAAGGTAGACCTGCAATGATGACCAACGCCGAAGTGTTGAAAAACGGTGGTTTCGTGTTTAGAAACGTTGATTCCGTTTCAATGGTAAACGTTGCAATTGAAGGTTATGAAGGCGAAAAAATTATTCTTGAAAGCGTAAAAAATACAAAGGGAATTTAATTATGTATAGTTCAATTGAAAAGTATATTGAATATTTAATGAAACAAACCACCCCTGATAAGCCTGTTTGGAACATTGAAGCCATAAGACAAGGCAAAAAAATGGGTTGGAACTATATTGACGGTTGCATGATGATTTCATTAATTAATTTATGGAAGCAAACGGGCAACCAAAAATATTTCGATTTCGTTAAAAATTTCATCGATTATTACGTTGATGATAACGGAAATATTTTAGGCTTTAAAAAGGAAGATTACAACCTTGATAATATTAACGAAGGTAGGGTGCTTTTCGACCTTTACGAAGCTACCAGTGAAGAAAAATATTTAAAGGGTATTGAAACGGTTTATTCTCAAATTGAAAGCCAACCAAAAAACTCAAAGGGAAGTTTTTGGCATAAAGCCATCTATCACGACCAAGTTTGGCTTGACGGACTTTTTATGGCGCAAATTTTCTACTATCGTTATCAAAAGCTTAAAAATCGTTCAATCGAACCAATTTTAGTTCAGTTTAGAAACGTTGAAAAATATATGAAAGACGATAAAACCGGACTATATTACCACGGCTACGATGAAACCGCTTCAATGTTTTGGGCAAACGAAAAGGGTTTAAGCTCTAATTTTTGGCTCCGTTCAATGGGTTGGTATATTGCCGCACTTAGCGATATAACGAGCTTCCTTGACGAAGGCTCTAAGGAAAAGGCTGAATTTAGCGGATATCTTAAACACGCCGTTGACAGCGTTTTAGCCTTTAAAGATAGTCAAACCAATTTGTTCTGGCAAGTGGTTAACTATGCTAACAGGGAGGGAAACTATCTTGAAACCAGCGGTAGCGCCCTAATTGCCTTTGCAATAATGCGTGGTGTAAACGAAGGTATTTTAGATAAGAGTTATTTTGAACAAGGAAAGGCTATTTTCGATGGCATTTGCAAAAAATATTTAACTCAAAACGACGATGGAACTCTCTCTCTCGACGGCATTTGTTTAGTTGCCGGCTTGGGACCTGAAAAAAATCCTCGCCGTGACGGTTCTTACGAATACTATATTTCCGAACCAATCGTTTCAACCGACGCAAAAGGCGTTGCTCCTTTCGTTATGGCTTTCGTTGAGCTTAGAAAGGGTATGTAAAAATTAACTAAAAAAGCCAAAAGCTGAAAAATGCTTTTGGCTTTTTATTTTATTTAAATAATTTTTCTAAATTTAGCAATAATAGTTTATATCCAAAATAAACATTAATATGACCAAAAAATATTATTGGTAAAAATAAAAAACGATTGACAAAATTTTCATTCTCTTATATAATTATTTTAAGTATATTGGGTGAGGTTTGCCCATTAGTATTTGCTACTAAATAATTTAGCAAAAAAATAACAAATTTTTATGGAGGCAACATGAGTAATTTAAGAAAAGTGACAATTGCAATTTTTGCATTAATGTTTGCTTTATCGCTCTCAATCACAATCGGATTCGCTCCAAAAGCTCAAGCTGACGTTGTTGATGAAACCGTTGGTCAATTCGACTTTTACGTTGATGCAGCAATGTTGGATAGCGATATAACCGAAGCTAAGGAAATTCAGCTTGAAAAGGGTATGTTTATTCTTCAAGGCTCTAAAACCGAAGCTATCAGCGTTGACGGCAATCCAAAATTCGCTAAGGACATTAAAGCTCCAACAGGTGATTCTTATTCATTCGTAAAAAGAATGAAAACTAACGGTAAAACCAATCACCAAACTTTAGATAGAAGTATTTCTATGTTCCTTGATAAGAAAGCGCAAATTAAAGTTTACGCACTTTCATCATCGTCAGGCGACTCAACGAGAACTCTTTCTCTTTACAAAAACGGTAATCCAACCGCTCTTCAATCTTTAAAGGTTGCAGCAACGGCAGGAACTATCGAACCAATTATCTTCACAACGGAAGAAGCAGGTAGCTATTACATCGCTGCCGACGTTAACGGCGTTAACATTTATTTCGTTGGTGTAACTTACACCGGTGAAGCAGCTCCTGTAACTCGTGGACCATGGGCAGACGTTACTGCTCCAACTCTCACAAATCCAGAGCTTTCATTCGATAAGAACTCTTTAATCGTTAACTATACCGGTAATATCGGTCTTGACGGCGCTGATAAAATTATCGTTTCAATGAAGAAGGGTGAAGAAGTTGTTCAAAAGAAAACCGCTATTCGCTACGGCGCAAGCGGAAGTTTAACTTTCACACCAACTGAAACCGGAACTTATACTTTTGAAGCAGAAGCAGTTCGTAACGGCGAAGCTGAAACTAAAAAGACAACTGCAAGCGTTTCAGCAGATTTCTCTTTAGTATTCAACGCTCCTGCAGTTCGTGGTAGAACCGCAAAGAACGCAAGCGACGCTCTCGTTATGGAAGCTACTATTACCGAATCAAAGGAAGCAACTTCTTATACTCTTTATTACAAGAAGGAAGCTGAAACTGAATTCAAAACTAAGACAATTGAACCATCAAATACCGGTGAAATTGCAGTTTTACTCGATGGCGAAGGCTACGTTGTTGGCGATACTCTTATTATTAAGGTTTCTGCAACTAGAGCAGCATCAGCTTATAACGAAGAAGAAACTAAAGAATCAGCTGAAATTAAAGTTGTAATTCGTCCTCAAGTTGAACGTGACTGGGTGTTCACATACTTTGGTCAATCAACTAAGGAAAGTTTAAATATGCTTAACCCAGAAAGAGATAACAATATTTTCGACGGTCTTTCACTTCAAGCTGCAACTTTCGATAACGACGGTAGATGCACAGGTAAGGGTGGTAAATACACTTACGGTGGTCACGACGGTATTTCTTTCTACTATACAAAAATTAAGGCAGCTGAAGAAGATTTCAGAATTAGAGCTAACGTTCACGTAGATTATCTTAACCCAACCGTTGACGGTCAAGAAGGTTTCGCCCTTTTAGTTCGTGATACAGTTGGTCAAATCGGTGACACTGCTTATAACTATTCTAACTCTGCTGCAGCTATTGCAACAAAAATTCAATATAAGCAAGGTGCTGCAAACCAAACTTATAGAAACGGCGTTGGTTCAAGATTCGTTACCGGTATTGAAAGTAGCGTTGACACACCAGACCCAACAAAGTTAAAGCACGTTATGTATCCACTTTTACACGATACTATCATTCAAGGTGGCGACTACATTATCGAGCTTCAAAAAATTAACAACTGTTACTACACCAGATATTATGAAAAAGACTTCTCAACTGGTGAAGAAACTCTTAAAATGGTTAACGAAAACGTTCTTTACCACGACGCTGACGATAAAGACCAACTTTTAGTTGTTGATAAAGAATACGTTTACGCAGGTTTCTCAGTTGCAAGAGGTTGTAATGCAACCTTTAACGATATTGAAGTTGAAGTAACTCCACGTTCAACTGAATATATCGAAATTAAAAAGACTCCTGTTGCTTGCGACTACGTTATCAACTCACCAACAACTTCTTCTCTTGAAGATTATGAATTCTCATTCTTTGCTAATGCTGACGGTGTGTTAGACGTAACCTTAAACGGCGCTCCTGTTATTACAGCTCAAGCAGTTACTAACTATATTGACTTTAAACAAATGGTTAAGCTTGTTCCTGGCGATAACGATTTCGTTGCAACCTTTACACCAAACGCTTCATTCCAACCAAGTGAATATGAAGTAATGGCAAGTTACGACACTCAAGTTATCGACAAAAAGGTAACCTTCAGTAGCTATATGGACGCAACTAAGCCAATTTACGTTGCTCCTGAAACTGCAACAAACGGCAACCCTGGTAACCCAGGTAACCAAGGCACAAAGGAAAGCCCATTAAACCTTCAAACCGCTATTAACTACTGTTTACCAGGTCAAACTATTTACCTAACCGAAGGTATTTATGAAATTTCAACCGGTAACATTACCGTTGAACGTGGTAACGATGGTAAAGTGTTAGAAGACGGCACAATTTTATGGAAGACTTTAAGAGCTGACCCAGAAGCTAAGACAAGACCTGTTTTAGATAACCTTAACAAGGGTGGCGGATTTACAATTTGGGGTAACTATTGGCACCTTGCCGGCTTTGACGTAACAAAAACCGCTTATGGTAAAAAGGCTATCCAACTTGGTGGTTGGAACAACATTTTAGAAAACGTTAACACCTATTACAATGGTGACAGCGGTATTTCAGTAAGTGGTAAGTCAACTGACGCTAAGAATAAATGGCCAAAAGATAACCTTGTATTAAACTGCACTTCTTATATGAATAAAGACCAAGCTCAAGAAGACGCTGACGGTTTCGCTGCAAAACTTTACTGTGGTGAAGGCAATAAATTCGTTGGTTGTATCGGTTACTGTAACGCCGACGACGGTTGGGATTTATACGCTAAAACCGAAACAGGTAAAATTGGTAAGGTAACAATTGAAAACTGTATTGCTTTCGGTAACGGCTTCAATATCGACGGAACAACAACTTACGGTAATGGTAACGGCTTTAAGATGGGTGGTGAATCACTTTCAGGTTTACACGAAATTTCTAACTGCGTATCATTCGGTAACAAGTTAAAGGGTATCGACTCTAACAGCTGTCCTGATATTATCGTTAAGAATTGTACTTCTATTTACAATGGTAAATATAACTACGCATTCTATTCAAATAAAGCTGTAAACTTCTCAATTGAAAAAGTTATTTCATTAATTGGTGGTTCAACCGACGATATTCCATCACAAAGCACTCCACCAATCTTAACCGAAAATAACTACTTCTTCTATGGTAGCGAAGGCTATGGTAACTCAATCAATAGCCTTGAACAAAAAATTACACCTGCTCAAGTATTTAATTCTTGGAATGAAGACTTTATGAAGCAATTCGGCTTTGAATTAGATATGTCAACTCGCACACTTTTAACTGGTAGTTTCACTTGGATTGCTGATAAACTTTGCGCAAGAAATGCTGACCAATCAATCAACATTGGCGATTTCTTAACCGTTAAGGATACAATTACTTCCGGCGCAAGACTTCAAGGCGTTCCAGGCAATTTCGTTGAAAGCGGAAATGGTGGAACAACCGAACAACCTCAAGGTGGTTGTAAGAAGGGTTGTAAGTCAAGCGTTACAGGCGCAACTTCAGTTGTATTGTTCGCTTTATTAGCAGTTGGCGTTTGCTTACTTGTTAGAAAACAAAAATCTAACTAATTTTTAGTTAAACAGATTAACGAGCTCGAAATTTTTCGAGCTCGTTATTTTTAAGTTTGCTAAAAAAAGACGTTAGTATAAAAATGCAAATATTGCAAAAAATATAAGTTAAATTTAGGGGTTTTTAAGTCAAAATGCACAAAAAAATAAATTAAATAATTTTTGCCGAATTTTTTATATTTAGTGCTGAAAATTGTTTGATTTTTTTGTTAAACTTGTGTATTATATATATGTAAAGTTTAAATTGGTGTAAGTATACCTTTATTAGGACAAGCCAATTTAACCACAACATATTGTATAGGTGCGTTATCGCATTATATAAATTAAAAAAATTTTATTAGCCTAAAATAGGCAAAAGGAGAAAAAAATGAAAAAATTAGCAATGCTTATTGCAACTCTCCTCATCGTTTGCTTAATGGCATGCGCATGCGGAACAACTCCAGCTGAATCTGCAGCTCCTTCTTCTTCTGAAGCAGCTTCAACTCAAGCTCCAGCTTCTCAAGCTCCAACATCACAAGCTCCAGCTTCTCAAGCTCCAGCATCACAAGCTCCAGCTTCTCAAGCTCCAACATCTGTTACTCCAGCTCCAGCTCCAGGTGCAGGCACTGTAATCAACTTCACTGATTATTCTGCTGACTTCACTCTTGACCAAGTTTTAGCTGCTGACACAGCTTGTGGTTCAGTTACTGCTGCTGAAGGCTTAAAGTGGAAGAATGGTCTTAACAACAAAATTGATGGTTATACATTTACTTGTGCATGGCAAATGGGAACAAACGGTAGCGACGTTCGTAAATGCGTTAAGTTCACAACAACAGGCGCAGGCACAGTTGACGTATACGTAAAGGGTGGTAGCTCTTCTGTAACAGCTTACACTTTATACTGCTCTGGTTCAACCGAAGGTCAAATCACTATCGCTTACGAATTAGCTAAATATACATTCAATATTCCAGCTGCTGGAACTTATGCAATTTATGCAGGTAGCGAAAAGTCAATCAACTTATTCGGTCTTGTAATCAACGCTTAATTTTAAAAATTAATCCTTGCGAATTTTTCGCAAGGATTTTTTTTATTTTATTTAATTTATATTGTATTTTTAAACTTATTGTGTTATTATATTAATATAAATAATTTGGAGGTAAATTATGAAAAAATTATTTTTAATAATTAGCGTTTTGCTTTGCATAACCCTTTCATTTGCAGGATGTGGAAACACAAATCAACCTGATTCTAATTCAAAGCAAAATTCAACTACTTCTACTGTGGTTTCAAGCACGGAACCATCTAATTCTACAGAGCAATCAAATTCTAACAATCAGTCTACCGACCCATTAGCAATTTATAAAAAAGTTGAATTTGATTATTTAAATGCAAGAAAAATTTATCCAGTTGGTGCAAAATTCTCAACAATCAACGTAAGTTTAAGGGGAACAATGCAAGATGATACCGTTGCGTTAGTTCCTGCTACTTTATGGACGTTAGATTCTTCTAATTTTGATAGCACAAAGATTGGTGAATACACGATTAACTTAAAAGCAGGTACGTTAACTGATTCTTTTAAGGTTAAGGTAGTGACAAAACCTGAGCCAATTAGTAACGTGTTAAACGTTAAAATTGATTCAAATTATAAAGGCGAAATTGGTGCTTTTGAAAATAATTACTATAATTATTCAAACGTTGAAGATTTCTTTACCGTTGTTAACGCATCTGGCATTACGGCAAGCGTTATTAAAAATATTCATTTTGCTCCAGGAACGTATAATGCAAAAATAAGCGTAGTTTCAACAATGGCTAACACAACGTTTATTGGTCAAGACCCTGCAACCACAATCATTACAAACGGCGATTGTTCGGGAATGGTTGGCGGAACTGACGCAAGCTCAACCATAACCGTTAAGGCTGAAAACTTTAAGGCTAAAAACATTACGTTTGAAAATAGCTACGATTATTTAAACGACAAAACCTATTCAGATAAGCAAGCTGTTGCAGCTTTAATTGAAGCTGACAAGTGCGTTTTCTATAACTGCGTTTTCCTTGGCTATCAAGATACTCTTCAAGCAAAGGGCGGAAGACAATATTATAAAGATTGTCGCATTGAAGGATGCGTTGACTATATTTTTGGTAACAACGCAACTGCGCTTTTTGAAAATTGTGAAATTAAAACAAGAGCTCGTGGTTCCGACGAATATTGTATCACTGCGCAAAAGGGTAATAAGGGAACTAACGGGAAGGACGTTCCAACCTATGGCTACGTGTTTAAAAACTGTCAATTAACAGCTGAAACCGGTGTTGGCGTTGGTAAAATATCCTTAGGTAGACCATGGCGTGCCGATGCAACCGTTGCTTGGATTAACTGTGAAATGAGCGAACATATTTCAAAATCGGCTTACGGTGCAGAAGGCGTTAATCCACGTTATAATTCAATGAGCGGTGGTGGAATTAACAATCTCCCACAAGACGCTCATTTCGTTGAATTTGGCAATACCGGTTTAGGTGCAATAAACGAAGCCGTTTTAGGCGTTACAATGCTTCAAAATGCTAACGATTACACTTTTGCTAATATATTCGCAACCACTAACGGACTCGTAACTTATACGGGTGAGTTTGATGCTCAAACAGCTTTACAAGGCTTAATGGCGTAAGGTGAAACATGAAGAAATTTTTAGTTTTAGTTTTATCATTAATTTTGGGTTTATCAATGGTTAGTTTAGTAGGTTGTAACAATGCTAAAACTATAACCGTTAACGTTGATGGTCAAGTTGCAACCGATGGTAGCGAAGTTAACGGGGTTAAAACCTTTAAAACAATTCAAGGCGCAATCGACTATTATAAAAATGAAAGTGCAACCGCAGTTAAAGTTATTAACCTTAAAGAAGGCAATTATAACGAAAAAATTAGCGTTCCAAAAGAAGTTAAAAATCTTCAACTTATTGGAAGCTCAACGGGTGTTAGCAAAATAACCTACGGTGACTACGCTGGTATGGCAAAAGAAGGCGGTGGAATTATTGGAACTGACGCAACTGCAACCGCCAACGTTTACGGCGAAGGCTTCGTTGCTAAAAACGTTTATTTTGAAAACTCTTTCGACTATTTTAATCCACCAGCCGGCGTTAAAGATTTGCAAGCTCTTGCAATGTATTGCCGTGCCGATAAAGTTATTTTTGAAAACTGCACTTTCACCGGCTATCAAGATACTTTAGAAGTTGTTGAAGGTCGTCAATATTTTAAAAACTGCACCATTAAAGGCTGTGTTGACTTTATTTTCGGCAATAACCCAAGCGTTTTGTTTGATAATTGTGATATCGTGAACGTAAAAAGAAACAAGTCGGGGGATTATATTACCGCTATGAAGGGTAATAACGGCACCAATGGTCAAGGCGTTGCTAAATATGGTTTGGTGTTTAAAAACTGTCGTTTAACCTCAGAAGGTGGCGTTAACGACGAATCCGTAGCTCTTGGTAGACCATGGCGTGCCGATGCAACCGTTGCTTGGATTAACTGCGAAATGGGTTCTCATATTGCGAAAAAGGCTTATGGAACGGGTGGTTGTCGATATACTGCAATGGAAGGCGGAACTGATGAAAATGGCAATAAAATTAATAATATGCCAATGAACGCCTTTTATGCTGAATATGGCAATACTGGTGTTGGCGTCGTAACTGAAAATTTATATTGTAAATATACTTATAGAGATGCTAACGGCAAAGTTATTATCGCAACAGGAGAAAAACCAGACTTTACCTTATTAACAAAAGAACAAGCCGATCTTTACACCCCTGAAAATATTTTTGCAACCGTTAACGGTGGCGTAACTTACGTGGGTGAATGGAATCCTTGTAAATAATTAAATATCAATAAAAAGGGACTAACGAAATTTTCGTTAGTCCTTTTAATTTTGAAAGGTAAAAGGCTTAGGTTTTAACGATAATTTTGCTTTCGCCCGTCTTTTCCTTGGTTATTATAATTTGCTTGTCAATTTTTTCTTTAAGCTCGCTAACGTGGGAAATAATACCAACCAGTCTATTGCCGTCGGTTAAGCCTAAAAGGGCTTTCATTGCTTGCTTTAACGATTCGTCGTCTAAGGAGCCAAAACCTTCGTCAACGAACATTGAATCAATGCGAATGCCCCCCGATTGGGCTTGAATTTCATCGGAAAGACCAAGGGCAAGGGAAAGGGAAGCCTTAAAGCTTTCTCCGCCCGAAAGGGTTTTAACGCTACGTTCCGTGCCGTTATGGTGGTCGATAACGTTTAGGTCAAGACCAAACTGACCACGCCCCTTTAAGTTGTCCTTTTGGCGGGTAAACTCATATTGTCCGTCGGTCATAATCATAAACCTAAGGTTAGAGCGTTTGATAATTTTATCGAAATAGGTGGTTTGAACGTAGGTTTCAAGCATAATTTTATCCTTGCCCGAAAGGTTGCCGTTTGCCGTTTCCGAAAGGTTTTTAACCCAGCTAAATTTTTCTTCAGTTTCAATAATTTCTTTCGATTTTAGTTTTAAATTATTTCTAACTGAAGCGTTTGTTAAAAGTCTTGCGTTAACAACTTTTTGCAGTTCAAATAAATTTTCCTTTTCAATGGCAATTTGAGTTTGTTCGGCTAAAAGTTTTTCTTTGTCAATTTCCACTGCGTTTTTAAGGGATTGTTTTGAAGCTAAAATTTTGCCCTTAATTTCGCCAATTTCCTTTTCGCATTGGTTAAGGCTGTTTTTAGCTTCTTCAAAGGTTGTTAAAATGGCGTTTCTCCTTTCTTTAAGGGTTTGAACGGTTAAAGCGCATTCTGCCTTGTCGGCGAATTTTAAGCCTTTGAGAGTGTCTGCTTTTAAAGCCTTTAACTGGTCGAGTTGGGAAGTTAGTGAAGATAGGTTGGTAGATAGGTCGCTACGTTTAGCTTCAAGGCTGGAAATTTCTTCCTTTAAAAGACTAATTTGTTCTTTAAGAAGTTTTTTTAGAGAAATTTTTTCAACCAAACTATTTATTTTGTTGTCTAATTGGGTTTTATTTTGCAAAAGCGTTTGCCGATAGGCTTTTGCAATTTCAACTACGTTTTCTAAATTACCGCTTGGGAAAATTTGTATAATTCGCTCTTCTAACCACTTGCGTTTTTGATTTAACGTTCCTAAAATTTCTTTCGCATTATCGCTTGCTTTTTGCATTTTTTTATTGCTTTCTTCAAGCTGAGCGTTAAGTTGGTCGAGCATGGCTTTAGTTAGGGCGTTTTCCGACTTTTTAGCAGGGTTTGGGTGATTAAGACCACCGCATACGGGACAAGGCTGGTTAGGTTTTAAACTTTCGGCTAAAATTCCCGCTTGGTTAGCTAAATAAAGCTGATAGTTAGTTTGATAGTAGCTTAATTTACTTTGATAATCCTTTTGTTTTTCAATAAAGTCGTCTTGGGCGGATTTATAAGCTAAATTGCTTTCGCTATAACTTTTATATTCCCTTGAAAGAGCGTCGATTTCACTAATTTTTTGGTTGTTCTTTTCAATTTCGCCATCGATAATAGCCTTTTGTTCACGGCAATCTTCAAGGGCGGTTTCTTCCTCTTGCAAGGTTTTTAAGCTATGGTTTTTTTCGGTTAATTTTTGGGTTAAGTTTTCAATTTCGCCATTTTTTAATTGAAACTGAGTTTCTGTTGAAGCAAGGCTAACGCTTAGCTTTTCAATTTTATCGTATTTTGGCAATTCAGCTTCTAAAAGGGCAATTTCTTTTGCTAAATTATCGGCTTGGGGAAGGCTTTTTTGGCATTTTTCTATCTCGGCTTGCAAACGGGAAAGAAGGTCGCTTTTTTCTTCATATAGCCGTGAATTTTCCGTTAAAGAACTTTGAGCTTCTTCCCAGGCTTTCGATTGAGCCAAAAGAGTGGTTAAATTTTTTTCCTTTTCTTCAAGGTTTTTAATTTGTTTTTTGCAATCTTCTTCAGCCAAGCGGTCGGTTTCAATTAAAAGGGAAATAAGTTCAATGGTTTCCGCCGATGGCAAAAGATTGTTTTTTGCCATTTCAACCCTTTCAAAATGGGGGCTGTCCATTGGACATTTTATATCGAAAATATATTGGTCAACGCTTTGGGAAAGGCTTTTAAGCATATTTTCTAAACTTTTAGCTTCGCCCTTTAATTTTTCTTGAAGAATATAATATTTTTGAGTATGAAATATTTTTTGGAATATTTTTTTCCTTTCTTCCGTTGAAGAAATTAAAAGCTTTAAAAAGTCACCTTGGGCAAGCATTGCAATTTGAGTGAATTGATTGCGGTCGATGCCTAAAATATCTTCAATTGCTTGATTAACTTCTTTTAGCTTGGTAACGATTTTTCCGTTTGGATAGGTAAGTTGGGCGTTGGCGGTTTCGGTAGTAGTGCCTTCGCCACGGGCTTTCATTCGCTCGTATTCGGGGTTGCGTTTAACGTGATAGGTTTGGTTATTGCATAAAAAAGTTAGCTCAACTTCCGTTGGTGAGGTTGGCTTTGCATACATTGACCTAAGCATTGAATTATCTCTAACGCTACCGCTTGGCGCTCCGTAAAGGGCGTAGGTAATGGCGTCGAAAATGGTGGTTTTACCAGCGCCGGTATCGCCGGTAATCAAATAAAGTCCGCTTTCGCCGAGCTGATTAAAATCAAGTTCCGTTCTTTGGGCGTAGGGACCGAAAGCGGTCATAACGAGTTTAATTGGTTTCATTAATTTTCCCCTCCCCAAATATCTTCAATTAATTTTTCAACGAAATTTTTTTGTTCGCCGGTTAGGGGCTTGTTGTTTTGCAGTTGATATAGGTTGGAAAATAGCTCGATTGGTGGCAAATTTTCGGCGTTTTCAACCTGGTCGAGAAGCATATTTTGCCTTGTTCGAGAGTTATCGTAGCTAAGCTTCATAATATAAGGGTAAATTACTCTAAGTTTAGCCATAGCGTCGATAACGTCGTTTTCATCAGTTAAAATAACGCTTAAATAGTCGTTTTTAAAGGTGGAATTTTCGTAAAAATCCTTTTTGGTTAACTCTAAATAGGTTCCCTTAATTTCAGCTAAGTCACGAAGTGGTTTAAGGGGAATGGTGGAAACTATAAGGTTGCCCTTTTCCTTGAATTCAATAACGGTTACGCTCTTTTGGTGATTAAGTTCGGAAAAGGAATATTTTAACGGCGTTCCGCAATATCTAATTTTTTCGCTAACGTTTTGCGGTTTATGAATATGTCCTAAGGCAACGTAGTCGAAAGGGGTAAAAACTTCTGCGTCAACGTTGTCCGTTCCGCCAACGGTAATTTCTTCCGACTCCGAGCGAACCGCCCCCGTTACGAATTGGTGGGTAATTAAAAGGTTTCGCTCCCTTTGGTCAATTTCCATTCCATCGATAACCTTTTTTAAAGCGGTGGTGTAAGAAGAAAAATCTTCGCTGAAAAACCGCTTAACGTGGGCAGGCTTAATAAAAGGCAAAAGGTAGAAATTAATTTTGCCATAGTCGTCGGTTAAGGTTATAGGTTCAATTTTACCGCTAAAAGAAGGGGAAATAAAAATTCCGCTTTTTTGCATAAGTTTTTCGCCGAAAGCAAGGCGCTCGGGCGAATCGTGATTGCCACTTATAACGAAAGTTTTTAAGTTAGCCTTTGAAAGTTCAACTAAAAAGCTATCGAAAAGCTCAACGGCTTCTAACGATGGAACGGACTTATCGTAAACGTCACCGCTAATAATAACCCCGTCGGCAAAAATTTCTTTGGCGATAGAAAGAATTTGAGAAAGAATATATTTTTGGTCGGCAAGCAAACTAAATTCGTTTAAACGCTTGCCTAAATGTAAATCGGAAAGATGTATTAGCTTCATTAAAATTTTCCTTTTATGGTTTGTTTAAATATTATACTATAATATTTACCCAATTTCAAGACCTATTCGGTTTTTTTTAAACTTAAAAATATAATTTTAGTGCTAAAAATTATATTGCTAATATATCCTTATATGGTTATAATTAAAATTGAAATAAATTATAGGTGAAACTATGAGAAAATTATTGATTATTTTGTCCGTAATAATAACCTGTTTTTGTCTTTCCGCTTGTGAAATAACCTTGGGCGCTTTGCCAAAGGAATCTTCTTCTAGCGGTAGAAAAACCGTAAGCCGAAGCTACGTTGTTAGCAGTAGTGCTCAAATTAGCGTTGTGGAAAAGTCTTCAGCAAAACAATCGGCTGAAAAATCAAAGGAAAATAGCGTTATTACAAGTGAAATCACTGAAAGTAGTCGAAGCGAAAAGCCAATTGAAGTTTCGTCGGTAGCGTCAAAGAGTGAAAGCTCAAAGAGTGAAAGTTCAAAAAGTGAAAGCTCAAAGAGTGAAAATTCAAAAAGTCAAAGCTCAAAAAGTCAAAGTTCGGCTTCATCATCGGAGGCTATCACTTTAAATTACGATGCCCGTGTCGACGCAACTTTTAGTGGTTCTAACGGCTCCTTGGTAGGCGGTGTTAAAACTTATAAAACCGTTGGTGACGCACTTAACGCAATTGGAAGCGCAAGCGATAAGGTAATTTATATTGAAAGTGGTTCATATAAAGAAAAATTAACCATTTCTAAACCTAAAAACTTAACCTTAATTGGTAGTTCGAGCGGTGAAACAAAACTAACCTACGGCGATTGTAGCACGATGGCAGGCGGAACTAACCAATCAGCCAGTATTACCGTTTTAAGCGAAGGTTTCACGGCTATTAACATTCATTTTGAAAATAGCTACGATTATTTAAAGGGAAGCGAAAAGGATAAACAAGCCGTTGCTTTTCATATAAACGCCGATAGGGGCACGTTCTATAACTGCAAGTTTACCAGTCATCAAGATACCCTTTTGGTTAACACCGGTCGCCACTATATGAAAAATTGCGTAATATCCGGCTCGGTTGACTTTATTTTCGGCAATAATCCAAGCGTGCTTTTTGAAAGTTGCAACGTTGTTTCACGCAATCGAAACGCATCAAACGGCGGATATATCACCGCTATGAAGGGAAACGACGGCACAAACGGCTCGGGTGTTGCAACCTATGGTTTGGTGTTTAACGATTGTTCATTTACTGCTGAAAGCGGTGTGAAATCGGGCTCGGTTGCCCTTGGTAGACCTTGGCGTGCTGATGCTACCGTAACCTTTATGAATAGCGAAATTGGCTCGCATATTTCAACCAAGGCTTATTCTAATGACAAATCAAGTGGCTGTCGCTACGTTTATATGTCGGGTGGCGGAATTAAAAATCATCCGCAAAACGCATATTTTACCGAATATAACAACACGGGGGCAGGGGCGATTAGTTCGGCGGTTAACGGCTGTAAAATGCTAACTAAAAGCCAAGCTGAAAAATACACCATGGCAAATATTTTTGCAAAAACAAACGGAGCGGTAAACTATTCAACCGCCTTCGATCCACTTTCAGTTTTGGCAAAATTTACAAAATAAAAATACTAACGAAAACTTTCGTTAGTATTTTTAAATATAAATTAGTTTTTAGTCGTAATCTTCGTAAACGAAATGTGGACAAGCTGGGTCGTCAGGTGTTTTACTACAGTAGTAGCATTCACAATCGTAACCATCGCAGGAAGTGCAGTAAGCACAGGTTGTGTTTGGACTATAACCGCAGTTAGGGCATGTTCTTGCGCCGGTTGAAACTTGAGCGCCACATTCACTACAAGTGACAATTGCCATTTTAGTTACCCCCCTTTTTATTAACAAATTTATTGTTTAATTCATTTTAACACCAAAACGTTCCTTTGTCAATAGGGGTTTTAAAAATTTATTAATATTTTTTATTTTGTATATTTTTCTAAAAATTGGCAAAAATTTGTTTAGGGGGTATTTTTATGAACTTAAAAGATAGTCAAACTTTGTTAAATTTAACAAAAGCTTATAGCGGTGAATGTCAAGCTCAAAACCGATATAAATTTATTGAATACGGCGCAAGATATAACGGTTATAATTGTCTTGCCGAAGTGGTTGACAAAATTATTTATAACGAATTTAACCACGCACGAATGTTTTACACCTATATTCAAAAGGCGCAAAAAGAGCCAATTGAAAACATAACCGTTGAAACAGGCACGCCTTTTAAGCAAAAGTGGGATTTGGTTGAAAACCTTAAATTTGCCGCAGAAGACGAACAAGCTGAAGTTAAAATTTATTCAAAGTTTTCAAAAATTGCCTTTGACGAAGGTTTTAAGGATATTGGCTTTTTGTTTGCTGAAATTGGTAAAATTGAAGCAAAGCATAACAAAATTTTCAACGAACTTTTTGAAAAAATGGCTAATAATTGCCTTTATAAAAGCGAGAAAAAGGTTAAGTGGAAGTGTAGCGGTTGCGGTTATGAACACGTGGGCACGGAAGCACCTAAAATTTGTCCCGTATGCCAAGCAAAACAGGGCGTATTTTTGCTTAATTTAAAAAATTGTTGCTAAAAAAAGAACCTCAAAAAATGAGGTTCTTTTTTAATTATTCACTAACCGTATTTTCGGTTATTTCTTCATTTTTATTTTCTTCAATCGGTTGGGTTTGTTCGTTATCTTTATTATTTTTATCAATAATAAACTTAATTAGGAATACTGCGCCAACGGTTAAAGCAATACCGATTGGAAGTGAAATATACCATTTGCGAACGAAACCTGCAATAATAAACATTACGAAGGAAATTCCTGCAACGACTAATGCGTAAGGAATTTGAGTTGAAACGTGGTTAATGTGATTACATTCAGCCCCGGCAGAAGCCATAATAGTGGTGTCGGAAATAGGTGAAATGTGGTCACCGCAAACTGCTCCGGCAAGACAAGCTGAAATACCAATGGTTGCAAGTTCAATACCGAATGGGTTAAGAGCGCTAACAACGATTGGAATTAAAATACCAAAAGTTCCCCAGCTCGTTCCCGTTGCAAAGGCAAGAAATAGTGCAACGAGGAAGATAATTGCAGGAAGAAGATTTTTAACGCCTTGAACTTTCATAACTAAATTAGCCACGAAAATATCAGCGCCGAGTGAACTTGTAACGCCGTTAAGCGTCCAAGCAAAAATCAAAATTAAAATTGCAGGAACCATTGCAATAAAGCCTTCTTTAATGCAGTCGGTTGCTTCGGTAAAGTTAAGTAGTCCACGAACTAAGAAGTAAATGAACGTTGCAATTAAGGCAAGGAGTGAACCCCAAACAAGTCCAACGGAAGCATCACTGTTTGCAAAAGCTTCAATAAAGAAATTAAAGCCGTTTGAATTAGGGTTGTTTGCATAAAATTCAGCTTTAACGGCAGAATCGAAGAAACCACCAGAATAAATCATACCGATAATGCAAAGAACGATTAAAGTGATAATAGGAGCGATTAAGTCAATAATTTTACTATTTTTTTGTGGTTGAGCGTTATTTTCTTCAACTTCTTCGCTTTCTTCTAACATTTGAGCAGCTTGTTCAAATTTTTTCATTGGTCCAAATTCTACTCTTAAAATGGTGAGGGCAATTAGGAATACGATTGTTAAAAGCGAGTAGTAGTTGTGTGGAATTGCTTGAATAAATAGCACTATACCGTTAATGCCTAAGTCAGCAGCGGTGCTTGAAACGGCTGCCGCCCAGCTGGAAATTGGTGCAATCATACAAATAGGCGCTGCCGTTGCATCGATAAGGTAGGCAAGTTTTTCACGGCTAATTTTGTTTTTATCGGTAACCGGTTTCATAACGCTACCAACGGTTAGACAGTTAAAGTAGTCGACGATAAAAATAATACAGCCAAGCGCAAAGGTTGCAAGGGCTGCGCCAACTTTGGTTTTAATGTGCTTTTTAGCCCAATTACCAAAAGCTCTTGCTCCGCCGGCTTTGTTGATTAAAGCAACCATAATGCCTAAAATAACCATAAATACTAAAATACCTGCGTTCCAACTATCTGCGCAAGAAGCAATAAAGCCGTTGGCGGTAATAGTGTTCCATGTATCTTCAAATTTAAAGTTTCCGTTAAATAGAGCGCCCGCTAAAATACCAACGAATAAAGAAGAATAAACTTCTTTGGTGATAAGGGCAAGCACGATTGCAATAATAGGTGGTAAAAGTGACATAAAGGTTGCAAAATATCTGCTGTCAACTATTCCATCGCCATCGCACACTTTACATAAAAGCGAGCAATCGTCGGCAGGACATTTAAAGCCGTTGTTAATTACAATTGCTAACACGATAACCACAATAAGGCTAACGCCAATTGCAATTAAGTTTTTTAAAACTTTTTTGTTTTGAAAAATGTTCATTGTTTTCTCCCTTGTAAAAATATAATAATATTTTAAAGCATAAAAGATAAAATGTCAATATTAAACTGAAAAATTTATTCATTTATTATTACATTTTTTTAGGAAAACACCTTTAAAAATTAATTAATTGCGTTGATTTTTGTTTTTCATTATAGTATAATTAAAAAAAAGGTTAGGGGGCTAGCAAATGAAAAAATCATTTTTGTTTATAACGTCGTTAATATTGGTTTTTGCCTTAGTAATCGCAAGCGGATGCTCGAATAAAAGCCGTCAATCAAACTCTGTTTTTAGCTCCGATAGCCTTTTAGAATCATCGGTGGTAAAGAGCGAAAATTCTCAAATTAGCACTGAAAAAAGTCAAAATAGTCAGCCTATAAGTCAGTTTTTGCCAAATTCAACCGATTCATCAAATAGTTTAGAAAGTTCTTTAAGTGGTTCGCCAAACCAATCTTCCGGCTTAAACCAAACCGAATTAAATAATTTAAAATTAATTAACGATTTCGTTAAATATAGTAAGGATGCCGACACTTTGCAAGTCGATATTGGAGCGCCAAACACTTCAACGGAAAAATACGCATTAGTTCCCGACCTTTACGTTAATTATAACGAAGTGAGCGAAGGTGATATTTTTGCTTCGCCAAGCGGAAGCAGTTCGGGTAATGGAAATATAGACAGTCCTTACGATTATAAAACGGCAATTTCAAAGCTCACTGCGGGAAAAACCTTGTTTTTACTTGAAGGGGTTTATACCGTTTCAAAAACCATCAGCCTTTATGCAAGCGGAACTCGAAAAGACTACATAAATATCACCGCATATCAAAAAAAGCAGGTCGTTTTCGATTGTTCTCAAATGGAACTTGACGGTAGCAATTGCGGAATTAAAGTCGTTGGTAATTTTTGGCATATTTCCGGCATAACCGTAAAGGGCGCAGGGGATAACGGAATTTACGTTAAAGGTAGTTTTAACGTGTTAGACGATATCGTTGCAAGAAATAATCGTGACACGGGCATTCAAATTGGCGGTGGCGTTTCAACGGTGTTTAACGAATGGCCACACGATAATTTAGTAAGGAACTGCACTTCCTTTGATAATTGTTGCGAAACGGGTGAAAACGCCGATGGTTTTGCCGCTAAATTAAGCGTTGCCAACAACAACACTTTCGACGGCTGTATTGCTCACAATAACGCCGATGACGGTTGGGATTTATACGCCTATGCCGACCCTGGTTCAATCGGCAGGGTTATAATTTGCAATAGCATTGCAATCTATAACGGAAAACTCCTTGATGGAACGGCAATGGAAGCTGGTGATAGAAACGGCTATAAACTTGGTTCTAATCAAGATGCCGACGGGTCTAATCACTATATGTATAATTGCTACGCTTTTAAAAACTATTCCAAAGGCTACACCGATAATTGGAATAAGGGCGGATTTATGCTTGAAAATTGCACCGGACACGATAATTTTAACGCCAACTACAAGCTTAACGGTGGCACGGGCAAAATGGTTGCTAAAAACTTGCTTTCAGCAAAGCCTGGGGAAAACGAATACGATAAATATAACGGCACCGTTTATAATTCTCTTTTCCACAAGGAAGGTTTTCACTACTATTTAACTTCCGTGGTTGGCACAGACGCTAAAATTACCACCGATGGAATTGTAAAAACCTATTCAAACTACGATGAAATGTTTGAAAGCACCGTTGCTCCGTTAGAGAGCGAAAATTTGCACAAAACTTTAAGAAATAGCGACGGAAGTATAAATTTAGGAAACTATTTAAAGCTTAAAGAAAGTTCGCCTTGGCAAACTATGGGAGAGGGCGGAAAACCCCTTGGCGCAAACCTTAATAAGTCGGTTTATAATTTGAGTTTAGATGAAATTAACGGCGAAATTCAAGCTTTGCCAAACCCAACCTATACTTCTCAATACTACGCCAAATTATATAGGCTTGCAAAAGCCCTTTCAAAACTTTCCCAAGCTGATTATTTAAAGGTTAATAACCTAAACAAAGTTATTATTGGAATTAATTCTTATAACGATTTATCAAAATAAATTTTGATAAAAAAATAGGGCGTGGAAACAAAAAAGACTAACGAAAATTTTCCGTTAGTCTTTTAAATTGCAAAATTAACTAAAAATTAGTTAGATGCTTGTTTGTTTGCTAAAATTTCAACGTAAGCCATTAAAAATGGCGCAACGCCTTTTGCTTCGTTGGAAACGATTGATTCTGATAAATAATATTCAAAAGAGCCGTTTCTGTCTGAACTTAAACCTGCAACCTTACAAATATCGGTTAGTTTAAAATCGCTTGTTTTAAAGGTGTAGTTTTCAAAGTCGGCAGTTTCGCTAACTTGGAATTTGTTAATGCAAATGCCGTTGAAAATTGCTTTACCAACGTTGAAATAGCTTTCATCGAGTGCGCCTGTGTTAACGCCGTGTAAAATAGCGTAGGCAAAAAGGGAAGTTGCGCTCGTTTCAAGATAGTTAGATTTTCCGTTCTTATCCTTAGTTGCACCCTTGTCGATAACTTGGTAGAACATGTGAGTTTCTTCATCCATAAAAGGTAGAAGGTCGTCTACTGCGGTTTTGAAATAGCCTTGAATTTTAGCCCATTCTTCAGGGTTCGTATTCTTATCGATAATTTCGGTTAAATCGGATAAAGCTGCGAAATACCAACCCATTGCTCTACCCCAGAAGTTAGCTGAAAGTCCCGTTTCAGGGTCCGCCCAGGTTTGGGCTTTGGAAACGTCGATTCCGTGGTAGTAAAGACCGGTTTTGCTATCCTTCATATATTTTTCAACGTTTGAAATTTGTGAAATTATATCGCTATAATCAGGTTTTTCACCTTCTTTAGTGCCGTATTGTTTAATATACATAGCGTAGAAAGGTTGCGCCATATAAATTCCGTCGAGCCAAATTTGTTGTTTATATTTATTTTTGTGCCAAAAGTTTCCTTTTGGTTCGGCAGCCGAGGTGCGAGGTTGGTCTTTAAGTTGAGCGTAAAGCTTGTCGATAGCCGTTTTATATTTAGTGCTATTTGGCTTCTTTTCAAGCATTGTGAAAAGCACTCTGCCTTCGTTAATGTTGTCAAGGTTATATTCACTGGTTGAATATCCACGCATATTGCCGTCGGTTTTAACCAAATAGTCCATATAGGCGTTAACGAAGTCCCAATATTTTGTTTCTTCGGTTAAATTGTAAAGCTTGTAGAAGGAAGTCATCATACAGCCGTCGATATAGTTCCAAGAAGCATAGCCCGATTTTTCCGTGTTCCAAAATGGGTTTTGGTAGGAGCCGTTTTGTAAAATCATATCGATATAGGCTTCAACGTTTTCATATTGATAGTCTAAAACGTCGGTTTCAAAAGTTTGTGTTCCGGCTTCGCCACATTCACAAGAATAATAATATTTTCCGCCGTTTAAATAGGTGGCTTCGTCAACTAAATAGTCTTCGGTTGCAATTTTTTCACTAAAATTACAAGTGTGAACTGAAAGACTACTGCTTTCTTCTTCTTTTGAAGAAGCCGTGCTTTCACTTTTTGAAGAAGAGGTTATAGTTGAGCTTGTTTGGTTGCTACTTTGTTGTGTGCTTTGGTTTGGCTTTGTCAAGCTAATTTCGCAACCACACGCTAAAATTATGGTGCAAATTGAAAGCCAAACGACTATAAATTTTTTAACGAAATTTTTTAATATCATATTTCACCCATTATAAAGTTCTACTTAAAATTATATATATAATTTTTACTTTTGTCAATTTCAATTCAAAAATTAAACCATTTTATTAAAATATACACCGAAATAATACATATAAATAGGTTGTTTTTAGTTGAAAAATTCAAAATATATAAAATAAAAACGTGCTTTTTCACCAATTGGTAAAGTAAAGCACGTTTAATTTTTTGTGAAATTTTAATTGATAACGAAAGAAATTTAATATCCGTTTCGTCTATAAATTAAAGGGTAACACCATCTTTAAAAATAGAAATTTCTCTATAACCGTTAATTTCGTTGCGGGTTTCTTTGCCCGATGCAACTTCAATTAAATAATCTAAAAATTCATCGGTAAGTGGGTTGCCTTCAAGGGTTGGGCTTGCATCAAAATCAATCCAATTTGCCTTTTTAACAGCCAAATTATGGTTGGTTGCAATTTTAACCGTTGGAACAGGTGCGCCAATTGGAGTTCCACGACCGGTGGTGAATAAAATCATGTGAACGCCAGCTGAAGTTAGGTTAGTAATTGCAACGATGTCGTTTCCAGGACCGTTTAAAAGTGAAAGTCCGTTTTTGGTAAGTCTATCACCGTAATCTAAAACGTCGACAACGGTTGACAAACCGCCTTTTTGAACGCATCCAAGAGATTTTTCTTCTAAGGTTGTAATACCGCCGGCTTTGTTGCCAGGTGATGGGTTTTCGTAAACAACTTGGTTATGACGCATAAAATAGTCTTTAAAGTTGTTAATAAGTTTAACCGCTTTATCGAAAATTTCTTTTGAAGCGCATCTTTCCATTAAAAGGTGTTCAGCGCCGAACATTTCAGGCACTTCACTTAAAATTGCGCTACCGCCCATTGAAATAAGTTTGTCGGAAAGTCTACCAACTAATGGGTTAGCGGTTATTCCGCTATAACCGTCGCTACCACCGCACTTTAAGCCGATTTTAAGTTTAGAAATAGGAACGGGTTGACGCTCGAATTTTGAAGCGTAGGCTTGAAGTTCTTTAACGAGCTTAATACCTTCGGCAACGTCGTCTTCGTGGTCTTGACAAACCATAAATTTAACACGATTTTCATCAACTTCGCCTAAAACCGTTTTAAATAGTGGAATATTGTTGTTTTCACAACCGAGACCAAGCACTAAAACACCGCCTGCGTTAGGGTGTTTTACAAGACCGGTAAGAATTTTTTGAGTGATAGATTGGTCGTCGCCAAGTTGAGAACAACCGAATGGGTGAGGGAAGAAGAACGCCCCCGTTGCTTGAGCAATTTTTTCAGCAACTTTATTAACGCAACCAACGGTGTTAACAATCCAAATTTCGTTTCTAATACCAACTGAACCATCTTCACGAACGTAGCCTAAAAAGGTTTTGTCACTATCGATTTTAGGAATAGAGTGGAATTTTGGGTTGTATGCGTATTCAAGCTTATCGGAAAGGTTGGTTTTAACGTTGTGGGTGTGAACGTGTTCGCCCTTTTTAATGTCGCAAACGGCGTGACCGATAGGGTTGCCGTATTTAATAATGTCTTCGCCGGCTTTAATATCACGCAAAGCGTATTTATGACCGTCGTTAAGATTAACTTCAACGTTGTCGAGAGTGTTAATAATCATAATATAATCCTTATATTTTAGCTTTAAGCTAAATTATTAAAAATGTTTTTTTACTTCGTTAGCAATAAAGGTTAAGTCGGTATCCCAGAAAGCGGTGTTAGCTAAAATTTCGTCAACGCTCTTTTCAAGCATGAATTTAGCAACTTCAGCGTCGTCGTTAACAAGGTCGGTTTTTTCCTTGTAGAAACGAATTAAGCAAGCGAGTGAGAAAATTAAGTTTTCTGGCATTTTGTTATAACGCTTAATGTATTCTAAAAGTGATGGAAGAACACGAACTTTGAATTTTGAAACTGAGTTAAGAGCAATTGAAGTTAGGAAGTGCTTAATGTATGGGTTTGCAAAACGAGTGATAACGTCGTTAGCGTAAGCAACTAATTCTTCTTTTGGAAGGTCGAGAGTAGGGATAATTTCTTCAAAAATACAATTTTTAATGAAAGAAACCATTTTTTCATCGTCAATACAGCTCTTAACCGTATCGAAACCTTCAAGTAAGCCGTATGGAACGAAAGAAGTGTGAGCTCCGTTTAAAATTCTAACCTTTCTTGTTCTATACATTTGAAGGTTATCGCAAACAATAATGTTTAAGCCAACCTTGTCGAGTGGAATTTCTTTAAGGATAGCTTGTGGGCCTTCAATAACCCAAAGGTGGAAATATTCTGAAGTGTTAACGAGATTATCTTCATAGCCAAGTTCCATATCTTCGCCACGAGGATAGCCGGTGTTAATTCTGTCAACGAGAGTATTGCAGAAAATATTTTCTTCTTTAACCCATTTTTCAAAATCAGCGCCGAAGCCCCATTCGTTAGCATATTTTAAAACGATTTCACAAAGTTTTGCGCCGTTTTTATCGATAAGTTCGCAAGGAAGGAAAATAAAGCCCTTTAAGCCAAGGTCAAAACGCTTCTTTAAAAGTAAGCAAACCTTTGCAGGGAATGAAACCGGTGGCATATCGGTTGGTAAATCGCCTTCGTGATAGGTAATGCCAGATTCAGTTGTGTTAGAAACGATAAATCTAAAGCTTGGATTTTCAGCAAGTTTAAGGTATGCTTGGAAATCAGCGTAAGGATTAACGGTGCGAGAAATAACGTTAACTAAAGTTTTTTCAACCCCTTCAACGCCACGAATAACGTGAGTGTATAAGCAGTCTTGATCGTTAAGCATGTCGCACATGCCCTTTTCGATTGGTTGAACAACAACAACGTTGCCGTTAAAATCGCTTGCGTCGTTAACCTTTTGAACGAACCAGTCAACGAAACCACGTAAGAAACCGCCTTCGCCAAATTGAATAATTTTTTCATCTCTTGCCACAGGCTTTGCAAATTCATTAATTTTCATAATAATTCATCCTTAAAAAAATTTTTTTACTTATTATACTATATAATTAGGTTTTAATCAACAAAATAAAATGAATTTTTAAAAATCGACCATAAGTTTTTTGCGTTTTTATTTATAAAATGGTAAAATGATAGGGCAAAATTTAAATTATATTTTAAGGAATAAAATGTTTGACACCGTAATTTTCGATTTAGATGGAACTTTAACCAACCCATATCAAAGTTTTTGCAGATGCTTAAAATTCGTTTTTTCGCAAATGGGTTATGAAATGGTCAGCGATGAACAGGTTTTAAAATGGATTGGTCCACCCCTTGGTGAAAGCTTGAAAAATCACCTAAATTTAAATGAAGAAGAAGCCCAAAAAGCCTTGGATTATTATCGTTCGTATTATAGACTAAACGGACTTGAAGGTAATACCATTTATTCTGGCGTTAAAGAGATGTTAATCGAGCTTAAACAAATGGGTAAAAAGATTGGTTTAGCCACGGCAAAGCTTGAAGAATTTGCCATTAAAGTTTTGCAAATGCACGATATTTATAAATATTTCGACGTGGTTTCAGGTGCTTCCGCTGATAACTCTCGCATTCACAAAACGGATATTTTAGCTCACGCTATAAAAATGCTTGGTGGCGATAAAAATACAATGGTTATGGTGGGCGATCGCCATCACGATACGGAAGGTGCGCTTAACAATAAAATTAAATCAATCGGCGTTCTTTGGGGCTACGGTTCGGCGATAGAGCTTGAAAAATCGGGGGCGAGTTTTTTAGTAAAAACCCCAAAAGAGCTTGTTGAAATTGTTAAATAGAAAGGGGAAATATGAACGTTAATCCATTTAAACAACTAAATAAATTTGACCTTACTCTCTATGGGTGTTCAATTTTTTTAATTGGCGGTTGTTTTGTTTTTAGCCAAAACAAGGACTATTTAACCTTAATTTCATCAATTTTTGGCATAACCAGCTTGGTTTTTATTGTAAAAGGGCAGGTTATTGGTCAAGTAATTTCAATGGTTTTTGCAATTTTTTATGCAATAACTTCCTTTATTTTCGGCTACTACGGGGAATTTTTAATTTATATTTTTATGAGTTTTCCCGTTTCGTTTATTTCCGTTATCAGTTGGCTAATTCACCCCCACGCAAATTTTAAAGAAGTTGCCATTTCGGCTATAAAATTTTGGCAGATTATTTTAATGGTGTTTTTAGCTTTTTTAATTGGCGTTAGTTTTTATTTTATTTTAGGTTTATTCAACACCCAAAATTTAATTTTTAGCGCAATATCGGTTTCCACCAGCTTTATGGGGTTATATTTGAGCGTTTTAAGAAGTCCTTACTATGCGTTGGCATTTATTTTAAACGACTTGGTTTTGCTTGTTTTGTGGATTTCAGCTTGCGTTTTATCAATTTCTTATTTGCCAATGGTAATTTGCTTTTCGGTTTTCTTAATTTACGATTTATACGGGTTTATAAACTGGAAAATAATGGAAAAAAGGCAGGTTTTAGCCAAAGATAAAAAAATTTAGAAAATTAAAAAAAGGGTGAAAAATTGCTTGACTTAAAAAATTGATTGGTCTAAAATGATATTATCTTTTTTGAATTTAACGTATGCGACGACGGAATTAAGGTCGAAAAACCTTCCTTTAAGAGAATCGGCGGTTGGTGAAAGCCGTAAGGAAATTTTCGGTCGGTCTCACTCCCGAGCATGAAGGGCGAAAAGAAAGTAGTTCTTCCACGAAAAGCCGTGACGAAAAGCTTAAACGAGTGACTAAAAGTAATTTTAGTAATTAGGGTGGTAACACGGAAAATTTTTCGTCCCTTAGCCTGTAAAGGTTAAGGGGCTTTTGTTTTTTTAGAATTTACCCGTTTTTAGGACTATATATTGTTAAAATGGTAAATTTTGCTTGACAGTTTTGGCATAAAATTATAAAATGTTAGCGTAAAATGCTTTAACATTATATAATTATAAAATTAATAACGTATGCGACGACGGAATTAAGGTCGAAAAACCTTCCTTTAAGAGAATCGGCGGTTGGTGAAAGCCGTAAGGAAATTTTCGGTCGGTCTCACTCCCGAGCATGAGGGGCGAAAAGAAAAGTAGTTCTTCCACGAAAAGCCGTGACGAAAAGCTTAAACGAGTGACTAAAAGTAATTTTAGTAATTAGGGTGGTAACACGGAAAATTTTTCGTCCCTTAACCTGCAAAGGTTAGGGGATTTTTATTTTATTTTAGGAGTAGAATTATGAAAAAGGTATTAATTAGCGATTTAACTTTAAACGAGGTATTTTCACAAGACGTTAGTTTTAGAGAAAAGTTAGACCAAGCCAAGCGACTTGATAAAGTTAAGGCAGACTATATTGAGGTTGGTCCAATCAACGGCAACGAAGAGGGTGTGCTCGTTAAAACTATTGCTTCCTTTTTGCAAAATTCTATTTTAACTTGCGTTGCAACCAACAAGGAAGAAATTGACAATGCGGAAAAATGTTTTTCTCCATCGCAAAAAAAGCGTATTCAAATTACCCTTCCTGCATCGGTGGTTCAAATTGAATATAATTTACATTTAAAACCAAATATGCTAATTGAAAAGGCAAAGGAATTGGTTTCTTATGCAAAGGAAAAATTTGATAACGTTGAAGTTTGCTTAATCGATGCAACACGCAGTGAAGATGCAATTTTGAACGATTTAATTTCTTCATCAATTTCAGCAGGCGCAACGGCAATAACCTTGGTAGATAACGCCGGCGTTATGCTTGCCGATGAATTTTCAACCTTTATTAGCGGACTTTTCGCTAAAATTGAAAATTTAAGCAAGGTTGAGTTATACGTTCAGGCAACCAATAAGTTTAGAATGTCAATGTCGGCAATTTTAAGCTCGATTAAGGCTGGGGCAACGGGTATTAAAACCGAACAAGGTGCGGTAAATTCCGTTGATATCGTCACACTTTTCGACTTTTTCAGAGAAGCGGGCGACAAACTTGGCATTAGCGTTAACCTTTCCGCAACCGACGTTAGAAGGGCGCTAACCAAGGAAGCAAAATCAATTTCAAACTTTAAAAACGAAGAAAATAAAGAGGTTGAAATTGGTAGCGTTGAAGCTTTAGAGCGAATTTTAGTTGGCTCGGGCTACGATTTAACCAAAGAAGAACTCGACAAGGTTTTTGAAACCTATTTAAGTTTAAGAAAGAAGAAAATAGTCGGCTCAAAGGAACTTGACGTTATCGTTGCAACGACCTGTCAAGAAGCTCCAAAGACCTACAAGCTTATTAACTACGTTGTAAACAGCGGAAACATTATAACCGCAACTACTAGCGTGACCTTAGAAAAGGACGGAATGACCTTTGCCGGTTTAAGCGCAGGCGACGGCCCAATCGATTCGTCGTTTAAGGCGATTGAAAGCATTATTGGCGTTCATTACGAGCTTGACGAATTTTCTATCGATTCAATCACCGAAGGTAGGGAAGCTATTGGTGAAGCCGTTGTAAAACTTAGAGCAAACGGCAAGATATTCTCAGGGGTTGGTATTTCAACCGATATTATCGGCGCAAGTATTCAAGCCTACTTATCTGCATTAAATAAAATTATTTACGAGGAAACAAAACAATGAGAATTTCGTTTTCAAATAACGGATGGCAAATGGATTTTTTTCAGTTTATTAGCTTTGCAAAAGAAATGGGCGCAAACGCTATTGAAATTAACGATACAAAGCGCCTTGCTCTTGGTGAAAGCTCGCCTTTATCCGACTACAACGTAAAGGATACCGCTCGTGAATTATTGCATTACGGGTTAAGCGTTTCCTGTTTAGACTGTTCAATAGATATTTCAAAAGAAGAAAATTTTGAAAGGGCGAAAGAGCAAATTATTTGGCTTATAAAAACTTGTAAAATTATCGGTTGTGAATTTATTCGCCTTTACGCCGGTGAAGAAGAAAATAAGCAAGCGGTTGTTAAAGTTATTGAAAACGTTTTAACCGTTGCCCGTGACTACGGCGTTATTTTGCTTATGGAAACAAAGGGCGTATACGCTAATTCTCAAAAGCTTCAAGACCTTTTAAATAGTTTTTCCGACGATAATTTTTGCGCCTTGTGGGACGTTCATCATACCCACCATCACGGCAATGAAAAACCGGAAGTAACCATTAAAAATTTAGGTGGATTCGTTAAGCACGTTCACGTTAAAGATAGTTCAAAAAATGGTGATGAAATTAAATATTGCTTACCGGGTATGGGCGAAATTAATTTAAAAGAAGTTTATCTTGCCCTTCGTTCAATTAATTTCGACGGATATTTTTCTCTCGAAATGCAACAAGGCTGGCTTAACGATTTTGCCGATCCTGAAATTGTTTTTTCTCAATTCGTTAGCTTTATGAACGGCTTATGCCAACCACCAATTTGGGAAAATCAGCTTTACGACAATAAGGCTAAAACGGGTAAATTCATTTTTGAAAAGGAACGTTTAATCGACCTAACCTTTCCAAAACTTTTAGATAGAGTAGTTAAAGAATTTCCCGACCAACTTGCTTTTAAATATACCACGTTAGACTACACTCGCTCGTATAGTGAGTTCCGTGACGACGTTGACACCTTTGCAAGGGCGTTAATTGCTTTGGGCGTTAAAAAGGGCGATAAGGTGGCGGTTTGGGCAACCAACGTTCCCGAATGGTATATTTCATTCTGGGCGACCACTAAAATCGGCGCAATTTTAGTCACCGTTAACACCGCCTATAAAATTCACGAAGCGGAATATTTGTTTAAGCAATCGGATACTCACACTTTGGTTTTAATTAAAGGCTGGCGTGATTGCGACTATGCAAAGACCATTAACGATATTTGTCCTGAATTAAAAGATAACAAAAAAGGTCAGCCACTTCACGCAAAGCGCTTGCCGTTTTTGCGCAACGTTATAACCGTTGGATTTAAGCAACCGGGTTGTTTAACCTTTGAAGAAGCTTTGGCTTATTCTAAAAAAGTTCCCCTTAAAGAAGTTATTAGGCGAGCAAACCTTATCGAAAAGGACGACGTTGCTAACATGCAATATACTTCCGGCACGACCGGTTTCCCAAAAGGGGTAATGCTCACTCACTATAACATTGTAAACAACGGAAAGTGCATAGGGGATAGAATGGACCTTTCAACGGCGGATAGAATGATGATTCAAGTTCCAATGTTCCACTGTTTTGGAATGGTTTTATCAATGACCGCTTCAATGACTCACGGCGCAACCCTTTGCCCAATTCCATATTTTTCGCCAAAACCTGCGTTAATGTGCATTAATCAAGAGCGTATTACTTGTTTTAACGGCGTTCCAACAATGTTTATTGCGCTCCTTAACCACCCTGATTTTGAAAAGACTAATTTCAGCTATATGAGAACGGGTATTATGGCGGGAAGTCCTTGTCCTGAGCCGGTTATGAAAGAGGTTTTGGAAAAGATGAATATGACCGAAATTACCATTGTTTACGGTCAAACGGAAGCAAGTCCTGGGTGCACAATGTCAAGGGCGGAAGACTCCATTGAAGTGCGTGTTTCCACCGTTGGTTGTCCGCTTCCTAACATTGAATGTAAAATTGTTGACCCTGAAACGGGCGTTGGCCTTGGCGATAATCAAATTGGTGAGTTCGTTGCCCGTGGCTATAACATTATGAAAGGCTACTATAAAATGCCGAAAGAAACTGCCGAAACCATTGACGCTAACGGCTGGCTTCACACGGGCGACTTGGCTTTAAGGCGACCTGACGGCAACTATAAAATTACCGGTAGACTTAAAGATATGATTATTCGTGGCGGTGAAAATATCTATCCAAAAGAAATTGAAGATTTCATTTACACCCACGATAAAGTTCACGACGTTCAAGTTATCGGCGTTAAAGACGAGCAATACGGTGAAGAAGTTTACGCCTGCGTTATCGTTAAAGAAGACGAAAGCTTAACCGAAGACGAGCTTAAAGCTTGGATGAAAGATAAAATTGCAAAACACAAAATTCCACGCTATATTGAAATTGTTGAAAGCTTCCCACAAAACGCTGCGGGCAAGGTTTTAAAATATAAAATGCGTGAAATGGCTGAAGAGCGAATTAAAAATTTAAAAAAATAATAAAGAAGGTATATATTATGGATTTAAAAATTACAAAATCAACTAATTTAAAAGCAAAACCTGACCAATCTAAGCTTGGTTTTGGTAAGTATTTTACCGACCATATGTTAGTGGTTGACTATACTCGTGAAAAGGGTTGGCATAACGCTGAAATTAAGCCTTTCGATTATTTGCCAATTCATCCTGCTTCAACCGTTTTACACTATGGTAGTGAAATTTTTGAAGGAATGAAAGCTTATCGCCGTGCCGACGGTAAAGTTCAACTTTTCCGCCCAATTGAAAACGCTCGCCGACTAAATACTTCGGCAGAGCGCCTTGGTCTTCCACAAATTGATGAAAACGAATGCGTTGAGCTTATTAAAAAGCTCGTTGAAGTTGACATTGATTGGGTTCCTTATAACGAAGGCACTTCTCTTTATATTAGACCTTTTATGTTCGGTAACGATGAAACTTTGGGCGTTCACTCAATTCACGCAGCAAAGCTCGTTATAATTTTATCGCCTGTTGGCGCTTACTATGCAGAAGGTTTAAACCCTGTTAAAATTTGTATTGAAACTGCCGACGTTCGTGCCGTTCGTGGCGGAACGGGTTACGCTAAGTGTGGCGGTAACTACGCTGCCAGCGTTAGAGCAGGTGAAAAGGCCGAAAAGAAGGGTTATTCACAAGTTTTATGGCTCGATGGCGTTGAAAGAAAATATATTGAAGAAGTTGGCGCAATGAACGTTATGTTTAAAATTAACGGCGAAGTTATCACCCCTGAACTTTCCGGCTCAATTCTTCCTGGTATTACAAGAAAATCAAGCCTTGAAGTTATGCGTGATTGGGGCGTTAAAGTAACTGAGCGCAAGCTTTCAATCGACGAGCTTATTGAAGCCGTTAAAGCGGGAACTTTGGAAGAAGCTTGGGGAACGGGAACTGCAGCCGTTGTTTCACCAATCGGCTATTTGTTCATCGACGGCGTTGAATATAAAATTAACGACAATAAAATTGGACCAATCACTCAAAAACTTTACGATGAGTTAACTTCAATTCAATGGGGTAAAATTGAAGACAAGCGCAATTGGACCGTTTTAGTTAAATAATTTTAACTAAGTTAAAATTGTCAATTTAATTTGTTTTACAAATTACTAAAAAATAACTATAATTTAGTTTATGCGGTATGAATAATTTTAAACGAATAACTTTATTTTCCGGTCACTACGGTAGCGGAAAAACAAATATTTCAGTTAATTTTGCATTAAAAATAAACGAAGGTGGCAAGGATGTTACCGTTTACGATATGGATATCGTCAACCCTTATTACCGCACCTTAGATGCAAAATCAATGCTAAATAGTAGGGGTATTAGGTTGGTTGCTTCGGCTTTTGCCAACTCTAACGTTGACCTTCCTGCCGTAAGTGGGGAAAGCTATGCAATGCTTCACGATAAATCACGCTACGCCGTGGTTGATATCGGTGGCGACGATAGGGGGGCGTTGGTTTTAGGTAGGTTTAGTCAAGAAATTAAAAAAGAAAATAACTTCGAGTTTATTTACGTTTTAAATTCTTGCCGACCTGAAACTTCTTCAATAGCTGGCGCAAAGGAAATTTTTGATGAAATTGAAGCCGTTGCCGGCATAAAATTTACTGCAATTTGTTCAAACGCTAACCTTATGGAAGAAACTACTAAGGAAGTCGTTTTAGAAGGTTATAATTTCGCAAAAGAATTTGGCAAAACGGTTAATCTTCCCGTGCTATTTGTTGCCGTTGAAGAAAGTCTTGCCAAAAAAGAAAATTTTGAAAATATTAACGTTTTACCAATAAAACTAATAAAATATTTAAGTTTTAAATAAAATCCGTTTTAAACAAAAGGAGAAAAAATGGCTAAAGTTATATTTAGAGAAGAAAGATGCAAAGGCTGTGGTCTTTGCGTAACGGCTTGCCCAAAGAAAATTGTTGAGCTCGCTAAGGACAAAATTAACCCAAAGGGATATCATCCAGCTCAAATTACTAACCAAGAAGCTTGCATTGCTTGTGCTTTTTGCGCAACCATTTGCCCAGACTTAGTAATTACCGTTGAGAAGTAAGGAGAGATAAAATGAGTAAAAAGGTTTTAATGAAAGGTAATGAAGCCCTTGCAGAAGCGGCTATCATGGCAGGATGTCGCCATTATTTTGGCTATCCTATTACACCACAAACTGAAGTTGCCGCTTATATGGCAAAGAAAATGCCAAAAATTGGTGGCGTTTTCCTTCAAGCTGAAAGCGAAGTTTCAGCAATCAATATGGTTATTGGCGCTGCTTCGGCAGGTAAACGTGCAATGACTTCTTCGTCAAGCCCTGGAATTTCACTTAAAAGCGAAGGTATTTCTTATCTTGCAGGCTGTGAGCTTCCTGCTCTTATCGTTAACGTTCAACGTGGCGGTCCTGGTCTTGGCGGTATTCAACCGTCACAATCAGATTATTATCAAGCAGTAAAAGGTGGCGGTCACGGGGACTATAAGCTAATCGTTCTCGCTCCAAACTCCGTTCAAGAAATGGTTAATTTAACCTTTAAGGGCTTTGACCTTGCTGAAAAATATAGAATGCCTGCAATGCTTTTATGCGATGGAACGATGGGACAAATGATGGAACCCGTTTCACTTGATATGGGCGAAGTGACCGTTTACGATAAATCGGCTTGGGCAACTACCGGCACGGCAAATCACCCTGGTAGAAACGTTGTAAATTCACTTTCTCTCAACTCTGAAGAACTTGAAGTTTGGAATCATCGCCGTTTCGATAGATATAAGCAAGCTGAAAGCGAAGTTATGTTTGAAGAATATTTAATGGACGATGCTGAAATTTGTATCGTTGCTTTCGGTATTACTTCTCGTGTTTCAAAAACAGCTATTAATATGGCTCGTGAAAAGGGCATTAAGGTTGGTATGATAAGACCAATCACACTTTGGCCGTTCCCAGTTGACGCTCTTAAAAAGGCTGCTGAAAAGTGCAAGGCGTTTATTAGCGTTGAACTTAATATGGGACAAATGATTGACGACGTTCGCTTGGCAATTGAATGTAAGCGTCCGGTTTACTTATGCAATAGAACGGGTGGTATTATCGTTAGCCCAGAAGAAGTTCTTGCATCAATTGAAAAAATACAAGGGGGACAAAACTAATGAAGGTATTTGAAAAAACAAATGGTTTAACCGATGCGCCATTCCATTATTGCCCTGGTTGCACCCACGGTATTATTCACCGTCTCGTTGCCGAATGTTTAACGGAACTTGGCGTTTTAGATAAAGCCGTTGCAGTTGCTTCAGTTGGCTGTTCGGTATTTTCTTATAACTATTTTAATTGCGATGCCGTTCAAGCCGCTCACGGTAGAGCTCCTGCCGTTGCAACGGGCGTAAAGCGTTCCCTTCCTGATAATATCGTTTTCACCTATCAAGGCGATGGCGACTTAGCTGCAATTGGAACGGCTGAAACCGTTCACGCTGCCGCTCGTAATGAAAATATTACCATTATTTTCGTAAATAACGCAATCTACGGCATGACCGGTGGTCAAATGGCTCCAACAACCTTGCCAAACCAAGTGACTCAAACTTCACCTTACGGTCGTGACGTTACCGTGGTAGGTTATCCGGTTAAGGTTAGCGAAATGCTTTCTCAAGTGGAAGGCGCTACCTATATTGAAAGAGTTGCAGTTGATAGCGTTCAAAACATTAAAAAGGCTAAAAAAGCTATTATGAAAGCTTTCCAAAACCAAATTGATAAAAAGGGCTTTTCTTTAATTGAAGTTTTATCAACCTGTCCAACCAACTGGGGTAAGAGCCCTGAAGAAGCTTTACAATGGCTTAACGAAAACATGAAGCAAAACTATCCGCTTGGTGTATTCAAAGATAAAACAAAGGGGGAATAATAAAATGTCAACTTCAAGAATTTTAATTGCAGGTTTTGGTGGTCAAGGCGTTTTATTTACCGGAAAAGTTTTGGCTTATACCGGTTTAACCCTTGATAAAGAAGTTAGCTGGCTCCCAAGCTACGGTCCTGAAATGCGTGGTGGCACGGCAAACTGCTCGGTTAACGTTTCAACCGAACAAATTGGCTCGCCAATTATTAACGAGCCTGATATTTTAATTGCAATGAATCAACCTTCTTTTGATAAATATTGCGATAAAACTTCAAAAAATTCAATTATAATTTACGATAGCTCGCTTATTACTACCGACAAAAAGTCAACTGAAAATTGCAAAATTTTCGGCATTCCAGCAAGCCAACTTGCTTCGGATAACGACCTTTTAGGCGGTGCTAATATGATTATTTTAGGTAAAACTATTAAAGAAAGTGGAATTTTCACCAAAGAAGAGCTCTTTTCAGCAATTGAAAGCCTTGTTTCAAACAAAAAGCCACAACTTTTAGCTAACAATAAAAAGGCTATTGAAATTGGGTATAATCTTTAATTTTTAATAATTTAGGAGGGTATTATGCACGATCAACTTTTAGAAATTGGAAGAAGACTTTCTGAAATTCGTTTAATAAAGGGAATTAGCGTTGAAGATATTTCCGCTCAACTCGGCGTTTCAACTGATGAATATTTAGCTTATGAAAACGGCGATAACGATTTTTCGTTTAGCTTTTTATATAACGTTGCTGAAATTTTAGAAGTAGACGTTTCTAATATTATGAGCGGTCATTCACCAAAACTTTCTGCTTGCTCAATCGTTAGAAGCGGTAAAGGTCTTAACATTAAAAAGGAAAATCGCTATGAATATAAGCCACTTGCTTATACCTTTAAAGATAAGTTTGCCGATCCGTTTTTAGTCACCGTTGAGCCAGATAACGATACGCCTAAATTCCACTCTCACGATGGTCAAGAATTTAACTACGTCACAAGTGGTAAAATGCAATTCTTCATTGACGACATCGTTTATACTTTAAATAAGGGTGATAGCGTTTATTTCGACGCTTCTATCCCACACGCCGAAAAATGTTTGGGGGATAAGCCACTTAAATTCGTGGCTGTTGTAATTAACAATGGAAAATAAAACGATATATCAACAATTTATTGGAAGAAGTCGTGAGTCATTTACTTCTTACAAGCAATTAAGTGAAGAATATAACGTCACTTATAATTCAAACTTTAACTATGCCTTCGACGTTGTTGACGTTTTAGGTAAAACTAAACCTAATAAACAAGCTTTAATTTATCTATCTAACGATTGGCAAACCGAACTCCACTTCACCTTTAAGGATATAATGGAAATGTCTAATAAAATGGCTAACTATTTAATTTCCAAAGGTGTTAAAAAGGGAGATAGGGTTCTTCTCGTTTTAAAACGAAGCTACTTTTTCTGGATTATAATGCTTGCCCTTCATAAAATTGGCGCAGTTGCCGTTCAAGCAACTCACATGCTTATGAAAAAGGACTATATTTATCGTTGCAATAAAGTTCGCATTAAAGCCGTGTTTATTACCGGCGACGACGATTGCACCGAGCGTTTTGACGACGCCGTTAGCGACTGCCCAAGCGTTAAGTTAAAGTTTGTTGGCGGTAATAAAAAGGTTGACGGCTGGATTAATTTTGAGCATGAATATTCAGCTTTTAGTAGCGTATTTGAACGCCCTGTTGGCAAAAACGCTACAAAGGCAACCGATACTATGCTCCTTGCTTTCTCATCGGGAACAACGGGCTATCCTAAAACCATTATGCACGATTTTACATATCCACTCGGTCACATTGCAACGGGTGTTTTCTGGCATAGGGTTGTTGATGGTGGCGTGCATTTCACCGTTTCCGATACGGGTTGGCTTAAAAGTTTATGGGGCAAGTTTTATGGTCAATGGTTTGGCGAAAGTGCGGTTTTAATTTACGATTTCGACAAGTTCGACGGTGAAAAAATTCTTCAAGTGTTAGAAAAGTTTAAGGTCACTACTTTCTGCGTTCCGCCAACAATGTATAGAATGATTCTTCAGCACGACGTTTCAAAATATAATTTATCGTCAATAACCAACTGCTGTTCGGCTGGCGAAGCTTTAAACCCTGAAATTTTTAAACAATGGAAAAATTCAACCGGTCTTGATATTTACGAAGGCTTTGGTCAAACGGAAACAACCGTTTGTATTTCAACTCTTAAAGGTTTTAACAAGGTTAAATCGGGTAAAATCGGTTTACCAAGCCCTGGTTACGACCTTATTGTCGTTAATGAAAACGGTGAAGAAGTTCTTCCTGGCGAAACGGGTGAAATTTGCATTAAAGCAACGGCTTCAAACCGTCCTTGTGGCTTAACTTTTGGCTATTTCGATGATGAGTCTAATTCAAAAAGTTGGCGACACGGTTTCTTCCACACCGGCGACACGGCTTATCGTGATGAAAACGGATATATTGCATACGTCGGTAGAAACGACGACGTTATTAAGTCGTCGGGGTATAGAATTGGACCTTTCGAGGTTGAAAGCGTGCTTTTAGAACATCCATCCGTTCTTGAAGTTGCCGTTACCGGCGTTCCTGATCCCGTTCGTGGCTTTAACGTTAAAGCTACAATCGTTCTTCAAAAGGGATATAAGGGTAGTCCGGAACTTGTTAAAGAACTTCAAACCTACGTTAAGGAAAACACTGCGCCTTATAAATATCCAAGAGTAGTTGAGTTCGTCGATAGCTTGCCAAAAACTTTTGCAGGTAAAATTAGAAGGGTTGAAATTAGAGAAAATGACCTTAAAAAAACCAACAAATAATTATGTAATTTTCGATAGTCACGCCCATATTTATCCCGATAAAATTGCAAAAAAGGCAAGCCAAAGCGTAAGCGATTTTTACGGAATAAAAATGAACTTTGTAGGTTCGTGTAGCGAACTTTTAGAAGAAGGCAAAAAAGCGGGCGTTTCTAAATTTTTAGTTCATTCGGTTGCAACCACCAAAGAACAAGTTAGAAAAATTAATGAATTTTTAATTGGACAAGTAGAGCTTCACAGCGAATTTATTGGGTTTATGACTCTTCATCCAAACCAATCGCTATCCGAGCTTGTTGAAGAAGTTAATTTTGGTTTAGCAAATGGATTAAAGGGAGTTAAGCTCCACCCCGATTTTCAAAAATTTTTCGTTGATAGCGATGAATGTTGTAATATTTTTAAAGCCGTTAACGGAAAATGTCCAATTCTTTTTCACGCAGGGGATAAGCGCTATCATTTTTCAAGTCCTAAGCGCCTTGCAAAAATGGCAAAAGCTTTTCCTAATCAAATTATGATTTGCGCTCACTTTGGCGGTTATAGTCAATGGGATGAAATTGAATGCTATAACGGTCTTGAAAACGTTTATTTCGACACTTGTTCGTCTTTAGAATTTCTCAACAAAGAAGAAGCCGAAAAAATTATTAATCATTTCGGTGCTGAAAAATTTCTTTTTGGAACAGACTATCCAATGTGGTCGGCAAAGGATGAAATTGAAAAACTGTTAAAACTCAACTTAACGGAAGGTCAATTCAAGCAAATTTTTTCCGAAAACTTAATTAAACTATTAAATTTATAAAAAGCAATTGAAAAATTGCTTTTTTATTTTTTGTTAAATTAATCGACTTATATAAAGGCTTTTTTTTAAATTTTAACAAATTAGGGCTAAAAAATTATCTATGCTCTTTACAAAACGGCGGTTTTTTGTTATGATATAATAAATAAGTATATATAAAACGAGAACTATTGCGTTATATTTAGGAATTAATATGAAAAATCATAAAATATGTTTTATTGGTAATAACGAAAAGTTGTTTATGCAAATTAAAAAGCAGTTTAATTTGTTTGAAGTGGAAAACGTTAACGATAAAACTCCCAATTTAATGGTTGAACAAATTTTATCAAATTCAACCTATATAATTTTAGAAAATTTAATTTGTTCTTCAATTGAAACTGAAATTTATGGTAAACTTGAAAAATATGGGTTAAACAATCAAATTGTTTTTAGCGCAATTAAGTTTATTAAGCAGGCAAATTTTTTAATTGATTTTTGTTCAATTGTTAAAAGGGTGTGTAGCAGTGCAAAAATAGTCGTTTTAGGGGATAATATTGGTTTAACCTTAGGGCTATTATATTTAGCAAATGAAAATATTTTCGCTTACGGACTAAACGAAACCACCCTTAAAACAAAGCTTTATTTAGCAAATTGTTTTAACTTTAGCTATGAAAAGCTTAACGCTAACGTGGTTGGCGTGCCAAGTTTTTCAATAGTAAATTCCCTTAGAACGGATTGCGAAAATTTGCTTTCAAATTTTAACCATCAGTTTTTAAATCCAATAAAAGGGGAGTTTTACAAAGAATTTAAGTCAATACCCGTTTGCGAAAATAGCAGTTTAAAATATTTGTTCGGTGAAAATTATTACGAAAATTTAAAAGAAGAAAGCGTTGCAATTAACGAATTTATTGCAAGCGTTCTTTTTAAACAATTTAACTGTTTTTATTTTGGTGACGAAACGGTTGAAAGTTTGATTTTTCCAAACAAAGTTCAAGTTGACTTAGTTAGTCAAAATTTAATTGTCGAAACTAATTGTAAAATCAGTAACGGCAAATTTATAACTACTTTCGGCGGTAGTTTGAAATTGGAAATTTTGGCAAAATGTTTAGAAATTTTAGCCAAGGAAAACGCCTTAATTAAGGGTGTTATTAAAAATGAAAAACAAGCTGTTTTTTCAGCATTTTATAAATACGTTTGTAATAAAATAGATAAAACGGAAGCAAAAAAATTATTTGATAGTTTAAAATTATGGCAATAATCGACTTATAGCCCCACTTTTTAAGGACGTTTATGAAAAATAAGCAAAATCAAAAACAAAATATTCATCTGTGGCAATTTCTTCGTGGCGATAAAATGCTTTTGCTTTTTTTAGCAATTTCCGGAATTGTTTTTAACGTTGGGTTAGTGTTTATTCCAATTTTTGAAGGTTGGCTAATTCAATGCTTTTTTGATATTCTTTCCGGCGTTAAAGTATTTAAAAATATGCTTGTGTTAGTCGGCTTTTATTCGCTTGTTATGATTGCCGTTCAAATTAGCCGATATTTAAAACGGAAATTCGTTAGAAAAATTGCTAATAACATGGTGGTTAGAATGCGTGATAGGTTATATTTAGGCATTTTATCTAACCCAAACGTTGGAGATGAAGGCGTTGGCGAGCTTGTGACAAGGGCTTCGCTCGACGTGGAAATCGTTGCCGAAGGAACTCGCAAAACTTTAACTGAATTTTTCGACACGGGTGTTTTGCTGATTTCCTTTTACGTTACAATGTTTATTTACGACTGGAAAATTTCCTTAATTTCGCTTTTGTTTTCCCCCCTTGCGTGCATTATTGCCGAACTTTTAAAAAAGGTTATTTATAAGCAAACCACTCAATATAAACTTGCAAGCGAAAGGCTTTCAAACGTTGTTTTTGATAGAATTACCAACGAAAGTTTATATAGGGTTTACGGTAGAGACGAAGGCTTAAACAAGGAATATGAAAAGGTTGTTAGCGATTATGAAAAAAAGGCGATTTTCGCAAGCGTTTGGGAAAATACCCTTCAACCAATTTATAACGTTATTGCAATGATTGGCATAATTTTCATAATCTATCTTGGGGGTAGGAACGTTTTAGGCGTCGGTTTTAGCTTGTGGAATATTGCAGTTTTTACAACCTATATTAGTTGCTACACAAAAGTTGCCGACAAAATGAGCAAAGTTGCAAAGCTTTTTAACAGCGTTCAAAAAGCAGGTGTTTCTTGGAAAAGGCTTAAAGAAAATTTAAGCGAAAAAGAAATTGTTTTTGATGAATATAAAAGCAGTGAAATTATAAATAAACCGGTCTATATGTCGATTAACGAGTGTTTTTTTGGCTATAACGAGAATGAAAGCGTAATAAAAGGGGCAAGTTTTTCTGCTCAAAGCGGTCAAATTATCGGAGTTACGGGAATTGTTGCTAGCGGAAAATCGACCTTAGGAAAAATGTTTTTAGGTGAAAAAAATTATTCCGGTTCAATTACTATTAACGGGGTTGAACTTAGGGATATGACTGAAAGAGAGCGTTTTTTACATATTTCTTATTTAGGGCATAACACCGAACTTTTTTCCGACAGCATTAAAGAAAACGTTTTACTTGGAAGTGACAATGACCTTTCAAAACTTTTAGAAATTGTCAACTTAAAAGAAGAAGTTGACCAAATGGAAAATGGCGTTGACACACAGGTTGGTAGTTTCGGGTTAAGACTTTCAGGTGGGCAAAAATCAAGGGTAGCCCTTGCTCGCACCCTTTGTCACGCAAAAAATATTTTAATTTTAGACGATCCTTTTTCGGCGGTTGACAAACCTACGGAAAAGCTAATTTTAGAAAACTTAAAAAAATATTACGGGGATAGATTGATTATTATTATATCCCACAGGTTAACGAGTTTTCCAACCTTCGACAAGGTTTTATGGATTGAAAACGGAAAGGTTATTTCATCAAACCACCAAAGTTTAATGGAAAACAATTTAGAATATAAAAAGCTATATGAAATTCAGGTAGGTGAGCAAAATGATTAAACGACCAATAACTCACGCAACCTTTCATACGTTAAAAAAGCATTTTATATTATCATTATTTTTAATTTTATCAATAATTGGTTCGGTTGTTCTATCGGTTATTCCACCTCTTGTTTTAAAGGAAATTGTTGCAAGCATCGTTGACGATAGGAATATATCAATTAAATTAAGCCTAATATATTTTGCATTTATTGCTTTTTCAGGAGTGGTCGATGCGTTAAGGTCGGCTTTGATTACGGCTTTTGGGCAAAAAACCACGGCATATTTAAGGATTATGATGACCCAAAAGCTTGCAAAACTTCCACAAAGCTACTACACTCACAATGAAAGCGGTAAAATTTTATCACGTTTTACGGGTGATATTGAAACCATTGATACTCTTTTTAAAAACGGCGTTATCAACATTGTGGTTGACCTGTTTAAAATTATTTTTATTTTAGTTGCCGTGTTTACTCAAAGCCTTGGATTAGGTGTGCTACTAATTGGGGTTACGCCAATTGTTTTTGCCGTTAGTTTGCATTTTAAACGCAAAATGAAAAGCGCTCAGCTTGAAAATAGGCGGGCGGTGGCAAAAATTAACAACTTTATTCCCGAAACAAGGGATAATATTAGAACGATTCGCAGTTTACGCAAACAGGAATATGCTAAAAATAGGTTTAGAAAATACGTTGACGAAAGTTATTCAGCCTTTGAAAAAACCTACTTTTACGAAGCTATTTACACGCCTATTATTAATGAAATTAGCGTTTTAGTAATTTCGGCGTTAATGGTTTTTGCGTCGATTGGTGGCAGAGCCCAAGCCTTTTTCGGCATGCACGTTGCAACTGCCGTTGCCTTGGTTAGCTACGTTTCAAAAATTTTTAATCCAATTGAAAATTTAGGAATGGAAATTCAAAACATTCAAGGTGCGCTTGCAGGCATAAATAGGGTTAACGAATTTTTTGCCGAAAGAGAAAAGGTTGAGCCAACGGTTAATTGTTTAAACCAATTCGATTTTTCAAAAAATGCAATTGAGTTTGAAAACGTTAGTTTTTATTACGATGAAAAAGCAATTTTAAAGGACGTTAGTTTTTCAGTTAAACCTAATTCTTCGGTGGCGTTTGTTGGAAGAACGGGAAGTGGAAAAACCACCGTTTATCGACTTATATTGGGACTTTTCTCGCCAAACGAAGGTTCGGTTAAAGTTTTTGGCGTTGAAAGTGACAAAATTAATCCTAATATATATAGGCAAATTTTTGGCTACGTTGAACAAAACGTAAAACTAATTAGAGGTAGCCTTAAAGACCAAATTACCTTGGGCGATAATAACGTAAGTTTGGAGCAAGTTATTTCTGCGTTAGATATGGTTGGGTTAAAAGAAGTTTGTTTAAGCTTAAAAAACGGGCTTGAAGAAAGGGTGGAAAATTTTTGTTTTTCACAAGGTCAACTTCAACTTTTATCAATTGCAAGGGCAATAGTTTTAAAGCCGAAAATTTTATTGCTCGATGAAATTACCGCTAATTTAGATTCTCAAACGGAAAAAATGGTGACGAAAGCAATAAAAACGGCATCGGAAAACTCCACCGTTTTAACCATTTCACACCGCATTTGCGATATTTTGCAAAATACTGAAATTATCGACGTTTCAAAACTCAAAAATTGTTAAAAAATGTTTTATAATATTTTATCACGAAGGTGGCTTTTATGTTATTAAGTGAATTAATAGTTAAAATTTTTGTTTACGCCTTTTCCGGTGTTTTAGCCCTTTATGCTTTAGGGGGCTTTATAAAGGGCGGAAGAAAAATGGGCGTGAGATTGTTCTTTTTGATTATTTCGCTTGTGTTGAGCGTTGTTTTATCAATGCTATTAACCGACGTGTTCAAGCCTTACGTTGAAAGTGTTGTTCAAACCATCAACCTTGCCGAGCTTCAAGAATTAATTAATGCGAGTCCAAGCCTAATTGAATACGTTTATGCGCTTATAACCGCACTTATTGGTCCAATTCTATTTTTAATTTTGTTCTTAGTTATCAGTTTATTAATGAAAATACCTGGTATATTCGTTAATAGAATGGTTAACGAAATGGTATCGAAAAATGGTGAAAAACCAAAAAACACCTGGCTTAATAGGGGCGTTGGAGTATTGATAGGATTGCTTTGCGGAGTTGTGGCTACTTCGGCGTTGTTCACTCCGTTTCTTGGATATATGACCTTGGCTGACCAAGTTTATAGCGAAGTGACTGAAAAGGAACTTGTCGTTGAAAACGAAACCGTTAATTTGGTATTTAACAACGTTCACGATTCGCAAAAATCAAGGTTGATTGCCATTGAAACAAAGCTTACGAGCCCACTTTTTAATTTAACTTGTAAGGTTAGAACTAATAGCGGTGCTTCCTCAATTATGAAAGAAGTTGAAATGTTTTCAAGCTTGGCTGTCGACGTTATTAACTTCATTAACGAATCAAACCAAAACGAAGGCGAAAATCAAAGTTTCTCAATTGACTTTGAAGCTATTGATAACATTGTAGATAGTGCTTGCGCATCGCCAAACTTAAAGGCAATTTTGGCGGAAATTTTATCAACTGCAAGCAGTAAATGGACTAACAATCAACCGTTTTTAACCTTGAACCTTAAAGAATTTTTGCATCAGCAGTTTCAAGATGACCTTGACGGCGCTCTCGACGTTTTGTTAAAAGATTTTACCGTTTCAACGGCATCTACCATTCAAACGGATATTAAAAATTTAACGGCAACTTTAAAAACGGCGGTTGGTTTAACCGATACTTTAAGCGATTTGACAAGCGGAAACATTGAAAATATTGTATCTTTAGATACTACAATAATTGAAGAAGCTTTAGAAATCGTTAACGAAAGCCAAAAACTTAAAGAAATTTTAGCCGTTTTAATGGCTAAGGCTGGGGAAGATTGGCTTAAAGGCGACGTATTCTTGGGCTTTTCACCAAGTTCAATTGGCGGAGTTCCGCAAGATTTTAACAACGCATTAAACGTAATTTATAACGAGTTTGCTCAAACGGAAGAAAAAACCGTGTGCGAAGATATTCGTGGCTACGTTGAGGCGATTAACATTATTTCTCAAATGTTTGAAAAAATTAGCGCCCTTAACTTTGAAGATTATAACTCTATTGATATTAATCAAATTGACGACTTAGTTGACCTTATCGGAGAAAACGTTACCGTTAAAAAGGTTATGTCCGTTGTGTTAAACGATGCTGGTAGCGCTTGGGGCGACACTCCTTCAAGGCCGTTTGCTGAAATTAATATTAAAGAGAACTTGCCTGAAAATTACCAAAACGTTTTCGATAAAAACTTTGACCAGTTTAAAACTGCAAACGAAAATAACGTCGTTCAGGTTTTACAAACTTTCTCCGACACAATGAAAGCCTATAAATACATTTTGAATTTGGCAAGTAGTAGCACTTCCGGTTCGGATACTCTTGAAAACGATATGGAAAACTTTGTAATCTCCGTTACGCCTAATAACGTTGATATTTTAAAAGATACAATTAATGCCGACGTTTTAGAAGACGTGGGAGTGCAAAGTAGCGATGCGCCGATTGTTGAAACTCTTTTCGACTCCGCTCTCGATTCAATTTCGGGAATGGATGAAGAAAAAAAGGCGGAAGAATCGGTTGCACTTAATAAACTATTCGTTTATTCTCAACAGCTTCAAACAGAAGGCTCAACAACAATTTCTAACCAAGAAATGATTGATACTATAGTTGAATCGGAAGCTTTAAGTAAATCGGTTGTAGACTACGCTGAAAGCGGTAGCACTCAAACCTTAACGGTTAGCGAAGCCGATAAACAAGAAATTTTAAATTCGCTAACTAAATATGAAAACGGCAGTGAAAAGGATAAGCAAACTGCCGAAAGCTTAAAAGCCTTGTTTGGTATTAGTTAAACAAAAGGGAGTGATAGTTCTAAATTATCGCTCCTTCTCGCTACTACGATCCGCAAGTCGGCAGATTCTTAAGTCCAGACAGTTTAGAATATCTCGATCCCGAAACAATTCACGGCTTAAACCTTTTTGCTTACTGTGGTAATAACCATATTATGGGTTATGACCCAAACGGGACATGGAATTGGGGTAATTTTTGGAAAGTAGTTGGCGGTGTTGCAATTATTGGTGCACTAGTTGTTGGCTCGATATTTACTGGTGGTGTATTATCGGTAGTGCTAGCTGGCGCAGCTATAGGGGCAATTAGTGGTGCGATAGGGGCCACTGTCTCTACAGCAATTAGTGGTGATTGGAAAAATTTTGGTAATAACTTTCTAATGGGTACTATTGTTGGCGGTATAAGTGGAGCAGTGGCTGCTTCTCCGTTAGGAATAGGATGGCAAATTGGGATAAATTCAGTGCTTAGTATAGCAAACTACGCAATAACAACAAAGATTAATGGAGAAAATATGACATGGGGTGGGATTCTCTTTAATGGCGTTGCAGGTGCTTTATCTGGTTTTGTTGGCGGTTCTGGTTTTATGAAAGGAAATACCATGGCTAATGCTTTTGTTGCATTCGGTGGAAAGAATTTTTTAAAAGAAATAGGTGTAAATTTTTGGAAAACTGGTTTAGACATTGTTGCTCGATACTCTATTAACGCATTTATTGTAGGTGGTGCGCTAAATGGATTATATTCGAAATTTAGCGTTAAACTTAATAATAAAGGCGCTTTTTAGGTTTTTAATTTATAAAGGAGATGAAAATGTTCTGGCAAGAAAATTTAAGCATAATTGGTGTGTATATTCTTTTACAAGTATTTATATTTGGGTCACATTTTTTTGCAGTTCTTATGGATTACGAACTATATGAGTTAAACAAATTTAATGAAAATCGAAAAACAATAAGAATTGGAATTAAGTGGTTTTTTTGGCGTTGTAAAAAACATGATAAAAAAGAAATTTTCACCATTGCTTTTATTCACGAAGTTATTAGTTTATTTTTGTTCATTGCTACAACCATACTTTTTATTATAACGCTTGTTTCAAATGAACGAATTATAATGTATATATGTATTTTACCGATATTGATGTACCTTATTTATTGTTCTTATAGGCAAAGAAGTATTAAATTAAAGACACAACCGACAATCAATAATAAAAAATAGTTACGGAAGACTTTTTAGGGTGGGCAAGATGCCCACCCTAAATTTTATATCAAAACAACGGTGAATTAGTAGTTCGCTACGGCTACGACCAACTTAACCGCCTTGGGTAATCAACGGTTTAATCGGTGTTTTATTATAAAAATAAAATCTCGTTGCAAAATTGCAACGAGATTTTTAATTTAATTAGTTGTTGCCGTCAACTGGCTTAGAATCGGTGTTTTCTTCAGCTGAAGTTTCTTCGTTTTGAACGTTTTCTTCAACAGGAATATTGTTTTCCATGTTTTCGTAGTCATATTCAGGAAGAGCTTCTTCGCTTTCAGCTTGATCGTTAGTTTCAGCTGGTTCGCTAGCTTTTTCTTCACCTTGCATTGCTTCAGCTTCAGCCTTAGCTTTTTCTTCCATTGCACGGCGACGCTTGTTTTCAGCAATTTTTTGGTTTGCTACGTCACGTGATGAACGGCTGTAATAGGTTTGAATAACTTCTTCACGCTTGGTTGTCTTTTTAACGAACATTCTAATTACAATGATAATGAGAACGAGAATTAAAATAACTGCAATTAAAATAGAAGCAATTTCAAGCCAAGCAACCTTTCCGCTTTCAGTATTGGTGGTTGTGTCTTCCGTTTCGCCGTCGTCAGTAACGGTTTCATCGGCAGTTGTTTCAGCGTTTACCGTTGCGTGAGTTGCAACGATAACTTTTGCCTTGGTGTATTCAGTCCAAACAACTTCTTCGTTATATTGAGTGTATTTGGTTGATTTACCGCCGTCTTCCGTTGTGTAAGAAACTAAAGTAGGTGCTCTCTTATAAGAAACTTCTTTCTTTTCGCCACCTTCGTTGTTAGCGTAAACTTGGCTCATAGAAAGGTTAGTAGCCGTATTAATGCTTTCAACAACAACCATACCGGTTGATTTTTCTTCGCCGTTTCTTGAACCGTTCCAAACTTCAACACGGAAGTTGATAGGGTCGATACCGCTAACGATTTGGAAGTAAACGGTAATATAATCGTCGGCACATTCGGTTGCGGTTACGGTTTGAACGTATTCCTTGTCGATTAAGGTTTCGGTGTCGGAATAGGTTACGCCGTTAGTTTCGTCAAACGACCATTTCTTTGCGCTTAAACCTAAAACGTCAAAGCCTTCAAGTGGGTTTGCGTTGGTTAAGTAAACGTAAGCTTTTGCGTTGCCGAATACTCTAAGTTTAACTGCAATAGTTGAAGCTGAGTTTGCTGAAATAGTTGATGACGAGCCAAGATAGCCGTAGCTTGTAGCTTGGTCGTTTTTAATTAATAATGCTTGAACGTAATCGTTGCCGTCTTCAGCCTTTAAGCTCTTTAAAGCGGTTTTTTCATCGGCTGTTAGGCTTGCATAGTTATCGATATATTGAGTGTTAAATAAACCTGTTTTTGTTGCGTCTTGACTGTATGCTTGGTTTGTTCCACCAACCATTGTGTGTCCGCCAACAACGCCGGTTAAGCCAATTGTTGAGTTGGTTAAATCAGTTTTAATTTTAACGTTATCGGTAACGGAAGTTTTGAATGAGTAGCTATCCTTACTTTCATCGTCCTTACCGCCGTTTACAAGGTCTTTGCCAAGTTCAACGGTGCCGGTGTAGTTGCTTGAAGAAGATGCAACTGAAATTTGTTTTTCAGAAAGCATTGTTGTTTCAAAACCGGTGAATAGGGCGTAGCCCGAAGGGAGTGTAAAGTAGTCGGTTACGGTGCTGGTTGGACCAAAGTCGAATGAGAGAGAGAAGTTTCTGTCAAGTCCGTCGCCCATATCGTTTGAAATGAACACGAAGAATTTAGCCCAATCGTTAGTGTTTTCGTTTTCGTATTTATTAGTGTTAATGCCCGTTGCAATAGCCGTTTTTTCGTTGATAGCAGTGGTGGTTGTTCCGTTATCAACAACGTTTACGGTAAGTCCTGTTTGGGCGTTTCCAACTTTAACCTTTGCATAGAAGGTTAAAAGCATTGCTTCACCGTCTTTAAGGGTTAATTGCTTTGTATTAGCAGTGTAGCTTGCAACTGATGGGAAAATCATATAAAGGGTTTCAGCATCGTCGCTAACAGGGTTTTTAACGCCTGTAACCTTTGAAGCAATTGAACTGAAAGCTCCTTCGCCAATTTCAGCATCGGCGCCAATTGTTGCGCCAGGTTTTGCATAAACGTCGTTAGCCTTGCTATCTAAATACATTGCTGAAGCTTTAACTGCAGGAATGTTATAGGTTAACGAATAGTTTAAAGTTGTAAAGGTTTTAGTGCTATCGTAACTATCTTTCTTGTCGCCGTTTGGTAGGTAGCTAACCTTTGAAGCGTTTGCTTCAAGTCCGTTTTTAGCCGTTTCGGTGTATAAGCCGGCGTTAGCTGTATCAGCGGTGTATAAAGAATAGCTATTGTCAGTTGAAATTTTTGCTTTTTCCGTTTCAAATTCAGCCTTAGTTAAAGTTTTAACTTGGGCGTTGTCGAAATATGCAAAGCCTTCAACGAATTCGCCTTGAACCTTTCTTGAACCGTTTCCAAGACCTAAAACTAAACGATAGCTTGAAGAGGTTAGTGAGCTTGCTTCAACTAAAATGTTAACTTGCGCCCAAGTTCCGTTTGTGTTAATGTTTTTAACAACGAATGGGTTTTTTGAAGTGCTAACGGTGTTGAGAAGGCTAACGTATGCTCCAAACTCGGTTGTGTCTTGTGCGGTTTTTAGGTTTTTAGTTAATACCCAAACGCTAACTAAGTTATAGCTATCTGCGTTAAGCTCAATGGTTTTTGAAGAAGTAAAGAGTTGAGCCGTTCCACGACCAGGGTTGTTTTTGATTTCGTTGTGAATCATTAAAACCTTGCTACCCGTTGTTGGAAGCTTATCGTCGTTGGCGGTTTCTTCGCTGTAAACGTAGCTATCTTTAACTAAACCATAATAATAAGGTGTGCGTGGGTTGAAGTAAACTGCGCTGTCGCCTTCACCGCTTTCGATAGGGAAGGCTTGATCTTTTGCAATTACTTTATAAGCTTCTTCTTCGGTGTCGATAACCCCTGATTTATAGTCGCTGGTTGGAGCGCTGGTTGAAAGGCTATCGTTAGCACGTGACCAGCTTATGCCCGTTGCAACTGGGAAATTTTTATCTTCCGTTTTGGTCGTGCCGAATTCAAAGTCGCCGTTAGTTAAATATTGATAATCTTTAACGGTTGTTTCTTCGGTTGCAGTTGATGATGACGAACTGCTCGATGTATCACTGCCTTTGTCACAACCAGCGAATAAAATCATTGATAGCGACAACGTAAGCGCAGCAATAAGTGTTAAAATTGTTTTTAGGTTGAACTTTTTAGTCTTGTCCATATAACCACCTATTATAAAATTTATTACTTTCTCTAACTACCACGTTATTATATAATAATAACAATAGTCCTAAAAATTATACACTAAACTTAAACGAATTGCAAGCCTTTTATTAGTAAAATTCACTAAAAAACAAAATTTTACAATATTTATCTAAATTTGTCACATAATAATTTTATGGAAAAAAAATTGCAAAATTTTTACTTGGTTTTAGTGGGCGTGCTAACCGGTTTTATTAACGGTTTTTTCGGCGGTGGCGGGGGAATGATTGTGGTGCCGCTATTAACCCATTTGTTAAAGCTTAAACCAAAAATTTCTCACGCAACGGCAATAGCTATAATTTTGCCAATAAGTTTTATCAGTAGCTTTGCTTACGTTTTTTCAACAGAAACCAATTGGTTAAACGTTTTAATGGTTACCATAGGCTCGGTTATAGGCGGAGTTATAGGCGCAATTTTACTAAAAAAAATTAAGGCAAAATGGCTTGGTAAAATTTTTGCCTGCCTTATGGTTATAGCCGGTGTTAAAATGGCGTTTTTTTAAAAAAAGGGGCTTATAAGTCGATTATTTAACGTTTTTTTAGTTATAAGGAGTAAAAATGAAAGGGTTTTTAATGGTTTTATGCGGTAGTTTTGCGGGAGTTATCGGTGGAATGGGAATGGGTGGTGGAACAATTTTAATTCCCCTTTTAACAATTTTTTTGTCAATTTCTCAACACCAAGCCCAAGGTATAAATTTAATTAGTTTTATTCCAATGTCGTTGGTGGCGCTCTATTTTCACGTTAAAAATAAACTTATTCATAAGCAAAAAATTTGGTTGATAATTGTTCCTTCGTTAATTTTTGCCGTTGGGGGAAGCTTTTTGGCAAAAGCGGTTAACGGCGAAGTTTTAAAAAGAATTTTTGGATTTTTTTTGCTTGTTTTGGCAGGATTTCAATTTTTTGCAAAAAATTAAATTCCGCTAAAGTTCGGTCAATGAAAATTTTGTGAAAAACCTTTTTTTATGGTCGGTTTGTGCAGTTTGCACAAACCGTTTTTTTTATATAAAAATTTGCTGTTAACTTAAAAATTCAGCATTATTTCGTAATTTTTTAATTT
>JAZQKQ010000015.1:0-19535 GCA_045542235.1 Christensenellaceae bacterium | reverse complement strand
CAGATTTTGAGTCTGCTACGTCTGCCAATTTCGTCACAGCGGCAAAAATTATTGAAATTGATTGCAAAAAATTAATTTATGTGGCATAATAAATATGCAAATGTTTTTTGCTTATTTATAATAACATAATAACAATAGTTTTGCAAGAGTTTTTTGTTTATTTTTAAGGATTTTTATGGATAAATTTGTATTAATTGATGGGAATAGTTTAATTAATCGTGGGTTTTATGCAACTCCACCAATGTCTTCTTCAAAGGGCGAACCAACTAATGCAGTTTACGCTTTTTGTAATATGTTAATTAAAATTATAACCGATATTAACCCTAAATATATGTTGGTTGCTTTTGATAGAAGGGAGCCAACCTTTCGCCACGCAATGTTTACTGATTATAAGGGAACGAGAAAACCATCTCCGCCCGATCTTCATCCTCAAATTGAAACCCTTAAAAACGTTCTCGACGCAATGGATATTAAGCGTTTTGAGCTTGCAGGTTTTGAAGCCGACGATATTATTGGAACAATCGCTCATAAGTTCCAACAAGTAGATACCGTAATTATTACGGGTGATAAGGATAGTTTTCAACTTGTTGACGACAATACATGCGTTTATTTTACTAAAAGAGGTATTACCGAATTAGACGTTTATAACCATTTAAACTTTAAAGAAAAAATGGGTATTAATCCAATTCAAATAATCGATTTAAAAGCCTTAATGGGTGATAGTTCAGATAATATTCCAGGAGTTAAAGGCGTTGGAGAGAAAACTGCCATTAATTTAATTCAAACTTATAACTCAATTGAAAATCTTTATGAAAACGTAAACGAAATTAAAGGAAAACTTTTTGAAAAATTAGTAGCCGATAAAGATAATTCTTTTCTATCAAAAAAACTTGCAACAATTAACACCCAAGTTCCAATTGAAGGGGAGCTTGAGTCTTACGTTTTTCCTTATCCTTTTGGCGAAAAAGTTAAAGAAATTTTTAGCCGTTTAGAGCTTAGAAATTTGCTTAAAAAGGAAAATATTTTCGTTGAATCGGTTAAAGAAAATTCTTTCGTTAAAGAAGTTGAAACTGTTGAAATTTTTGATGAAAAAATTTTTATGTCACTCATAAAAAATGATAAAATCGTTGTAAATATCGGCGATTATATAAATTTTTATGTGTTTGATAATTTCGAATACAAATTAAAAATTAAAGAAAACTTTTTCGACGATGGCTTTGAAGCCGAAGAAGCAATTTCCCTTCTTAAGCCAATTTTTGAAGATGAAAATAAAACGATAATTTTGTTCTATAAAAACCAAACTAGACACTTGCTCAATAAGCATAACATAAGTTTTAAAGCAAAGTGTTATGACGTTTCAATTATGAAATATTTGGTTGATTTTACCGGAAAGGACGTTCCTTTAAACGACGTTTTTTTAGATCATAATTTAAATGCTAAAACTCCTGCATTTTCACTTTCACAACTTTTTGAAGAATATTTTTCAAAAATGAATGAAGATGATTTAGCTCTTTATAACAAAATTGAATTGCCTTTATGCGACGTTTTATACGATATGGAAGTGGAAGGGTTTGCTATTAGCGAAAGCGAACTTTATAAAATGGGTGAAAAGTTTAGTCAAGAGCTTAAAGAAGTTGAAAACAAAATTTTTGAGCTTGCAGGCGAAAAATTTAACGTTAGTTCACCAAAACAACTTGGCGTTATTTTGTTTGAAAAACTTAACCTTAAACACGGAAAAAAGAACAAAAACGGTTATTCAACCAGTGCTGACGTTTTAGAAGCGTTAGAAAACGAGCATCCAATTATTCCTTTAATTTTAAAATATAGACAATTAAGTAAAATTAATTCTACTTATATTGAAGGTTATAAAAGGTTAATTGATAAAAAAACCGGCGTTGTTCATACAACCTTTAACCAAGTTCAAACGGCAACCGGAAGACTTTCTTCTCGTGAGCCAAACCTTCAAAATATTCCTGTTCGTGATGAAATTGGTAAGGAAATTAGAAAGCTTTTTAAAGCAAGAGATAACGACCATATTTTAATTGACGCCGATTATTCGCAAATTGAATTGCGACTTTTAGCTCATTTTTCTAAGTCTCAAACGTTAATTGACGCTTTTAATAATGGTGTAGACATTCACAGCGTTACGGCATCGCAAGTTTTTGGTGTTGAGTTAAGGCAAGTGACGAAAGAAATGCGTTCAACGGCAAAAGCTGTTAATTTTGGAATTATATATGGTATAAGCGATTTTGGGCTGGCTAAAAACGTTAAGTGTTCGGTTAAAACCGCAAGGGAATACATTGCAAAATATTTTGAAATGTATCCTAAAATAAAAGAATATATGAATTTTAACGTGGAAAGCGCAAGAAAAAACGGCTATGCAATAACTTTATTTAACAGAAGGCGTTATATTAGAGAAATTAATTCTCAAAACTACAATTTAAGACAATTTGGTGAAAGGGCGGCAATGAATATGCCCCTTCAAGGAACTGCTGCCGATATAATAAAAATTGCTATGATTAACGTTCATAAAAAACTTATTGAAGGTGGTTATAAATCGAAACTTATTTTGCAAGTTCACGATGAATTAATTATCGACGCTTTAAAAAGCGAAGCCGAAGAAGTTAAAAATTTATTAAAATTTGAAATGGAAAACGCCGTTAAACTGTCCGTTCCGTTAGACGTTGACGTTAGCGTTTGTGAGAATTGGTATGACGCAAAATAAAATTTATCCTAAAATTGCCATAACCGGCGGTTATGCAAGTGGCAAATCAACTGCTTGTAGATTTTTAAAAGAAAGAGGCTATTTGGTTTTTAGCGCCGATAAAATTTTTTCAAATTTATTAAGAGATGAAGATTTTATTTTATCAATTTATAAAATTCTCGATATTTCGCCAACTTATTATAATTCAAAGCTATATTACGATAGAAAACTTGTTTCCGAAACCCTTTTTTGTGATGGGGAAAAGAGTATTAAACTTAACGAATTTACCCATAAAAGAGTTTATGAAATAATAGAAGAACTTTATGAAACAAATAAAAACAGAAAAATTGCTTTTGAAATACCACTTTTGTTTGAAGGGAATAAACAAAATGATTTTGACTACGTTATCGTAATTTATAGAAATCTCGAAGATAGAATTAAATTTGGCGCTTTAAGGGATAAAATTACACCCGAACAAGCAGAACTTCGCATTAAAAATCAAATTGATTATGATAATAATCCACCATCTGGGCATACTTATATTTATAATAACGGAAGTAAAGCCGACTTAAAGGTGGAAATTGAAAGAGTTATCAAAGAAATCGAAAGACGTAGTTCTTAAATTATTTTTTATATTTTGCATAATATTACTTTGTTTAACAGTAATTTTTAGCGGTTTTTCACGTTTTTCAAACGCTAATAAATATAAAAAACAAATTTACGTTTATGCCGATAAATTCAACGTTGAAAAGAGTTTAATTTTAGCAGTAATTAAGGTTGAAAGTGGCTTTAATGAAAAAGCCGTTTCAAAAAAGGGGGCTTGTGGATTAATGCAAATTACGCCTTCAACCTTTAATTACGTTAGCTATTTACTTGGTGAAGATAATTTAAACGTTTTTAACCCCAAAGATAACCTTTTAGTAGGTGTTTATTATTTAAGTTATTTATTAAATAAGTTTGAAAATTTAAACACGGCTCTTTGCGCCTATAACGCAGGTGAAGGCAACGTTATTAAATGGCTTAAAGATGAAAAATATTCTAAAAATGGCAAAATTTTAAAGGTTATACCTTTTAAAGAAACGGAAATTTACGTTAAAAAGGTTAACTTTTATATTAAATTTTATAAACGATATAATGATTAAAAAATTAAACGATTTTATTGAAAAAAATCCTTAAAATTTCATAATTATAATTTTTTTATATGGTTTATGCGCCATATTTTTTCCATACGATTTAATTGGCAATTTATTTAGATTTTCAAATTTACATAATCAATTTTTATTTATAATTTTTAAGCTAATTTTTTCAATTTTTCCAATTATTGTATATTTTGGATATTGTAAAAATCAAGTTAGATCCTTTAATTATGTAAATTTTATTCTTTTGTTTTTACTAATTGCTATATGCGTTAATAATTTTCCTTTTTTAAGCTTTTTGCAAGGCAAAATAACCTTTTATTTAAATGGGTTAACCATTTTTATACATATTTTTAAATGTATATCTATTAGTGTTTTTGAAGAGTTTATTTTTAGGGGAGTTATTTTTATTATTTTAACAAAAATTTTAACAAAAAATAAATTAACCTTATCAATTCTTATTACAAACGCATTATTTGGATTGTTTCATTTAACCAATATTTTTGCCGGCGTAGACTTTTTTTACGTTTTATTTCAAGTTGGTTATTCCTTTTTAATTGGTTGTTTATTTAATTTATCGTTTATTATATCAAAAAATATATTAGCTCCAATAATTTTACATTTTATATATAATTTTGGCGGTTTATTACAAGAAAATAGCATAATTTTAGGTCAAATTTGGACTTTTGAACAAGTTTTAATTACGGTTATAATTGGATTAATTGGTGGGCTTTATGCCCTTTGGGAAATTATTAAAATTTATAAAAAGGAAAAAAATAATGAAGGCAGTTGTTCAAAGAGTTAAAAACACTACACTTTCGGTTGACGGTAAGTTAATTTCTTCAATTGAAAAAGGGCTTGTTGTATATTTTGGCGTTGCCGTTGGCGACACTAACGAAAAAGCTGATTATTTAGCTTCAAAAATTTCAAAATTAAGAGTTTTTGAAGATGAAAACGGAAAAATGAATTTATCAGTTAAAGATATTAAAGGTGAAATATTAGTCGTTTCGCAATTTACTTTAATGGCTGACGTTTCCCACGGTAATAGACCGGGTTTTTCTTATGCTGAAAAGCCTGAAATTGCTAATAAAATCTATGAATATTTTATGAATAAGTTAAAAGAGTTTGATATTTCGGTTAAAGGTGGGGTGTTTGGCGCAGACATGAAAATTCATCAGCTTAACGACGGCCCGGTTACAATTTTATATGAAATTTAAAAGGATTCGTTTTTACGAATCCTTTTTTATATTAAAATATTTAATTGCAAAAATTATAATATAAAGAAAATAAACAAAAATAAAAATTAAAATACAGGTATAATTTGCAACCGATTTAACTATTAAAAAAAGTGATAATAATAGTGAAAGCGATGAAAGGTAAAAATTTGTTAAAATTAAATTTCTAAATTTATAATATTCTTTAAAATCCTTTATTTTATAAAGAAAAATTAATGTTATTATAATTAATTGAGAAAACAAAAAACCTTGATAATTTATAAAAACGTCACTAATTTGAGGTCCTCTATTTTGAGCGAAAATTTGAATTATTTCAGTTAAAACGGATAATGCAAAACCACTTAATAAATTTGCGGTTATAAAAAATTTTTCTTTTGTAATAAAATTTGAATAGGTTAAATATGAAAATATACCTAAAAAAGCATAGGATAAAAAATGACCTAAAACCTTTCTAATTAACGGAATTAAATTAGGTGAGGAAGAAAATTTGTTAATTAACGGGATTTTAATTAGTAAATTTTTAATAAAATTACTAGTTTCGCTTGAATTACTTCCATTTTGAGCTGAACTAATTACTAAAAAGAGAATTATTAAAAGATAAATTGTTAAATAAAGGTATCTATTTAATTTATTGAATTTCATAATATTATTATATACTAATAAAAGCTAAATAACAATTAAAAATTTTAGTATATTCTTATTTTTAATGTTAATAATATTAAAAGCGAGGTGATATAATGAAAAAGAAAAAAAGTAAAATGATTAAACTTTCCGATATTGATTATGCTAATTATATTATGTCTTTAAAAGATGAACGACCAACTAAAGTTGTAATTCCACCTGATGAAAAAAAGTAAAAAATCTCGCACAATGTGCGAGATTTTATTTATTATTACATTTTTGATTTTTCAATTGAAAGCTTTGCTTTTTCAGCAATGTTTTCAGAAGTAAAACCATATTTTTTAAATAGATCGGCAAACTTTGCGCTTGAACCAAAACTTTCCATTGCAACGATTTCACCATAGCTTCCGGCATATTTATACCATGAATATGGAGAACCTGCTTCAACGCAAACCCTTGCTTTAACTTTTGATGGGATTACTGATTGTTTATAGCTTTCTTTTTGACTTTCAAAAACTTCAATTGAAGGCATTGAAATTACACGGGCGTCAATTCCTTGACTGTAAAGAAGTTTTTGAGCTTCAATTGATGGATCAACTTCTGATCCCGTTGCAATAATTAAAACGTCAGGGATTTTCTTTTGGCTATCACTAACGATATAACCACCCTTTAAAGCGTCGGAAATGTTTTCACAACGTGGGTTTAAGTTTTGTCGTGTTAAACAAATAGCCGTTGGGTGATTAGAAGTTAAAGCTGAATACCAAGCAGCGGCAGTTTCTTTTCCGTCGCAAGGTCTAAATAGGTGCATGTAAGGGGTTGAACGAATTCCAATTAATTGTTCAACAGGTTGGTGGGTAGGACCATCTTCTCCAACGCCAATTGAATCGTGAGTGAAAACGTAAATAGCGGGTATTTTCATTATTGCGCTCATTCTTAAAGCGCCTTTCATATAATCGGAAAATACGAAGAATGTTGAACAATAAGGAACTAAACCACCGTGACATAAAATGCCGTTAACAATTGCTCCCATTGCGTGTTCACGAATACCAAATTGAAGGTTATTGCCTAAATGATTGTCTTTTGTGAAATAGGTTTTACTATCAAGTTTAGTAAGGTTTGAAGGAGTGAGGTCGGCTGAACCGCCAAAAAGGTTTTCAACGCATTCGCTTACGGCGTTGATTACTTTATTACCAGACTTTCTCGTAGCTTCTACTTGACTTAAATTTAAACCTTCTAACTTTTCATAAACCTTGGAAAAATCAGGATTTTTCCATTGTTCATATTTTTCAGCAAGTTCAGGATATTTTTCTTTATATTCATTGAAGGTTTGCTTCCAAGCCTTATATGCACGCTTACCACGATTGATTGCTTTATTTAAAAGTGGTTGTATTTCAGTAGGGTATTCAAATGGTTTTGAAGTCCAACCAAAATCCGCCTTCATTTTTTCTAAATTTGCTTCACCAAGTGGTGCGCCGTGTGATTTTTCAGAGCCTTGTAGGGCAGAGCCAAAACCAATTTGAGTGTGACAAATAATAATTGAAGGCTTATTTTTTTCAGCTTGCGCTTTTTTAACCGCACGAATAATTTCTTTATGATTATTTCCGTCTTTAACTTCTAAAACTTGCCATCCAAGAGCTTTTTGGCGGGCAATAATATCGTCGTCAAAAACGCCTTCGGTTGTGCCTTCAATTGTAATTTTATTACAATCGTAAAATAAAATAAGTTTACCAAGACCTAAAGAACCGGCAATTGAAGATGCTTCATAACCGATGCCTTCCATTAAACAGCCTTCGCCACAAAGAGCATAAGTATAGTGGTCGACAATATTATAACCTTCACGGTTAAATTCCGCTGCAAGTCTGCGTTCAGCAATAGCCATACCAACGGCGTTTGCAATTCCTTGACCAAGAGGTCCCGTTGAAACTTCAACGCCAGGTGTGTGTTTAAACTCAGGGTGTCCTGGGGTTAGGGATCCAAGTTGGCGGAAAGAAGCAAGGTCTTCTTTGGTAATTTTATAGCCAAACATGTGTAAAAGTGAATATAAAAGCATTGATCCGTGACCTGATGATAAAACGAAGCGATCTCTATCGTCAAAATCAGGTGCTTTTGGATTAAACTTTAAAAAATCATAAAATAGAGTAAAAGCAAACGTTGCCGCACCGAGTGGCAAGCCAGGATGACCAGATTTAGCTTTTTCAATTGCTTCTGCTGATAGAATTCTGACGCTATTTACGGCTGTTTCAAACTTGTCCATATTATGCCTCCATAAACTAATGCCTTAAAATTATACAATTTTACTATGTTTAAGTCAAGTTAAAGTTAATCGAAAAAACGATTAATTTTATAAATTTTTTAAAACTAATTTAATTTTTATCGCTATTTATCATTTTATTTTAAAAGGTTAATTTTACTTTACAAAAATTTAAATATTATATATAATATATTTTAATTATTTAGGAGAAAATTATTATGGCAAAACAACAACAATTCGTTAAAGAAATTGCAGACATTAAAGACGACTTTCCACAATGGTATACCGACGTGGTTTTAAAAACCCAATTAGTTGATTACGGCCCTGTTAAGGGAACGATGGTTATTAGACCTTACGGCTACGCTATTTGGGAAAATATTCAAAGAGAAATGGACGCTCGCTTTAAAGCCGTTGGCGTTAAAAACGCATACTTCCCAATGCTTATTCCTGAAAGCTATATTAAAAGGGAAGCCGAACACGTTGAAGGTTTTGCGCCTGAAGTTGCATTGGTGACTCACGCTGGTGGTGAAAAATTACAAGAAAATCTCGTTATAAGACCTACTAGTGAAACGATTATTTGTGAAATGTATTCTAAATGGATGCAATCATATCGTGATTTGCCAATTTTAATTAACCAATGGGCAAACGTTATGAGATGGGAAAAAACTACTCGTCCGTTTTTAAGAACAAGCGAATTTTTATGGCAAGAAGGTCACACTGCTCACGCTACTGAAGAAGAAGCAAGGGAAGAAACCATTAAAATGCTTAACGTTTATAGAGATTTCTTCTTAGAATGTTTAGCAATTCCGGTTTTTACAGGTATTAAAACGGAAAAAGAAAAGTTTGCAGGCGCTTGTGAAACTTACGGCGTTGAAGCTATGATGTTAGATGGAAAGAGCTTACAAGCGGGAACTTCACACTATCTTGGTCAAAACTTCGCAAAAGCGTTTAATATGAAATTCCTCGATAAAGACGGCGAACTTAAATATGCTTATTCAACAAGTTGGGGAACTTCAACGAGAATGATTGGGGCTTTAGTTATGAGCCACGGCGACCAAAGAGGTTTAAAACTTCCACCAGTCGTTGCGCCAATTCAAGTTATCGTTGTTCCAATTGCTCAACACAAGGAAGGGGTTATTGATAAAGCTCAAGAAATCGTTGCAAAACTTTGTAAAATGGGAATTAGGGCTGAAGCTGACGTTAGAGATGCTTCACCAGGCTGGAAATTTAACGAATGGGAAATGAAAGGCGTTCCTGTTAGACTTGAAATTGGTCCACGTGATATCGAACAAAATCAATGCGTTATCGTTCGCCGTGACAATTTTGAAAAAACAATTATTTCTCTTGATAACATCGATTCTATTTCACAACTTTTAGCTCAAATTCAAAAGGATATGCTTGAAACTGCCCGTGAAATTCAAAAAGATAGGGTAAAAGAAGCTAATTCTATTGATGAAATTCTCAACCACGTTAACGACCAATGTTTCGTTAAAGTTCCTTGGTGCGGTTGCCGTGAATGTGAAGAAGCTATTAAAAATCAAACGGCTGCAAGTTCAAGAGTTATAGCTGAAGATTCGGCAGATGGTAAAAAATGCGCTGTTTGCGGTAAAGAAGCAAAGAAAATCGTTTACTTTGCAAGAGCATATTAATTTATAGTATAGGTGAAAAATTGTTTCAATATTTAATTAACGTTATAATTCAATTTAATAGTCTACTTAATCAAAGCGGATTAAATTTAAACGTTTCTTATTCTAGTCTCGCACTACAACTAATCGTTGGAATTGGAATTTGGGCGGTAGTTTTTTACATTTTAAAAAGCGTTGGTATTTATTTAACGTGCAAAAATAATAACGTAAAGCACGGATATTTAGCTTTCGTTCCGTTTGTAAATTATTATTTAATTGGAAAACTAACTGGACCTGTTAAATTTTTTTCGTTAAAATTTAAAAATATGGGCATTTTAACTGGAATTTTTCTTTTTATTATGTTCGGTTTGAACGTTGCTAACGACTATTTAATTTACTTCGATGAATTTTATTTATTAATAGCGCATAACGTTATTCCAATTGAAATTACTCATTCTAACTCACTTTTAGTTAATTTAATTTCCGCTTTAAGCGACGTTTCTTATTTTGTCACTTTAATTGGCGTTGTTTGGCTTAACGTTGGTTTTATTAGAAAATTCCTTCCAAAACACTATATTTGGATTACACTTTTATTAACCTTTACTTTTTCAGAATTATTCTTCATTATTTACAACGCAATTTTAGCAATAGTTATTTTAATTATGAAAAAAAATAAGCCGTTTAATATTGAAGAATATATTAGAAAACAACAAGAACTACAACGCATGGCTTACGAAAGAGCTTACGGAAAAAATTTTAATCAAACTAAAAACGATAATATAAACGACGATCCATTTGAAGAATTTTCTCAAAAACATAGTGAAGAAGGTAAACCTTCAATGGAACAAGACGTTTTTAGCGATTTTACTCCCGATAAAGATTTTTCAAAAGCAAACGAAAATAAAGAAAACGATAACGATAATAAAAATGATTAATAGGTAATATATGAAAGATTGTATTTCCGCAATTTCAACGGCTCGTGGCACGGGTGGTGTTGGAATTATTAGATTAAGCGGTGAAAATTCCGTTGAAATTGCTGAAAAAATGTTTAAAGGCAAAATAAAGGTTGCCAATTTTGAACCATATAAACTCTACGTTGGACAAATTGACGCAGGCGATTTTTTCGATTTTGGTATGTGCGTTTATTTTAAAGGTCCTAAAAGCTACACCGGGGAAGATATGGTTGAATTCCATTGTCACGGCGGTATTGCTATTACTGAAGGAATTTTAAAACAAACTTTTAAATTGGGCGCTCGACCTGCAACTAACGGGGAGTTCACAAAACGAGCTTTTTTAAATGGTAAACTTTCGCTTTCTTCCTGCGAAGGATTAATCGATATGATCAACGGCGAAACCCAAATGGAAGCAAAATGCGGTTTCTATTTGTATAGAGAACGCTTACTTAATAACATAATTGCTCAACAGGACGTTTTAACTAATATTTTGGCTCAAATTAACGTTGACATTGATTATCCTGAAGAAGACGTTCCAAACGCCGATTCAAGCTTAATTTTACAGAGATTAAACGAAGTTTTAACCAACCTTGAAAATCTATCGGCAACCTTTGAAAATGCTTCAAAGGTTAAAAATGGTGTTAAAGTTGCAATCGTTGGCAAACCAAATGCAGGAAAAAGTTCACTACTTAATGCATTGTTAGGTAGCGATAAAGCAATCGTCACAAGCATTGAAGGCACCACGAGAGACGTTGTTGAAGGCTCAATTGAAATTAATGGAGTTAAATTTACTCTTTTTGATACCGCAGGTATTAGAGAAAGTAGCGACGAAGTTGAAAAAATTGGTATTGAAAGGTCCCTTAAAGCCATTGAAAACGCCGATATTTCAGTTCACCTTATCGATGCGAAAAACGGATTTGATTTACAAGACGAGGTAATTGCTAAAAAAATTGAAAAATTTAATCATATAACCGTTTTAAACAAAAACGATATTGCCGATATTGAAGGTGATTTTGATCTTAAAATTTCCGCAAAAGAAAACTATAATATTTCGGCTTTTAAAGGATTGTTATTTGATAAGGCGCACCTTCAAACGATTGGATTCGATGGAGATTTTATTACTGAAGAACGCCATTATTACGCAATTTGCGATGCAATTAATTACATTAAATCAGCAATTAATAACGTTAATTTTATGCCTCTCGACGTTATTACAATTGATATTAGAGAAGCTTGGCATAAACTTGGATTAATTAGTGGTTCAACTTGTGATTCCGCTGTTATCGATGAGATTTTTGCAAAATTTTGCGTTGGTAAATAATTTGATTTTAAGGTAAAAAATGTTAAATAAACAAGCACAATTTGTCATTGAACAACTAAATAATAACGGTTTTGAATGTTTCGTTGTTGGCGGTGCGATTCGTGACTATTTACTTGGTTTACCAATTCATGACTACGATTTTACTACAAACGCAACTCCATCACAAATTAAAGAAGTATTCAGTAATTTTACTTTATTAAATAAAGGGGAAAAACACGGAACGATTGGCGTTTTAATTGACGATAAAGTTTACGAAATTACAACTTATAGGATTGATGGAGATTATTTGTTAAACCGCAAACCGGAAAAGGTGGATTTTTCTTCAAATTTATCTGAAGATTTAGCTCGCCGTGATTTTACTATTAACTCCGTTTGTTATTGTCCTAAAAAAGGATTTATCGACGTTTACAACGGAATAAATGATATTGAAAATAAAATTATTAAAACCGTTGGCGACCCCGTTCTACGTTTCAATGAAGACGCTTTAAGAATATTGCGCGCTTTAAGATTTTCTTCAATTTTAGGTTTTGAAATTGAAGAAGAAACTGCAAATGCAATTTTTAAAACAAAAGGGTTGCTACAAAACGTTTCAAAAGAACGTATTTATTCGGAACTTTGCAAAATTTTAATTGGTAAAAATGCCTCAAAAGTTCTTGAAAAATTTAAATATGTTCTTTTTGAAATTATACCCGAACTTGAAAAGAGCGATAATTTTGAACAAATTAGTAAATCGCACACCAAAAACGTTTTTGAACACACGTTATGGGTGATTGATAATTGTGAAAATAACCTTGTTTTAAGGCTTGCAGCTCTTTTTCACGATTCCGGTAAACCTTATTCCTATCAAGATGGTTCCGACGGTTATAGGCATTATAAAGACCATTGGGATAAGTCGGCTGAAATTGCTAAAACTGCTTTAACAAGATTAAGAGCGCCAAAAAGCGTAATTAAACAGGTTGAACTTTTATGTAAGCACCACGATGCAGATTTAGTTAATAAAGTTGAAATTAAAGAACTTTTAAACGTTTTTGGTATTGATTTATTCAATTTGTTATTAAAACATAAGCTTGCCGACGTTTTAGCTCATTCCCAATATGGAATTGATAAATATTTACCGTATTTACAAAACACGGAAAAACTTTATGATGAAATTATAAAAAATGGGGAATGTTATAAAATTAGTCAACTTAATTTTAATGGTAGCGATGCTTTAAATTTAGGTCTTGACGGTCAAGTTATAGGTGAAATTTTACTAAAACTTTATAAACTTGTAATTAACGAAAAAATTGAAAATAATTTTGAATGTTTAAAAGATTACGTAATTCGTAATTTTGTTAAAAATTAATTATTTTAAGCGGAATTTTGAAGATTTTTATATTATGATTAAAAAGACGTTTATAGCCATTGGCGGTGGCGAAATTAAAAGTAAAACAACCTTAAAAATTGATGAATTCGTTGCAAAAATTGCAAAAATTCATGCAGGTGAAAAAAGAGCATACGGTTTGTTTGTTGGAACGGCAAGCCACGATAGTATGCCATATTTTAATAGTTTTAGAAAAACTTATACTTCCGTTTTCGACGTTAAAGCAGATTGCGCTTTAACCGTTTACGGAGAAATGAACTTTGAAAAAATTAAAGAAAAGTTTTTAAAAGCCGATTTTATTTATATTGGTGGTGGAAACACTATTTTTATGTTAGAAGAATGGAAAAAATCGGGTTTAGATAAATTAATTCTCGATGCTTATAATAGGGGTGTTATTATCGTTGGTTTATCTGCCGGAGCAATTTTTGCATTTGAAAAAATGTATACCGATAGTTCAATACTAAACGAATATAAAACCCATGAAGGAATGAGCATTTTACCAGGATATTGTTCGCCACACTACGATTTAAGAATAACCGATTTTGATAGAGAATTTATTTTATCAAAAGAAAGCTATGCTTACGGCATTGAAGCTGATTGCGCCGTTCTTTTCGTTAACGGAATAATGCAGGGGGCAATTTCTTCGGGTAAAAACGCCTACGTTTTAAGAAATAATCAAGGTAAACTTGAAAAATTTAAAATATCACAAATATAAATTTCATAATTTTATCACAATTTTTTTACCAAAATGAAATTTTTTTATGGTATTTTATACTATAAAAGTAAATTGGAGGATTTTTTCAATGAAAATTTTAATTGTTGACGATGAAGCTATGATTAGAGAGGTTCTTTGCGAATACGCTCAATTTGAAGGCTACGAAACGGAACAAGCTGAAAATGGTATGGATGCTATTTTAATGTGTAAAAATACTAATTTCGACCTTGTTATTATGGATATAATGATGCCAAAACTTGATGGTTTTTCAGCCGTTAAGGAAATTAAAAAACTTTACGACGTGCCAGTTTTAATGTTATCGGCTCGCGCGGAAGAATACGATAAGCTTTTTGGCTTTGAAATTGGCGTTGACGACTACGTTGTTAAACCATTTTCACCAAAAGAAGTTATGGCGAGGGTAAACGCTATTATCAAAAGAAAATCTACTCAAAATAGCGAAGAATCACAAGACATTTTAAAATTTGAGGGTTTAGAAATTGATATTTTAGGTAGAAACGTTTATATTGACGGCGAAAAAATTGAATTGACACCAAAGGAATACGAACTACTTTTCTATATGGTTAAAAATAAAGGTATTGCTCTTTCAAGAGAAAAACTTTTATCCGACGTTTGGGGATTTGATTTTTTTGGTGACGATAGAACCGTTGACACACACATTAAAACCCTTAGAAGTAATTTAAAAGAATATAGAAAATTCGTTGTAACACTTAGAGGTCTTGGATATAAATTTGAAGTATGAAAAACAAGAAATTAGCAAAATTAAGATATAATATGTGGTTTTATTTCATATTTTTCGCAATAATTATTATTGCGATTATATGGATTTTCCAAATTTTGCTTTTTGACAGTATTTACCAAAACCGCAAACAAACAAGTTTATCTAATAAAGGTAAGCAGTTAACCCAGCTTTTAAACACCGACGAGCCAATTAACGACCAACTTATTAATAACTGGTTAAAATGCGTTGTTGAAGCCAATGAAGCGGGTATGTTTTCATACTTATCATATACGAATGAAAAGGGTGAACAGGTTATTGAAACTATATATTCTGGTTTTATAACGTCTTCAAATCCATCGAATTCGGTAAACCTATCAACAACTATTAATGAAAAAGATTATAACGCAATTATCAATGCTGTAAACAGGCTTGAAATTGAAAAAAATAATGAAGTTTGTTATCGGTTAGACGATGAAGAAAGGGCGGAAGATTCAATTTACGTTTACGCATCAACAGTTAATAATGCTTTAATTTCTGATGGATTTTTAATTGTTATAACTTCGCAAACCGATTTACTTAATACAATCGACGTTATACAAACTCAACTTTTAGTGGTTTCCGTTTTCGTTATTTGTATTGCATTCTTCCTTGCGTGGTATTTATCGACAAAACTTTCAAAACCTATTATTGAAATGAGTCAAACTGCAAAAAAATGGGCGCACGGCGATGAAAACGTTAGTTTCGTTGGCGATAGCTATCAAGAACTAAGCGAACTTGCCGACACTTTAAACTACGCAAAAGACGGAATTTCTCAAACCGGACTTTTACAACGGGATTTACTTGCAAACGTTTCACACGACCTTAAAACACCATTAACCATGATTAGAGCATACGCTGAAATGATTAGAGATTTATCGGGTGATATTAAAGTTAAGCGTGATGCTCATACCCAAGTTATTATTGATGAATCCGACCGACTTACAATGCTTGTTAACGACATTTTAGACCTTTCAAAATTGCAAAACAAGGTTGATGAAATGGAAGTTGCAACAATAAATTTTTCAGAGCTTTGCAACAGGGTTTTACATCGTTTTAGTGATTTTGCAGAAAGATCGGGTTATAAAATTGAAAAAGACATTGAAGAAAACCTTTTCGTATGTTGTGATGAAAAGAAAATTGAACAAGTTATTTATAATTTAGTTGGTAATTCCATTAACTATACCGGTGAAGATAAAACGATTTTAGTTAAAGCTTCAAGACAGGGCGAATTTATAATGTTTGAGTCAATTGACTCAGGAAAGGGCATTTCCAAGGATAAAATTGACACTATTTGGGAAAAATATTATCGTTTTGCCGACACTCATCAACGACCAATTAAAGGAACGGGTTTGGGATTATCTATTGTTAAATCTATTTTACAAGCCCATAATTTAAAATTTGGGGTAATTAGTAAAAAGAACGTTGGAAGCAATTTCTTCATTCAATTTAAGGAGGTAAAAGGTGAATAATTATAACCAATTACATAATTTAGATAATGAAGATAACGAGTTGATTATTTCCGTTCATAATCCAAAGGAAGAAAAACCTCAAATTCAAGAAAAAAAACCAACTCTTCACTCAATTTTACTTTCAAGTTTAAAAGCTGAAAATTTTAAACCTGTTCATCGTTTTGTGAAAAGGGAATTTACAACTCCCGTTCCAAAATATACTCTAATTTGTTTTCTCTTTAATTTTTTTATATTTTTAACCCTTTTGGTAATGCAAACTTTTACGGATTTATTAATTATGATTCCGCTTACCTTGCTTTTTTCCGTTCTTTGTATGCCAACCATAATTTTAACGTTTTTTATAGAACTAAACACGAGAAGAAACGTTAGAGTATTAAGCATAATTTTCATTTTTTTAATCGGTTTATTTTCCTATACGTTAATTACTTCTTTTTGCGACAATTTTTTAGTTAAATTTATTTATAGGGAATATTTAGACTTGTTCGTTAGGCCGGTTGCTTGGACGATAGTTATATATTTAATGGTTTTTATTTGCACAAACGTTTTAAAGGTTCAAAAAATTCCTGAATGTTTGATAATTTCAATAAGTTTTGCCTTAGGCTACGCTGTTGCTCAAGCATTTTTTAACGGTTTTAGTTCACTTTTCGTTCAAACTAAAATTCAAGTTGATAATTCATATAAAACTATTTTAACCATTATTAACGAGCCAAACGACCTTAAAGAAAGTATTGCTCAAATGGGGGCAAAGTGGTTTGAAACCTTTATTTTTATGCCGGTTATGCTTTCTTCCTTAGCGGTTATTGTTGGAACGGTAGTTTCTCAAAAAGAGCAATCGAAAATTAATCAAAAACCAATGATAAAATCGTTATATTTATTGATTTTGTTAAACGTTATGCTCTATATTACCGCAGTCATTGACACAACTTTTGATTTTTTTAATTTAATTTTAAAGGCAGTTTCCTTTATAGTAGCAGTTGGTTTATCAATTAGAATGATAGATTATTGCTTGGAAAAAGAGTGTAAATAAAATGTATCCTTATAGTATTATTTTTGGTTTTGGATTATATGAAATTTTTACATTTTTAGGCATTATTGCTTGCTTTTTTGTTTATAAGCTATATTTAAACGAAAAGGTTTTAAATGCTAAAATTTATAACTATTTCTTATTTATTTCACTCGGCGCAATAGCCATTGGCTACGTTTTTGCCAGTTTATTTCAGTCCTTTTTCGACTATATTAAAACAGGTGAATTCAAGCTTTGGGGAGCGGGAATAACCTTCTACGGTGGTTTAGTTGGCGGTATTTTTGCTTATTTAATTTTAAATTTAATTTTTGGAAAAATTTTCTTTAAAGAAAACGAACATTGGAAAAATATTAAATATATTGCATTCGTTGCACCAATCTGCGTTACAATTGCTCACGCCTTTGGTAGAATTGGTTGTTTATTTGCAGGTTGTTGCCACGGTAACTTAAACGAAAATGGAATTTTAATGTGGATAGACGAGCTTTCTTCCTTTGAAAAAGCTGTTCCCGTGCAACTTTTTGAAGCTATATTTTTGTTCATTTTATTTGCAATTTTAACTTATTTATACTTTAAAAAATTACACTATGAAATTGAAACTTATTCCATTTTATACGGCGTGTGGCGATTTATTATTGAATTTTTCCGTGACGACGACAGGGGCGCACTTTTTATCGGATTATCGCCATCGCAAGGATTTGCTATAATTTTTATAATTTTTGGTATTTCTATAATTTTATATAAACTTTATAAATTAAAACATAAAAAACAAATAAACTAAATATATTAATAGTGTGAAAAATATACTTAAAATTTTTAAACGATCGTTTGCTATAATTGGAACAATAATTGGCGCTGGATTTATTAGCGGAAGGGAAATTTTATCCTTTTTTAAAGGTGAAAACGTTATTTTTTGCATTATATTTTTAGCTATTTTTTTTACTTGTGTTTTATATTTTATTTTAAGTGCAAAAAATTTAAAAAGCTTAATAATTTACAGGGTTTTTCACCCTGTAATTTTATTTGGAAATTTAATTATTGCATCGGGAATGATTTCAGCAATTGAAGAAATTTTTTTAATTAATTTTTCACTTTATTTAAAAATACCTTTATTTTCAATTTTAGCTTTACTTTTATCTCAATTTATATTGAGCAAAGGGATTGATGGATTAGAAAAAATTAACGCATTTTTAGTTCCTGCAATTTTAATTTCAGCGTTATTCATTTTATTATTTAAAAACGATTTTTCTTATAAAAATTTAAATAATTTTCATATTGATAAAATCATTTCATACGTTGGAATTAACACCTTTTTAGCAACTAATTTTTTTAACGATTTAGGGGAAGACTTATCAAAAAAGGAATGTTTTTTTACAGCGTTAATATCTTCGATTTTTTTATGTTTAATAATATTTTTAATATTGATAAAATTAGGCTTAAATAACGATGAAATTGTCAATTCACCAATTCCAATTTTAGTTTACGTTAAGAACAATCCAATAGTTATAAAACTCTTTTCAATTATTGTATTATTTGGCGTGTTAACAACGCTTTTTTCTTGTCACTATCCGCTATTTTTATTTGCCGAAAATTTTCAAAATAGAAAAATCGCAAAGGTTGCAGTTTTAATTGCAATCTTCACGATTTCTCGTTTAGGATTTTATAATATAATCAATTACGTTTATCCTTTTTTAGGTTATATAGGTGGGGTATTTCTTGCTATTTCCATTTTATTAAACTTCTTTCAAACAAAGAAACAACAAGATACATTAAGGCAGCAAGAAGACACAAAATAACCGTTGATGCCATAACTAAATCGAGTTTAAAAACCTGACCGCCATAAACGATTAAATAGCCTAAACCACGTTTTGAAACTAAATATTCGCCCATTATTGAACCAATCCAACTCATTCCAACGTTAATTTTTAAGGTTGAAATTAAAGTTGGCAGGGTAGACGGCAAAACTAATTTTAAAAATATTTGTAGTTTCGTTGCGCCCATTGATTTAAGTAGCAAAATTTTATTAGAGTCGGTTTCCATAAAACCGTTTAACATTGAAATTATCGTCACTATTATGGTAATAATTATTGCCATAAACACAATTGCGCTTGTTCCTGCGCCAAACCAAATTATAATAAGCGGTCCTAACGCAATTTTTGGCAAGCTATTTAAAACAACGATATACGGCTCTAAAATTTTTCTTATTTTTTCCGACCACCAAAGTAAAATAGAAATTGCAGTTCCAAGTAGGGTGGCGATTATAAAACCTAAAAAGGTTTCATATAGGGTTGTTCCAATATGCAAAAATAGTTCGCCACTTAGGTATAAATTGGCAATTACTTT
>JAZQKQ010000014.1:0-17713 GCA_045542235.1 Christensenellaceae bacterium | reverse complement strand
ATCCAAGGGACCCGTTTACGGGCGGCAAGTAAACAATGCATGACTGGCAGGTCAATAAAAAAGCACATTTGTGCTTGCCAGTGAATAAGGGCTATGCCCGAAAAATAAAAACCACCCGATATTCGGGTGGATGATTATTATAGCGAAGATAAAATTTCTTTAATTGCAATAATTGAGTGTTCAAAGGTTAATCCACCTTGATAATAAGCAATATAAGGCTCTCTAATAGGAGCGTCGGCAGAAAGCTCAATTGAAGCGCCTTGAACGAAACACCCTGCCGCCATAATAACTTCATCGCTATAACCCGGCATTTGCCAAGGCTCGCAAGAAAGAAAACTATCAATTGGCGAAACCTTTTGAACTGATTGAATAAAGCTGATTAGTTTTTGCTTATCGCCAAGTTTAACCGAACGAGTTATATCAAAAGGAATTTCTTTTGCAACGGGAATGGTTTGATAGTTAAGTTGTTCCATAACAAAACCTAAAAGCATACTTCCCTTCAACGCTTGATTTACAACGTGAGGAGCTAAAAATAAACCTTGGTAAAAATATTGATAGCCCGGTGCATAAGAACCTACTTCACCGCAAATTGACGGAGCTGTAAGCCTTGCTTCTACTAAATGAATATATTTTTCTTTTCCAACTAAATATCCACCCGTTGGAGCAATTCCACCACCAATATTTTTAATTAACGAACCTACGCATACGTCTGCCCCAACGGCGGTTGGTTCATCTTTTTCAACGAATTCGCCATAACAATTATCAACGAAAACACAACCTTCAAAGCCGTTTTCTCTACAAAGTTTAATGGCTTTTTCAATTTGATAAACTGAAATTGCCCTGCGTTCTTCATAGCCACGAGAACGTTGAATATAAACCATATCATATTTATTTTTTTTCAAAAATTTAACAATTTTATTGTTGTCAAATTCCGCATCAATTAAATTTACGTAATCAAATTTAATTGAGAGAGCATCGAGAGACAAACTATTGCCTGAAATTATTTCTTCCAAAGTATCGTAAGGTTTACCAGTTATTGATAAAACCCTATTTCCTCTTTGTAAAATGGCGTAAAGCCCCAAAGAAATTGCATGAGTGCCTGAAACGATATTTGGAGAAACAACGGCGCTTTCAGTTTTAAAAACGTTGGCGTAAACCCTTTTTAAAACATCTCTACCTTCATCGTCATAGCCGTAACCAGTGGTGCCGTTAAAATGTCTTAGCGCAATTTTATTATCCCTAAACGCCGAAAGAACCTTTTGTTGATTATATAAGGAAATTTCATCTAAAATTGCAAATTCTGGTTGTAAATTTTTTATTGCTTGATTAACGATTTTATCAATTTCAATTGTAGTTAAACTCATTTTTAATAACACCCAAAACCGTTTCAACCGACTTTTCAATTGAAACATAATCAATATAGCGTAAATTTTTTAATTTTTTAAAGAAAGTAATTTGTCGTTTAGCATAACGCCGACTATTTTGTTTAATATTTTCTTTAATTTCTTCAACGTGATCGTCAATTGAATCAAATTCGAAAAATTCCTTGTAGCCAATACCTTGCATACTTTGATTTTCAATTGTCAACCCTTTTTGAATTAACCCTTTAACTTCATCAACAAGCCCAAGGTTAAACATTTTTTCCACCCTTAAATTAATTCTTTCGTATAAAAGAGCTCTATCCATATTATACGAAAAAGCAACAAATGGAAATTTTTCTTTTGCTTCATCAACAATATCCGATTTTTTAACACCAGAACATTCAAAAATTTCAAGGGCTCTAATAACCCTCATTTTATCGTTATAGTGCAATTTTTCAGCAGTTATTGGGTCAATTTCCTTTAATAAATTATAAACGAATTGAGCGCCTTTTTCCTGATAAAGCTTTTCATATTTTAAACGAATTTCTTCATTTTTACCGCAATTTCCATAGCTAAAATCGTATAAAAGCGAATTAACGTAAAAGCCCGTTCCACCACAAATTATTGGAATTTTACCTTTTGAAAACAACTCGTTAATCGATTTTGAAGCTTTTTCTTCATAATCGGAAACGGTAACCTGTTCAAAGGGCTCGAAAACGTCGATTAAATGGTGTTTAATTATAGAACGTTCATAATCGGTTGGTTTTGCTGAACCAACGTTTAAATGCTTATAAATAGCAATTGAATCGGCGGAAATTATTTCCGTATTTAAAATTTTTGCTAAATTTAAAGCAAGGTCGCTTTTCCCCGAACCCGTTGGACCACAAATTACAATAGCAAATTTTTTTAAACTATTCTCTTGAACCATTTGTCTATTTCCGTTTTTGAAATTTTAATAGCAACGGGTCTACCGTGAGGACATTTTAACCCTAAATTCTTTTTTAGCTCGCAAATTAAACTGTCAATTTCAATTGCTTTCAATCGATAGCCCGCTTTTATTGCCGATTTACAAGCTTTTTGCATTAATTTTTCTTTTATAACTTGTGGAACTTTTTCAGTTTTAAAACTATTGTCCGATAAAATATCGAAAATAAATTTTTCAACGTTCATATCGAACAATTCATCTGGTAAAGCATAAATTCTAAAAGAAGTGTTATCGTAAAAATCGATATCAATTCCCATTTGCCTTAAATAGTCGATAAGATCGTAAACCATATCAAATTCGCTTGCGTTAACGGTAATATTATAAGGCATTAAAAGTTGCTGTCTAACCACTTTTCTCTCTTCCATTTCACGAAGAAGCTTATCGTATACAAGTCTTTCGTGAGCGGCGTGTTGATCGACTAAAAGTATATTTTTACCATACTCAAAAATAACGTAAGTATCGAATATTGAAGAAATAAATTCCATTTCTAACTCAATATCCATTTCTTGTTCGGTAGCCGATTTTAATTCTTCCTGTTCTTGTAAATAACGCTTATTTTCAGCAAAAATATCATCAGCTTCGCATTTTTTTAGGTAATCAGGATTAGAAAAATCAGCATAAATAACGTGGTCGTTAATGCTTTGAGCCTTCTTTTGCGGATATGGTTTAACGTCGTAAGGAAGATAAACTTCCTTCAAATTTTCATCGAGATATTTTTTCGGTTTAGTTTCAACAACGTCAACCGTTGAATCTAAAATAGATTGTGAAACTTGTTTAAAGGTGTCAAAACTAACTTCCCCCGTTTCAAAATTAACGTTCTCATCGTTAATTTCAACCTTATCAGTTTGATATTCGTCGTATAAAAATCTAAAATCTGAAGTAATTTCAACCACTTCCGATGAATTTTCAACAACCTTTGAAACGATGCTGTTAACGGTTGAATAAATAACGCCGTTATCTTGAAAACGAATTTCTGTTTTACGAGGATGAACGTTCACGTCGATTATTTCAGGCGGACAAGTCATACAAAAAACGTAAAAAGGATATTGGCGCTTCATTAGATATATTTTATAAACGCTTCCTATTGCCGATTGAACGGTGTTATCGCTAACGCATCTTCCGTTAACGATCAACGTTTGATAAGACTTGTTTGACTTTGTAAAATTAATTTTACCTAAAAAACCTTCCATTTTAATGCCGTTTTTCACAATTGAAAATTCGATGCAATTATCGGCAGTTTTCTTTCCGTAAACGGCAATTAAAGCATTTTTTAATCCATCACCGTAACTTTGATAAATCAACTTTCCGTTAGCAACGTATTTAACGGCAACGTTTGGGTTAGCTAAAATTAATTTTTCAATTAACGAAGTAATTTCGTTTTCTTCCGACTTAGCCGATTTTAAAAATTTTAAACGTGCAGGCGTGTTAAAAAATATACCTGAAACGGTAATTTTCGTTCCGTTTTCGCAAGGAATTTCCCCTTTTTCAACAATTTCGCCACCTTCAACGTTAATAAAATATCCAATCTCGCTATCGGCGGTTTTTGAAATAAGATTAATTTTTGAAACGGAAGCAATACTGGACATTGCTTCTCCCCTAAAACCAAGGGTTAAAATGGTTTGCAAATCAGAAGCTTTTGAAATTTTGCTAGTAGCGTGTGGATAAAAAACCTTTTCAAGTTGATCGTTTTCTATTCCACAACCGTTATCTTCAACGGAAATTAAGTTAATGCCACCATTTTCAATTTCAACGCTAATTGCAGTTGCGCCGGCATCAATACTATTTTCAAAAAGCTCTTTAACGATAGAACTCGGTCTTTCAACCACTTCACCAGCGGAAATTTGGTTAAATACGTCTTTAGTTAAAATATTAATTTTAGCCATTTAATTTACCTTTTAAATCAATTAAAATTTCAAACGCTTGAAGTGGCGAAATTGCATTAACGTTAAGTTCACTAATAATTTTTTCCACTTCTGAAAAGGTTTTTTCCTCCGCTTCAAGGTCAGTTTGTTTAGAAAAATCTATGGTTAAATCTTTCTTTTCCAATTTTTTCAAAATTGTTTTAGCTCGCTTTGTAACGTTTTCAGGAACACCGGCAAGTGAAGCAACTTCAATACCAAAACTTTTATTAGCGCTTCCTCGCATAATCTTTCGTAAAAATACGATTGAGCCGTTAATTTCTCTAACGGTAATTTTATAATTTTTAACGCCAAAAATAATACCTTCAAGTTCGCTTAGTTCGTGATAATGAGTAGCAAAAAGTGTTTTCGCTCCAATATTTTTAGCTAAAAACTCAACTACCGCCCATGCAATTGATAAACCGTCGAAAGTGCTTGTTCCCCTTCCAACTTCATCTAAAATTAATAGGCTGTGTTTGGTTGCGTTGTGTAAAATTTTAGCAACTTCAGTCATTTCAACCATAAAGGTCGATTGATCGAAAATTAAGTAGTCGCTTGCACCAACTCTTGTGAAAATTTTATCGACAATTGGAATTTGTGCGCTCTTACAAGGCACGAAAGAACCAATTTGAGCTAAAATTACAATAAGAGCAACTTGGCGCATATATGTACTTTTACCCGCCATATTAGGACCGGTAATAACCATCATTCTATTTTCATTTAAATCTAACGAAGTGTCGTTTGGAATAAACGTTTGTTTTGAAACAGCTTCAACAACGGGGTGCCTACCGCCAACGATATTAAGTTCGCAATCTTCTTCAACCATTGTCGGCATAACGTAGGCACGTTTTTTTGCAACGATAGCTAATGAAAGCAAAAAGTCTAAAAAGGCAAAACATTTAGCGGTTTTTAAAAGACTTGAAACGTTATCAAGCAATAAATTTTTAATCTTTTTAAATATTTCAGTTTCAATGGCTAAAATCTTTTCATTACAAGTTAAAACGTCTTCTTCAAACTTTTTAAGCTCTTCGGTTATAAATCTTTCGCCGTTTGTTAAGGTTTGTTTTCTAACGTAGTTATAAGGAACTTGATCCTTGAAAGAATTTGAAACTTCAATAAAATAGCCGAAAACTTTGTTATATTTAATTTTTAAAGTTTTAATGCCCGTTTTTTCCTTTTCGGAAAGCTCCATTTCTTCAATACGTTTCGTTCCGTTTGATTTTAAGTTCCTAAGCTCGTCTAAATTTTTATCAAAACCATCTTTAACGAACCCACAATCCTTAATGTTAATTGGCGGATTTTCACTTATAGCCGACGATAAAATTTTGCAAATTTCTTCATAGTCACCTAAATTTGCATAAATATCGTTAAGGGCCTTCGACCTATGACCAACAATTAACATTTTTAGCGGAGAAACGGCAAGAAGCGTTTCGTTAATGGAGAGTAAATCTCTTGGTGAAGCAACGTTATTAGTTAGCTTTCCAATTAACCGTTCAAGGTCCTTAACGTTTCTTAAAAGGTCGATAACGCCTTCACGGGTTAAGGTGTCGTCGAATAAATCCTTAACGCCTTGTTGGCGATATTTAATAAGTTCAAGGTCTTTAAGGGGCGCAACAAGTTGCGATTTTAAATACCTTGCCCCCATAGAAGTTTTAGTGTTGTCGATTGCCCAAAATAGCGAACCGTAAGACTTTCTATCACGGTTAGAAGAAAGAATTTCTAAATTATTAAGCGCCGAGCCATCGAGCTTTAAGCAGTTTTCCCCTTCAAAATTATTGAGCTTAATAATATTTTTTAAAATTTGTTTTTGAGTTTCGTTTAAATATTCAATTAAAGCCCCGCTAACGCAAACCAAACCTTTGTTTTCTTCAGGAATAAAAGCGTTAAGGGATGAAACGTTAAACTGATTTAATAGCAAATTTTTAGCGTTGTTATAGCTATAAGCATAGTCTTTATAAAGCTCAAAACGTGGCAAAACACCGTGAATAACAGCAGAAAAATTGCCTGAAAGTTTAAATATTTTAGTCGATGCAATAATTTGCGAAGGATTAACTCTAACGAGTGCGTCAATCAATTTATTTTCATTATAAGGCGATAAATCTTCAACAAAAAAATCGCCGGTAGTAATATCGCACCAACTAATTGAACAATATTTGTCATCGCAAAAAACCGAACAAAGAAAATTGTTCGACTTTTCATCAATTTGCCCGTCGTTTAATAGCGTTCCCTGGGTTACAACTCGAATAACGTCTCTCTCAACCAATTTAACGCCTTTGGTTGGTTCGGTAAGTTGTTCGCAAATTGCAACCTTTTTACCATTTTCAACAAGCTTTGCAATGTAATTTTCCGCAGCGTGATAAGGAACGCCACACATTGGCGCTCGCTCTTCAAGACCGCAATCTCTACCGGTTAAAGTTAGCTCTAAAATTTTAGAAGCTTCTTGGGCATCTTCAAAAAACATTTCATAAAAATCGCCTAATCTATAAAAAATTATGCAATCTTCATATTGAAGTTTAATCGATTGCCAGTGTCGCATCATATCGGATAATGCCATAATTCACCTTTTAATCGACAATTTCACCATAAAGTGAAATGCCGTTAGCTTTGTTTACTTTTAAATTTATAAATTTACCAATAATGTTTTCATCGCTTGCAAAATAACCCATTCTGCCCGACGTATCTCTACCTAAATAAAGCCCGTGTTTTTCATCAAAGCCTTCGCATAAAATTTCAATGGTTTTGCCAACGTAGGTTTGAGAAAGAGCTCTCGTTTGGTCGTTTTGAAACTCAACCAAACGCATAATTCTGTCTTTTTTTGTTGCATCGTCAATTTGATTTTCCATTTTTTCGGCAACAGTCCCCTTTCTTGGCGAATAAACGAAGGTAAAAGCATTTGAAAATTGAGCAATTTTACAAACGTTTAAGGTTTCTAAAAAGTCTTCTTCCGTTTCGTTTGGAAAACCTACCATAATATCCGTTGAAATTGTTGCATCGGGCATATATTTCCTAATTAATTCAACCTTTTTTAAATAATCTTCTTTTGAATATTTTCTGTTCATTAATTTAAGAATTTTCGTGCTTCCCGATTGCATTGGTAAGTGAATGAAATGGCAAACGTGTTTACAGCTTGCAATGGTTTTAACAAGCTCTTCGGTTAAATCTTTCGGATGACTCGACATAAAACGTAGCCTGTAATTACCTTCAATTTTATCAAGTTCTTTCAATAAAATTGAAAAATTAACCTTTTCTTTTAAATCGTTTCCGTAAGAATTAACGTTTTGACCTAAAAGAGTAATTTCTTTATAACCTTCTTCAACAACCTGTTTAACTTCTTTAACGATATCGTTAATATTTCTACTTCTTTCTCTACCCCTAACGTAAGGAACGATACAATAAGTGCAGAAATTGTTGCATCCGTAAGTAATGTTAACCCATGCGTTTGGATAGCTCGTTCTCAATGGCTTATCCCCTTCGCAAACCGGTTTTTCTTTTTCTAAAACGTTAACGCCAACCTTTTTGCCTTGTAAAACCTTATCAAGCATTTCACCAAACTCATCGGTATTATAAGTTCCAAAAACAACGTCAACGAAAGGAAAGGTTTTTTTAAGTTTTTCACCCGCTCCTTTTTGTTGAGTCATGCATCCACCGACGCAAATTATAAGGTTTTTCTTAGATTTTTTTAACCTTTTTAACGCACCAATATTACCATAAGCGTGTTGTTCGGCATTTTCTCTAATACAACAAGTGTTAAAAACTATAACGTCAGCAATATTTTCATCTTCACAGGCTAAATAGCCACGCAAAGCTAACTGACCTGCAATTTTTTCCGATTCGTGGATGTTCATTTGACATCCGTATGTAATAATTTTATAATACTTTTCCATAAAGTAAATTATATAACTTTTTTTAAATTTTTGCAACTTAAAGAATATAAAATTTATAATTATTTATAATATTATTAAATGAAGAAAATCTTTAAGTTTATAAGCTTTATTATCTTATTCGTAACGTTAATTTCCACCCTTATTTTAGGGGTGCTATTCCTTATGCCGTCAAGTGTAAAATTTGATGAAAAAAAACTGATTAATACTGAAAATTTTATAGAAATTTACGATATAAATAACAACGTTATTGAAGTTACGAATTTATCAAAAAAACAAGCAAAATCAACGCAACTAAATAACTACACTAAAAACGCTTTTATTGCAATTGAAGATAAAAACTTTTATACTCATAAAGGAATCGACGTTAAAAGAATTTTTTCCGCAGCGCTAAAAAATTTAACTTCCTTTTCTTACAAACAAGGCGCTTCAACCATTTCACAACAACTTATTAAAAACACCCATTTAAGCCAAAAAAAGACTATTAGAAGAAAAATTGATGAAATTAAACTTGCATTAAAGTTAGAAAAAACCTTTTCTAAAGATGAAATTTTAGAAATGTATTTAAATACTATTTATTTTGGCGAAAATGCCTATGGAATTGAACAAGCTTCAAAAACCTATTTTAATAAACCTGCAAGCAACCTAACTATAAATGAAAGCGCCCTTTTAGCCGGAATTATAAAAAGCCCTTCAAAGCTTAATCCAAAGCAAAATTTTGAAGGCGCAATTAATCGAAAAAATTTAGTTCTACAAAAACTTAACGAACAAAATTATATATCTAACGAAGATGTAATAAAACTTAAAAATGAAGAAATTAAGCTTGATTTTGACAATAATTACGAAAAGGATAAAAGTTTTATTAAAGGTGTTTTAAATGAATTTTCAAATTTTTCACAACACAAACCTTACACCTTTTCGAACTGTAAAATATATACTAAATTTAATAAAAATTTACAAAAGGTTTTAGTCGAAAACAACCCTGAAATTAATACCGATTATCAATCGCTTATTTTAGATAATAACACGTCGGCAATTTTAGCCTACTATTCAACTTGTGGTGAAATTGAAAGAAACCCTGCTTCAACCGTTAAACCTTGGCTTGTTTACGGACCGGCAATAAATGAAAAACTAATTTCTCCACTAACACAAATTACCGATGAACAAATCGATTTCAACGGATATACACCCCATAACTACGGCAATAAATATTATGGAAACGTAAGTTGTGAAAAAGCCCTTGCTTTAAGCTTAAACGTTCCCGCAGTTAAACTTCTTCAAACCGTTGGCGTTGATACTGCTAAAAACTACGCAAAAAAAATGAATTTTGAAATTAATTCTAACGGTTTAGGCATATCATTAGGAAGTTTTGATAATAACGTAAATTTGAAAACTTTAACCGGGGCATATTCTACTTTTGCAAATTTAGGATTATTTAAAAAACCGCATTTTATCGAAAAAATTATTGACGTTAATGGAAACGTTATATATGAATATAACGATAAACCTATAAACGTATTTACCAGTGCAACTGCAAGTTTAATTAGCAAAATGTTAAACACCACCGTTAAAGAAGGAACTGCAAAAGGATTAAGAAGTTTACCTTTTGAAATATATGCAAAAACAGGAACAAACGGGTTTGATAACGGCAATTTAGACGCCTATTCAATTGCTTATACTAAAGATCACACCTTTTCCTGTTGGCTCGGCAATAAAGATAATAAATTAATGGATAATTCAATAACGGGCTCGAACCATCCAACGAAGGCTTTAAGAGAAATAATTTTACAAACTTATAAAAATAACAGTCCACACCCTATGGAATTTACCGATATAATAAAATTAAAAATCGATAAAAAAACCTATGAAACAACCGGCGAAATAACTCTTTGCCCTTGCGATGACCCAAGTAGTTACGTTGAAAGCTATTTTGATATAAATAATCAACCTACTAAAACTGCCACGAATTTTGAAAGTGATAAAATTATTGATTATAACATAAATTTTAACAACGATATAGTTGAAATTAATTATAATTTAACAAACAATTTAAACGTTGAAATTGTTAAAATATTTAACAATAAAGAAGAAATTTGCTACGTTGGAAATAAAAATTATAAAGAAAAATTAAAAAACTTTGGAATTTACCAATTTATAATTCGCCCCTTTACCTATAAAAACGGCGAAAAAATTTATGAAAAAGAAATACCTTTAAAGAAAATAAACTTCAACAAAGGAAATCTTATTCCAACTGAATTTGAAAATTGGTGGAACGAATAAAAAAAAGGCATCGTTCGATGCCTTTTAAAATATGGTTTGTTTAAAAAAATTATCAACGAAAACAGCTTTAATCTCAAACAATTTACAACTTAAAAAAATAATTGAAAAACAAATTAAAAAAACAATAATAATTGCAAAAAATTGATTATTTTTCATAAAAAAAGCCCCCTAAAAATATGTAGGAGGGCTTTTTATTATAGATTTTTTAAATAATTTACTTCATCAGCTGAAAGTTTTCTTGATTTACCTCTATCTAATCCACGCAAGGTTAAATCGCCAATTTTAATGCGTTTTAAAAAAACAACTTCCTTACCAACTGCTTCAAACATTTTTCTAACCTGACGGTTTCTGCCTTCGGTTATTGTTATCGAAAGCTTTGTTCCAGTCTTAAGCTCTTCAACAACTCTAACGTTACATTTATTTGTTTTAACACCGTCGATATAAACGCCTGCACGAAGTTTCGACAATGCTAATTCCGTTATTTCACCTTCAATTTTAACCAAATATGTTTTAGGAATTTCATTTTTAGGATGAGTTAATCTAAAAGTTAAATCGCCATCGTTAGTTAAAATTAAAAGACCTTCAGTATCATAGTCAAGTCTACCAACGGGAAAAATTCGAGTTGTTAGTTTAGGAAGTAAATCCATAACGGTTTTTCTTCCCTTATCGTCACTTACCGTGCAAACGTAGCCCTTTGGTTTATTTAATATGTAATATTCAAACTTTTTAACTGAAGAAATGCGTTTACCGTTTACGGTAATAACGTCGTTAGAAGAAACGTCTTGCCCCATAACGCAAGGTTTTCCGTTAACTAAAACGCTTCCTTCTTCAATCAACTTGTCGCAAGCACGCCTCGAACCAACGCCTGCTTCTGCTAAAAACTTATTAATTCTCATAAATCCCCCAGCTTTTTACAATCCCTAAAAAAGCTTCGTTAAAGTTATATTTATTTTTCTCACCTATTATATATAATTTTTCACTTTTTAGCAACTTATTTTCAATATAAACGTTTAAGTTTCCTACAATTTGATTAGAATTAACGGGAAAATATAGGTATTTAGGAATATCAAATTCCCACCTAACACTTTTACCTTCTTCCTTTTTAATAGGAATTATAACGTCGTTTTTACAGCATATTTCAAGGCTATAATTAAGGTTATTAAGCTTTGAGCAAACGTTAATTTCACCAATTGGTTGATTTTTATTAATTATTTTATGGTTTGAATAGTTTAAAAAACAATCGTTTAATAGTTCAGTTGAACGTTCAAACATATTATTACACCCTAAAACAACGGAAATTAGTTGCATTCCATTTTTAGTGGCGCTTGAAACTAAACATCTACCGGCGTTTTTTGTAAACCCTGTTTTTACTCCGTCAGCCCCGTCATAGTTTGAAAGCATTTTATTTTTATTAATAAAAATACGCTTTTCACCAAAATTATTAACACAAACGTATTTTTTCGTTTTAACAATGTTTTTAAAAGTTTCATTGTTAAGAGCATGGCAAGTTATAACAGCTAAATCCCTTGCGGTTGTGTAATGATTTTTATCGTTCAACCCGTGAGGATTAACAAAATTTGAATTGGTAGCCCCTAATTTAATTGCAGTTTTATTCATTAATTTTGCAAAATTATCAACACTTCCTCCAACGTGTTTAGCAAGCGCCATTGCCGAATCGTTGCCCGAACGAAGCATTAAACCATAAAGCAAATCAATAACTTTAAGCTTTTCACCCTTTTTTAAATATATGCTTGAACCCTCAACGTTAATTGAATTATCATCAATTTCAACTTCTTCGTTTAAATTACAATTTTCAATACAAGTTAAACAAGTTAAAATTTTAGTGGTGCTTGCCATTGGTCGTTTAATTAATGAATTTTTTTCAAACAATATTCTTTTCGTCGATTGCTCCATAACAATTTCAGATGATTCCAAAGTAGAGCAAAAACCCACCTTTTTATCTTCAAAAATTTTTATGTCTAACATAATATAACTTAAAATCATTGTAATTATGGTTAAAAATAAAAGTTTTTTCATTTTTCACCTTTCAACAAATTATCGCATAAATTTATCACTTTTTCAACGGCGTTATTAGGACAATCAACAAAAGTGAAGCCGTTTTCAGCTTCAATTAAAAATCCGCTTGGACAAATATTAACAACACCGCCACTCGCCCCTAATACAGGATTATCAGAATATGATTTAACAATTTCTTCACTACCATATTCCCCTCCACCTGAAATAAAACCAAGGGTTATTCTACAAACGGGCAAAACGTTTTTATCACCTAATTTATAAGGACTCCCTACGATCATATTAACGTCGCTAACTTCGGTTAATTTTTTTATTGCATTGTTTAATAGCTCATTTAAATTTTCATAATTATTCATTTTTATTCCTCATTGAATTTAATAACGATTGCAAAATTGTAATTATATTAAAAAAGAAAGTGGTTTTAAAAAAATAATTATTTTCAGTTTCACCACCAACTTTAATTCTTCCACCAATTCTAATATTATTTTTAATTGATTTTAAAACGCACAAACCCATATATAACCCAACAGTAAAAATTGAACAAACGCCAACAGAGTTAGGTTTATTTTCAAAATTGAAAAAATAATTAAAATTTATAAATTCAATACTTTTTAAATTTTTCACTCCCCCTTGCGGTTTATAAGTTTTTAAATTTATCATTATGGCGTTATTGTTTGAATAATGAATAAATAAATTAACGCCTTCAACCATTAAATAACCGCTTATAATTTTAACGCAACCAAACAGAATAATAGAAAAATTTACCCTGCCAATTTGACTATCAAAATGACAAATTAGCGTTATAAAAATTGGCAAAATTAAAATTATTGAAATTATAAAAACTAACCATAATATAATCACTATATATTTAATTTTTTGCAAAAATTAATTTATTATACAAAAAAAAGAACCGCTTAAAAAGCAGTTCTTAAAATCAATCGTCGTCGCCGATAATATCAATTTCTTCATCTTGTAAGAAATCGGGTATATCGTCGCCATAATTTGAAAATTCAAAATCGTCGTTTGAAACACTTGAAGTTTCGCCTTGAGTTGGAATTGAAGCAATATCAATTTGAGTGGCATTCTTTTCGTCGATATTTTCAACGTATTCATCCTTTTTAAACAAATAAGCATCTTGACTGTCCGTTCCGTTGGCACGTTTAACTTGTTCCATAAGTTGGTCGTAATCAGGAAGCTCATCTAACGAACCAATTTGAAAACGTTTTAAAAATTCATCGGTAGTTCCAAATAAAACCGGCCTGCCAACAGCATCTTTTCTTCCGACGATTTCAATAACGCCAAGCTTTAAAAGGCTTTGAATGGCATATTCGCTGTTGCCCCTTAGTTCTTCCAGGTCAAGACGAGTTACAGGCTGTTTATAAGCAATTATAGCCGCAGTTTCAAGCATACTTCTTGAAAGTTCACGTTCTTTAATTGGGTTTAAAACGATAGAAACTTCTTCAGCATATTTAGGATTTGAGCAAAATTGAAGTTTATTGTTAAAAATTAATAAATTCACACCGCAAGGATCGGAATATTTTTTCTGAAGTTCTTTGGCAATTTTTAGAACTTCTTTATCGGTTAAACCAAGTCTTTCGGAAATATCTCTAACGGCAATAGCATTGCCTGAGACGAACACGATAGACTCAATTATATTCGTCAATTTCTCCAAGTTCATCAATTGAACCTCCGTTTGAATTTTTCAAATAAATGGTAATATCTTCGTAAACACCGTTTTGTTCAATGGCAATAACTTGAAGCTTTAAAAGTTCAAGCATAGCCTGAAAAGTGGTTATAAACTCACTTCTGGTAGTAAAATCTGTAAAAAGTTCATAAAAAGAGCAATTTTCCCTTTGACTAAGAACGTTCCTAATAAATTCAATTTTATCACGAACGGTATAAACTTCTTTTGGAATTTCCTTTTTAGTAGTTTTAACCGTTTCCCTAAGGTCAACTTTTGCCATAAGCTTTGTAAAAGCTTTAATTAAACCTTCTAAATTAAAATCGTTATAAACAATTCTAACGTCATTAGCGGAATCGTCGGGCGCTTTATAAAAACTATCAACGTTTTCTTGAGTTTTAAGTTTTTCAGCTTGTTCTTTAAACAACTTATATTCTTCAAGACGGCGTTGAAGAAGCTTTCCAGGATCTTCCTCTTCCTCTTCATCATCGAAATTTACAGGCGGAAGAACTTCTCTCGACTTTATTTCTAAAATAGTAGCGGCAATACCTAAATATTCACTGGCTTTTTCAATGCCGATTTCATCGAGATTTTCAATATATTTTAAATATTGCGTTGTCACTTCTGAAACGAAAATATCTTTAATTTCAATTTCAGCTTTTTTGATTAAAAACAACAATAAATCGAGCGGACCCTCAAAGTTGCTAAGTTTGGTATCATAGTCAACGTTCGATTCAAAATTATCAATAAGTTTTTGGTCAACCACCAAACTTCACCCCCCTTAAAAAATTAAAAAATAAGTCCCCAAACGAAAGTAATAGGAAAACCGATAATATTGGTTGCAAAAAGCATAAACCAACTTAAAACGTCAATAAACCAAAGTTGTTCAACCCTATCGGCAATAAACCCTAAAACTAACAAAACGAGTAAAATAACGTTGCCTTTCTCTCTTAAAAAAGCCATAACTTTACCCTTTTTTTTAACTAAAACGTCTAAAACGTTAAATCCGTCAAGTGGATAAATCGGCAACAAATTAAAAACGAAAAAACATAAATTTAAGGTATAAATACTATAAAATAATTCGGTAAAAAACGCAAAAGAAAAACTTTCAATTGACAAAAATTTAACTGAAACTAAATATAACGGATAGGCTAAAAACGCTAAAATAAAATTAGCTAAAACCCCGGCGATAGAAGTCCAAAAAAATCCTTTTTTATAATTTTTAAAATTATACGGATTAATTGGCACTGGTTTAGCCCAACCAAAGCCCGCTAAAATTAACATTACAAAACCAATCCAATCAATATGAGCAATTGGATTAAGTGTATATCGCCCATGAATTTTAGGCGTGTCGTCGCCCCATTTAACCGCAACGAAAGCATGAGCAAATTCGTGAACCGTTAGCACTAAAAACACGGCAATACAGCTTGAAATTAACGAAATTATTTCATAAGCACTAAACATATATTAATTTTACAATAAATAACAAAAAAATGCAACAATTTTAATTAGTATAAAAAAATATAAAGCCCTAAATAAGGGCTTTAAAATTAATTATTTTTCTTGGTAAAATTAATTTGTGTTAATAAAACCGCCAACAAAATAATTGCACAACCAACGTATTCTCTAAGGGTTAAAAATTCTTTCGTAATAATTGCTTGAGCAATAATTGCAAAAAAACTTTCAGTGCTTAATAAAATCGAAACGATGGTTGGATTAGTTCCCTTTTGAGCAATAATTTGCAACGTATAAGCCACACCGCTTGATAAAATTCCAACGAATAAAATTGCTCCAATAATTTTTGAAAAATCAAACGGTTGACCTATCTCAAAAATTAAACAGAAAATAGACGATAAAACTGCGTTGACAAAAAATTGAACTAAACTTAACATAATTCCATCGGTTTTATTGCCATAATAATCGATAACTAAAATATGTATAGCGAAAGCAAATGCGCAACCTAAAACGTAAAGGTCGGAAACGGCAAAATTAAAGCCGTTTGTAATGCAAAGCAAATACAATCCAACCAAAGCTAAAACAACGGCAAAAAGAACGTTTAATCCATTTTTCTTTTTCAAAAAAATGCCAATAATTGGAACGATTACCATATAAATTGCCGTAATAAACCCAGCTTTTCCACCACTCGTGCCTTTAGTTATTCCAATTTGTTGCAAATTCGTTGCTAAAAACAAACAACTACCGCACATAATTCCGCCAATTATTAAAGACTTAACGTCGTTTTTATTTTCTTCAATTTTTTCCTTACTTTTAAAATTTTTTAAAATTAAAGTAAGCATTAATAAAAATATTACGGCAACAATCGACCTTAAAGCATTAAAAGCAAAAGGTGAAACGTGGCTTGAAGCCGTATCTTGAACAACGAATGCCGTTCCCCAAATACAAGCGGAAATTAAAGGCAAAACGTTTTGTTTAATCGATTTATTCATCTTTAAGAAGTTCCCTAATTTTAAATTTTTCTTTACCATCAACCCTTTGTGATTGACAAATTTTATTAACGGAATATTTAAGTTGAACCTTCGTTAGCTTTTTACTCTTTAAAAACTCAATTGTTTTTTCAGGATATTTAACGAAGGCAACGCTAACAAACCAACCTATTGCCATATCGCAATAATATTTAGCGCAATCAAGTTTTAAAATTAAATTTAAAGCTTTATCTAAATAACAATCATTAATAAAGTGATCTAAAAGCATAACGGCAACCACTCTTTGGGTGAATTCACCCTTTAATTTTGATAAATTTACTAAATAATTAAAAAATTTTTCTTGATTTTTTTTGGCAAATTTAAAGCTTGCGCAAAAAACGTCGCACTCGCACCAATTGTTAATGGAAAAAATAAAATTATCAATTAATTTAAAAACAATTTCTTCACTTTTAAGTTTTCCAAAACTAATTGCTTTTAAAAGCATATATTCGTGGTATTCTTCACTAAAATTCTCAATAAAATACGGAATATCATTAACGTTAAATTCTTTAACAATTTCTCTAAGCAGTGGAATTTTAACGCCTATTAAAGGTTTAGAATTAGGAATTAATTTTTTTGAAAATTCACTAAATTCTTTTGAAGATAAACTTAAAAGTTTTGCTTTTAAAATTTCAAAATCAATCATTTTTTCTTATTTTTATTATTTTTTCTTTCTTTAATTTTAAGCGAATATTTAATAAACATATAAGTAAGTAAAAATCCGCCCGCCGCAATAATTAAAATAATAACCATGGCTTTATCAATAAAACCATACATGTCCCCTAAAAGGGCAATCATTCCAATAATCATTGCCAAAAGTAATAAGTAAATATTATTTTTTTTCATTATTTTTTCCTTTTAACCTTTTTTGGTTTAACGTTATTTACAGCTTCTTTTTTAAAAGAATCCTTTGCCGGATAATTCACCAAGCAATTTTTACCACTTCCAATTAAATCCTTTCGACCGTGTTTTATTAAAATTTTTATAACGGCATCACGGTTTTCCGGCTTAAAATATTGAAGTAAAATTCTTTGTTCTGCCTTTTCTTCCGCCGTTTTAGCAACGTAAATCGGAGTTAAATCGTAAGGGTTTAAACCCGTGTAATACATA
>JAZQKQ010000013.1:0-5168 GCA_045542235.1 Christensenellaceae bacterium | reverse complement strand
TTTTAACAATAAAATTTAAATTTAAAGTGTTAATTTTTGTAAAGTTTAGCACTCTTTTATTTTGACTTTTAAAATAACTTTCCTTTTTCACCCAAATTAAGTTTAAAAAATTAGCTTTTTCTTCAAAACTGAGCGTATTATAAAATTCAAGTTCTTCTTTACAAAGTAGTTTTTCAGCTTTAAGTTTACTAAAACGCAACCTATCAATTTTTTCAATATCAATTCCATTTTCATCTTCAGCCAAACTAATTGAACATAGCTTTGATGAATGAGATAATGAAAAATCGTAGCCATCGGTTATCCATTTATCATTAAATTTTTCAAATTTAAGTTTTAAAAAATCAACGTTAAATTTTTCAATAAACGCCCTTTCCAAAAGTTTCCAAACGGAAAATTTTTCATTTTTTACTTGACTATTTTTAGCATTTTGAATTTCAACTAAACGGGAAAATGGATAAACGTTTTCACCATTATAGCTATTAATAACGTCAACGTAAACAACAGTTTTTTTCATATCTTAATTTTAACAAAATCCCTGAATCAATCAGGGATTTTAATTTTAACGAATACCAAATTTTTCAATAATATAGTCCATATCTTTGTCGCCTCTACCAGAAAGACAAACTAAAACTGAACCCTTTTTAAGTTCTTTTGCAAGTTTAATTGCGTAAGCAATTGCGTGGCTTGATTCAATTGCAGGAATAATACCTTCCATTCTTGAAAGCTTATAGAAAGCGTCAATTGCTTCTTCATCGCCAATCGTATCGTAAATAACTCTACCGCAATCACGCAAGAATGCGTGTTCAGGACCTGACGATGGATAATCTAACCCACTTGCAACCGAATAAACCGGAGCAGGCTCGCCCTTTTCATCTTTTAACATAATACTGTTAAAACCGTGCATAATCCCTTGAGAACCATATTGTAAACTTGCAGCATGGTCGCCGTAGTTTGAGCCACGACCAAGAGGTTCAATGCCGTAAATATTAACTGGATCGTTTAAAAATCCTGCAAACATACCCATTGAATTTGAGCCACCGCCAACGCAAGCAACAACGTTGTCGGGAAGTTCGCCTGTCATTTCTAAAAATTGTTCTCTTGCTTCAATGCCAATAACGCTTTGGAAATCACGAACCATAACCGGGAATGGATGAGGACCAACAACCGAACCAATACAATAAATGCTGTTTTTATAATCGTTTTTATAAGCTTCAAAAGCAGAGTCAACAGCTTCTTTTAAAGTTTGTAAACCATGCTTAACTTCAACGATTTTAGCGCCTAAAATCTTCATTCTTGCAACGTTAGGAGCTTGTTTAGCAATATCAACCGAACCCATGTGAATTTCACATTCTAAGCCGTAGTAAGCGGCAGCCGTTGCAATTGCAACACCGTGTTGACCTGCTCCAGTTTCAGCAATAAGTTTTTTCTTACCCATATATTTTGCAAGCAAGCCTTCACCCATGCAATGGTTTAGCTTGTGAGCGCCCGTATGGTTTAAATCTTCACGTTTACAATAAATTTGAACGTTTCCAATGCTTGAAGAAAGGCGTTCAAGGTGTGAAATTGGAGTTGGTCTACCTTGAAATTCTTTTCTAATTCTTCTTAATTCATTAATAAATTTAGAAGATTTACAAATTGTAAAATAAGCCTCGGTTACTTCCTTCATAGCTTTTTGTAATTCTTCGCTTAAATAAGAACCGCCGTAAGGACCGAAATAACCTTCTTCTGAAGGATAATTTTTTAAATAAGTATCAAAATCAATATTTTTAAATTTCATAATAATATTCCCCTTTTTATGATTAATAATAAAATTTTAAACTATTAAATTTCGGCATAACGCCATCGAAATTGGAAAAATTTAATAAAAAATTTAATCATAAAAACCTACCTTAATAAAAAAATCCCAAAAGCAAATAAAATTGCTTTTGGGACGAAATAACTCGTGGTGCCACCCAAATTCGTTTCCTAAGAAACCTTAACGCAATACAATCATATTGCTTCCTATTAACGCAAGGCTAACGTCAAAGACTACTAAAAGTTCACCTTTGCTCTCCGCAGTCCATTCACAAAAGCTTGCCCCTTTCTTCCACCAACCGAAAGTTCTCTATGCGCAAGTTGTTTTTGCTACTACTCTGCATCAACGATTTATATATTTAATTTAACATTTAACCTTAATTTTGTCAACGGTTTACGTTTAATTTTATAAAAAATTTAATTTAATATAAGTTTTTTAATATTATCAATTGTAATTCCGTTTTTAGCAAGCTGTGAATCAACTTTTGCATGTTCAACGAACTGATCGCTAATACCTAAAACGTTAACCTTTGAAGAAATTGAATTTTCAGCGTAAAATTCAAGAACTCCACTACCAAAACCGCCAATTTTTGAATTATCTTCTAAAGTAATAATTTTTCTATTAGCAATTTCAAGTAATAAATTGTTATCAAGTGGTTTAACCGTTCTTGCATTAACAACCATTGCATTGGTATCTTTTGCAGCTTCAAGGGCTAAATTTAACATTCTTGCGCCGTTTGCTAAAATGCAAGCTCCATCACCATTTTTTACAACTTCCCACAAAGAATTTAAACTTATTTCCTTATGGATATCGTAATTATTATAACTTCCATTAGGATATCTAATAGCAACGGGCTGATTAAGAGTTAATGCAAATTTAATCATAGCATCAAGCTCGAAAGTATCCTTTGGTGATAAAATTATAAGATTAGGAACGTGTCGAAGATATGATAAATCAAAAACGCCTTGATGGGTTGCTCCATCAACACCAACAACGCCCGCCCTATCAATTAAAAATATAACCGGAAGATTTTGAAGGGCAACGTCAACCATAATTTGGTCGTAAGAACGTTGTAAAAAAGTAGAATAAATGCAAACGATTGGTCTTAAACCGCTAACGGCTAAACCCGCTGCAAAAGTAACGGCAAATTCTTCACTAATTCCAACGTCGTAAAACTTATTAGGATAAAGTTCTTTAAACTTTGTTAGCCCCGTTCCTAAGGTCATTCCTGCGGTAATAACTGAAATTTTATCATTATTTTTAGCAATTTCAATTAAAGATTCACCCGTTTGATAGGAAAAACTGTTAATTGAAGGCAATAAATCCTTGCTAACGCCGTGGAATATTTCCGATTGATTTTCCGCTTCTATATAGCCTTTTCCCTTTTTGGTTTTTAAATGAAGAAGGGTTGCTCTTGGATTAAGTTTATAATCACTTAAAAGTCTTACTAAAAGCTTAATATTATTGCCATCAAAGCAACCTAAATATTTAATTCCAACGTTATCTAAAACCGAAAGCTTGCCAATTGATCTTTTAAAGGACGCTTTAATTCTTTTTAAGCCCTTTCCAATAAAATTCCAACCGAAAACTTTATTCATAACTCCCATAAAGTTTGAATAGCGCTTTTTAATTGAAATTTTAGAAATAGCCTTATATAATCCGTTTGAATTTTTTGAAATTGACATTCCGTTATCGTTTAAAATAACTAAAAATTTCTCCGGCTTTTTTTCACTTGAAATAAATGCTTCAAGGTTTTCGCCGTTAAAAATTGAGCCGTCGCCAACTAAACTAATAACGAAATAATCATCCTTTAAAACGTCCCTTGCGTTAGCAATGCCTAAGGCAGCGGAAATTGAAGTTCCCGCATGACCAACGGTAAAACTATCGTAAACACTTTCAAAAATATTAGGAAAACCGCTTAAACCGCCTTCAGTTCTAATAGTTTCAAAAAGATCCTTTCTATCAGACAAAATTTTATGAGCGTAAGACTGGTGACCAACGTCGAAAACAATTTTATCATTTGGGAAATCAAAAACGTAATAAAGGGCAATAATAACGTCAACCGCCCCTAAACTTGAAGCTAAATGTCCCCCGTTTTTCTTAATAACGTTAATTATTTTTGTCCGAATTTCATTTGAAAGTTCAACGAGTTGGGAAATATTTAATTTTTTTAAATCCTTTGGATTATTAATTTTTTCTAACAAACTCATAAACTTTCCTTTTAATTTTAATTATTATCAGTTTTTCGAGAAATTTTAACGCCGTCGATACTATCAATTTCAAAACTTGCATAGTCTTCCACGTTTAAGCATTTTCCACAATTATTGCAAATTTTAGTTGGATCTAAATCGCAAAATTCGCATTCATGGCAATTTATGCAATCTCTATCGTATAAAACGCATTTTTTACTTTCCATACATATTACCTTAAAATTTATATAAACATTATATACTAATTTAATTTTTATATCAACAAAATATTAGCTTTAATGAAAAAATTTATAAATTATAGAACAAATGTTTGATATTTTTTTAATAATATGTTATAATTTAAAAAAAAGGATATTTTTATGGATAATTTAAACAAAACTTACAAATTTATTGAAAGTTTTATTGAAGAAAACGGCTATTCACCTTCTGTTAGAGAGCTTTGCGCAGGGCTTGGTTTTAATTCTACGTCAACCGCCCAATATTATTTAAAAAAATTGCGTGAACAAGGCTTAATTTCTGAAACAAATTTAAAAAAACGTTCAATAACTTTAACGGAAAAAAATAAAAGAAAAGCCGTTTACGTTCCTGAAATTGGAAAAGTTACTGCCGGTCAACCTATTTTAGCCGTTGAAAACTTAGTTGGCTACCTTCCTTTACCCGAGGAATTTTCTACCGCTGACGACGTTTTTGCATTGACGGTTGAAGGAACAAGTATGATTAACGCAGGTATTTTAAACGGCGATAAAATTATTGTTAAAAAATGCAACACGGCAAATAACGGTGACATTGTTGTAGCTTTAATTGACGATAGTGCAACGGTTAAGAGATTCTTTAAAAAGGAGGATAAATTTATTCTTCACCCTGAAAACGATGCTATGGCAGACATTGTTTTAAATGAAGTTTATATTTTAGGATTAGTTGTTGGATTAATTAGAAAATTCTAAAAAATCGCCGATAATAAGCTAAATTTTAAATGTTTTTATGTTTTAAATAAAATTAAAATCCCAAAGAATTCTTTGGGATTTTTTTGATATAAAGAAAAACCACGCGATAGTCGCGTGGTTCGGTAAAGGTTTACCGGTGAGTGTTGAAATAAAACTCCGATTGTGTATAATGAGAGTATGACCTGCCAGTCAAAAATCATAACACAATCGGAGGATAAA
>JAZQKQ010000012.1:0-39319 GCA_045542235.1 Christensenellaceae bacterium | reverse complement strand
AAAGTCGGGTTCAGGGGGATCTAAATCAGGTTCAACAAGCGGAAACGACGGCTCAACTGAAGGACAAATCAGCACCACGCCACCACCAGTAATTTTCGATGGTCAAACAACTTACGACCAAATGCTTGACGAAGCAATTGCAGAATATGAAGCAATGCTCGAAAACAATGCAAGCATCGAACAATTAGAAGCTCAACTTGCTTATATTGAATCCTTAAGATTCTACGTTGGTAAGTAATTAATTTAAACCAAACGCTTAAATGCGTTATAGCCGGGCTTTGGCAAAAAGCCAAAGCCTAGCAAAAAATATAAAACAGCCTAAAAAGGCAAAATTTAATTTATTTTTTATTTATAAGGAGAATTTTTTGTTATGGTAACAGAAGAAGCTTTAAGAAGTTTTAGTGAAACTAGTAAGAATATTTTTGAACAAATCAAATGCGATATGGTTGGTCAAGAAGACGTTGTATATGGTTGTGTAATCGCTATGATTGCCGGCGGTAACGTTCTACTCGAAGGTGTTCCGGGCGTTGGTAAAACCCGTCTTGTAAGAACTCTTGGTAGAGTATTCGATCTTCCATTCTCACGTATTCAATTTACTCCTGACTTAATGCCAGCCGACGTAACAGGTACTAACATTATTACAAAAGATGAAAACGGAAACTCAAAGTTTGAATTCCAACCAGGACCAGTTTTCTCTAACATCGTTCTTGCCGACGAAATTAACCGTGCTACACCAAAGACACAATCAGCTTTGCTTGAAGCCATGCAAGAACACTGCGTAACCGTTATGGGAACGACACGTAGACTTGAAGAACCATTCTTCGTATTAGCAACTCAAAACCCTATTGAACAAGATGGTACTTATCCACTACCAGAAGCGCAAATGGACCGTTTTATGTTCAAACTTATGGTTACATATCCTGATAAAGCTCAACTTAAAGACATCGTTATGATGACTCAAGCAACAATGGAAGAAACTGCAGAAGCAGCATGTAATGCTGAACAACTTCTTGAAATGCGTGCAACCGCTAAAGAAATTTTAGTTTCTGACAAAGTTTTAGATTACGCTATGAACCTCGTAGTAGCAACACAACCAGAAAGTGAAGCTCCTGCAAAAGTAACGAAGAAATACATTCGTTGCGGTGCATCTCCTCGTGCTGGTCAAGCATTGATCACAGCTGCAAAGGTTAGAGCACTTATTAACGGTAGATACAACGTATCAGTTAACGATATTAACGCACTTGCTGCACCAGTATTCCGTCACCGTTTAAAGACAAACTTCGAAGCTATTACAGAACACGTTGATACAGACGCTATCGTAGCTGAAATTATTAAGGAACTCGGCGGTTCTTCAAAGGAACAAATCGTTGAAGACGGCAAGGGTGGCTACAAGAGAAAGGCAAAGCCTGTAGCAGCAAAGAAAAAGAAGAAGGTTAAAGTAATTGAAGATGAAGACGAAGATTACGAAGAACCTGTTATCGAAGACGAAGAAGACGAAGACGACGAAGATTAATATTTTAAAATTTTAAAATTTCTGGTGAGAATGCTTTATGAGTAATAAAATAATCACAGACGATTTCTTAAATCGTCTTGAGGCTATTTCCTACAATATGAAAACGAGCATGCGTGGTTATTTCGGTGGAACGCACAAAACCAAATCATATGGTTCAACCGTTGAATTTGCCGATTTCCGTGAATACGTGCTTGGTGACGATATTCGTCGTATTGACTGGAAACTTTTTAGCCGTTTTGAAAAATATTTTATAAGGCTTTTTACAGACGAAAGACAGATGCACATTCAACTTGTTCTCGACTGTTCAAGTTCAATGACCTTTAAGGATTCACCAAAGCGTGACTTTGCTATTAAAGCGATTGCTGCAATGGGCTTCTTAGCGGTTCAAAACATGGATAAGGTTTCAATTAAACTTGTTCGTGGCGATCGCCTTGAAGACCTTTGCGGTGTAATTGCCGGTAAAAATTCTTTCTTAAAGGCCGTTGCATTACTTGAACAAGTAGAGTTCGGTGGCACTGCTCAGTTTGATAAAGCCATTACAAGTGACCAAAATCCTGGATATAGTGACGGTATGACCGTTATCGTATCGGATTTCCTTACGGAAAGCAATTGGAAAACTGCGGTTGACTATTTGCTTTACCGTCATAGAGAAGTTATGCTTTTCCAAGCTCTTGACGAAGAAGAAATAGAGCCAACATACAAAGGAAGAAACATTCTTCTCGATACAGAGTCTGAGGACAGATACGACCTTAGAAACATTCAGCTTGCAATTTCACGTAGTGAATACGATGCATATAAGCGTGCGTTGAGAGACTTTTTACAAGACATTAAAACGTTCTGTAATAAGCGTAATATTACCTATATTTATTGTAAGTCAACTGATAAGTTTGAAAAGGTTGTTATGGAACAACTCTATCAGTCGGAGGTTATTTCATAATGAGTTTTGGAATTATGGCAGGTCTTGGACTTTTAGGTTTAATTGGTATTCCTGTTCTTATTATCATTTATATCATTAAACCAAGATACCAAGAAAGAAAAATTTCATCGACATATATTTGGAAATTAAGCTTAAAATATAGAAAGCGTAGAATTCCACTCCAATGGTTAAAATCGCTTTTGCTTATCGTTCAATGTATTATCGTTGCCGTTCTTGCGTTCCTTCTTGCTAAACCATATATTGGTAGAGCAACCAATAGTTACGATTTTAGAAAGGTAGTTATTATTGACCAATCGGCAAGTATGATGACCATTGAAGAAGGCGATTCTCGTTTTAACCGTGCTATTGACGCTGCTTGTGAAATTGCTGAAACCGCAACTGACGACAACACAATGTCCGTTATTCTTTGTTCCGATGAAGCTAACGTTATCATTAACGGCTACAACGATCCAGGTCAAATTCAAAAAGAATTAAAAGAATGGAAAGCCATTGGTGCAAAGGGAACTGAAGCAAACTACGGCAAAGCAATTGACGAAGCAATTAAGCTTATGGGATCAACTTCCGCAGGCTACGTTTTAATTACCGACCACGATTATAGAGATCCTGGTTTCTTTGAAGTTATTAACGTTTCAAAGGGAACTTGGAACCTTGCGGTTGACGATGCTTGGGAAGACGTTGACGATCAAGAATTTATTGACGTAAACGGAAACGGCGTAAAGGACGGAAACGAAAAGGATAATCCATATTATCTTGAAAAAATCTTCTACGCAACCTATTTTAGCTATAACAAGCAAATGACTATTACGCCATGCGCTAAAATCGTTTATCAAAAGGCTTCAATGAACGAAGCTCAAACTGATGCGGACTATTTAACTGCTGAAATCGTTCTTCCTTCAATGACTTTAATTGAAGCGGGCGAAAACACCTATGCAGGAACCGCAAGATTCAGTTATGAATATATTCGTGGCGCAATCGGCGGACGTTTTACAAGCTACAAATCGGTTGAGTTTTACGCAAAAGATGAAAGCGGAAACGTTATTAGCGACGCTTTCACCGACGACGATAGATATTTCGTTATGGCTGACGGCTCAAACGATAAATATAGAGTTCTTTTAATGGGTAACGATGCTGAAGGTTCACTTTGGTATTTGGAATCTATGTTACAATCAGTTAGCACGATTTACGTTGAAAGAGTTATTCCAAGTGAATTAACCGCTGGTGATCTTAACAAAAAGAACGCTGGATACGACTTATACGTTTACGATGGTTGTCAACCAACCAAAATGCCTAACGACGGCGCAGTTTGGTTTATCAACCCACCTGCAGGCAACTATGCTGACTTTGGTTTCACAATCGGTCAACAACAATCAGTTGCAGGTTCAGGCGCAAAGATAAACGTTAGACAAGCAGGTCACTCTCACATGGCTGCAATTTCCGAAATTGAAGGTATTCGTGGAATTAAGGGTGTGTTCGCATACACTAAATTTTTAGAAGCAACAATTCAAAATAGTGAAATTGCTAAACTTGTGACCACTGCTGACAGCACTTATCCGTTGGTATTTGCCGGCGAAACTGACAATAGAATTAAATTCACAGTATTTAGTTTCGACCTTAAATTTACCGACTTCCCACTTGTTTTCCAAAACTTCCCAATTATGGTTCAAAACATAATTTCTAACTCGGTTGAACACACCATTTTAAACGGTGCTGATAGACCTGCTTACGGCGACTACGTTATTAACGAAGAAATTACTATTAACGTTAAGCCAAACTGCACAGAGTTATTAGTTAGCGTTGGTGAAGGCGAACTCGTTGAAGACGGTGGTAGCCGTGTTGATACAATTTTCAACGGTAGAGATTTAAACAAGGCTATTAAATTTACGCTTAACCGTGGTGGATTATACACCATTACACAAACGTTGAACGTGCTTAAAGAAGACGGAACTTACGTTAAGGAAACCGTTACCGATCAATTGTTTGTTCGTTGTAATTCAGTTGAAAGTAACTTCGCTTTAGAAGGTGATATTCTTACGAGTGAAGAACTTTCTGATGATCAAATTGCAACTGGAAGCGGTATGAAGAAAGATTTAATTTATAAATATTTCGCTGCTGCTTTACTATTATTATTATTAATTGAATGGGGGTTACAATATCGTGAACAATATTAATTTGTTAGCAATTAGCTTTAAATTTGATAACCCTCTCTATCTTCTTGTTTTAATTCCAGGTGTAATTTTAGCATTCTGGCCATATTTTAGAATAAGAAAAGATAAAAGAAGAACTCGTGAAAGAATTGTTTCAATGATTTTACACTTAATCATTTTACTTCTTGCAAGCTTCGTTTTAGCAGGCTTCACAATTCACGAAACAGGTCACCAAAAGTTTGATGAAACCTTAGTATTAATCGACGTTTCCGATTCTAACTACGACAATAGTGACGAAATGGTAACTTACATTAACACGGTTATCAATAATAGTGACGCAAACTGTAAGGTAGGGGTTATCGTGTTCGGTGCAGGTAAGCCACACCTTTACAAGAAAATTCAAAACAAACCAAAAATTGACGTTCAAGAACTTTTCGATTTCTATGATAATCCTTTACAAGACGACGAAGGATTTATCATGACAACCGGAACGAACATGGCGGATGCAATTGATTTTGCATGTGAAACTTTCACCAGTTGGGAAGAAAGAAGCACTAATCCAAAATGTCTTTCTGGTAATCGTATCGTAATTATGTCAGATGGTCTTGAAACCGATGGTAACGCTTCTTCCGCTGCTGCAAAGGCTTATTCTTACGGTGCGGTTGTTGATACTGTTTATTTTGAACCTAAGGATTATTCAAATACCAACGAAGTTCAAATTGAAAACGTTAACATTAAAAACCAAAATCCAAAGCCAAACCAAGCAACCGAAGTTGAAATTACCGTAAAGGCACACACACCAGGCGGTAAAGTTACCTTTAAACTTCTTGACTACAACGCTGAAAAGCCAAGCGCAAGCATTGAAATGAATACTTTCACTGACGAGCTTGACAACGTTGAAAAGACTTATACAACTTCATTAACCTTCGCAACCGGCGGTATTCACACAATTAAAGTTGAAATGACAGCTGAAATTGAAGAAGAAGAAAATGCCGATGGCGATGAAGATAAGTGCTTAACTCAAAACAACGTTTATTATTCATATCTCGTAGTTCAAGAAAAAACCAATAAGATTTTAATTCTTAACGGAACTTCTTCAAACGATTGCACAGAACTTAAATCGTTAATTGAAGAAATTAAAGAAACAACTAACGGCGTTGAATCAAACGCTTACACGGTTGATATTTATCCACAAGATAAAGCTCCGTCAAATCTCAGTGATTACGGTGAAGTAATTTTAGTAAACGTTAACTCATCAGGAACAAAAGCTCCAACTCGTTTACCAAACGGTTACGACTTAATTCTTAAAAACTACGCTCAAAACGGTGGCGGTGTGTTCACACTCGGTGGTGAAAACACTTACTACTACGGCGGTATGGGAACGGATAACTTTAACGATATTCTTCCAATTAAGGTTAAGCCTGAATCTTCAACTACCAAAGAAGTTGTTCTTCTTATCGACCGTTCATCAGGTATGTGCGGTGGTGAAGGTAGCTGGAGCTATTCAAAAACTCGTTTGGAAGTAGTTCAAGAAGCTGTTGTTAACTGTCTTGCAGAAGGCGTATTCAACGAAAAGGATTACATTGGCGTTATCTTCTTCGGTGGTAAAAACTATACGCCTATTGAAGCATTAAAATTAACTTCTGCTGCTAATATTATTTCTATTAAGAACGCAGTTGGTATGGATATTACCGCAATTGCTAACGGCAAAAACTATCTCGGTAACACCGAATGGCGTCACGCTCTTGAAGCTGCAACGAAAATGCTCGTTGGTTCAAAAGCAGGCGATAACGATCACATCGTTATGATTTCCGACGGTGCCGGCGATAAGGCTGAAGGTGAATCTGCTCAACTTACAGGTTATCCTGTTGGTGGTTGGAAGGTTTACGGCGCAACAAACGCTGGAACAATTCCAAGCGGTGTTCCTGAAAAGTGTTATACCGACTTTATCCTAGATAAATACGGTATTACAACTTCCGTAATTAACGTAGGCTGTAATTTATCACCTGCAAAAGAATATATGCAAATGATGGAAACAGCAAGTGAGCTCGACAAGAAAACTCACTACTACTACACTGAAACAGCCGACGATATTATGAAGGCTATTGAAATTGAATGTAAAAACATTCCTACTAAAATTATTAATACAGACCAAGACTTCTATTTATCTCTTCAAAGTTCTGACCTTCAAAAAATGTGCGATGATGAAAATCTTCCTGTTTTACAAGGTTATAACGGTGTATCGTTAAAAGAAGGCGCTGGCGCAACAATACAAACAGCAACCACAAAAGACCCAATTTACGCTGAATGGACTTACGGACAAGGTAAGGTTGGTTCACTTATGACCGACATTACAAGTAAGTGGGGCGAATGCTTAATGCAACAAAGCGAAACAAGGGAAATTTTGAAATATTTAATAAAGAATAACTTTATTGGCGCTGTTTCTGGTATGACCAGTGATATGAACGTTGAATTTACTCAAAAGAACTACACGACGAGTATTACAATTTCTAACATCAATAAGGAAGGCTTAGTTCCAATTAAAGATGCCCAAGGCAATTCAGTTGGTTCGGTTGGTTATATCACCGGTTACTATCATTCACCAAGTGATAAGATTGACCCTTCAAAGACCTTCACTAATATGGAAGATTATCTAAACTATATGTGTCCTGAAAACGCAAGTCAATCGGAAGACTTGATTTACGCTGACGGAACCTTTATTGGTGACTTCCAAATGATGGAAGCTGGCTTATACGTTGTTGCTCTATTAAGACAAGATTCAACAGGTTATCTTCTTGATGGTTTTGTTCCACCTTATACTTACGTTACTTTCTCATATTCTGATGAATACGACACCTTTAAGGACGTTTCAGGTGCAGAAAAAATGCTTCTTGGCATAAGCCATGCGGCAAACGGAACTAAGTATAACCCAGATCTTAAAGATCTTGGCAACGAAGAACAAAACTTCTTATCAAGCGAAAGCACAACGGAAAACAGAGATATCGATCCTGTATTTGCCTTGATGCTTGCAGCTCTCCTTCTCTTTATTCTTGATATTTGCGCAAGAAAGTTCCACTTCTTGTGGCCTGCAGAAATTATTAGAAAAATGCGTGGCTTGCCAATTACAAAAGAAAAAGAATAATATTAAATAAATAATTAACGGCGTGACAATTTTGCCACGCCGTAATTATTTTTATTAAATAATCGACTTATAGGCCGATTATTTATTTTTTTACCATTTTTTACAAAACAATTTATAATTTAAAATTTTTAGACAAAAATTAATTAAATTTGATAGGGATATTGACATAACTTAAATATTGTTATATAATATATAAGTATAATTATGAACAAAAATAAGTTTAATAAAAATTATATAATTAAAGTTTTTTGTTTAGCGTTTAGCCTATGTTTACTTTTAAGTTTTTGCGGTTGTCAAAAGGTTAATCAAATCTACGATAAAGTTTTTTTTGACTTTTTAGGAACAACCGTTTACGTTGAGTTAAACCTTTCGGAGTTCAGCTTTAATAATTCAAAAAAAGCGGAAAATTGCTTTAATAAAATTTCCAATTGTCTAACTGAAATTTCAAACAAGTTTTCAACGGAAAAAGAAGATAGTTTAGTTTATAAATATAATCAGCTTCAAAAGGGTGAATTTATTGAAGTTGACCAAACCTTTAAAGAAGTTTTTTTAAAGGCTAAAGAAATTTATAGCTTAACGGGGGGAGCTTTTAATCCTGCGGTTAAAAGTTTGGTTGATTTGTGGGGTTTTTCAAAACGCCACCAACAAGAAAATTACCTTCCTTGCTATAATTACGATAGAAATCGAAATGCCGACGGAAGTTTTCCGCTTCCAAATGAAGAATATATAACCGCTTTTTCCAGTCTTGCAAATTTTTCCCTTTGTCAGCTTGAAGAAAATAGGTTAATAAAAAATTGCGACTTAGTTGTGGTTGACAACGTTAGCTACCTTCAACAAATCGACCTTTCAGGGGTTGTTAAAGGCTACGCAACCGATAAAATTAAGGGTATAATTGAAGAGTGTGGCTACGATAGCTTTTATTTATCCGTTGGCACCAGCAGTATGTTTTTATCGAAAAAGACGGATAACACGCCTTACACGTTAGGCATAACCGACCCACAAAAGGTTAACGGAAGTCCAATAACCACCGTTTCAGTGGAAAATAAGTTCGTTTCTACCAGCGGTTATTATCAAAACTACTATCGTGTTAACGACGTTGTTTATAGTCACGTTATAAACGGTGAAACGGGTTATCCCGTTAGTGATGAAATTGCAAGTGTAACGGTGTTTTGCGAAAACGGGCTTTTAGCCGACGGTTACACCACTGCAGTTATGGTTATGGGTAGAGAAAAGGGTGAAAACTTTTTAAAAACGGAAGGGGTTGATTATATTTTAATTACCCGTGACGGTCAAATTGTGAGTAATTAACTATGCAAAACACGGAAAATTTTAAAAAACCATTTAAAAAATTTGATATTTTAATTTATTCTGTTTTGCTTTTGTTGGTTTGCGGTTTATTCCTTTTTGCCTTGGGAAAGGGGGAAGAAAAGGGAAAAGGCTTGCAAATTTACGTTGATAATAACTTAGTTGCCAGTCTCGATTTTAGTTTGCAAAAGCTTTCGGTTGAGGCGGGCTATGAAAACCAAATTAAAATGGTTGATAATCAAATTGAAATTAACACTCAATTCGGTTATAACCTGTTAGCCGTTGACTTTGAAAATAAAAATGCGGTGGTAATTCAAACCAATTGCGGTTTTTCAAAAGAATGCACGTTTATGAGTTTAAAGGGTGGCGTAATTTGTTGCGCTCCTCATAGGCTTGTTATAAAAAGCGCTCAACAAGGCGACGTTATAATTATAAAATAGGGGGCAATATGAAAGGAAAAAAGGTTGCCCTACTCGGGCTTTTAACGGCGCTTAGCGTTATAAGTTTTTTAATTGAAAATTTGTTTCCACCAATACTAATTCCGGGCGCAAAGCTTGGGCTCGGCAACATTTTCGTTATGCTATGTTTAATTTATTTAGGGTTGCCAAGCGGAATAATATTGGTGGTTTCAAAGTGTTTAATTTCGGCAATATTCGGCGGTTTTTCCGCCCTATTATACAGTTTGCCCGCAGGACTTTTTAGCTTATTTTTAGGTTATATTTTGCTTAAATTTAGCAAAAAAATATCTATCGTGGCAATTTCGGCTGTGCTTGGCACGGCGCACAATTTAGTGCAAAACGTTGTGTTTTGCTTGGTGGTAAATTCGGTAAAAGTTCTTCTATACGCTCCTTATCTCGCTTTTTTAGGCGTTATATGCGGTGTGTTTACGGGGCTTGTGACCTATTTGCTATTAAACAAATTTTCAACGTTAATAATAAATAAATTTGAAATAAATTATTGTGAGGGGGATAAAAGTGGCTATTTCTAAAAGAAGTACTTTCCAGCACGGCGTTCACATTGAAGATATGAAATATTTATCCAAAGATAAGTCTATCGAAGTGATGCCGGCACCAGAGCGTGTTTATATTTCGCTCGCCCAACATATTGGTAAGCCTGCAAAGGCTGTTGTAGAAAAGGGTGACCTTGTTAAAAAAGGTCAGCTTATCGGCGCTCAAGACGGTTTTATTTCCGCAAACGTTTACGCAAGCGTTAGCGGTGTCGTTGAAGATATTAAACCGATTGTTAACCACATGGGTCAAAGCCAATTAACCGTTATTATTAAAAACGACGGATTAGACGAAGAAGTTTCGTTAGAGCCTATTGACCAAACCAACAAAGAACAAATCGTTAAGCGTGTTGGTGAAGCTGGTTTAGTTGGTCTTGGCGGGGCGGGTTTCCCGACCATCGTTAAAATTACACCGCCAAATCCCGTTGATATTTTGCTTATTAACGGCGCTGAATGCGAGCCTTATTTAACGTGCGACCATAGAATTATGCTCGAACAAGCCGATGCTTTCGTTGAAGGTTGTAAGCTTATGAGTATCGCTTTAGGCGGAGCTAAAATTATTGTGGGTATTGAAGAAAACAAACCTGATGCAATCGATTTACTTTCTTCTTACGATTGTTTGACGGTCGTTCCACTTAAAAAGAAATATCCGCAAGGAAGCGAAAAACAATTAATTTACGCTTGCACCAAGCGCAAGGTAGGCTGTGGAAAACTTCCTGCAACCACAGGCGTTTGCGTTTTAAACGTTCAAACCGTAAAGCAAGCTTACGATGCTTGCAAACTTAACAAACCCCTTTACGAGCGTGTTATGACCATAACGGGCAAAGGCATTACCGAACCAAAAAATCTATTGGTTAGAAACGGAACGCCTTATGAAGAAATTATTGCTTATTGCGGTGGTCTTAAAGAAGATGCAAGAAAAATCGTTGCCGGTGGACCAATGATGGGTAAAGTTTTACCATCGCCACAAGGTTATACGAGAAAAACTGATTCAGGACTACTTATTTTGGCAAAAGGTGAGGCAAACGAGCTTAACCCAACGGCTTGCATAAGCTGTGGAAAGTGCGCTCAAGCTTGCCCAATGCACTTAATGCCAATGTATATCGATTTATTTACCAGCGTTGGCGACTATGAAACGGCAAATAAATACGGCGCAATGAACTGTTTTGAATGCGGAACTTGCGCTTACGTTTGCCCGGCAAAGCGTGACTTAGTAAGTAGCGTTCAAGTATGTAAACAAAAATTAAGGGAGATGAAAAAGTAAAATGGAAAAACTATTAATTTCAAATTCTCCACATATTCGCTCAAAGGTGACCACCAAGGGCATTATGATTGACGTTTTAATAGCCCTTGCGCCAGCTTTAATAATGAGCGTGGTATATTTTGGCTTAAACGCATTGTGCGTTATTTTGCTTGCATCGGTTTCCGCCGTTGCAGCCGAATGGATTTACAAGCTAATTTTAAAGAAAACCTTTAAAGAAGTTGTAAATGAATTCGATTTTACATCGTTAGTCACCGGTGTTTTAATTGCAATGAATATGCCTTCAACGGTTTTATGGAAGGGCTGGTACGTTCCAATTATTGCATCAGTTTTTGCAATCGTAGTTGTAAAAATGCTTTTCGGTGGCACGGGTAAAAACTTCGTTAACCCTGCTATTGCCGGCCGTATTATGGTATTTTTAAGTTTTTCAAGCTTAATGACTAGCGGTTGGGTGAACCCATCGATCGGCGCAATTTTCAGCACCATGCCTGAAACGGGTTCAACGGTTTTAACGGGTAGCGTTTTAACTCACTCTATTGAAAATATTTCAAGTTTAGACCTATTGCTTGGAACGGGCGTTGCAGGTTGCTTAGGTGAAACTTGTAAAATTGCGTTAATTTTAGGTGGGGTGTATCTCGTAATTAAAAAGGTAATCGACCTTAAACCTTTAATTTATATTGCAATAGTCGGCATAATGACCGTTGCCTTTAACGGTTGGAATTTTGGATATTTCCTTCCATCAATTCTTTCTGGCGGTTTAATTTTAGGCGCAATTTTCATGGCAACCGACTACGTTACTTGTCCTAACACGACAATCGGCTCATACATATATTTTGTTCTTCTCGGCATTTTAACCGCTTGGCTTCGTCAAAGAAACGGAATGGAAGTTGTGTCTTTCGTAATTTTAATTGGCAATATTTGTTCGCCACTAATCGACCGTTTCGTAATTCCAAAGCCTTTCGGTTATGAAAAGCCTGAAAAGAAAAAAGCGGAAAAAGGGGGTAACTAAAATGGCTAAGAAAGAAACCACCTTAAAATGCGTTTTAACTTTAACAATAATCGCCGTTATTTGCGGTTTGCTTTTGGCGGTGTTAAACCCACTTCTCTACGTTGAACCAACCGTTGACGAAATTACCGATAACATAACTCTTAGCGGTGAATATACGGCAACCGTAGAAACCCTTAATAAGGACTTAGCAAAAGGCGTAAAGGGCGGAAGCGTTCAATTGGTTGCAAAAATCGTTGAAGGGGAAAACGAATATATTGGAATGAAAATTAAAACCAATTCCGACGGTCAGCTCGGCGAGTGCGACTATGCCGTTTTAATTGATAGAAAAACCAATAAAATCGTTCAAGCAAAATATATAACCGACGGCGCAACCGCCGGCAGAAATTACGAAACTTGGGATAAGGGCGTTAATAGTCCTGACTTTAAAGGTTCTAATTTCAGTGGTTATCTCGTTGAAATTACTTCTGCCGACACGTTTAACGATTTTAGTTATCCAAAGGCAGGTGCAACTAAAACTTATAAGGCGGCAAACAACTGCTTTATTATAACTGCAAATTACTACTACAATCAATACGTTTTAGGAGGTGCTCAAAATGAAGGTTAAAGCTAAAGACGTTATGCTTGACGGATTAATTCGCCAAAACCCAGTTTTAAAGCTCGTTTTGGGAACCTGTCCTACCCTTGCTTTAACAACCGCCGCAATGAACGGCGTGGGAATGGGGCTTGCGGTTACTTTCGTTTTAATTTGTTCAAACGTTATTATTTCACTTCTTAGAAACGTAATTCCTAACAAGGTTAGAATTCCTGCGTTCATTTTAATTATTGCTACTTTCGTAACCATAATTAGAATGGTGCTATACAAATACCTTCCTGCAATTGCTTCTTCAATGGGAACCTATTTGCCACTTATCGTTGTTAATTGCTTAATTTTAGGTAGAGCGGAAGCTTTTGCAAGTAAAAACGCTCCGCTAATTTCTGCCGTTGACGGTTTAGCAATGGGACTTGGCTTTATGGTATCGCTTACTTTAATGGGCGCATTCCGTGAAATTTTAGGTATGGGAGCAATTTTTGGAATTCAACTTTGGTCGTTCAAAATTGAGTTCTTCTCACAAAGCTCAGGCGCACTTTTCACCTTTGCTTTATTCATTGCCGTTTTCGTTGGTATTTCAAACGCAATTTCTAACAGAAAAGCAAAGAAAATGATTATTGAAACAAACACACAAGAAATGGTTGAAGGAGGACAAAATTAATGAGTATTGAAATTTTAATTGCCATAATTTTAGCGGCAACACTCTCACAAAACTTCGTTCTTGCTCAATTTTTAGGAATTTGTCCGTTCTTTGGCGTTTCTCGAAATATTAAAAGCGCATTTGGAATGGGTATTGCGGTAACCGTGGTTATGACCATTACTTGCTTAATAACCTTCCCAATTTATAAGCTACTTGAACTTTTAGGTATTGAATATTTGGAAATTATCGTTTTCATTTTCGTAATTGCTTCACTGGTTCAAGTTTTGGAAATTATTCTTAAAAAGATTTCAAAGCCACTTTATAACGCAATGGGAATTTACCTTCCGCTCATCACCACGAACTGCGCCGTTTTAGGCGTTGCGGAACTCGTTTTAACAAACGAACTAACAACCAACCTTTTAAGCGCTTGCACTTACGGTTTATTCGGCGGTTTAGGTTTTACCCTTGCAATCGTTTTAATGAGCGGTATGCGTGAAAGACTTAACGCTCTCGACCTTCCAAAGCCACTTCAAGGTTTTCCTATTACAATGCTTATCGGTTGCTTTATGGCAATGGCGTTTAGCGTATTTGCATAAGGAGGTATAAAATGAATAATTTATTAGCTCAAATTGAAATTACTTCCGTTTTAATCGTAGTTGCAATTATGCTCGTAGTAGCAATTGTTTTTGGTTTTTTAATTATGGTTGTTTCCAAAAAATTCGCCGTTGAGGTTGATGAAAGGGAAGAACAAATTACAGGCTGTCTTGCCGGCGCTAACTGTGGTGGTTGCGGTAGAGCGGGTTGTTCTGCTCTTGCGGGCGCTCTCGTTAAAGGCGAAGGTAGCATTGACGATTGTCCTGTAACTTCAAAGGATCAAAAACAAAAAATTGCCGAAATTTTAGGCATTGAATATGCCGGTGGCGCTGAAATGAAAGTTGTTGTTAAATGCGCCGGCGGAGCTAACGCAGTTGATAAAGACGACTTTGTTGGAAACGGCTCTTGTAGCTATCAAAATATGATTGCCGGCGGAAGAAAGGTTTGTAAATCGGCGTGTTTAGGAATGGGCTCTTGCGGTGACGTTTGTCCCGTAGGCGCAATTAAGGTGGAAAATGGCGTTGCCGTTATTGACCAAAGCCTTTGTATTAAATGTGGCGCTTGTATGCGTGGCTGTTCTAAAAACGTCATTGGTAAAATTCCTGCCGAAGCTAAATATTTCGTTGCTTGCTCGTCGAAATGTCGTGGTAAGGAAGTTATGGATGGCTGTAAAGTAGGTTGTATCGGTTGTGGACTTTGCGCTAAAAATTGCCCTAACGGAGCAATTACAATGGTTGATAACCTTCCTGTATTCGACTATTCAAAGTGCACCGCTTGCGGACTTTGCGCTGAAAAATGTCCAAAGAAAATTATAAAAGAAATTTAAATAAAAACGCCGTTAATCGTTTAACGGCGTTTTTTAATTGTTTTGCTCCTTTTTATTATACCGGCTAAAAACAAAATAGGTGGCGGAATTATATTTATTATAAATAAAGAGTATAATAAATGTATGAAAATTATTAGCTTAATTAAAAAGTTGTTTATAAAAAAGCCTAAAAAGTTAGGGTTAGCAATTGGTAGCGGTGGGGCAAAGGGAATGGCTGCTTTGGGGGTTTGCAAAGCCCTTGAAGAAAACGGCGTTAGTTTTGACGCCTTTGGTGGAACTTCAATCGGCTCAATTTTAGGTGGGCTTTTAGCGGATAATCACACTATCGATGAAATATTTTCTTTTATAAAACAATTCGACGTCACTAATCCAACCACCCTTGTAATGATGAAATTAAGGGGTGAAACGGCTGAAAAAATTTTAAATAAAGTAATGGGTGGGCAAACCTTTGAAAATTTAAAAAAGCCTTGCTTTGCCGTTGCCTGCGACGTTAACACGGGAGAAGAAATAGTTTTAGAAGGTGGACTGGTTGCAAGGGCAATGGCGGCTTCAAGCGCCATTCCACCCCTTTTTCGACCGGTTGCAATTAATAATCGTAAACTTATCGACGGCGCTTTCGTTAACGCCCTTCCCGCCGACCTATTAAAAAAGCGAGGCGCTGATATCGTTATTGGTATAAATTTAACCGACCGAAAAAAGAATTTAAATTCGTTAAGGGTAATTAACAAGCTCTACCCGGGGCACAAGGTAAAAAAAGCCGACAGGCTAACCAAAGGGCTAAACGCTTGCGATTTGGTTTTTGAGCCCGATTTATCGGGTTTTACGGCATCGTCGGTAGATAAACTTATGGAAATGTATAATAGGGGGTATAGGGCGGGAATCGAATTAATGCCCGACCTTTTAAAGCTGTTAAAAAAGAATAGAATAAAAATTGAAAAAGGCCGTTAATCGCTTAATTGGCGAGCTTTTAAAAAAATAATTCCGTTTTGAAAGGTCAAAACGGAAAATTTTTTTAATTTAGCTTTGAGTGTAAAAATAGGTGCAACAACCTAAAAAAATTGAATAGGCAAGGTCCTTTTGATAGTCTTCGGTTAATAAAAGTTTTTCATCTTGGGGGTTAGAAAGAAAACCGCATTCACAAATTACTGCGGGAATGGGCGAGTTGTTTAAAACGTAATAATCACCGCTAAGGTTAACGCCGGCTTTTCCATCGCTGTCAATTTTATCCATTTCTAACTGAATACTTTTTGCTAAAATTTTGCTTTTTTCATCGTTTTTATAAAAAACCTGCGCCCCCCTTACGGTGGTATCTTTAAACTTGTTCATATGAATAGATATAAAAACGTCGGCGTTGGCGTTTCGGGTAATTTCCACCCGTTTTTCCACGTCACGCCGTTTAAAGCCACCGCTTAAAGGACCGTAAAGTCCCATTGGCGATGAACGAGTTAAAACAACGTTGATTCCGGCGTTCTCAAAATATTGTTTAAGCTTTAAACTAACGGCAAGGTTAACTTCGCTTTCCTTAACCAAAGTGTTAACGCCAACAGCTCCCCCGTCAATTCCGCCGTGACCTGCGTCAATCACCACCGTAAGGTGTTCGGGGTGGGCTGTATAACTGCCGTTTTTTATAAATAAACTAATGAATATTATTCCGCTTATCAACACTGTTAAAATAATTATAGATTTTCTCATTATATGCCAATTTTTACCTTTCTAAAAGTTAGTTATCCACACAGGTGGCTAAAAAAAGTGAGTAAATGTGGATAACTTTATTCGTTTATGCACACTTATCCACAATGGTTTGTAAATAATTATATGATTAAAGGGATATAAATAGAATTAAAAATTCACTTTAAAACTATTGTAAACTTTGCCGAACTATGCTATAATTAGTTAAATATAAAATTAAAATGGGGTAGTAGAGTTTGGTTGCCGATTTAAACATTGAAAAGCTAACTAAAGAGCAGGCTAACGAGCTGGGTTCAATAACTTTGGCGTTTATTGGCGACGCCGTTTATTCACTTTATATTCGTGCAAAAAATTCTATTGGCTCAACCAAAAAAAGCGGGGAGCTTAATAAGGCTACTTCAAAAAAGGTTTGCGCCGTTCACCAAGCTATGCTTATTGAACGAATTTTGCCCTTTTTAACCGAAGATGAAATTGACGTTTATCGCAGGGCTCGCAACCATAAAAAACCATCGAAAAGCAAAAGCTCAACGGTTTCGCAATATAATAAATCAACGGGCTTTGAGGCGGTTATTGGCTTTTTATATTTAACGGGTAACACCGAAAGATTACAATATGTGTTAAATTTTGAGGATAATGACGATGAAAATTGAGGGAAGAAACGCAGTTAGCGAACTATTAAAAACCGAAGCCACCGTCGACGTGGTTTACGTTCAAAACGGAATGAGAGACGCTCCTTCAAGGGCGCTTTTAAACGAAATTAAGCAAAGCGGAATTAAGGTTTCTTTCGTTGATAAATCCGTTTTAGATAAGCAGAGTCCTTCAAAGCGCCACCAGGGTTTTATGGCTCTCGTTTCCGACTATGAATACGCCGATTTTTACGATATTTTAGACGAGCTTAAAGAGGATGCTTTTATCCTTTGTTTAGACGGCATTGAAGACGTGCATAATTTAGGCTCTATAATTCGAGTTTGCGAGTGCGGTGGGGTTGACGCTATCATTATTGGTAAACACCGTTCTGCCAGCGTTAACGAAACGGTTATGCGAATTTCGGAAGGTAGCGCAAACCACGTTAAAATTGCCAAGGTGACCAACGTTAATAAAGCTATTGACGAACTTAAAGAAAGGGGTGTTTGGATTTACGGCGTTGAGCTTGGCGGTGAAAACATTTACAACGTTAATTTTAAAGGTAAAATCGCCCTTGTAATCGGCGGTGAAGATACGGGTATTAACAGGCTAACCAAAACCAAGTGCGACGTTATTTGCACCATTCCAATGCACGGAAAAATCAATTCCCTAAACGCATCGGTTGCAACGGGTATTGCCGTGTTCGAGGCGGTTAGACAAAGAAGTAATTAATAGGGGAAAAAATGAAATATACCAATTTGACTGACGAACAACTTGTCGCTTTATATAAAAAGGGCGAAATTTTGTGTTTTGAAGAAATTTATAAGCGATACGTTAAGCTTATAAACGCTTTTTCTCGCTCCTATTATCTAATTGGTGGCGACGAGGACGACGTTCGGCAGGAAGCAAGCTTAGGGTTAATGCAAGCTATTTTAGACTATGAAGATGGAAAAAATAAGTTTTCAACCTTTGCTTATTTATGTATGAAACGCCGAGTTTTAAACGCTATAAGGCAGGCAAACGCCACCAAAAATATTCCGTTAAACCAAGGTGTTCCCCTTCTTATTTGCGACACTCAAAACATTTTCGTTAACATGCCTGAAGAAGAGGTTATGGATAAGGAAAACGTTGAAGAATTAATTGAACAAATTAAAAATAACCTATCTAACTTTGAATATAAAGTGTTTATAAAATTCTTTTTAGAAGGTTTAAACTACAAGGCTATTGCTCTTGAATTAAAGGTGGAAAGTAAAAAAATAGATAACGCAATTCAGCGAATTAAAACCAAGCTAAAAAAATTTTTAGAGGATTAAAAAATGTCGTATTTAGCTCTTTACAGAAGATTTCGCCCACAATCGTTTGAAACCTTAATCGGTCAAGAAATTGTTGTGCAAGCGCTAAAAAATCAAATAAAAACCGATAAAGTAGGTCATGCCTATTTATTTTGTGGCGCACGGGGAACGGGTAAAACCACGGCGGCAAAAATTTTTGCTCGTGCCATTAACTGTGAAGAAAAATCCGGCGAGCCTTGCGGTAAATGCTCGGCTTGTTTAAGCCTTGCCGACGCTAATTCTCTCGATATCGTTGAAATGGACGCAGCTTCAAACAACCGTGTTGAAAACGTGCGTGAAATTAGGGAAAAGGTGCAATATCCACCGGTTAACGGCAGATATAAGGTTTATATTATCGACGAAGTGCATATGCTTACCACCGAGGCTTTTAACGCCTTGCTTAAAACCTTGGAAGAGCCACCAAAACACGCAGTGTTTATTTTGGCTACAACCGAACCACACAAACTTCCCGCAACCATTCTTTCAAGATGTATGCGCTTTGATTTTAAACTTATTTCAACCCAAAAAATTGCAAAACTTATTGGTGAAATTTACAATGAAGTTGGAAAAGAATTTGAAGAAGAAGCAGTTATTGAAATTGCTAGACAGGGCGAAGGTAGCGTGCGTGACGCATTGTCAATTGCCGATATTTGCCTTTCATTTAACAACGAAAAGTTGACCTATAACAACGTTATCGACGTTTTAGGCGCTTCGGATAGGCAAAAGACTGCACAGCTTGTTGAACGTATTTTTAAAGGCGATAGTGCGGGGGCGTTAGAAATAGTTGACCTTTTAGCAGGTCTTGGTAAAAACGTTGGGGTTATGATTAAAGACACCCTTAGCTACTTGCGTGACGTTATGGTGGCGAAAAGCTGTAAAAACCCTCAAGCAATTTTGGCTTTACCAAAGGACGTTTTAGATGAAATTTTAAAGATCGCAAGCTTAATTGATAACCAAGGACTACTTAGAAATTTAGAAATTTTTTCAGCTATTGAAAACGACGTTAAATATTCAACCCATCCACGCATAATTTTTGAAACTGCAGTGGTTAAAGCTACGACCAAGTCCGCCGACTATAATATCGACGCACTTTTGTCGAGAATTGCTAAACTTGAAAAATTGGTTGAAGAAAACAACGGGGTAAGAGTAGTTGAAAAAGTAGTGGAAAAAGTAGTGGAAAAGGTGGTTGAAAACCCTGTTGTCGCTAAAAAGCCTATTGAAAAAATTGAACCAGCCCCAACTTCTTCCCGTGAAGAAATTGAAAAGGGCAAAAAGGAAGAAAGGGCGTTTGGCTTTGGCAACGAGTTGGAAGCCGATGCTCCGCCAGCCGATTTGTTTTCCGCTTTCGACGATTTTCCTAAAACTCAAACACAACCAAAAGTGGAAGTTGAAAAAGCTAAGCCCCAAGAAAATGATAGGGATAAAAATAGTGAAAAGTTGCCAAATGAGGCGGTTAATCCCACTTCCACCGTTGGTGAAAGGCGAATCTGGGGCACGGTTATAAGAAAGCTTAGGGAAACGGGCAACACAATGCTTTGGGTAATTTGTCAAGAATTAGAAGCCAAGGCGGAAAAGGGCGTAATTTATATTTATTGTCAAACGGAAAGGGAATATTTATCCCTAACAAAAAAGGAAAATTTTGAAAAACTTAAAGAAATCGTTTCGCTAATTTGCAACTATAAAATTATGGTAGTTAAGCAAGAAGACAAAAAGGTCGACGACGTTGAAAGCGAAATTGAAAAGCTTAAACAAAATTTTTCCAACTTAGAAATTGAAGATTAAAATTAACTAAAAATAAAGGAAGGTAATTATTATGGCAGGATATCGTGGTGGTTTCGGCGGTGGCTTCGGTGGCGGAAACCAAATGCAACAACTTATGAAACAAGCTCAAAAAATGCAAGAAGAAATGCAAAAGGCTCAACAAGAGCTTGAAGAAGCTGAACTTGAAGGTGAAAGCGGTAGCGGTTTAGTTAAGGTTATAGTAAACGGCAAAAAGGTTATCAGCGGTATAACGATTGATCCAAAGGCGGTTGATCCCGACGATATTGAATTACTTGAAGATTTAATTATTGCAGCCGTTAACAACGCTTACGACAAAGCCGACGAACTTTACGAAGAAAAAATGGGACCATACGCTAAAATGGGCGGAGGTATGTTTTAATGAAATCCTTTATCGAGCCAATTGGCAAGCTTATTAACCAATTTACTAAGCTTCCCGGTGTTGGCACGAAAACCGCTCAGCGTTATGCTTATAAAATTATTAATATGAGTGAAAGCGAAGTTGAGGAATTTGCTAACGCCCTAATTTCGGCTAAAACCGACGTTCATTATTGCAAGGTTTGCGGTAATTTTACCGATGAAGAAATATGTTTGGTTTGTCAAAAACGCAGTGCGGAAACAATTTGCGTGGTTAAAGAGCCAAAAGACGTTATTGCAATGGAAAAGGCGGGGGAATTTAAAGGCGTTTATCACGTTTTGCACGGAACTATTAATCCAATTGAAGGTATTGGTCCAAACGACATTAAAATTAAAGAACTTTTAGCTCGAATTGGAGAAGGCAATACTAAGGAAGTTATAATGGCGACCAATCCCGACGTGGAAGGGGAAGCTACGGCTATGTATATTGCAAAACTCATTAAGCCTTTGGGTGTTAAAGTGACTCGAATTGCCCACGGTATTGCCGTTGGCACCGACCTTGAATACGCCGATATTTCATCGCTTACCAGAGCCTTGGTTGACAGGCGAGAAATTTAGTTAAAATTAGGTTAAATAATAAATTTTTTAACTAAATTTTCTTTGACAAAAATCTTATAATTTGTTAAAATAACAATGCATTTTTTCCTTTTGAAAATTTGCATTTTATTTTTTTTGCAAAATTTAGCATAAGTTATATAAAATTGTAGGAACGGGTAGAAATTATGAGAGAATGTGGAATTTTGCTTCCAATTTTTTCATTGCCATCGAAATATGGCATTGGAACTTTTGGTAAGTGGGCTTATAAATTTATCGATTTATTAAAACAAACGGGGCATAGCCATTGGCAAATGCTACCCCTTTGTCAAACGGGCTTTGGCGATTCGCCCTATCAAACGGTTTGCGACTATTCGGGCAACCCATATTTTATCGACCCTGAAATTTTGCGTTCAAAAAAGCTTTTAACTTATAGGGAAACGGAAAAATATATTGATAAAAGCGAAAAAATTAACTATGAAAACCTTTATAATAGTCGCTATCAAATGTTAAGGCTTGCCTTTTCTCGTTTCGACGTAAATTGTCCTGGGTTTAAGAATTTTCTTCGCCGTGGTCAGTTCAACGACTACGCTCTTTTTATGGCGCTCAAAGGTAAATTTAACGACAGTTGGAACAATTGGCCAACGGAATATAAATTTAGAAACGAGCAAGCTTTAAGGGAGTTTGAAAGGGAAAATAAGCAGGAAATTTTATTTTGGCAATTCGTTCAATTTGAGTTTAGCGAACAGTTTAAACAACTTAAAAAATACGCTAACTTAAAGGGCGTTAAACTCGTTGGCGATCTTCCGTTCTATCTTTCTTTCGACAGTGTTGACGTGTGGGCTAATCCACAATATTTTATGCTCGATGAAAATTATAAACCAAGTTTGGTTGCCGGCGTTCCGCCAGATTATTTTTCTTCAACCGGTCAGCTTTGGGGTAATCCGGTTTATAATTGGGAAGAAATTAGAAAAACGGGCTTTGAATTTTGGAAAAACAGGGTAGATAACGCAAGAAAATTCTTCGATTTGGTTAGAATTGACCATTTCCGTGGTTTGGACAGATTTTGGGTTGTAAAATATGGTGATGAAACGGCTGAAAAGGGCTGGTGGGTTGACGGACCTAAAATGGACTTATTTAACGCAATTGGAAGCCACGGTATTTTTGCTGAAGATCTTGGAATGATTGACGACGGCGTTAGAAATCTTTTAAGTCAAGCTAATTTAAGCGGTTTAAAAGTGTTGCAATTTGCTTTTGATAGCGATGAAAACAACCTTTATTTACCTTGGAATATAAGCGAAAATTCCATCACTTACACAGGCACTCACGACAATAGCACCTTGGTTGGCTACGTTAAAGGGCTTTCCAAGGAAGAACTTGAAAAACAAAAGGCTAAAATTCAAAAAAGCTTAACCTATTTAGGAATTAACAAACCGCTTTCAGGGGTTTATAAAATTAGCGAAGCAATAATTAACGTTTGCTACGGCTCGAAAAGCAAATTAGCCATTGTTCCAATGCAAGATATTTTGTTTTTAGACGATGATTTTAGAACTAACACACCAGGAAAAACCGGTGCTTGGCAGGTTAGGTTAAAGGAAAGTTTAGTCTTTTCTGAAAACGTTAGTAATTTTATGAAACGCTTAGCAAAAAGATATAATAGATATTAAATTAAAGCAATCCTTTGGATTGCTTTTTTTATGGATATCGGGCGGATTAAGGGTATTTTAATAAACGGGTAGTATGTCGTTGACAATAATATTAAAATATGGTAAAATTCTTCTGTGTGTAAAAAATTTTTTATGCAAAATTTAGCCATAGGTATGGGCAGGATAACTTATGACAGAAAAACGAAAGCGTCGCTTTGGTGACAGAAAGGACGGATATAGGCTTAAAAATTTAGCCGATATTCAAATTATAATGCCTTACGCTCTTCCAAATCGGACTGATAATGAAGCCGTTTTAAACGAAAGTTTAGAGTTTGAAAAGGCGTTAGAGTTTATTAAAAGTAAAAATGAAAATAGGCAACACGAAAATTTTAAATATACTATTTTCCATTTCTTAACCGCCGCAATTGCGAAAACCATTTATTTTAGACCAAAAATGAATTGGTTTATAAAAGGGCACCGTTTTTATGAACGAAATGAAATTTCTTTTTCTTTCGTTGTAAAAAAGCAGTTTGAAGATACTTCGCACGAAGCTCTTGCAAAAGTAGTTGCTCCGTCAGAGGGCGAAGGCTCGTTGATAGACGGTATTTACGAACAGGTTAGAAGCCAAGTTTTCACGGTTAGAAAAACGGAAAAAATTGATGAAACCACCAAAAAAATGGGTGTTTACGGCAAGCTTCCACGCTGGCTTTTGCGATTTGTAGTTCACTGCGTTAACGTTTTCGACTATCACGGTTGGCTACCAACTTCTTTCACTAAAGACGACCCTTATTTTTCGACTGTTTTTATGTCAAATTTAGGCTCGATTAAAATGAACGCCAACTACCATCATTTGGCGAACTACGGCACTAATTCCGTTTTCATAATCATTGGTGAAATGAAGAAAAAGCCTGTTTTTAAGGATGATGGAACTTTTGAAATGAAAAATATGGTTGATATTAGCTTAACCATTGACGAGCGCATTGGCGACGGGGTATATTTTGCCAAGTCAATTAAACTTTTGCGTCATATTATTGCAAACCCTCAACTTGTGGATTTGCCAATTGAATCGCCGGTTGACTGCGATTTAAACCTATATAACAAGTAAAAAAATAAAAAAGGAATTAATATTATGGAAAATAAAGCACCTTGGCTTTCAAGCTACGGCGATTCAAATTTTAACTTAACCTACCCAACTCTTTCAATGAGCGATTTAGTTTTGCAAACCGCCGATAAATATCCAAACACAACAGCCTTAACTTGCATGGGCACGAAAATTAAATTTTCAACCTTAAAGGCAAAGGTTTTAAAGCTTGCAAAGGCCTTTCAAGCTTTAGGCGTTAAAAAGGGCGACGTTGTCACCGTTTGTCTTCCAAACGTTCCTCAAGCCGTTTATTCACTTTATGCCCTTAACTATATCGGCGCCGTTGCCAGCATGATTCATCCACTTTCGGCAACTAAGGAAATTATTTTCTACCTTAAAGAAGTAAATTCAAAATATGCAATCACTCTCGACATTTTCTACGATAAGTTTGAAAAGGTTTTAAAGGAAGTTGAACTTGAAAAGCTTATAATTTCAGGTTCTGCTGAAGAACTTGGTTTTATTAAAAGCACGCTCTACGGCTTAACCAAGGGTAAAAAGGATAGAAATTTCACCCCACAAGCCAACGTTATTTTTTGGAAAAAGCTTTTAAAGTTAAGTTCAAAAGCAAAAACTCTCACACCTTGTCACATGTCCGCAACCGACGTTGCAACCATTTTATTCTCAGGCGGAACAACGGGTATTAATAAGGGGGTTGAACTAACTAACCTTAACTTTAACGCCCTTGCTTACCAAACCATTGAAATGGCGCACAACCCTGTTACGGGAACTAAAATGCTTGCCGCAATGCCTGTTTTCCACGGTTTTGGTTTAGGCGTTTGTATTCATACGATGATGGTTGCAGGTGGCACTTCAATTTTAGTTCCTCGCTTTAACCCTGAAAGCTACGCTCAATTAATTAAAGATTATCGTCCAAATTATATTGCCGGCGTTCCAACCCTTTATGAAGCAATAACTCGCATTAACACCTTAGACGGAGTTAGTTTAGATTGTCTTTACGGTGTTTTCTCCGGTGGTGATTCTCTTTCAATTGAGCTTAAAAAGAAATTCGATAAATTCCTTGACGAGCACAACGCAAAAATTCACGTTCGTGAAGGCTACGGCACAACCGAATGCGTAACTGCGAGTTGTTTAACGCCTTTTGATAAATATAAAGAAGGTTCAATTGGCGTTCCTTATCCCGACACCTATTACAAAATTTGTAAAGTTGGCACAACCGAAGAAGCGCCTTATGGTGAAGATGGTGAAATTTGCTTAAAAGGTCCAACGGTTATGAATGGTTATCACAATAAACCTGAAGAAACCGCAAACACCTTAAAAGTGCACGACGACGGTGATATTTGGCTTCACACGGGCGACCTTGGCTATATGGATGAAGAAGGTTATATCTACTTTAAACAACGCATTAAAAGAATGATTATAACCAGTGGCTATAACGTTTATCCTTCGCAAATTGAAAACGCAATCGACGGACACGAAGCCGTTCAAATGAGCTGTGTAATCGGTGTTAAAGATCCGCTTAGAGTTCAAAAAATTAAGGCTTTCGTAACTTTAAAGGCAGGTTATCAACCTTCAAGTGCGCTCAAAAAGGAAATTATTCGCCACTGCGTAGAACACGTTGCAAAATACGCCGTTCCTTACGACATTGAGTTTAGAGAACAGCTTCCAAAAACCTTGGTTGGTAAAATTGCTTACAAAGTTTTAGAAGATGAAGAAAACGCAAAGGTTGATGCAAAAAAAGCAAAGAAAAACGCTGAATAATAAAAAAAACTCGATTTTAAAATCGAGTTTTTTTATTTTTAATTTAAGCTTTTTGCTTGTAGTTTGAAATTAAGCTGGCAATTTTTTTAAGAACAATGGAGCAGAGAACAAGCAACGGAAAGTCGAATTGAACGATGCAAATTGAAATTAAAAGGGATTGCCAATTTTCTTTAATTGGGAAGAACGAAGTGAGTTGGAAAAAGCTGGTATCCATTAAGAATATTGCCCAAATTAACAACACCGCCGTTGTAACGGCAACTAAACAACCCCTGTATTTATCGAAAGGTTTGCAAAGGTTAACCAAATATGCCCAGCCACCGAAGGTTAGCACTACAACGGAAACCGTTTTATACGTTTCATCGGTCAAATTTAAGCCTAAATAGTCGTTTAATAGTTGAACTGCAAAAACGTTTAAAACCAAAACTATTGCGCCAGGAATGGCGTTTATAAGCATTTGAGAAATAAAGTTGCCCTTAACTCTCGCCGTGTTTGGTTGAAGGGATAAAACGAATGAAGGTAAGCCTATAACGCAACTTTCAATCATAATCATCATTCCCGGTGAAAACGGATATTCGCTTCTTCTTAAAATTGAAATAAAGGCGAAGGTCATTGTGAAAATGGTTTTCATTAAATATAGGGAAGACGAACGTTGAATGTTGTTTATAACCCGTCTTCCTTCTAAAACGACTTTTGGCATTGAGTTAAAGTTGTCGTCGAATAAAACCAATTGAGCAACGCTTTTTGCTGCGTCGGAGCCGGAGGCAACGGTAACCGAACAATCGGCTTCTTTCATAGCTAAAATATCGTTAACGCCGTCGCCGGTCATTGCAACCAAATGCCCCTTCTTTTTAAGGGCTTTAACCAAAATTGCCTTTTGTTCAGGTGAAACTCTGCCAAAAACCGTGTAATTTTCGGCAATTTCCCAAAGCTCGTCGTCTAAAACACCGTTTAAATTTATGTATTTATCGTAGTTTTCCACGCCGGCACGCCTTGCAATTTCAGAAACGGTAAGGGGGTCGTCGCCGGAAATAACCTTAACGCAAACGTCGTTTTCCTTAAACCATTTAATCGTTTCAATAGCTTCAGGGCGAACGTTGTCTTCTAAAATTATAAGGCTAACGGGAACAAGGTCGGAAGGGATTGTTTCATTTTCAATTTCGCCGTTAGAGTGGGCTAAAAGTAAAACTCTTCTTCCAAGGCTGGTGTGCTTTAAAATTTCTTCTTCAAGTTTTTTCGTTAGCTCGGGGAAGATATAGTTTGGAGCGCCCAACACGAAAGTTCCAAATTTATTAAAGGTGACCGCCGAATATTTTCTATCCGAACTAAACGGAATTTTTGCCGTATATTCAAGTTCTGTTCCGCTACTAAAATAAGCGTTTAGGGCGGTGGCTGTTTGGTTGCTATCTTTTAGGGCGGACTGTAAAGCGAAAATTGCCTTTTCAGTGGTTATGTTTTTAAGCTTTTTAAGCTCGCAAACTTCTTTAACCGCCATTTGTCCGTCGGTTATAGTTCCCGTTTTATCAAGGCACAAAACGTCAACACGGGCAAGCATTTCAAGGGAATATTTATCCTTGGCGTGGGTGTTGATTTTTGAAAGGTTAATAACGCCAACGGCAAGCGCCATAGTCGTTAAAAGGAACATACCTGCAGGTATCATACCAATAATAACGGAAGAGGTTCTGGTTACGACACGGCGGTAAAGCTCCAAGCCAACGTAGTCGAACTTAACCACGTTAAAGTTAATAACGCCCATTAAAATTGCGAAAGGAACAATTAAAATACCAATGGTTTTAATTAGTTTGTTTAAAGACGTTAGCAGTTTAGAGTTAGGTGACTTATGCTTTTTAGCGGAAATGGAAAGCTGTTGCACGTAAGATTCGTTTCCAATTTTTTCCACTCTTGCATAACAAGTTCCACCGGTTATAAAACTACCGCCTAAAAGAGTGTCGCCAACGTGTTTTTTAACGGGTATAGATTCGCCGGTTAAAAGCGCTTCGTTAGCTTCGGCATACCCGCTAAGCAAAATGCAATCGGTTGGTATTTGGTCGCCAATGGAAAGCATAATAACGTCGTCTAAAACGAGGTTTTCAAGGTTAACTTCCTTTTTAGTCCCGTCACGAATAACCGTTGAAGTTGGGGTGGAAACGATGCTCATTTTTTCCAAGGTAATTTTTGCTCTAATTTCCTGAACTATGCCAATGGTAAGGTTAACGAGATAAATAACCATAAAAGAATAGTCGGAAAGTTTGGCTCTAACGCAAAGTAGGGCGATAAAGCAAATAAAGCACAAAAGGTTGAAAAAAGTGCAAACGTTTCGTATTATAATTTTGAAATAACTGTCGTTTAAATGGTTTTTAGTTTTGTTAACAAACCCTTCTTGCTCTCTCATTTCAACCTGAGTGGAAGAAAGTCCTTGTTTTTCGTTAACGAAATAGCGCTCGGCAAAAGCTGAAGAAGGTTGTTCATTTTTTCTTTTCATAAGTTTTACCTTAAAAATTTTTTAATAACGCTCGTTAAAAACGTCAATATAATAAATACGTAATAACTATTTACATTTTAGCATTTTTTAAAGGAAATTTCAACACCTTTTTGTAAAAATTTGTCCTTTATTATGATTGTTTTGTGAAATTTATTAATTAATTAAAACTTAATTGCGTAATTTGGTAAAAAATGCTAAAATAAGCATATATCTCTTTAAAACAAAGGTGGCGTTATGGAAAAAAATATTGTGTATTACTATAAGACCGAAGGCGATTTTGATAAAAAGTCTGCTTTAAAGCAAATTTCCAGCCTTTTGGGCGTTAAAAATTGCTATTTTGAAGAAGACCTTCTTTTCTACGAGCTTCCCGAATTCGTTAACGAATATGATATTTTAACCGCTTCAATGGAAATTATTGAAAATTTAGGCGGGGAGCTTATCGTTGGCGAATTTAATCAAGAAGAAACCATTCAAGAAGAAATGGTTGAGAATTTCGATGGTGAAAATTTAGAACAACCTAAATTTGAAGAAGAAAAGGTTGAAAGCTATCAATCTCAATTTGAAAGTGAAAAAAATAGGGTGGCGGAAGAAAAAGCTGAAAACGAAACGCTTTTTATAAAACGAAAAAAGCTTAAAGGCGACGCCATTATGCGCCTTTGCGAGCTTGGAGCTTCCCTTTTGTTTTTGCTTTTAGGTTTATTTATCCCTCAAAGCGATTCAACTTCGGCGTTCACCTTTAATAGCGTTTTGCTAATTTTAGCCTTTGCGGTTTCCGTTTACGAAGTGTTCTATTACGCTTTTATTGATATAATTCAAAAAAAGTTTTATTCAATTGACCTTGTAATTTCCCTTGCAAGCATTTGTTTGGTTTTACACGGTGGGTTAGTGGTTGCGGTTATAGCCACGTTTATTTACAGCCTTTCAAGATCGATTGCAAAATTAAGTGAAAGGTTAGCCGAAATTATGCTTGGCGACGTTTTCGACGTTGAACTTAACGATGAATTTTTAGCCTTTTCAACGGCAAGTGAAGAATTGGCTAACACAAAGAAAAATTTTGGTAAAAACAAGCTTGTTGAAATTATTTTATCCTTTACTGCGTTAGCCGTTTGTTTAGTTGGCTTTTTAGCGTTAATTCCTGCCCTAAAGCTTGGCACTTATTATTTGTTAATAATTGGCGTTTGCTTTGGTTTGGTAGTTTTAAGCCAGCTTTTTAGCCGTTCAATTGAAAGCGACCTTTTGGCAAATTTAAGGGTTGCTTGTAAATATTTTGAAATTGAGTTTTCAAAAAAGGAACAGGTTGTAAGCACGGCGAAAGCTAATTTCGTCAGCACCGACGTTTCCGCAATGGTTGACGGTGAAAATTTAAAGGACGATGCTATCGGTTGTTTTAAAGAACTAAAAATTTTGGGAATTAAAGGTTTTAAAACCAATTTCGACGTTGAAGTTAGTCAAGAAGTTAAAAAACAAGTTGATTTCGTTGAAAAACCCGTTAAAAACAAAAAGGTTTTATCGGTTGGTTTAGAAAATAAAAACGTTAATTTCGCAAGGGGCGAGGTGCTTATTTCAAGCGGTCAAATGTTTAGAGTTCCCCTTTGGTATAAGCTTTGCAAAAAATGCGTAAGGTCAATTGGTTGGTTAAAAGCTTTTTCAGTTTTGGCTGTTTTAGCAGTAGTTAGCCTTGTGGCTTTAACCCTTTTAAAATTAACAACCTTTATTAGCTTGCCAATTTATTTTGCAATGGCAATTTTTGTAATTTCCAACCTTTTGGCAGCGTTAAGTTTAAAAAATAAATAAAAATTATAATAGTTTTCTACGCAACCAAAAATATCGTTTTTTGCTTGCGTAGATTTAAATATTTGCAATAAAAAAATATTAAATTAGTGGCTAAATAAGCCGATTAATTAAATAAATTATAAGAAAGGTGAAATTATGAAAATTAAAAAATTAATTTGTTTAATAATGGTAATAATAACGGTTTTAGGATGCAGTGGCTGTGGATGCGTAAACATAAAACCAAAAACGTTTGAGGATAAATGTAAAACCTCCGCCGACGGATTCGTTTATTACGTTGATAGAAGCATTGGTTTGTGCATAATTGAATTGCCAAAAACCGAAGAGATTGTAATTCCCGAATATATCGATGGCATAAGGGTAGCCCAGCTTGGCTATGAAGAAATTGGAATAATGTATAGTGAAACTCACGTTGTGGATGGTTCTCACGTTAAAAAATTAACTATTAAAACGCCGTTGATAATAGTAGGCGCAATTTTTGATTTAGAAAGTTTAGTTTATTACGATTATTTTGTTAATACTATAGACCATAAGAAATTAAATTTTTCTTTTTGTGAAATAATTACAATTCAAAAAGGGATAGGATATAATTATCCAAATAATAATATAAACACAAAAGTTTATTTAAAGTATTCAGGCAAGAGTATAGATTTTTCTCAATTGGATATTACAGAAATAAAAATTCCTAAATACGTGGTTGAAATTGATTTGGGCGTGTTTAATCAAATTAGCGATATAACCATAAAAACATCATATAGCGAAAAGCCAAGTGGTTGGGCAGAAGGTTGGAATGGAAACAACCAAGTTATTTGGGGTTGTCAAGATGTTGTAGAAAACAATTCGTTTGATCAATTTTATCAATATTATTAACAGAGGAAATTATAAAATGAAAAAAGTTATTAAAAAGAATATGCTTTATTTTTTGGTGTTAGTTTTGCTATTTATTGTTACGTTCCCTACAATAAAAAATTTTTTAGCATTTGCTGATTCAACAAATTATGAGAAATCTACCATGTCTTATTTTAAAGGCTATGGTAAAGATTTAACCGACGAGCAAATACATAACGCCACCAGAATTCCTAACTACGTTGAAGACGCTCCTTCTATAACCGTTCTCGTTCACGGGCAGGGTGGAAACGCCAGCCATTGGAGCAACAGCGCAAGCAAGTCGCTTGCAAATTTTTTAGCTGAAAACGATGGGGAGGGAATTCCCCCTTTAAGCGACGATTACAGTTTGGTTTACGACGAGCATTCAATCATTGAAAAGCTAAGAAAAAAAGCAGGTAATGCAAACGTTTATTTAGCTACAATGATTACTTCGGATAATTTTTATTTGCAATTGTTAAATCTTATAGGAGAAACATATAATTTTTTGTTCGTTGATAAAATTGAAGACGTAAGTCAGCACACCATAATTGTTTTTGAATCGGCAGATCCTAATTCATATCACAGAAACGTTTTTAAAGAGTTGCACAACGTTATCGACAGGGTTTCTTACGATATTTTGTGCATAACGGGAAGAATACCAACGGTCAATTTAATTTCCCATTCAAGGGGCGGTTTGGTTTCAATGATGTATGCCACGGGCTATACGGAGGGCGGAGCCGTTGAGTTAAGTGAATACGTTGATCAATTGTCGGGCGGTCAAGTGGAGGGAGCCGGCGTTGGGGAATATACAAAGTTGAACCAACGTTTTTCAAAAAATTTAAATTTATCAAACCAAGGTGAAATTTTGTTCGACCACCCTTTTAACGTTAGCGGGCTATATAGCATGGGAACGCCATATCAAGGCATTGAAATGGTTGAAAAAATGCCTTCTCTTGCAAATATGTTTGCAGGTAAAGAACTGGCGTGTGATAGTGGGTCGAACATAATTGACCCTAACGTTAGAACTGAAATTTTTAATAATTGGGAAAGAGCAATTTCAAAAAACCCAAAGCTAACGCTCAACCCAATTTCTGGTGAATTCACGCCTAATTTTCTTTTAGCAATGCTTGCTTTTGAATATGAAAATATTAGGGAAATGTTGAACGGCGTGGTTGAACTTAGTAATGGAGAATTGCAAATTGCTATTGAAAGTTTAGCAATTATAACATTTTTAGTGGAGTGTTGTTTTGGGGGGCTATTAACGCAATCTTCATTATTTAAAAAAGATCATTTAGTAAAAATTTCGTTGTTGGGGTTTGTTTTTGAAGCGTTAATCACAGGCGATTTTTTAGAGCTTAGCAAAAACGTTAAAGAGTCGCTAGAAAGCGCCAAAGAAAATGTTAACGACCTAAACAACTTTTTTCAAAGCGGAGTTTACGACGATCAAGCAATCGTTTCACGAATAAGTTCGGGAATTAAACGAATAGTTGATTTATTAACGGGAATAAATTCTATTTGCAGGTTTTTCACAAACAACGATAATTTTAATTGTCTATCTTCTTTAGGTGATTTAACGGTTGATAAAAATTCGCAACTGGCAACTGAATTTAATAACGTTGGTGAAAGATGCAATAAAAAATTCGATTCAAAAGGCGTTCATTACGTTGTGGAAAACGGTCAATATAGGGCGAATTTTAAGGATAACAACGAAAAAGCTATGTTTAAAAAATGCGCCAACACCCTTGGTATTCCACATATTTTGGAAACCTACGACCCAGAAATACATAAATTTATTTTAAATAAAATTGAGTTGGAGATTCCTGAAACTAACTACGTTTATTCTCAAATTGGCAACAAGGTTGTTTTAACCGGGTTAAAGGATAGTAATTATTACGAGAATTTAAAGGACACGCAAATTGAGTTAGATTTAACTTACGGCATAAACGGCAACCCTATTGGTGAAATTGGCGATTATTCGTTTAATAACGTTAGGGGAATAAATAAAATAACGCTAACCAACGTTAAAAAAATTGGTCAAGGGGCTTTTTCTAATTCTTACGAGTTGTCAACGGTTGTTGCAAACGAAGCCCTTTGCATTGACGATTATGCTTTTAGCTCGTGCATAAGCCTTTCTGCGTTTGAGCTTCCAAATGGTTTAACAAGCGTTGGGGCATACGCTTTTGAAAATTGTCAAAGCTTGAATGGAATTGTAATTCCTAATAGCGTTGTAAATTTAGGCGAAGGTGCGTTTAAGCAATGTGAAAATCTTGCGTCGGTTTGTTTGTCGAATAATTTAATAATAATTGAAGACAGGTTGTTTGAACAATGTAATAGTTTAAAAACGGTTGTTTTGCCGTTAAGCATTAGCGAAATAGGTGACGGCGCTTTTTTGGGGTGTGAAGGTTTGCAAACCGTAGAGCACGGCGATAATATTGTTATAATTTCCGAAGAGGCTTTCCAAAATTGCTATAATTTAGTCAATTTTGAAATTCCTGCAAAGTTGGTTGAAATTGGAAATAACGCCTTTTTAAATTGTAATAAACTTAGTTTAATCGACCTTCCAACCACGCTTAATTACGTTGGATATGGCGCTTTTGAAAATTGCGACCATTTAGAAAGTGTAAAAATTCCTACTAACCTTAACGAAATTTCGCCAAACATGTTTAAGGATTGCGATAATTTGCAAATTATTACCTTGCATAATAATATAACGGCTATTGGAAACAACGCTTTTGAAAATTGCGTTTCCATTGAAAGCTTAACAACAAAGCCTAACATAGTTTACCTTGGCGAATATTCTTTTGCCGGTTGCAGTTCGCTAAAAAACATTTCACTTCCTAATAAAATCGACGTTATTAGAAAGGGAGCTTTTAGCGGTTGCTTAAATATGAGCGCCGTAACAATTCAAAATAGCACGGTTGTCATTGAAGAAAGGGCTTTTGAAAATTGTCAATCGTTAAAAACGGTTACAATTCCTTATAATGCTACCCACGTTGGCGATTGGGCTTTCAGCGGTTGCTTAAACTTAACAACCGTTTCAACTCAAAATAGAATTCAATATATTGGAAACGGCGCTTTCTATAATTGCGAAAAATTAAAAAGCATTAAGTTGTCGCAAGCTTTAACTTACATTGGAAATAACGCCTTTAACGGGTGCCGTAGTTTAACTTCAATTTCAATACCTTCATCAACTCAATTCGTTGGGGCTTATGCTTTCTTAAATTGCGATAATTTGCAATTAACGATTAATGAAAATGCTTACCTATCTAATTGGGATGAAAATTGGAACGATGGAAACAATTCTTGCATTGTTTTGTAGTGTAAAAAACGTTTTGAGTTTTAATTAAAAACAACTTGTTTTAATAGTTGAAAAATATTTAAAAAATTAAATTAGTGGCTAAATAAGTCGATAAATTGAGTTTTTATCTTAATAGAGGTGACCTGATGATTAGAACTTTATCAAAAAGCATAAGGGAATATAAAAGGGATAGCATTCTTTCGCCAATTTTCGTTATGGTGGAAGTGGTTATGGATATTGCCATTCCTTTCGTTATGAACCTTTTGCTTAAATTTGGAATTCAAGCGGGCAATACTAAAATGATTTTGCTCTACGGCGCAGTTTTAGTGGCAATGGCTTTAATCGCCTTGCTTTTCGGTGCGTTAAGCGGTGTTTGCGCTTCAAGGGCAAGTTGTGGATTTGCGAAAAATTTAAGAAAGGATATGTATTATAAAATTCAAGACTATTCCTTTTCTAACGTTGATAAATTTTCGTCGTCGAGCTTAATAACTCGAATGACCACCGACGTTACTTTCGTTCAAAACGCCTATCAAATGCTTATAAGGGTTGCAGTGCGCTGTCCGTTTATGTTAATTTTTGCCCTTTCAATGAGTTTTATAATCGGCGGAAAATTAGCGTTTATTTATTGCGTCGTTGTGCCGATAATGTTTTTAGGGCTAATGTTTATTTTAAAGTTTGCCCATAAAATTTTTAAGGGATTGTTTAAAAAATACGATAAGCTTAATTCCGTTGTTGAAGAAAATATTAGGGGAATGCGAGTTGTAAAGTCTAACGTTTCGGAAGATAAGGAAATTGAAAAGTTTGAAACGGTTTCGCAAGGCATTTACACCGATTTTACAAAAGCGCAAAAAATAATTGCTTTAAACAGCCCAATAATGCAACTTGCAATGTATATTTGCATAATTGGAATTTCATTCTTTGCTTCAAAAATTATAGTTTCAACGGCTGGTTCCGCCCTTAGCGTTACCGACCTACAAACCCTTATAACCTATACTTCTCAAATTTTAATGAGCTTAATGTTCCTTTCGGGAATATTTGCTCAAGTGACCATTTCAAGGGCTTCAGCTGAACGAATTTGCGAAGTTTTAAACGAAGAAAGCCACGTTAAAAATCCAAAAAATCCAATCTACGGCGTGGAAAATGGTAAAATTGAGTTTAAAAACGTTAATTTTTCATACACAAGCGACCAAAGTAAGCTTTGCTTAAAAAATATTAATCTTAAAATTGAAAGTGGCGAAACGGTTGGTATTATCGGCGGAACGGGTAGCGGAAAAACCAGTTTAGTTCAGCTTATTTGTCGGCTATACGACGTTTTAAGTGGCGAAGTGTTAGTTGGCGATAAAAACGTAAAAGATTACGACCTTGAAAGTTTGAGAAAAACCGTTTCAATGGTCTTGCAAAAAAACGTGCTTTTTTCCGGCACTATTCGTGAAAATATTCAATGGGGCAAAAACGACGCTACCGATGAAGAAATTATTCACGCTTTAAAATTAAGCCAAGCCTATAATTTCGTTCACGCCCATAAAGACTTTTTAGATTGTCACGTTGAGCAGGGTGGGGCAAACTTTTCAGGCGGTCAAAAGCAAAGGCTGTGTATTGCAAGGGCGCTTGTGGGCAAACCTAAAATTTTAATTTTATACGATTCTACCAGCGCAGTTGACACTGCAACCGATTTAAAAATTAGGCAAGCTTTTAGAGAGTTTATTCCCGAAACTACTAAAATTATAATTGCTCAAAGGGTGGCTTCTGTTATTGATGCCGATAAAATAGTCGTGCTCGACGGCGGTGAAATCGTGGGAATAGGCACCCATAGTCAGCTTATGGAAAATTGTCAAATTTACAACGAAGTTTACGTTTCTCAACAAGGTGGAGGTGATTTCGATGAAAGCGATGCCGAATAAGAAAGGGGTTAAAATGGCTGGGGGAAGACAGCCAATGCGAATTAAAAACCCCGCAAAAACCTCAAAGCGATTGCTTAAATACGTTTTCTCGCAACATAAGTTAACCTTAATTATTGCGCTTTTATCAATGATTATTTCATCTTTCGCTTCCGTTTACAGCGCTTCCTATATAGGCGATTTAGTAAGCCGAATTGAAGTGCAAATTAAAAGCGTTAGTTTAGGTTTTAGCGCCGATTTCACGCCTATTATATCCTTAACCATAACAATGTGTTTCGTGTTTGGCGCAGGGGTTTTAGCTTCCCTTGTCTATTCAATGCTAATGGCGGTAATATCTCAAGGCGTTTTAAAAAACGTGCGTGATGAAATGTTTATAAAAATGCAGTCCTTGCCAATTAAATATTTCGATACCCATTCCTTTGGCGACACTATGAGCCATTTCACTAACGATACCGATGCTTTAGAACAGCTTATTTCTCAATCAATTCCAAACCTTTTAAATTCTTTAATAACAATAGTGGTGGCGCTGGTTAGTATGTTTACCATAAGTTGGCAGTTAACTTTGGTCGTTCTTGCAACCGTTGGGCTAATGTTTTTAGTTATTAAAGGGTTGGGTGGAAAAAGCGCAATGCACTTCGTTGAACAACAACGCTCAATCGGTAGTCTTAACGGCTACGTTGAAGAAATGATTAACGGGCAAAAGGTAGTTAAGGTTTTCTGCCGTGAAGAAATGGCAAAACAGGGTTTTGACCAGGTTAACAATCAACTTTGCTTAAATTCAACTCTCGCCAATAAATACGCCAACATTTTTATGCCGATAATGGGAAACTTAACCTATTTCCAATATGCCATAGTTGCCGTTTGCGGTGGCGTTTTAGCCGTTAGCGGGCATTTAATCGTTGGGCAAGGCTTAACGGCGTTTGGTGTTGTGGCAAGCTTTTTGTTGCTATCACGCACCTTTACTCGACCAATAAATATGGTTTCTCAGCAATTTAACGCAATAGTCGTTGCGCTTGCCGGGGCGGAGCGTATTTTCGAGCTTATGGATGAACCGCCTGAAATTGACAACGGCTACGTTACTTTAACTAAGGTTGAAAGGATTGACGGTCAGCTTCGTGAAAGTGAAAATGGCAATATTTGGGCTTGGAAACACCCTCACGGCAGTGGCGAAATAACTTTTACCCCCGTTGAAGGTAGGGTGTATTTTGAAAAGGTTGACTTTTCTTACGACGGCTCTCGCCAAATTTTAAACGATATTTCAATCGACGTTAAAAAAGGTCAAAAAATTGCCTTCGTTGGACCAACGGGGGCAGGCAAAACGACAATAACCAACCTTATTAATCGTTTTTACGATATCGACGATGGAAAAATTCGTTACGACGATATTAATATTAACAAAATTCGCAAGCCCGACCTTCGCCGTTCTCTCGGCGTGGTTCTGCAAGACGTTCATTTGTTTAGCGGTTCGGTTATGGAAAACATTCGCTACGGCAAACCGGACGCTTCCGACGAAGAAGTTATCAGCGCTGCAAAGCTTGCTTGCGCCGACCAATTTATTCAGCTTTTGCCACAAGGCTATAACACAATGCTTTCGGGTGGCGGAGCAAACCTTTCCCAAGGTCAACGCCAGTTAATTTCAATTGCTCGTGTGGCAATTGCCGATCCGCCCGTTATGATTTTAGACGAGGCTACTTCTTCAATCGACACCCGAACTGAATCAATCGTTCAGCGGGGAATGGATAATTTAATGAAAGGTAGAACGGTTTTCGTAATTGCTCACCGCCTTTCAACCATTAAAAACGCCGACGTTATTATGGTTTTAAACCAAGGCTCTATCGTAGAAAGGGGTAATCACGAAGAACTCTTAAATTTAAAGGGCGAATATTATAAGCTTTATAACGGCTCGTTTAAAAAGTAAAATTCAACAAAAAATAAGGCTATAAGTCGGTTAATCGACTTATAGCCTTTTAATTTATAGTTTTTAGCGAGATGCTCTTATATTTGCAATTAAGCAGAATGGGAATGCGAACATTGAGTAAATTAACGTGAACACAACGCCGAATAGGAAACAGAGAATTGAAAGTAAAAATCCTAAAATTGCGCCACCAATTTTAACTAAAATTAAAAAGAAAATTCCTTCAAGGTCGAGTGTGAAAATAACGCCCGGCATGGTAAACGATTTACAAAACCATAACATTATATCTTGAATATGTTCGCTGAAGAATAGGGTTGAAGAGAAGGAAAAAACAGCGTAGCTGATAATTAGCGAGCCAAATAGTGCTTCCCAATCAAAGCCTGTAACGAAAATGCTAATTAAAAAGAAGGCTAAAACGCCACCGCCAAGAACGCCACCCCAAATTAATCCCCGCTTAACGCTTTTTGAAAGGTCTTTCTTTTCTTTGATTTCCATAGCTCTAATTCGATTATGAGCGCATTTTTGACAAAGGGGTTTTCCGTTATCAATTGTATATTCATCTTCTGGTTTAATAGGCTGTTTACAGTCTTGACAATATCCAACTACTTGTTCAATTTTCGTTTCACGAATTATTTCTTTAACAACTTCTTTTTCTTTCGGTTCATTATTTTCAATTGAAAGTTGAGAACCAATTAATTTTTCAAAACTAACTTTAAACAACTCACACATTTTTTTAAGTGTTTCAATGTCAGGTTCTGAAATTCCGTTTTCCCATTTTGAAACGGCTTGGGCAGAAACGTTAAAAGTTTTGCCGAGCTGTTCTTGGGTTAGTCCATTTTGTTTTCTTAATTCTACAATGTTTTCGCTAAGTTTACTCATTTGTAGCGCCTCCTAGTTTGTTTGTGATTTCATTATACAACTTTCGGCGTGTTTTGGGAATATTTTTTTCTCAACTATTGGTTGAATTTCTATATATTTAGTTGAAAAAAGCCTTATTTTTACTGAAAAAATTTAATTTTTTAATTTATAACCCTTTTTAGGTGGAATTTAATTTAAAAAAAATAAAATAAAACCAAAAGTTGAGTTTGTAATTTATTTGATTTTTTTAAAATTAAACTATTAGTTAAATTTTAGAAATATTATTTAAAGTTTTTAATTAAAATTATAAAATTAATAATAATTGCCCCTTTGACAAAATATTATTAAATATAACAAAACCTTTTAT
>JAZQKQ010000011.1:0-5914 GCA_045542235.1 Christensenellaceae bacterium | reverse complement strand
CTCTTGGCTCACAGAACGACATGGCTACGATATAGAAAAACAGCACGTTGACTGTGGGGAAATGATTTATAACATTAAGGAAGAAGAATACCAAGGTGGTAGCGGAGCTGGTTGTAGTGCGGTTGTGTTTAGTTCGTATATTTATAAAAAATTAAAGGAAAAGAAAATTAAAAAAATGCTGTTTTTGGCAACGGGTGCATTACTTTCGTCCGTTTCAACACAGCAAGGGGAATCTATTCCGTGTGTTGCCCATGGCGTTGTTTTGGAGTGTTAGAATGTGGGATATCGTTTTTATGTTTATTAAAGCTTTTGTCGTTGGTGGTTTAATTTGCACTATTGGTCAAGTTTTAATTAACAAAACTAAATTAACTTCGGGAAAAATTTTAGTAATATTTTTAATTTCAGGTGTGGCGCTTCAGGCTTTAGGTCTTTATCAATATTTAGTTGATTTTGCAGGCGCAGGAGCTACCGTTCCAATTTCAGGCTTTGGCTATTTGTTGGCCAAGGGCGGTATTGAAGGTGCAAAACACGGAGTGGTAGGCGTTTTAACGGGTGGTTTAAAAGCGGCTTCCTGCGGAATTGCATCGGCGGTAGTTTTTAGTTATATTTTTGCTTTAATTTTTAGCCCACGTTCAAAACGCAATTAAAAAAACGCCCGTAATTTGGGCGTTTTTTTAAACGACAAAAAGCAGACAGAAAATTCTGTCTGCTTAATTTTTTTGTTTAAACTTGAAAACAAGTTAGCTACAATTAAGCCATTTGGTTAATTCTTTTTGCGAAACCTGACTTTTTGTTAGCAGCGGTATTGATGTGGAAACGACCAGCTGAAACTGAAGAGTCTAAAAGTTTTGCAACTTCTTTGTAAAGGGTTTGAGCTAATTCCTTATCGCCAGCTTCGATTGCTGCGTTAAGCTTTTTCATAGCTGTTTTAACTCTTTGGTTAGCGCTTCTGTTTTCTGCGTTTTTCTTTTCAATAACTAAAACTCTTTTTTTAGCAGATTTAATGTTTGGCACGATTTTTCTCCTTTATATAACCGAAACAAACGGTAATTTCATAATTTCCAAAATATTTTAGCATAAAAAACTTTTTTAGGCAACAATATTTCAGTTAAATTTATTAAATATTTTCACTTTTTATAATATTTTTGCACTTTTAAATTAATCAAAGGAACAATTGGTTTCATAAAATATAAATATGAGAAAAAATTCTTTTTTAATTTACGATAGTGGAATAGGTGGAATTAATTTTCTAATTTTTTTAAAATCGAAATATCCTTTTTTAAATTTAACTTATTTTTCCGATAGTAAAAACGCTCCTTACGGAAACAAAACTAAGGAGTGGTTGTTTAATAGGGTAAGGGAAAATTTAAACAAAATAAATTTGGAAAAATTCGACGGGGTTATTTTTGCTTGCAACACGATTTCTACAACGATTTTACATGAAATTTCTGCCTGTTTTAAAAAGGTTAAATTCTATGGAATTTTTCCAAGGGTTGAGCTTGCCGAAAAAGACAACGTTTTGCTTGTTTGCACCCCCTTAACGGCAAGTAGTGTATATATTATGAAAGCAAAATCGACTTATAAAAATTTGGTTGTAGCGCCTTGCTTAAGCCTAGTCGAATGGGTGGAAGAAAACGTCCTAACAAAGGCTATTTTTAACCCCGAAAAATTTTTGCCCAAATTCAACCAAAGTTTTAGCTACGTTTTGGTTGGTTGCACACATTTTTGTTTCGTTAAAAATTATATTGCCAATTTTTACCAAACAAACGCCTTAAATTTTGGAATTGTAGGGATGGATGACCACTTTAAGGGACAGGCGGACACTTTTGACCACAATTTAAATTTTAGTGGGGAAAAGCGTGGTGAAATTTGTTTTATTTTTGAAGATAAAAAGCGGAATTTTGAAATATTTAAAAAGTTTGAAAATTGCGTTTGTGAATTTGATTTTAAACTTTAAAAAATAGGCAAATGCTTTTTTTATAAAAAAAATATTAAAATTTTTCGATTTTTTTTGAAAAAAGGGTTGACAGTGGTCAAACTGTGTGCTACAATGTAGCTACAATGATAAAGGGGGCAAAGTGACTATATGTTTTTAGGCGAAGTTAGGCATCAACTTGACGAAAAGAAACGTATTAGAATACCAACCAAGTTCAAGAAAGAACTTGGCGAAGACTTTGCCTTTGTAAAGGGACCTGGCTGTATTCGTGTTTATCCAAAGCACGTTATTGAAAGCCAAATTGAAATGATTAGCTCAAAGCTTAATCCGTTAAACGAAGCGCACTCAAAATTTTTTAGAGAATATACTCGTGGTATTGAATTTCCAACACCTGATAATCAAGGTAGAATTGTAGTTCCAAAGGCGTTTTTAACTCACGCTCAAATTGAAAAGGACGTTATCACCATTGGTGCGGACAAGTATTTGGAAATTATTCCTGATAGAGAAGGCGACGAAACCGACACTATTTTATGGGAAACCGCAATGAGTGAATTATCAAAGTTAATTGGTTAAAAAAATGGAATTTAAACATATTTCAGTAATGAAAGAAGAGTGTATTAAAGCGCTTAACATAGTTCCCGGTGGAATTTATTTCGATGGAACGCTTGGTGGGGCAGGTCATTCAAAAGCTATATTAGAAAGCGGAGAAAACGTTAAGTTAATAGCTACCGACCTTGATACCGACGCAATTATGGTAGCCAAGGAAAAGCTTGCTGAATATGAAGGTAAATTTAATTTAGTTCACGATAATTTTAAAAATTTTTCCGCTATTATGAAAAATTTAAACGTCGGTCTTATCGACGGAGCGTTGTTAGACCTTGGTGTTTCAAGCTATCAGCTTGACGAGCGGTCAAGGGGCTTTTCTTATATGGCGAAGGAAGAACGCTTAAACATGCGAATGAATCAACAAGCTTCCTTTTCCGCCTACGACGTGGTAAACGATTATAGTGAAAAGGACTTAACCTATATTTTAAAAACCTACGGTGAAGAAAGATTTGCCGGCTTAATTGCAAAAAACATTGTAAAAGCAAGGCAAATTAAACCAATTGAAACCTGTGGTGAGTTGGTTGAAATTGTCGATAGGTCGATTCCAAAAAAATATTCCGATCAAGGGCATCCTGCAAAGCGAACCTTTCAAGCAATTAGAATTGAAGTAAACGGCGAGCTTGAAGGATTGGAAAAAGCAATTAAAGATATTGTTTACGGATTAAAAAAAGGTGGTAGGCTTTGCGTTATAACCTTTCATTCTCTGGAAGATAGAATTGTTAAAAACGCTTTTAAAGACCTTGAAACCGATTGCATATGTGATAAAAGCTTGCCAATTTGCATTTGTGGCAAGCGCAAGGAAATTGTTCTTGTAAATAAAAAACCAATAGTAGCGGGAGAAAATGAAGTCACGTTTAACCCCCGTGCTAAAAGTGCAAAACTGAGAATTTGTGAAAGAATTTAGTTAAAATTTATTAAGCGTGCGAATAAATTTAAGGGGTATGTAATATGATTAGTAACAGACAATATGGTCAACAACAAACTACGGAAACAAGTGAACACAGCGGTTTAAGATATGCCGATTTTTCAGCACGCAACGAACATATCCAAGAACCAGTAGCTACCGACAAAGTTGAAGATTTTAATTCTTTATTATATCACGACCCTTCTAAAACTGACACGGTTGTAAAAACCGTTCCAGCTCCAAAGGCAATTTACGATGAAGATGAATTAACTCCAACAAGCACCACAATGCAACATCGTTCACAAGGCGAGCAAATGCACAATCCTTACGCTTATCGTGGAATGGATCTTTATGAAAGCGAGCCTTTTAGAGATGAAGATAGACAATACAAGGTAAATTCAAAAGGTAAGGCGTTAATTGCGGTTTACGCAATTGTCGTTTTAACAATTTTTGCCCTTATCGTTTTAAATACTCGTCTTTTAAACAGTATGAACGGCGACGTTGCTATGATGGAAGAAAGAGTGCAAATTTTGCAAGAGCAAAATTACGACCTTGAACAAGAATTATCTTTTGTTTCTTCCGACAATGAAATTGAAAGAAAGGCTATTGAAATGGGCATGACTAAATAAGTAGAGGTAGACAAATTAATAATTTATCGATAACTATAATACGAAAGAGGTTATTTTCACTTTTATGTGGAATAACCTTTATTTTTTTGCTAATTTTAGGGCGAATGTTTTACGTTCAAGTTATTTGGGGCGAAAAACTTAGAGCAAAGGCTATCGACCAGTGGACGAGAGAAATTCCCGTGGTGGCTAAGCGGGGAGAAATTGTCGACGTAAACGGGAAAGTTTTAGTTAGTAATAAGCAATCTTTCGCCGTTTACGTTAGGCCAAGGTGCGTTGATAACCTTGATTTAGTTAGCAAAACCCTTGCTAAAACTTTTAATTTAGACCAGTCAGCCGTTTATAATAAAATTAAAAACGGTGGCTCGGAAGTGTTAATTAAAAGGCAAATTAATAAAAGTTTAGTAACCGAGCTTGAAAAATATAATTTAAACGGCGTTTATTACACGGTTGATAATCAGCGAGTTTATCCTTATAGCGAACTGCTTTGTCAAACCCTTGGTTGGACTTCTATTGACGGAATTGGACTAAGTGGTATTGAAAAATATTACAATCAATTTTTACAAGGCGAAAACGGTGAAATTGTTTTTGAAGCCGACCTTGTTGGAAATAATTTGCAAAGTTCAACCCCAAGCTACGTTCCTGCAAAAAACGGCTATAATTTAAGGCTTTCAATTGACGTTAATATTCAGTTAATTTGCGAAAACGCTTTAAAAAAAGCTGTTTTAAACTATCAACCAAAAAGTGCAAGTTGCATTTTAGTTAATCCACAAAACGGCAAAATTTTGGCAATTTGTCAATTGCCAAGTTTTGATTTGAACAATATTCCTAAAAACGATATGGCTTTGTTAAATAAGCTTTCAAGAAACGGCTTAATAGTCGACAGTTACGAGCCTGGTTCAACCTTTAAAGTTGTAACTGCCTTGGCAAACGTAAACGAGCATTTAAAGGGTAACTCAAAAGCTTTTAGTTTAACTCACGTTTTTAACGGCTCGAATTTTAGAATAGTCGATGGTAGAAAAATTAAGTGTTGGACTACGCATAACAACGGAAAACACTCAAACGAAACCATAAAAGAAGCCTTAAACAACAGCTGTAATCCGTGTTTCGTTGATATGGGTTTAGCCCTTGGGAAGGACGTTTTGTATAACTATATTGAAAATATGGGGTTTGGAAGTGCAACGGGGGTAGATTTTAATGGTGAAGCCCTTGGAATGGTGGTTAATAAGAATGCGGTAACAAGTGGTGATTTAGCAAGAATTTCATTTGGTCAAACCATTGCTTGCACGCCAATTCAACTTGCTATGGCAGTTTCAAGCGCTGTAAACGGCGGATATTATTACACTCCTCAATTGGTGGAAGAAATTTACGATGAAAATAGTGGGATTTCTCAAAGAGTTTCACCCGTGTTAAAGGGGCGTGTTGCAACGGAAAAGGCAAGTGAAATAATTGCAAACTATTTAGAAGGCGTCGTTACGGAGGGAAGCGGTAAAAACGCTTATATTGAAGGTTATAAAGTTGGCGGTAAAACGGGGCTTTTCTTAAAAAAATGCGCAAACTTTTTAGCCTGAAAATCCAAAAAATGATGTAAATATAGGCAAAAATGAGCTAAAATATATGTTTTTTGTGGGAAATAGGAGGGCACAAAAATAGACAAAAGTCATATTATTAGGAGACATGGATAAAATTCCATGTTTTTTTCTTTTTATAAAATATAATTACTAAGTCTTAATGTCATTAAAAAAATTTAATTAGTATGAGATATTATTAATTTTTATGCTGAAAGATATTGACATTTTATATAACATTAGGTATAATATAAAATATAATAAATGTTATAGG
>JAZQKQ010000010.1:0-41634 GCA_045542235.1 Christensenellaceae bacterium | reverse complement strand
TATTAAATTTAATGGTGGGCCTTCAGTGGCGCGACCACTGGACCTGCCGGTTATGAGCCGGATGCTCTAACCAACTGAGCTAAAGGCCCTTTTTTTTGGTGGTCGGGGTGAAGAGACTCGAACTCCCGACCCCATGGTCCCAAACCACGTACGCTACCAACTGCGCTACACCCCGACAAACCATCGAATGCTTGTCTATAATACAATATATATCGTTATTTGTCAAGCATTTTTTTTGAAAATTTAATATTTTTTTCTTAATTTTAAAAATTATTTTTTTAAATTAATTTTACCCAAAGGCACTTTAATTTTTTCATTAAAGCGCCTTTGAATTTAATTTAAAATTAGTTCTTCTTGTTGATTAAATCAGCAATTGAAGCTGTGCCGAAATCATCGTCTTTCCATTCAACAATTTCATCACTTTCTTGTTGTTTTTTGCTTGAAGCTTTTCTCTTTGGCTTTTCTTCGCCGTTATCCTTCTTTTCGCTTACCTTTTTATCAGCCTTTTCAGGAACTGGTTTTGTAGCTTTAATAGAAAGAGTAATTTTTTCTTTATCGTAGTCGATGCCAATAATTTTAGCTTCAACTTCTTGACCAACGGTTAAACCTTCAGTTGGGTTTTCAAGCCATTCGTGAGAAATTTGAGAAATATGAACTAAACCGTCAACGCCAGGAGCAAGTTCAACGAAAACGCCAAACGGAACGATACGAACGATTTTTCCAGTTACAACGTCGTCAACGTTGAATTTTTCCATAGCTAAGTCCCAAGGCTTTTTCATAAGTTGCTTGTAGCCAATTGAAACTTTGCTCTTTTCTCTATCAATTTTTAAAACAACGAATTCATATTCTTTGTTAAGTTCTAAAACTTCAGCTGGGTCTTTAACTGCAACCCAAGAAAGATCTGAAATGTGAGCTAAACAATCAAATCCGTCAACTTCAACGAAAGCGCCGAAAGAAGCAAATCTTACAACTTTACCCTTAACGATATCTTCAACGTTAATAGAAGCGAAGAATTTATCTTCCTTTTCCTTTTTAGCTGCATCTCTTGCAGCCTTTTCAGCTTCTAAAATAACTCTTTGAGAAGCAACGATTTGTTTACGACGACCTTTTGATTCAACCTTTTGACTGTCAGCAATAAGTCTTAAAGTTTTACCAACGTATTTTTCTAAATCTTTAACGAAACCAATTCTAATTTGTGAAGATGGAACAAAAACGTCGTATGAAAGATATTTTGCAGTTAAACCACCTTTGTTGAAACCAGTAATTTTAGCGCTAAATTCTTTACCTGCTTTAATTGCTTCAATTTCAGCATCTTCCTTTTGTTTTTCAACGATAGCCTTTTGAGAAACAATTAGCTTTGGTTTTGTTTCAAGAACTAAAACTTCAATTTCATCGCCAACTTTAGAACTGTAATCTTCTTTAGAGTAAGATTCACAAGCCATGTCAGATTTTGATAATAAAATATCCGTCTTTGCGCCGATGAGATATAACATTAAACCCTCATCGCAAGCTAAAGAAATAGTTGCGGTAATTCTGTCTCCTTTCTTGTAATTTTTTTTGTCCATTTCAGCATAAGCTTCATCCATTGACATTTCGCCGACTACTTTAACTTCTTCTGCCATGTTTGTAAAAACCTCCATAGATTGTTCCTTTGGCGTGCTTGCGCCGGCAACAATCCCTAACTTATAAAAATTCTTTAATTTTTTCACGTCAACTTCCGATGCTTTCGAAACCAAAAAAACGTTTTGACAATTCTTTTTGCAAATTTCAAAAAGCTTTCGAGTATTGCTACTTTTTACACCGCCTATAACGACGATTGCATCGCATTTTTTTGATAATTCTTCAGCTTCGTTTTGACGCCTGTTAGTAGTATAGCAAATGGTTTCAAAAAATTCAACTATTTTACATTGATTTTTATTAAAATTATTAAAAAAATAATTGTATTTTTCAACTGAATAGGTTGTTTGAGCCACAATACAAAGTTTTTCAAATTGAGAAAAATCTAACGAAGGGTCAAATTCGCTAACTACGATAGCTTCCCCATTACACCAACCGGCAATACCAACGACTTCAGCGTGACAAGGCTCGCCCAAAATTACAATTTGATAACCTTGGTTTGATTTTTCTTCAACTATTTTATGAATTTTTTTAACGAAACCGCAAGTGCAATCAATTATTTTACAATTTTTACTTTGTAAACTTTCAAAAACCTTTTTCGTCGCTCCGTGAGAACGAATTATAACCGTTGCGCCGTTAGGAATTTGGTTGATTTCATCAACCATTTTACTTCCAAGTGACAATATTTCACTAACGACGTGTTCGTTGTGAATTAACTCACCTAAAATATAAACGTTTTCGCCATACACCTTTTTTGCCGTTTCAACTGCGTTAGAAACGCCGTTGCAAAACCCGCTATATTTACCAACTACAATTTCCATTATTTATTTTTTCCTATTATTTAGCCTTTCTTCAAGCAATTTTTTACATTCCAAAATTTGTTCTTTCATTTTTGCATTAATTTTATCACTAACTTCAGCGTTAAATTTTTCACCGTAAAATTCTTCGAGAGTAAAAGGTTTTCCAATATATAAATGGTTCATTCTTAAAAACCTATTCGGTCTATCAATATACATTGGGATAATTCTCGCTTTAGCTTTAAAGGCAAACATTCCTGCGCCACCTTTAATTTCTAAAAGCTCTTCACCCGACTTATTTCTCGTTCCTTCCGGGAAAATTATTAACCTTTTTCTATCCTTTAAAAGTTTTAAAGCCGTTTTTAATTCATTAAATTCCGGCTTATCCCTATTTATTCCAATACCGCCGAATGCTTTAACGAAAAAACCAAAAAATTTATTAGAAAAAAGCTCCTTTTTACATAAATAATAAGACTTATTTTTAAAGGTAATAGCCGTGGTTACACTATCAAAATTAGATAAATGATTGCAAATTATAACCGTTGAGCCATCGTATTTTTCTTCTTTATAACCATATCGTTTGGTTGGAAAAAATAAACGATAAAAGGGCTCTACGATAATTCTTGCAACCCAATATATAAAACCCATAATTTACCCCTTAATTTTGTCTAAAACAAAGTTTAAAACTTCTTCAATAGTCATGTTTGAAGTGTCTAAATAAATTGCGTCGTCAGCTTGTTTTAAAGGTGCAAATTCACGATGACTATCGTTATAATCTCTTTCTTCAATTTCGGCTAAAAGGGTATTAAAATCAACGTTTTGTCCCCTTTCGATAAGTTCTTTATGCCTTCTTTGAGCTCTAACAACGCTGGTTGCGGTAATATAAAACTTATAGGTTGCGTTTGGAATAACGTAAGTTCCAATATCTCTACCGTCCATAATAACGTCTAAACCTTGGGCAACCTTTCTTTGCATTTCAACCATTTTCATTCTAACGGTTTTTAGCGCAGAAATTCTTGAAGCCATAAGCGAAACTTCGTTTTGTCTAATTTTTGAAGAAACGTCTTCCCCGTCTAAAATGGTTTTTTGAGCGCCGTTTTCATATTCAATTTTTAAATCGATATTAGAAATAAAGCTTTCGCAAGCTTCATCGGTATAGTCGGTAATTCCAAGCTTAACCGCCTTTAAAGCACACGCTCTATACATAGCGCCGGTATCTAAATATAAAATATTTAACTTTTGAGCCAAAAATTTAGCAATCGTGCTTTTTCCGCTACCACTTGGTCCATCAATCGCAATACTAATCATAATTTACTCCTTAATTTCAACAATTTCCAGCCATATAACCGGTTGCAAAAGCAATTTGAAGGTTAAATCCACCGGTTAAACCATCAACGTCGATAACTTCACCGGCAAAATGCAACCCTTTAACAAGTTTACTTTCCATTGTTTTTGGATTAATTTCTTTAGTTGAAACGCCACCGCAAGTTATAATTGCCATATCGATTGGCGCTAATTTTTTTACAATTAATTCAAAGTTTTTAATCGTCCAAACAAGTTTTAAACGCTCTTCCTTAGTTAAAATACTGGTATTTTTATCTCCGTCAAGACCCGCTTGACTTATAATATAAGGAATAACGCCCTTTGGAAGCAATAAATGCAATGAATTTTTAAGCATTTTATTTTTAAGCTCGCCAAAATCACGAATAAGTCGTGCGTCGAGCTGTTTTTCTTTTAAAGCCGGCTTAAAATCGATGTATAATTTAACGTTATTGCCAATTTGTTTGTTAATTTTACTCGACGTTGTTAGAACTATCGGTCCAGAAACGCCAAAGTGAGTAAAAAGCATTTCTCCAAATTGATAATAAACAACTTTATCGTTAATTTTAGTTGTCAAACCAACGTTTTTTAAGGATAACCCCATTAATTCCTTGCAAAAATCACCCTTAATTTCAATGCCTGAAAGCCCTGCAATAGGTTGAACGATTTTATGTCCTACTTCCTTAGCAAAAGCATAACCATCACCCGTTGAACCTGTTTGAGAATAAGTTATTCCCCCCGTTGCAACGATAACCTTATCACATAAAATTGTTTCTTCATTAGTTTCCACGCCCTTAATAGAGCCGTTTTCAACTAAAAGATTATTTACTTTTTCATTTAAACGAATTTCAACGCCAACCTTTTGACACATTAAACTTAAAGTTTTAATAACGTCGCTGGACTTATCGGATAACGGAAAAACCCTGTTTCCCCTTTCAACTTTTAATTTTAGCCCGTTTTCTTCTAAAAGTCCCATTATTTTTGTGGTGGGAAAGCATAAATTGAGCTAATTAAAAATTTAGAGTTAGTTACAACGTTAGCTAAAAATTCTTCCACTTCGCAGTCGTTAGTCACGTTGCATCTACCCTTTCCCGTAATATAAATTTTTTTACCTAATTTTTCGTTTTTCTCAATCAATATAGTTTTATTGCCGTTGAGCGCTGAATAATATGCGGAAATCAAACCACCTGCGCCACCGCCAATAACTACAACTTTCCTTTCCATTTTATACCTTTACTAAAAACCCCATAAAGCGAGAGCATTTTTGCTCTCGCTTTACAAAGCTAATTATTATGCTGGATAAACCTTATTAGGGTTTGAAGCTAAATCTTTATCAACGCCCTTATCACGAGCAAGTCTAAACTTAAAGAAGTTTGTTGCAACTTGTGGGAAAAGCGCATAAGATAAAACGTCTTCTTCTTGAGTCCAATATTCACCTAATTCTTCTTTATATTTATCGAGTTCAGGCGCAATATCATCAGCTGGACGATAATCGATAATTTTTTCATCGCCAACAATCTTTTTAACGATTTCAGCATCAGGAGCAGCAGGAAGTTGACCGTATTCCCCTTTAAGAAGACCTTTCGATTCCTTGGTTACCATTTTATATCTCTCGCCCATAATAACGTTTAAAACGGCTTGCGTTCCAACGATTTGGCTTGTTGGAGTTACTAATGGTGGATAACCAAAATCCTTTCTAACGTTTGGAACTTCAGCTAAAACTTCTAAAAGCTTATCGCTCTTATTTTGTTGTTTTAATTGAGAAATCAAGTTAGAAAGCATACCGCCAGGAACTTGGTAAATAAGAGTGTTAATATCAATTTTTCTAACCTTTTCCGATAAAAATCCGTCATTTTGAAGTCTATCGGCAACGGTTTTAAAGTAATCGGTAATTGGTAAAAGTTTAGCAAGGTCAATGCCCGTGTCATATTCACTACCTTCTAACGTTGCAACGAGTGGTTCAGTTGCAGGTTGGCTAGTTCCGTTACCCATTGCAGAAAGAGCGGTGTCAATAATATCGCAACCAGCTTCAATTGCTTTTAGGTTAACCATATCACCCGTTCCCGAAGTGTTATGAGTGTGAAGGTGGATTTTAGTTTCAGGTTTAAGAACCTTTTTAAGTTCCTTAACTAAATTGTAAACGGTGTATGGAAGTAAAAGGTTTGCCATATCCTTAATACAAATATTATCCGCACCCATATCTTCAAGCTTTTTAGCAAGCTTAACGAAATATTCGTTAGTGTGAACGGGACTTGTAGTATAACTGATTGCAGCTTCACAAATACCGCCGTATTTTTTAATAGATTTCATTGCGGTTTCAAGGTTTCTAGTGTCGTTCAAAGCGTCGAATACACGAATAATTGAAACACCGTTTTTAATTGATAAACGAACGAATTCATCAACAACGTCATCTGAATAGTGCTTGTAGCCTAAAATATTTTGACCACGAAGAAGCATTTGAATTGGCGTCTTTTTAAGATATTTCTTTAAAGTTCTTAATCTTTCCCATGGGTCTTCGTTCAAAAATCTCATACAGCTGTCGAAAGTTGCGCCACCCCAAGCTTCAAGAGAGTAGTAACCAACCTCGTCAAGTTGTTCTAAAACAGGAATCATTTCTTCAATTTTCATTCGAGTTGCCGCTTGTGATTGGTGAGCATCTCTCAATATTGTTTCGGTAATTAAAACTTTTTTACTCATTATTTATCTCCTATTTTTACTTGTTAACCACAAACCGCAAGAAGAACACCCGCAGCAATAGCCGAACCAATTACGCCGGCTACGTTTGGCCCCATAGCGTGCATTAAAAGGTGGTTTTGTGGATCGTATTCCCTACCAACGTCTTGAGAAATACGAGCAGCCATTGGAACGGCGGAAACACCTGCCGAACCAATAAGCGGATTGATTTTTCCGCCTGATAATTTGTTCATAATTTTTGCGCAAAGTAATCCGCCAACAGTTCCCATACAGAAAGCTATTAAACCTAAAGCAATAATAAATAAGGTTTGTCCTGAAAGGAAGGTTGAACCAATAGCTTTTGAACCAACCATAACGCCAAGGAAAATGGTAACGGTGTTCATCAAGCCGTTTTGCGCAGTATTTGAAAGACGTTGTGTTACGCCTGACTCTTTTAATAGGTTACCAAGCATAAGCATACCTAAAAGTGGCATTGCATCTGGTAATAATAAGCCAACAACCAAAGAAACGGCAATTGGGAAAATAACCTTTTCAAGCTTAGAAACGGTTCTAAGTTGTTTCATTCTAATGGTTCTTTCCTTTTGAGTTGTGCATAAACGCATAAGTGGTTTTTGAATAATTGGAATAAGAGCCATATAAGAATATGCGGAAATTGCAATTGCAGGAAGCAAGTGTTCAGCTAATTTTTTAGTAACGTAAATAGCCGTTGGACCGTCTGCGCCACCAATAATAGCAATTGCGCCCGATTCTTGTGGAGTAAAACCTAAAAGACAAAGCGCCCCAAAGAAGGTAATAAAAATACCGAGTTGAGCAGCTGCGCCAATAATCATTGACTTTGGATTAGCAATTAACGGACCAAAATCGGTCATACAGCCAATACCCAAGAAAATAATTGGTGGGAAAATTACCCAATCAACACCTTTATAAATATAGTAGAAAAGACCAAAATCTCTAACGATGGTTTCACTTGAAATAGTCATTTCGCCATAACTTCTACCGCAAATTTCCATTCCATTAGCCAAAGCTGCACTAATAGATTCAATTGAAGTGCCTTCAGCTAAATTCAAAAGCGACAAAATTTCAGGTAAAGTTCCACGGGCAACCTCAACGTTAGTTGCTACTTCTGTAATAATATAACCCTTTGTGCCGAACAAAATGCCGTAAGCTCCAGGAATGTTTACGATAAACATACCGAAAGCGATTGGAAGCATTAATAACGGCTCAAAGCCCTTTTTAATTGCAAGGTAAAAAAGAACGAAGGAAATTATAATCATCACGTAATTTTGCCAGTTCGTGCCTTGGTATACACCAGTCGACTCCCACAAACTTTTAAGTGATTCTCCAATGTTCAAACCTGCTAAAATCAAGCTTGTATCCATTTTTCACCTTTAAAATTAGCCAATAATTGCTAAAACAGCACCCGTATCTACGTTTGAGCCGGCAGTTGTTTTATAAGAAATAACACCGTCGCATGGAGCGGTAATATCGTTATCCATTTTCATTGCTTCTAAAATTAAAATAACGTCGCCTTTTTTAACTTGAGCGCCTTCGCTTAAACTAAGCTTCTTAATAAGACCTGGCATTGGAGCATCAACCTTAGTTCCGTTAGTAACGGCAGTTGGAGCAGTTTTTGCAGGTTGAGCAACCGGTGCTTGAACTGGTTGAGCAACAGGAGCTTGAGCTGGTTGAGCAGAAATTGTTTGAACGCTTGATGAACCGCCAACTTCTTCAACGCCTACTTGATATTGTTTTCCATCTATTGTAACGATAAAATTACGCATTTTAATTATTCTCCTTAAATTCTTTTAATTTTTTTAACTCTAAATTCACACTTCGATGAATTTTCGTTGAAATAATAAGCCGTTATTGCCGCAACAATAGCCGCTTTAACGTGGTCGGGAATTTCTTCGCTTTCCACTTGAACTTGACTTACTTCTTGGATTGGAGCTTCTTCAACTTTTTTTGGAGAGCTTGTTGATTTAGTCATAATTTTACCAATTACTGAAACGACTAAAACGATAATAGTCATTCCAAAGAAAATTACGACCATTCCAAGAATAAACATAAACAAACCTAATGGAAGGTTTGCTTTAAAGCTTTCAGCAAACGATAATAAATTATTCATAGCTTCCCCCTATTACAAAAGCATTTGTAAAGCGGAAATAATATATTGACGAACAAATTCAGGTTCAATAACGTTGTCAATAAAACCGTTTTTAGCAGCGTTCATTGCGTCCTGTTCGTTTTCTGCATATTGCGCTTTTAATTTTTCAATATCGCCACCGTTAACGCCAAATTCAATTTGAGCGCCAACTTCAACGTCAAATGGAGAAATTGAAGCGTTTGCAAACGCAAAGCTATAATCAGCGCCCATTGCACGAGAGCCAAACAACGTATATCCAAGACCGATTGCCTTTCCGTAAATTACGTTAATTTTTGGAAGTTCGTTAGCAACTGATAATGCGTAGCTTAAATTTGCAACCTTACGCATAACGAGAGAGCTTGCAACTTCAAGGTTTTGTTCAATACCGAGAGTGTTAACGAAAGTAATAAGTGGCAAATTATTATCTTGAGCGTAGTAGATAAAGCTTTGAATTTTGTCGATATTATTTGCGTTAAGTTCAACGCCGTTTTCACCGTTAAAAATAATTGAAGCAACGCTGAAACCACCAATTCTACCAATGCAAGTCACAACTTCAGGAGCAAAATCTTTTCCAAGTTCAACAACCTTTCCGTTATCGTAAACGGCGCTTATTAAACATTTTGCGCACGCCTTTTCGTTAAGAGAAGGTGCGCTTCTATTAAAGTCGTCTGAGCAGTCGATTTGTTCACCGCTAAATTGTGGTAAAATTTCTAAAATTTCAACAATTTTATTTCTACAATCAACTAAACTTTCAACGCCAAACGCATTTACTCCGTTGTTTGCAAGAGCTTTAACTCCCCCAACGCTTTCTTTATCGAGAGATTTTCCGCTTTTTGCCGAAAGAACAACCGGACTAGCATAAGCCACGCAAGAATCTTTCAATAAGAAATTGTAGTCGCAAGTAGAAGCAAAAATAGCGCTTGAACCGTAAACGTCGCCAACGGCAATTGAAAATTGAGGAACAATATCACGAAGTTCTTGCATTTTAGAAAGAACCATTCCGCAACCTTCTAAAACGGATACGCCTTCACCAGCTAAAACGCCAAGTGACGAGAAAAGATAAATAACGGGCGCACCGCTTGCGCAAGCTTTATCAAGACACTTGCAAATTTTTTGAGCGCCGGCATAGCTTAAACCACCGTTTAAAACCTTTGAGTTTTGAGCAACTATATAACAAGGAAAATCGTTAATAGTAGCAAATCCGGTGACAACGCCTTCGCCTTGAACGTCTTCAGAGTAGAATTCATTTTTAGAATAGCTGAAACGGTCGAGCTCAACGAAACTATTTTCATCAATAATTTCGTTAATTTTATTCTTAACGTCGCTTTCAACGTCGAAAAGCACAGCTTTGCGTTCAGCAAGTAAGTTTAATTTATCCATAAACTCCTCCATTATATTTTTCCAAATTATTATACACTTTTATAAAACGAATTGCAACAAAAAAAGGCGTAAAATTTTACACCTTTTAAAACTTTTTTCCATTATTTTCTTTTTATCTTTTTAATTAAATAATTTTCTAATTTTTCTCCGTGTTTATAAATAAACCAGCCGGCTATACAAGTTAGTATTATAACTACGCCCCACAAAACGATTCCCCACCAAGTATTAAAGGGAATTAACATTCCACTCAATGAAAAACTGGTTAAAAAAACGGAAATTAATCGTGTAAAAGTAATCATAATAATAAAGTATTTTTGACTCATTGAAGAAATACCTGAAACGAAACATAAAACGTCGTCGGGGAAAAATGGCAATAAAAACATAAACGATAAAACAATTCTATCCTTTCCTTTAACCGATTCAATGGCTTTATCCACACTGTTTCCGCAAAGCCATTTCACTGCTTTATATCCTAATTTTCTACCAATATAAAAAGCTATAAACGAGCCTATTAAAATACCAATAAAGCTATAAAGCCCACCTAAAAATTTTCCAAACATTGCAATTCCTGCGCCAATCATAATAATGCCTGGAATGGGCAAAACTACAACTTGTAAAATTTGCATTATAATAAAAGTTAAAACGGCGTAGCCCCCTAAACTAACAATAAAATTTCTAACGTCGTTAACGGAATTAACCTTTTCCCAAAAACCTGTAATTTTAAGAACGTATAAGAAAAATGAAATTATTGCGGTTAATAATAGAACGGAAAAACACAGCCTAAAAACAAAACTTTTATCCTTAAACTGAAACACTATTGCAATTGCTGAAAAAATTGCCACTAAAACGCAAGCAACGGTAGTTAACCAAAATTTATTTTCAAACAAAAAACCACCACAGCAATTTATATATAGTAAAAAGAAGGTTAGCGAAAATATTGCGAGCAAGCAAATTACTGCAATGCTCAAAACTAACGCCAAAATATTTTTTTTATTAGCCATATATATAGTATATTACTTTGATGGTAATTTTAACGCAATTTTATTTAATTTTTTTGTAATTTATCAATTTCCCCACGAGCAATTTTATCGCATCTGTTATTTTGTTCGTTATCGCTATGCCCCTTTACTTTGATAAACTCAACTTTGTGATATTTAGTTAAAGAAACTAATTCTTGCCATAATTCAACGTTTTTAACGGGCTTTTTATCTTGGGTGCGCCAACCGTTTAATTGCCATGAATAAACCCAACCGTTAATAAAAGCGTTAACGACGTAAGCCGAATCGCTATATACTTTAACCGAGCACGATTGATTTAAAGCCTTTAATCCGTTAACCACGGCTAATAATTCCATTTTATTGTTAGTGGTTTCGTTTTCACCGCCGGAAACAATTTTTTCGTGACCGTTATAGAACAAAATTCCACAATAACCACCTTTGCCAGGATTACCCGAACAAGCTCCGTCGGTATACAAAATAACTTCTTTCATATTTTTCCTTAATTTTTTAATATTTTCAACTTTTTTGTTTGACTAATTGAAAAAAAACATATATAATCAATAGGCAAGTTTGCAGAAAACTAAACATTTTTAGGGGAGTGGCTCAACGGTAGAGTAGCGGTCTCCAAAACCGTAGGTTGCGTGTTCGAATCGCGTCTCCCCTGCCAAAAAATTATCAAAGCTTTTTGCTTTGGTAATTTTTCTTTTATAAGCGATTCGAACCAACTTGCGAAAGCAAGTAAACTATATAATAATCAATTTTTGACAGCGAAGCTCAAAACACACAGTGTTTTTCAAAAATTTATCGCGTCGCCCCGTTCCCCTGCCAAAAAATTATCAAAGCTTTTCGCTTTGGTAATTTTTCTTTTATAAGCGATTCGAACCAACTTGCGAAAGCAAGTAAATATATAAGAGCAATTTATTCTTGTTGACTTTCAATTGCCTTATTGTGTTTGCGTTGTTGTAAAATTAAGGCAAAAGAAGCAATAAAACCGCAAACGAATAATAAAATTGCTAAAATTAAGTCTAAAACGTTTAACCCACCGTTAGCCCAACTCATATATACTTGATAGGTATCGGGATTATAGAACATCGAGATAATTGAACCAAGGGAAAGACCGATAATAATTTTATAAAGATTATCGTGGAATTTAGCAAACAAAACGGTTAATAGTTTTGAAAAAGTCGTAATACCGAGCAAAAATCCAACGCCAAGAGCTAAATAAACAACGAAAATCATTGGATTTGCTTGCCAATAGGTCATTGAAACTGATGCAATAAGCCCTTTAAACCAACCAACTACCATTAAAATTGCAGTTGCGCTTAAACCTGGAACAACTTGGGTTATTCCAACGACGTAGCCAATTGGAATGCAAAGCAAAATTAACCCAACGTTAACGTTATCAAATGTTGAAGTTGATGCGGTTAAACCGTTTGAATTTAAACTAACTGAAAGAATACTAATTCCAATTGGAATTAGAGCACCGATAATCGGCAATATGTAATTTGATGCACTTTTAGTTTGAATGTTTGCTTCGTCTTTAACGGCAGGAAACGCCCCACTCATTAACCCGGCAAACAAACCAACGGTTGCAAAAGGAATAATTTGAAGCATAAAATCAATAGCGACAAAGCCAACGATAAGCCCAACTACCATTCCAATACCAATTGGAAGCAAGAAAGTTATGCATCTTTTAAAATCGCTAAAAATATTACCAATTGCAAAAAGCATTTGGGTGTAAAGCCCAAAAATTATGGCAACCGTTGAACCACTAATTCCCGGAACTATAACGCCAAGACCTAAAAAGAAACCTAAAATTGCACTTTTTAGCCAACTTTTTTTGTCATATTTCGTAATTTCAATTTGATTGTTAATTTTTTCCATTACAAAACCTATACCTATTTAATATATTTTGAAACTAATTCTTTTAATTGGTCAAGTTCGTGAACTCCAACTTTAGCTTCAACAATTTTTTTGTCGTTAATTACAAAAAGCGTTGGTATGCTTGAAATTTGAAAAGCGCTGGCAATTTGGGTATTTTCGTCAACGTTTAGCTTGCAACATTCAATTTTATCGCCAAGTTCTTCATCTAACTTTTCAAAAATTGACGACTGCATTTTGCAAGGCACGCACCAACTTGCCCAAAAATCTACGATAATAGGTTTTGTTGAACTTTCAATAAAATCAATAAAATTTTCATCGGTTAAATTTTTAATCATAATAACCCCCTAACTTAAAAATTTGAAATTTTTTCAAAATTTTCACCTAAAGAAAGCTCTTCAAAACTAACTTTCTTGGTTTGTCCATCGCTCATTCTTTTAATTAAAACGTAGCCTTCGTTTAATTCGCTTTCACCAATAACCACAACGAATTTTGCGTTAATTTTATCGGCGTATTTAAATTGAGCTTTAATACCCCTTGAAATATGGTCGATTTCCACTCTAATATTACTTGTTGAGCGAAGTTTATATGCAATTTCAAAGGCTTTTTTCTTTGCTAAATCGCCCATTGAAGCAATGTAAAGGTCAACGAAATTTTCGTTTGGAATTTCAACGCCACAAGCTTCCATTAACATTAAAATTCTTTCAAGCCCCATTCCAAAACCAACGCCTGCGGTTTTTGGTCCGCCGATTTGTTCAATAAGACCGTCGTAACGACCACCACCGCAAACGGTGCCTTGAGAACCAAGTTGAGTCGTAACGAATTCAAAAACCGTTTTAGTATAGTAGTCGAGTCCACGAACTATAAGCGGATTAACTTCAAACTCTAAATTTGCACTTGACAAAAGGTCTTTTAAGCCTTCAAAGTGAGTTTTACAATCATCGCAAATATAATCGGTAATTTTTGGCGCATCTTTAACCAAAAGCTTACAATTTTCTTCTTTGCAATCTAAAATTCTCAACGGATTGGTTTCGTAACGAGATTTACAAGTTGGGCATAAATTATCGAAATTATCTTTCAAATATTCTTTCAACGCCCTATTATATTCCGCCCTACATTCAGGACATCCCATTGAATTAATATTGAGTTTAACTTTTAAACCGAGTTTTGTTAAAACGGTATAAGCAAGCAAAATAACTTCAGCATCCGTTTCAGGAGCGTTAGAGCCGTAAAATTCAACGCCGAATTGGTGGTGTTCTCTAAGTCTACCAGCTTGTGGGCGTTCATAGCGGAAAACCGGTGAAAAATAATACATTTTTAAAGGCATTTGCGTGTTAGATAGTCCGTTTTCAATAAAGCTACGAGCAACCCCCGCAGTGCCTTCCGGCTTTAAGGTTATGCTTCGATTACCTTTATCGAGAAAGGTATACATTTCCTTATTTACTATATCGGTAGTGTTGCCAACGCCACGCAAAAATAGCTCGGTGTGTTCAAAGGTTGGCGTGCGAATTTCTTTAACGTTAAAAGCTGAAGCAACCTTTCTGGCAATATCTTCAACGTAATGCCACTTATAGCTTTCTTGTGGCAAAACGTCCTTTGTTCCCTTTGGAATATTAATCATTTCATTCACCTAATTAAAGTATAAATTTTTTGAGATTTCTGCTGTTTATAATATCCTTTAAATGTTCTTGAACGTATTTTTTGTCAATAGTCAAGTCGATTACCGGATGAGTTCCATCTGCATTGAAGGAAATATCTTCTAAAAGATTTTCCATAATAGTGTGCATTCTTCTCGCCCCAATATCTTCTTGGGTGGCGTTAAGTTCAACGCAAAGTTCAGCAATTTGCTCAATTGCATCCTTTGTAAATTTCAAATTAATGTTGTCAACGGCAAGAAGTGTTGCATATTGCTTTGTAATAGCGTTTTCCGGAATGGTTAAAATGCTAATAAAATCTTCCTTGGTTAAGCTTTGAAGCTCAACGATAATTGGAAAACGACCTTGAAGCTCTGGAATTAAATCGCCAATTGAAGCAATGTGAAAAGCCCCTGCGGCTATAAATAAAATGTAGTCGGTTTTAACCGAGCCGTATTTTGTAACCACGGTTGAACCTTCAACTATTGGCAAAATATCACGTTGAACGCCTTCTCTTGAAACGTCGGCGCCACCGGTCTTTCCCTTTGATGCAATTTTATCAATTTCATCAATAAAAATAATACCTTCTTGTTCCGCTCTTCTTAACCCTTCGGTAATAACGGCGTCTTCATCGACCATTTTCGCCCCTTCTTCGGTGGTTAAAAGGCGAATTGCTTCCTTAACTGAAGCCTTCTTCTTTTTCTTCTTTTTAGGCATCATATCGCCAAAAATAGAACCAAGGTCAATTGCCGTGCCACTACCTGGAACAAGTTCCATAGTTTTAGGTTCGTCGGTAATTTCAATTTCAATAATAACTTCATCGTAATCGCCCGCTTCTAATTTTTCCATGGTTTGACTTTGGAAAATTTCATCGGGAGTTTCACCCTTAGTATGCTTAAAGGTTTCGCATAAAATTTTATTTATTTTTTTAAGGGCAATTTTTTTAGCCTTAATTGAAACTTCGTTCATTTGCTCTTCACGAACTAAACGAACCGAACATTCAACAAGGTCACGAATCATAGATTCACAATCCCTACCAACGTATCCAACTTCGGTAAACTTTGTTGCTTCAACCTTAACGAAAGGCGCTTTAACAAGCTTTGAAAGTCTTCTTGCAATTTCCGTTTTACCAACGCCGGTTGGACCTTTCATAATAATATTTTTAGGCGTAATTTCTTCTTGAGCTTCCTTTGTTAAAAGACTTCTTCTATATCTGTTTCTTAAAGCAACTGCAACTTCTCGCTTTGCTTTATCTTGACCGATAATGTATTTATCGAGTTCGCTTACAATTTGTCTTGGCGTAAAATTCATTGCTTATCCCCCACGGTTTCAACCTTAATGTTATCGTTAGTAAAAATGCAAATATCACTTGCAATTTTTAACGCTTTCGATGCAATTTGTTCGGCAGAGTAATCAGTTTCTTGATATAGCGCACGAGCAGCCGCTAATGCGTAGTTTCCACCGCTACCAATTGCGCAAACTCCTTCATCCGGCTCGATAACTTCACCTGAACCTGAAACTATTAAAAGGGTATCCTTGTCGGCGGTAATCATCATAGCTTCAAGCTTACGACCTACCTTATCGTTACGCCATAGTTCTGCAAGTTCAACGGCGCTTCTAAGCAAGTTGCCGGAATATTTATTTAACATACCTTCAAATCTTTCGCAAAGGGTAAAAGCATCGCTAACGGAACCGGCAAAGCCTAAAATTACGCTATCGTTAAAAATTCTTCTAACTTTAACTGCTCCGTTTTTAAAAATAACGCTTTCGCCAAAGGTCACTTGACCATCGCCTGCAATTGCGGTAATTCCGTTTTTCTTAACGGCGCAAATTGTAGTGCCTCTAAATTCATTACTCATTGATAATCTCCTTAATTTCTTTAATAGCCTTCAAAGCAATTTCAGCTTGGGCTTTTTTCTTTTCAGCCTTTGAACGAACCCTATAATCAAGTGGCTTTAAAATGCCGAAATTGGCGTTCATTGGTTGAAAATCTTTATTCTCTTGGGTAACATAACAAGAAAGTGCGCCAATAACCGTTCGATTATCCCAGTTTATAGACGATAAATTTCTTAATTTTCTATCTATTGCAATTGCCGAAACTAATCCGGAAGCAATTGACTCAACGTAGCCTTCAACACCAGTAATTTGACCGGCAAAATAAGTTAAAGGCTTGTCCTTAACGCAAAAATTATTATCTAAAAATAGCGGACTATTTAAATATGTATTTCTGTGCATAACGCCATATCTTAAAAATTCTGCGTTTTTAAGGGCTGGGAACATTGAAAAAACTCTTTTTTGTTCACCGAAAAGTAAATTTGTTTGAAAGCCTACTATGTTATACATTGAACCGGCTTCGTCTTCCTTTCTTAGTTGCATTGAAGCGTAAGCCCACCTTCCCGTTCTTGGGTCGGTTAATCCAACGGGCTTTAAAGGTCCAAACCTTAAAGTATCAACCCCACGTTTCGCCATAATTTCCACGGGCATACACCCATCGAAAACCTTGGTATCTTCTTCAAAATTATGCCTTGGGGCTGTTTTTGCATTAATTAATTCTTCATAAAAAGCTAAATAGCCTTCCTTGTCGATTGGACAGTTAATATAATCCCCCGTCCCAGGCTCACCGTATCTATCGCAAATAAAAGCCTCGCTCATATCGATAGAATCACCGCTTACGATTGGCGCTGCCGCATCGTAAAAATATAGCTGTGAAGAAAACTCTTTGGCAATAAAACTACTTAAAGCCGAAGTTGTTAAAGGTCCGGTTGCAACAATGGTAGGTTGAGAAAAATCAATTTCAACCACTTCTTCACAAATAAAGTTAATATTTTTAAAACTTTTTAACCTGTCGGTTATAAGTTGCGCAAACCTTTCCCTGTCAACTGCTAATGCAGCCCCGGCGGGAACAGAAGTTTTGTCCGCACAATCAATGACGAAAGAACCGATAATTCGCATTTCTTCCTTTAAAAGACCGCAAGCATTTCCGTAAACGTCGTTGCTTTTTAAAGAGTTTGAGCAAACTAATTCACCGTAGTTTCCGTTTGAATGAGCAGGTGTAAAGTTGTTAGGTTTAATGTCGTAAAGATTAACTTCATAACCCTTTTTAGCTAAATAATAAGCGGCTTCCGAGCCGGCAAGACCACCGCCTATAACGTTAATTTTTTTCATTTTTCTTTGTATAATTACAATCCTTTGAAGAACATTTTATATTTTTGCCAACTTTTGTGTAAACTAAAATTTCACCACATTTTGGGCATTTTTCACCCGTTGGCATATCCCAACTCATAAATTTACATTCAGGATAGTTTGAACAACCGTAAAAGGTTTTTCCACCCCTTGAAGTCATTTTTTGAGTTGGCTTACCACATTCAGGGCAAACACCTGCCTTTTCGGTAATTGATTTAGTGTGTTTGCAAAGATTACATTGTAAATATTTTCCATATTTACCTGTTTTTTCAATCATATCGCCACCGCAAATTTCACACTTTTCACTACTTTCAGTTTGGTTGAGCGGTTTAATAAACGAACATTTTGGATAGTTTGGACAAGCCAAAAATTTACCGTATTTACCCGTTTTGTAAATCATAAGCGCACCGCACTTTTCGCAAGCCACGTTTGAAACTTCAACGTTTTCCGACTTAATGTTAGAACATTCCGGATAGTTAGAGCAAGCCAAAAACTTGCCGTATTTTCCATTTTTTCTAACCATTGGCGCACCGCACTTTTCACAAACGATATCAGTCATTTCATCGCCGTCTTGTTGAGCTTTTGAAAGTTTGTCAACGAAAGAAGGATAGAAATTAGAAATAACGCTGTGCCAATCTTGGTCGCCGTTTTCAATATTATCTAAGGTGTCTTCCATTTTAGCCGTAAAAGAAACGTCCATAATATCGTCGAAATGCTTAACCAAAACGTCGGTCATTGTAAAAGCAATTTCGGTTGGAAGGATATATTTTCCATCTTTCTTAGTATATTTACGTTTTGATAATACGGAAATAATTGAAGCGTAAGTAGAAGGTCTTCCAATCCCTTTATCTTCCATAGCCTTAACCAAAGTAGCATCGGTATAACGGGTTGGAGCTTTTGTCCATTTTTGTTCTTTTTCAATGTTTTCCGTTATTAAATCGTCGTTTTTATTAAGCTTTGGAATTGATTTTAAAACAATTTCGTCTTCATCGCCAACCTTTTCAAAGTCGTCGTAAACGGCGGTAAAGCCTTTAAAAGCAACGGTTTTAACACTTGTTTTAAATGTATAATCGTCAACGCCAACGGAAATAGAAACAACGTCGTATTTAGCGCTACTCATTTGAGAAGCTAAAAATCTATCGTAAATCAATTTATAAACGTTGTAATGATTTCTATCTAAAATTTTCTTAACGCTTTGCGGTGTAACCGTAACGTCGATTGGTCTAATAGCTTCGTGAGCATCTTGAGCAGACTTTTTAGTTTTAAAATAGTTTGGTCTTGACGGAACGTATTCAGCGCCGTATTTTTCTTTAATAAAATCAAAGGCTTCAATTTGCGCTTCTTTCGCAACTCTAACCGAGTCCGTTCTAATATAAGTGACCAAAGCAAGGTGTCCCCCGTCGGGGGTATCAACGCCTTCGTAAAGGTGTTGAGCAATGCTCATAATTTGAGGCGAAGAAAGCCCTAATTTATTGGATGCGTCTTGTTGAAGGGTAGAAGTTGTAAACGGAGCTTGCGGATGAGAACTAACTTTTGAGTTTTTCACCTCGCTAACGTAAGCTTTTGCCGATTTTAAAACTTCGAAAACCTTTTTGGCTTCTTCTTCGTTTGAAGGACGATATTTTTTACCCTTTTTATCGGTTAAAAGAGCTTTAAACGATTGACCTTCACGGCTGAAAGTGCCGTAAAAATTCCAATATTCTTGCGGTTTAAAAGCTAAAATTTCCCTTTCTTTATCAACTACTATTCTAAGCGCTACCGATTGAACTCTACCAGCCGATAAACCATCTTTAATTTTCTTGCATAAAAACGGTGAAAGTTTATAGCCAACCAATCGGTCTAAAACACGGCGAGCTTGTTGAGAGTCTACTAAATTATAATTAATATCCCGTGGGTTTTGTAAGGCTTGCTTAACTGCCCTTTCACTAATTTCGTTAAAAACGATTCGTTGCGATTTACCTTTTAGTCCTAAAACTTCTTCTAAGTGCCAAGAAATTGCCTCACCTTCTCGATCCGGGTCGGTTGCAAGATAAATTTTATCCGCTTTCATTGCTTGGGTTTGCAATTGTTTAATAACGGCTTTTTTGCCGGGAGTGACAACGTAGTTCGGCTCAAAATTATTTGAAACGTTAACGCCAAGGCGTTTTTCCGGAAGGTCCCTAACGTGACCACCGCTCGCTTCAACCTTAAAGTCACCACCAAGATATTTTTCAATTGTTTTTGCCTTTGAAGGCGATTCCACAATAATAAGTTGCATATTTCTCCTTATATTCAATAATTCAAAGAATTAAATTTTCAATTTTATTTTACTGCTTTTAGCTTATTTCCCAATAATTTTACAACCAAACCTTTAAGTTCAAGTGATGAAATTATGGAAGTTAACTGAAATATTTTTAAATTACATTCAATCATTAAGCTATTTGCGTTATCACAGCCGTTTAAAATGGCTTCATAAACTAATTTTTCATTTCCAAATAATTCAATTTTCGGTTTTTGCTCATAAGTTAAGTTAAAAGTATCTAAAACGTCTTTAACGTTATCACACAAATAAGCGCCGTTTTTTATATAATAATTGCATAGCTCGCCCGATTTTATACCAATAGAATAAGGCAATGCAAAAAGGTTTTTATTAAACTCAATTGCAAAATCACCGGTATATTTTGCTCCGCTTTTCATTTCACCCGATATAATTAAGACCCCTTCGCTTAAACCGGCAATCAATCGGTTTCTAATTGGATAGGTCCAAGCCCTTGGTGGAACTTTCGGAGGATATTCGCTTATAACAAGTCCCTTTTTAGCAATTTTTTCAATTAGTTGCCGATTACTTTCAGGTGAAACGAGATCGTGTCCGTGAGCTAAAACGGAAATTACGTTTCCACTTTCAACGCTTCCAATTAACGCCGACCTATCTCCACCTTCTGCGCTACCTGAAACTATAACAATACCATTTTCGCTTAAATTCTTTGAAAGGTCTTCGCAAAACTTTAAAGCGTAAGTTAAGGTTTTTCGTGAGCCTACGATTGCAAATTTATTTTTATTTAATAACTCAAGGTTGCCTTTTGCATAAATAATCAAAGGCTTAAATTCAATTTCATTTAAACTCTTTGGGTAGTTTTTCGATAAATAAGTAACGGCAACAATATTTCTTTTTTCAAGCTCGAAAATAACTTGGTTTGAATATTCCTTTTCAAAGCACAAACAAAGAGATTTTCCCTTTGCATTACCTAAAATATCATAAATTTTTGAAATAACTTCACCCTTTAAATTTAAAAGTTCGCTTGGACTTTTAACAAGAGATAAAATTTTAGTTTTATGCTTATACTCTAATTCTATAATTGAATCTAAACAAATTATGGCAAGCTCGTCGTTATTATACATATTTTTACTCGTTGATATCTAAACTTCTATAACTAATTGCTTCAAGGAGGTGTTCTGGTAAAATATTTTCCGAAAAATCGAGGTCGGCAATGGTTCTTGCCACCTTTATAATTCTACTTCTACCACGAGCGGATAAACCTAAACTTTCATAAGATTGGCGCATAATAGCTTCACACTCATCGCTTAAAGCACAATATTTTTGCAAATGAAATTCCTTCATTTCAGCATTAGTTTTAATGTTTTCGTTTTTAAAACGCTCCCTTTGAATAAGGCGGGCTTGATTAACCCTTCTTTTAACGTCGAAAGAACTTTCAGCCTTTTCATCGCTAATTAAGTCGTCGTAATTAACACCGTCAACCTGAACTTGAATGTCAATTCTATCTAATAACGGTCCGGATATTTTCGACTTATATTTTCTAATTTGCGCCGAAGTGCATCTACATTCTTGTGTTTCCGAACCGTAATTTCCGCATGGACATGGGTTCATACTTGCGCAAAGCATAAAACTCGATGGATATTTAACGTTTCCCTTTGCCCTTGAAACGGTTATAACCCTATCTTCAAGGGGTTGGCGCAAACATTCTAAAACGGCTCTGCCGTATTCGGGCATTTCATCAAGATATAAAACACCGTTATGAGCCATGCTTATTAATCCTGGTTTTAAGTTATTTCCACCACCTATTAACGCAACGTTAGTAGCCGAATGGTGAGGAGTCATAAACGGACGGGAAGAAACGATTCCTTCGCTTGGGTTTAAAACTCCCGCAACCGAATGAATTTTAGTCGTTTCAAGGCTTTCTTCAAAGGTCATATCCGGCATTATTGAAGGAATACACTTTGCTAGCATAGTTTTTCCCGCTCCCGGCGAACCAACCATTAAAATATTGTGTCCTCCGCTAACGGCAACTTCAAGGGCACGTTTTGCAATAAATTGACCTTTAACAAAACGCAAATCGTCAACGCCTTCACTTTTTTCCGTTGCCGAATATTCTATAAACGGACAAAATTCAACTTCGTTTCCCGATAAATAATTAATAACTTCCTTTAAATTTTCAACGGCAAGCAAATTAATACCGCCAACGAATTGAGCTTCTTTTGCATTTTGTTTTGGAATTACAACGGTTTCATAGCCCATTTGTTTTGCCGACATAACAAGCGGTAAAACACCGGAAATTCCCCTAACGCTACCGTCTAAGGAAAGTTCCCCTAAAAAAATATTTTTTTCAACGTTCAAACTTAAACCTAAGTTGCAAGCTCTAACAATGCTCACAGCAATTGCAAGGTCAAGTGACGCCCCTTCCTTTTTAAGGTCGGCAGGAGCTAAATTAACGGTTATAACCGAAGTTGGAAAATTAAGTCCGCTATTTTTAATTGCCGAACGCACCCTTTCCTTCGATTCTTTAACCGCAGTATCCGGTAAACCAACGATTTCAAACTTAGGAAGTCCTCTCGATAAATCAACTTCAACCTCAACTAAAAACCCGTCGAGACCAACTAACGTTAAACTATTAACTTTCGATAACATAAGCTTAAACCCGTCCAAAAAACAAAATTATATTTATTTTATACCACTTTTTAAAATTTGTAAACAATTTTTGCCCACTCTCACGACACAAATATTATATATATTATATAATAATAAAAAATCAAAAAAATTTTTTTCAAATTTTTGTTTTTAATTGGATAAAAAACGCAAAAAATAAACACAATTTTATTATGGTAATCATTTTTATTCGAGCAGTCATTTTACTCTTTACCTTAATCGTAGTAATGCGACTTATGGGTAAAAGACAAATTGGTGAAATGCAACCTTACGAGTTTATTATAACCCTTTTAATTGCCGAACTTGCTTGCGTTCCAATGAGCGACGTTTCCATTCCTTTAATTTACGGAATAATTTCAGTTTTAGCAGTGTTCATTTTACACCAACTTTTAACGATTTTCGAGCATATTTCAAAGAATTTTAAACACTTAATATCGGGAAAGCCTTCAATAGTAATAAATAAAAACGGCGTTGACATATTAGAACTTAAACGAAATAATTTAGGTGTTGACGACCTTATTGAAAGTTTAAGAATAACCGGAAATTATTCCCTTGATAGCGTTCAATACGCCCTATACGAAGCAAACGGAAAGCTTTCGGTGTTGGAAAACGAAAATATAACGGTTAAAAGTTTACCCGTTTTGTTTGTTGCTGAAGGAAAAATTGATAAACATAATTTAACTTTGTGCAAGTTAAACGAAAACTATATTTTAAACCTTTTAAAAAACCAAAATATAACCAAACTTAAAAACGTTGAGGTTTTAACTATCGACGGAAATGGAAAAGTATATTTAAAAGAAAAAAATAAACCTTATAAAAATTTCTTCGTAAAATTGGGGGATGAAACTAAAAAATGGTAAGATGTATTTTGTCGATAATAATATCGGTTGCCATTGTAACAGTTGGCGCAATTTATGAAAATTTATTCATTCATAATGCATTTGATAATTTTCACACAATGTTATATAACGTTGAAGAAAAATTGCAAAACGAAAATGCAACCACCGAAGATATTTATGCCGTTCAAAAATATTGGCTTTCAAAAAAAAGAATTCTTCACGCTTTTATTCCCCACACAGAAATTAAAGAAATTGACCTTTGGATTTCAGAAGCAATAATTTACACGAAAAACAAAAACTATAAAGAAGCCGAAGGAAAAATTGAAGTTTGTTTAGAGCTTAGCGAACAAATACCAAACAACTTTAAAATTAAATTTGAAAACCTTTTTTAATAAAGCAAAAAAATCGACCAGTTTTTATGGTCGATTTTTTTATGATAGACATAATTATGTTTAAAATCATTGATTTTTACTTAATATTTTACGCAAAAATCTACCTGTGTGACTTTCAGGGTGCTCGCTTACTTTTTCAGGTGTTCCAGTAGCAAAAACTTGACCGCCCCCATTGCCGCCTTCCGGACCTAAATCGATAATATAATCGGAAATTTTAATAACGTCGAGGTTGTGTTCAATTACTATAATAGTATTCCCTGCATTTCGCAATCTATAAAAAATATCAATTAATTTTGAAACGTCGTAACTGTGAAGTCCGGTTGTTGGCTCGTCGAAAATATAAAGGGTTTTTCCCGTTGATCTTTTGCTTAATTCGGTTGCAAGTTTAACCCTTTGAGCTTCCCCACCCGATAGTGTCGTTGCAGGTTGACCTAATTTTATATAACCTAAACCAACGTCTTTAAGGGCTTTTATTTTTGAATAAATTTTAGGAATATTTGCAAAAAATTCACATGCTTCTTCAACGGTCATCTCTAAAACGTCACTAATATTTTTGCCCTTATACATAACTTGCAAGGTTTCTTTATTATATCGTTTACCTTTACAAACTTCACAAGGAACGTAAACGTCGGGCAAAAAGTGCATTGCAATTTTAATAATGCCGTCGCCTTCGCAATGTTCGCACCTACCACCTGGAACGTTAAAAGAAAATCTTCCCGATTTATATCCCCTTTCACGAGCATCTTGACTTGATGCAAAAAGTTCACGAATTGAAGTGAAAACACCAGTATAAGTTGCAGGGTTGCTCCTTGGCGTTCTTCCAATTGGCGATTGGTCGATTACGATCATTTTATCGAAATTTTCAACGCCTTCAATTTTATCGCAATTGGAATTTACTCTCGCTTTGTTTAAAACCGCAAAAACCGTAGGGCTTAAAACTTCGTTAACAAGAGAGCTTTTTCCACTGCCTGAAACCCCCGTAACCGCAGTTATTAAACCAACCGGGAAAGAAACGGTAACGTTTTGCAAATTGTTTTGTTTTGCTCCGTAAACGGTTAACCATTTATCGCTTGGCTGTTGCCTAATTTCAGGAATTTCAATTTGTTTTCTACCACTTAAATAGTCACCGGTAATTGAATTTAGGTTCTCACTAACTTCTTGTGGAGTGCCTTTGGCAACGATTTCACCGCCGTGAACACCTGCAAACGGACCAATATCAACAACGTAATCGGCATTTTTAATGGTATCTTCATCGTGTTCAACAACGATTAACGTATTTCCTAAATCTCTTAAAGATTTTAAAGTTTCTAACAGTTTTTCATTATCTCTTTGATGAAGACCAATGCTTGGCTCGTCTAAAATATACAAAACACCCGTTAATCCGCTTCCAATTTGAGTTGCAAGCCTAATTCGTTGGGCTTCACCGCCGGAAAGAGTGTTAGCGGAACGAGATAAAGTTAAATAGTTAAGACCAACGTTAATTAAAAAATTAAACCTTGCCCTAACTTCCTTTAAAATTGGAGTTGCAATTATAAGTTGCGATGGCGACAATTCTAAACTTTCAATAAATTCCAAGGCCTTATCAATTGAAAGTGAACAAAGATCGTCAATATTAAGCCCATTAATTTTTACTGCCAAAGCTTCCTTTCTTAATCTTTTACCCTGGCAAACCGGGCAACTTGTTTCAACCATATATTTTTCAAGTTCCGACTTGGTGTAATCGCTTGTGGTTTCACGGTATCTTCTTTCTAAATTTGGAATTATTCCCTCAAAAGGTGCGCTATAACTACCGGAAAAAACCCTTGAAGAATAACTCATTTCAATTTTTTCGCCATCATTTCCAAAAAGCAAAATTTGAACAATATCTTTCGGCAAGTCCTTAACGGGCGTATCTAAACTAAAACCATAGTGTTTAGAAAGAGCTAAAAAATACATTTTAGCCATTCTGCCCGTATCTAAATTCCAGCCGGTAATGGTCATTGCCCCTTCATTTAACGATTTATTCCAATCTTTTACAACCTTATCAACGTCGAATTGCATTTTATAACCAATTCCAGAACACGCAGGACATGCGCCGAAAGGATTATTAAAAGAAAAAAGTCTTGGCTCAATTTCTTCAATACTAATTCCACAATCGGAACAAGCGTATTTAGTTGAAAAAGTTTCAGTTTTTTCTCCACAAACAATATTAACCAATCCATCGGTAAGTTTTAAAGCCGTTTCAATGCTATCGGTTAAACGTTGGGAAATACCTTCTTTAACCACCAAACGGTCAACTATAACTGAAATGTTATGTTTTATGTTCTTTTCAAGCTTAACGTCTTCTTCAAGTCCGTAAATTATGCCGTCAATCTCCACACGAACAAAACCGTTTTTTCTAAATTGTTCAAGTTCCTTTTGAAATTCGCCCTTTCTTCCACGAACTACCGGTGCAGAAACCAAAATTTTACTTCCCGTTTCTAACTCTAAAACTTTATCAACAATTTGATCCACCGTTTGTCGAGAAATTTCTTTACCGCAATTTGGGCAGTGAGCAACGCCAATTCGAGCGTATAAAAGTCTTAAATAGTCGTAAATTTCAGTAACCGTGCCAACCGTTGAACGTGGGTTGTTTGAAGTTGTTTTTTGGTCGATAGAAATTGCCGGTGAAAGCCCTTCAATTTTATCAACGTCCGGCTTTGCCATTTGTCCTAAAAACATTCTTGCATAGCTCGACAAACTTTCAACGTATCTTCTTTGCCCCTCGGCAAAAATAGTATCAAAAGCTAAAGTTGACTTACCGCTACCGGAAAGCCCTGTAAATACAACCAATTTTTCTCTTGGAATGTCAATATCAATATTCTTTAAATTATTTTCTCTCGCACCTTTAATGGTGATATAATTTTGCATTTATTTTCTCAACTTTTTCTTTAATCTGTTAATTTTATCCCTAATTTCAATACATTTTTCAAACTCATAATTAGCCGTAAAAATTTTCAAAAGAGCTTTAAGTTTTTCAATTTCTTCAGGAATATCTTTCAACTTAACGTTATCGTCTTCTACTTTTTTAGAAATGTTAATAGTCGACTTAACTTCCTTTATAATAGTTTTAGGAATTATTCCGTTAGCTTGGTTATATTGACTTTGAACTTCTCTACGGCGATTAGTTTCATCAATGGCTCGTTTCATACTTCCCGTAATAGAATCGGCATACATAATAACTCGCCCTTCGGCGTTTCTTGCCGTTCTACCAATAGTTTGAATAAGAGCCGTGTCGCTTCTTAAAAATCCTTCTTTATCAGCATCTAAAATGGCAACCAGCTTAACTTCGGGCATATCTAACCCTTCACGAAGCAAATTTATTCCAACAAGCACGTCGATTTCACCGCTTCTAAGCTCGTTTATAATATCAATTCTCTCTAACGTATCGATATCGCTATGCATATAACGAACTTTTTGACCGAGTTCTCTCAAATATTCCGATAAACTTTCAGCCATTTTTTTAGTCATCGTGGTAATTAAAACCCTACCATTTTGACTAATAACCTTTTCAATTTCGTTCATTAAATCGTCAATTTGATTTTCGGTTTTTCTAACTTCAATGGTTGGATCAAGCAGTCCCGTTGGTCGAATTAATTGCTCAACCGATTGGTCGCTTATTCCCATTTCGTAAGGCGCAGGCGTTGCAGAAACGCAAATCCATTGCTTAATTCTACTTTCAAACTCATCAAAAGTAAGGGGTCTATTGTCGTAAGCCGACTTTAATCTAAACCCATAATCAACGAGATTTTGCTTTCTCGACCTATCCCCGTTATACATAGCCCTAATTTGAGGAATAGTCATGTGACTTTCATCAACGATAATCAATAAATCGTCGGGAAAATAATCTAAAAGAGTAAAAGGCGGTTCGCCAATAAGCCTACCGTCAAAATATCGAGAATAGTTTTCAACACCGCTACAATAGCCAATTTCACCCATCATTTCAAGGTCGTATGAAGTGCGTTGTTCAAGGCGTTGAGCTTCTAAAAGCCTTCCGTTATCCTTATGGGCTTGAACTTCAATTTCCATATCCTTTTCAATGTTTTTTAAAGCTTCGTTCAGGGTTTTAGTTCCAACTGCATAGTGACTGGCTGGGAAAATTGCAGTATGTTTTAATTCGCAAATAACCTTACCGGTCAACGCTTCAGTTTCACAAATACGGTCAATTTCATCGCCAAAAAACTCAACCCTAATGCCACGTTCAGAGTTTGATGCGGGAAAAATTTCAACAACGTCGCCACGAACTCTAAAATTAGAACGTGAAAAATCAACGTCGTTTCGGGTATATTGAATTTCAACAAGCTTTTTTAAAAGCTTATCTCTTGAAATTTCCATTCCAGGTCGCAAGGAAATTGCCAAATTATAATATTCTTCAGGAGCACCTAAACCATATATACACGAAACTGATGCAACTACAATAACGTCACGGCGTTCACATAAAGAAGACGTTGCACTATGTCGAAGTTTGTCAATTTCATCGTTAATTTGCAAATCCTTTTCAATGTATGTATCCGTTTGAGGCAAATAGGATTCAGGTTGATAATAGTCGTAGTAAGAAACGAAATATTCAACGCTATTTTCCGGGAAAAATTCTCTAAATTCATTACATAGCTGAGCAGCGAGAGTTTTATTGTGAGCAATTACCAAAGTAGGTCTGTTAACCTTTGCAATAACGTTTGCCATTGTAAAGGTTTTTCCGCTACCCGTAACACCAACCAAAACTTGCGTTCTAAGACCGTCTAAAACCCCTTCAGTAAGTTTTTCAATGGCTTGTGGTTGATCGCCCGTTGGTTTAAATTTTGAATGTAAAACAAATTTTTCCATAATCACTTAAAAATAAAAAATAATAATCTACCAAAAATAAAAGTCGCAATTGCACTAATAAATGCAAAAAGCAATTTTTTATAAATATCCCTTTTAAATTGAACCATTTCCCTTTTATATGAAATTCCCTTAACGTGAAGATTAACGCATAAAATAGGCTTGCCTTTTCGCTCAGAAAAAACAACGTCGAAATAATCGTCAAGTTCTAAGGAGTTAATAATGCTTTCAATTTGTTTAAGGGGCATTTTCTTTTTTAGTTTTTCGCCAATTTCGTTAACGGTTATTAAACAATTTCCATTTTCACCGCATTTATTATAAATAATTTCCATAATATATCGCTCGTTTTTATTTAACATATAACACCTAAAATTTTAGCTAAAACTAAGGCTAAAAAAACAGCGAAAAAAGTTGAAATTCCACTAAATAAATAAGTTAAAGCAAGGTTTTGGTTTTTTGGTTTATTTAAACAATTTTCCCTTTCTTTTTCAAAATATAACCTACCTTTTGGCGTTGGGCACAAACAAAGCTCTTGATGGTTATTAAATTTAACTAAAATATATTCGCCCGATTTTAACTTATCAATACTTTGACTAATTAACTCACCGTCAACGTTAAACCGTTGAGGCATTAAACTAATTAGTTCGCAAACGGAAATTATTTTATAACTGCCTTTTTGACATTTTTCATTGATTATTTTGAGCAAATAACTCGTTCTAATATCTAACATAACTTATAAATATATTGTGAAATATTAGATATTTTATAACAATTGACAAGTTAAATAATCTAAATATATAAAAACTTAACTTTATAATATCATATTTTATTATTTTTATCAAATACTTTAAAAAAATTCTTGACAATATAAAAAAAATTTTGTAAAATAAATAGGCTTTCAAGTTGTCGGGGTGGCGGAATCGGCAGACGCGTACGTTTGAGGGGCGTATGGTTAACCCGTGTGAGTTCAAGTCTCATCCTCGACACCATTAAAACAGCCTTACTTTTCGTAAGGCTGTTTTTTCATAAAAAAGAGTATGTTTGAAAAAACATACTCTTTTTTTTATTCAATAAAATTTTTTAAAAAACTATTAGTTTTTGCATTTTGTGAATTAAAAATTTGTTCCGGTGTTCCCATTTCTTCAATTTCGCCTTCACTCATAAAAATAATTTTATCGCTAACTTCCCTTGCAAATTGCATTTCGTGTGTAACGATTATCATTGCAATTTCCGGGCTTTTAAGCTCCTTTATAACCTTTAAAACCTCGCCGGTTAATTCTGGATCTAACGCACTCGTTGGCTCGTCAAAGCACAAAATTTTCGGCTTTAAGGCTAAAGCTCTTGCAATTGCAACACGTTGTTGCTGACCACCAGAAAGTTGACAAGGATAGTAATTAAGCTTATCGCCAAGCCCAACTCTAACTAAAATGTCTTTTGCAAGCTGACTATTTTCTTCCTTAACTTGTTTCATTAACGTTTTACGGCGAGCAAATCCAACTTTTTCATCTTTAAGTTTATTTTCCGCCTGTAAATTCATAGCCAAACAAACGTTTTGCAAAGCAGTATATTGAGGAAATAAATTAAAATTTTGAAAAACCATTCCAAAAATTAAATTCATTTTTCTAAATTCAGTGTCGGAATATTTTTTAGTAGCGTCGAAAATAAGTTGGCCATCAACGTAAATTTCACCTTCATTTGCCTTTTCTAAAAAATTTAAACATCTTAAAAAGGTTGTTTTACCATTACCAGACGAACCAATTATTGAAACTACTTCCCCTGAATTTAATTCAAAATTAATGCCTTTTAAAACTTGTAAATCGCCAAACTTCTTTTTAATGTTTTTAACTTGTAAAAATGCCATTTTCTACTCCTTATAAAAGTTAAGCTTTTTCTCGATAAAGCCGAATAAAATGGTAAGAATTCCAACGAAAACAAGGTAATAAACGGCGGTGTAAAAAAGTGGCCAAATTAATCCCTTTGCAGTAAAATCTTGGGCAACCTTTAAAATTTCAGTTACAATTATAACACGGGCAAGAGACGTATCTTTAACCAAAGTAATAATTTCGTTAGACATTGGCGGAACGGTTTTTTTAATAACTTGGAGCAAAATTATTTTAAAGAAAATTTGACCTTTCGTTAAACCTAAAACGTGCCCTGCTTCCGCTTGACCACGAGGAATACTTTCAATTCCCCCACGGAAAATTTCCGAAAAATAACAAGCGTAGTTAATTACAAAGGCAACGATAACCGCCGTTAAACGTGGCAAAAGCGACCAACCAAATAAAAGCGCAGGTCCGTAATAAACGGCAATTACTTGAAGCATAAGTGGCGTTCCACGAATTATCCAAACAAAGGTTTTAACAACTGCTTTAAGAGGCATAAATTTACTCATTGAGCCAAACGCAACCAAAAGTCCCAACGGAATCGCTGAGACTAAGGTTATACCAAATATTGCAATTGTCATTTCAAACCCTTTTAAAAGTTCAAGGGTAACCGATAAAAAACTCATATTTTATGCGTAATATTTATTCATTAATTCATCGTATTTGCCATTTGATTTTAAAGTTTTAATAGCATCGTTAACCTTTTTCATTGTGTCAACGTCGTCTTTTCTAAAACCAATACCAAATTGTTCAAGTGGGAAATCAACGTCAACGTAGGTTAAGTCTGGATTAGCTGACGATGCACCTGTAATAACCTTTGCCATTGTAATATCGATAACGGCAACCTTTGTTGGTGATGATTTAACTTCTAATAAAGTGTCCTTTTGAGCGCCAACAGAACTATATTTAGAAAGATCGCTACCTAAAACTTGCTTAATAACGTTTTCACCTGCTGAACCTGCTTCAGCTAAAACTTCGCTTGCATTTTTTAAACTATCTTTACTGTTGAAAACTGATGCAGCGCCTGATTGACAAATAATAACTTGCTTATTTTCTAAATAAGGATCGGTTATAGACATAGCTTCTTTAAGTTCGTCGGTAATTGTCATACCGTTCCAAACACAATCAATTTCTTTTGTGTTAAGAGCCATAACCTTTGTATCCCAGTTAATTTCAACAAAATTAACTTCAACTTTTAAAATTTTACCAACTTCTTTAGCGAGTTCAGTGTCAAAACCAACGAAATTGTTTGAATCGTCTAAATAATTCATTGGTGGATAAATTGTATAGCCAACGGTTAAAACTCCATCGGCAAGGGTTTCAGTGTTGCCACAACCGCTAACTGTAAAAGCCATTGAGCAAATTAAAACTAACGACGTAATTAGCATTAAAAATTTTTTCATAATTTTCACTTCCTATTTTTTTACCACTTTAATTAAGTAAAGCGGTTATAGACCAATTATACATTATCACTTTAATTAAGTAAAGCGATTTTAACTAACAAATTCAAAAAACAAAAAGATTAACGATTTTTTCGTTAATCTTTTAATATATTTTTAAATTTTAAAGCATTTTTGAATGTTTTTGTCGCTACCTAAAACTAAAATTCTATCACCTTGTTCAAGGGTTGAAAGCGGAGTGATTGCCATGTTTAAAACTTCGTTATGCTTAATTGCCAAAAGGTTTATGTTATATTTTTTACGAATGTCAATTTCTAAAACCGACTTACCCACCCACGATTTTGGAACTTCTACTTCAAAAATCGAGTGTCCTTCGGCAATTTTGATATAATCGAAAACGTGATTCGAACTATAACGAATAGCGCACCATTCAGCAAGTTCTTTTTCAGGATAAACAACTTCGTCAGCACCGTTTCTCAAAAGGAATTTTGCGTGAACGCCACGAGCGGCACGAGAAACAACGAATTTTGCGCCAAGTTCCTTTAAAAGTGAAGTGGTTTCAAGGGAACTTTGAAAATCATCGCCGATAGCAACGATACAAACGTCAAAATCACGCACGCCAAGTGAAGAAAGCATTTCCTTTTTAGTGCTATCACCCACTTGTGCGCTGGTAACGAACGATAAAACCGAGCTAACTCTTTCTTCGTTATTATCGACTGCCATAACGTGGTGACCAAGTTCGTTAATTTTTTGAGCAATATGTCTGCCAAAACGGCCAAGACCTATAATTAAAATTGATTTCATAATAACTCCTTAACCAACGGTTATTTTTTCTTCGGGCATTCTTGCTCCGCCTATAAAATTTGACGTTGCGGCGAAAATTATAGTTAAACCACCAACACGACCAAAGAACATTAATCCAGTTAAAATTAGTTTAGAAAAAGTTGATAAACTTGAAGTGATGCCAAGTGATGAACCTACCGTTCCAATTGCAGAAGAAACTTCAAAAAACGAAGTTGCAAGCGGAATTGCTTCAACACAACTAATTACAACTCCACTTATAACTAAAAGGGTTAAATACATAAAGAAAATTGTAACGGCTTCTTTAACGGTATCGTCGGCAACCCTTCTTCCGTGAAGATTAGTATCCTTTTTTCTTCTAAAAACGCTAAAAGCTGTGAAAATTAAAACCGTAAAGGTTGTAACTTTCATACCACCTGCCGTTGAGCCGGGCGCACCACCAATTAACATTAAAATAATGGTAACGAATTGAGACGCATCGGAAAACATTGCGTAATCAACGGTGTTAAAACCTGCCGTTCTTGGTGTGACCGATTGAAACAAAGATGCTAAAATTCTTGATTTTAAGCTCATTCCCTGCCATTGTGGCAAAGAAAATTCATAAAAGAAAAAGTAAATTGCAGGAATTAAAATTAAAAAGAAGGTTGTTGATAAAACGACTTTTGTTTGAAGCTTATATCTTTTAATATTAAACTTATGTTCTTTAAAATCGTGCCAAGTGACAAAACCGATACCACCAACGATAATTAAAGCCATAATAATTATATTAATTGGTAAATTGCTTTGATAATTAGTTAACGAAGAAAAAGGAATTCGTTCACCCATTAAATCAAATCCGGCGTTACAAAAAGCGGAAATTGAAGTAAAAATTGCCTTCCAAATACCTTTTAACCAACCAAAATCAATAATAAAAGTTGGGGCTAATAAAAGAGCGCCAATTGCTTCTATAATAAAAGTTGTTTTTATTATAAATTTGGTCATTTTCATAATACCGCCAATTTGAGGAGCAGAAATTGCAGCCTGCATCGTATTGCGTTGCATTAGTCCAATTTTTTTACCAATACGCATTGTAAAACCAACTACCACCGTAACAACGCCTAACCCACCAATTTGAATTAAGGTTATAATGACCAACTGACCGAAAAAAGTCCAATAAGTTGCGGTATCTTTAACGATTAATCCCGTAACACAAACGGCGGAAGTTGCGGTGAAAAATGCATCTATAAAAGAAGCTGAACCGGGCTCAACCGATGCAAATGGAAGCATAAGCAAAAGCGTTCCCGTTAATACAAGGCAAACAAAACCCAAAACGATTATTTGGAATGGCGACATTCTTCTTTTAAGTTTTATTTTATCGATTGTAAATTTTTTCATAATAAAATTTTTATATTAATTATATAATTAAGAAATAACTTTAATAAAAAGTTTAACTTACTTAAAAAGATAATAGCAAAATGCCACTATCTTTCTAAGCAAACCAAGCAAAAGCTTGAATATGGAGCTACTGAACGGAATTGAACCGTCGACCTGCTGGTTACGAGTCAGCTGCTCTACCTTCTGAGCTACAGTAGCATAACCTTTAATTATTCTAACATATTTACAATTAAAATGCAAGAAAATAAACTCAAAAAAATAAATTAAAAAATATGGCTATTTTTGTTTGACTTTTATTATAATTTCATATAAAATAACTATGCTAATATATATTTAGTGCTGCTATGGCTCAGGTGGTAGCGCGCATCCTTGGTAAGGATGAGGTCACCGGTTCAAATCCGGTTAGCAGCTCCAACAAAAAAGGAATGTCAAAAGACATTCCTTTTTTTAAAATATAATATGTTAAAGGAAAAAAATTATGAACGTTTTAATTATCAATGGTTCAGCAAAAGGAAAAAACAGCGAAACTTTTAAAATTGCTCAAACATTCGTTGCTGGTTTAGGCGAAAAAGCCAAGGTTATTGAAACCTATAACAGTAAAATTAAGCCTTGTAAAAGTTGTTTTAAATGTCAAAAAAACAAAAAGAACAAATGCACTATTAAAGACGATACGCAAAAAATTATTAAAAAAATTAAAAATGCCGATCTCGTTATTTGGTCTTCCCCACTTTTTTGCTATTCGGTTCCATCAACTTTAAAAGCTTTGCTTGATAGGTTAACTTCTCTATCGTCAAAAACCATTATCGTTGACGACGATGGTGAAACAACCCACCCAATTATCGATACTTTCGGTGCAAAACACGTTTTAATTAGCGGAAGCCCACTTCCTGACAGAGAAAACAGTTTTGATGCAATTAAATTCCAATTCACCCACATGTTCGGAAAAGATATCGAAATGATTTTATGCACGGAAAAAACGATTTTCCACATTGCAAGCGCACAAGCTATTGCCCAACACTATTTAAAAATTATTGAAAGAGCGGGCAGAGATTACAAGCATTTCGGTCATATTTTAAAAGAAACTCACCAACTTTTAAGCCAACCAATGCTCCCTGAAGATATGTATATTACCAGCGTTAACCAAACGCCAATTGATGAATAAAAAATTAAAGGCAACCACACGAGTGGTTGCCTTTTTTAGTTAAACTAAACTAATTATTTAAAATTAGTCCCTATAAAGTTAAAATGTTTACGCCACGGTTGGGTATACGATTTCAAACGCTCCAAGATATCCGTTACCTGTTGCGGTGATTACAACTTCACCAGCTTCGTTAAGTTCGTATATGTAAGGAACGGAATGAGTCGTTTGAGTTTCCGTTGCGGTGGTAACTGCATCTTCGTTTAAAGTAACAGATACATTGTTAGAACCGTTATAGAAATAAATCTTTAACGAACAAGCCCCTGCCGTTTTAAACTTAATGGTAGCGCCGGTGTTGAATTTCAACCAGTTGTCGTTTCCGTTAGAAACAGCGCCGTTATAAGTAACGTTGTCAAAAGTAGCTTCATCAGCAGTTTCAAGTTTAGAACCACCATCGGTATTATTATGGTTGTATACAACTTCTCCTGCTGGAGCTGAATATGCACCACCCTTATAATTAAAGAAAGTGCTCTTAGCTATTTTTGTTTCATATTCACACTTAGCGTATAAAATAGGGCTACATTCAACGTTATTATCGCCACGAGCAACGGTCCACGTTCCTGACGTTGCAAGATCGTAAACGTAAACGATAGTTCCATCAGTTTGAGTTTCGGTGCTTACAGGTGTTAAAGTTGTAGTTCCGTCAGTTACTACTGGAGTTGGAGTAGCTAAACTTCCAGATGGAGCAACGATAACGGTTAATTTTGCTTGTGACTTAGTCGTAGCTACGATAAGTTGACCTTTACTGTTCATCTTAAAGCCTCTATCGGTTGTAATTGATTGACCAGCAATGTTTGTAAAGGTATAACTTCCCGCAATCGATTTATAAGCAGCACCTTCGCCATAACTAAAGTTTTCAATACCATCTGCCCCTGTTTCAGCATTTATGGTGCTATCGGTGGTATACCATTCAATTGCAGTCCATTTTGGATTAATAGGATTACAAGTAAACGTTCCAACCGCTCCGCTACCATCGCAAGCAGTTGCAGTAAAGGTAACTTGACCTTCGTTTTTGAAGGTTACTCTACCGGTATAAACGTCGATATCAGCAATAGTTGCGTCTGAAGACGACCATTTAATCGACTTGTTTGTTGCGTTAGTTGGGGTTGCTTTTGCAGAAAGAGTAAGCGCAACGCCAACACATTCAAGTTTAGAACTTGAAGTTACCGTGAATGAAGTTGCTAACGTGTTTACAATTGATGAATCGGTTGTTACAACAATTTTTGTAATATAAGTCGTTGCTTTTGCAGTAATAACCACAGAAGTAGCCGCAGAATCGTAAACTGCGTAAGTATTTAATACTTCAGCGCCGGTAGATCCGTTATTAAAGAACATTACTGCCTCGCCTTGTGTGTCGGCCTTAGTTTCAACTGTTCCTGAATAATATCCGTAAACTTCAACGTAGCACTTGCCCGAAACAGGAATAGTAATGGTTGCGCCATTTTGACCAACGTAGTGTGGTTTATCGGTTTGAACGGCAAAGCCATTACATAGAGCAGATTGATCTACTGAACCATCAAATAAATAAATTGTGGTTTCGCCAAGTTCTTCACCAACGAGAACGTCGGAAGAATTATCAGCATCAACAGTCCAACCGTTTTGAGTAATTAATGCATCAATATCCCAGTTGTTTAAACTATCTTTTTCGTATTTTTGCTTTCCAGTATTATAAATTCTGTTTAAAATTGTTTTACGACCGCTAAATTCTTTAGAAACGGTATCGGCATCTAAAATTTCATCGCCAGTGTAGCCTAAAGAAGTTGCAGTTGCTTGGTCCATTTTCCAACCGATTACAGTTTCAGCATAGTCAGATGGAATTGGATTGCCATACCAAACGGTTGAATCAACGTCTTCACAGATTGTGTTAATATAAGCAACTTGGCTATAATAACCTGATGACCATGGCGAACGTGCAAGATAAGTATCTTGACCGTTAGCTTTTGCATCGGCAGATTCTTTTACGGTTGAATTGTAAATTACCAAACCTTTACCTACTTTTGATGAAATAGCCATTCTTGGAGCTGTGATATATGATCTATGAGAAGAAGCCGTTGCATCGTAAACGGAAACGATTTCACATTTTTCATATAAAGCTACAATACCAGCTTGTTCCATCCAAATAAAGTCAACGTCGCCTTCAATATAACATCCGTAGAACCATGCCTTACCAGCAGTTCTTAAAGTATCTTGATTAGAGATAAACGAACAGTTATATGCAACGGTATTACCTTTGGTGTCAGTTCCTAAAACTTCAGCTTGAGTATTTGAAGACATACCTTCTTGTTCAGCCCTTGCTCTTGACCAATCACTCTTAAGCGTTAGGTTTTCAAGAATGATATTACCCGTTCCTTGAATAGCAATTAAGCTACGGGTTTTTAAAGTCGTCATATCCGATCCATGACCGAGAATAATAACGTCAGCTCCATATTTAGTTGTGGTTTCACCACTAATTTTTATAGTTGCAGAACCATTATATGAAAGACCGTTTTCTTCATAAGTTCCTTTGGTTAATTTAATTACAAAGGTATCGTTAGAATCAGCTGGAATTGCCGCCAAAGCTAGTTTAATTGAATCATACTTTGTGCCGTTCATTTCAATGCTCTTTTCAACAGATGGTTCAACAGCTGATGAACCACCTTCACTTGTGGTTGCACTAGTCTCCTCAGATGTCGTAGAAGAAGTTCCGGTGCTTGAAGATGCAACGATTGAACTTGACGGCGACGACGTTAAATTGGAATTATCTGGCGTTGTGCCACATGCAGCAAGCATAAACACTAACGTAGCCGCAAGAAGAATTCCTAAAAGTTGTTTGCGTCCTTTCATTTTTATACCTCCTTTATATTAAATTTATTCAGCAAATAATAATAAGTGTCAAAATGATAATATTCGCTAAATTAAATTTATTAATTATATAATAACATATAAAAAACAAAAATTCAATAGGCTTTTAAAAATTTTTATTAAAATAATAATCTGGCGCTAAAAAACGCCAGATTTAAAACAATTATTAAGTTTATCTTAAACCGAAACGGATTTTGCAAGCAAGGCAACGTAAATTGAACAGAGCAAAACAAAAGCAATAACAACACCGATAACCGAGTAGTTTATAATTTGTTTGCTATCTTTAAAGTTCTCGTTAGTAATTTTTTGTAAATCGTTAAAAGCGCTACCAATAAAAATGCTACCTGCAAAAATCAAAAGACTAACGTAGCGAACGTTCATTGTGCAATGGTGCGGATAACTAAAACAGAAAATATAATAAAAAATTAAAGTTGAAAAATATAGAACCGCAAAACACGCTTTTAAGCTAACGTTTTCTTTGTTAAATTTCGCCATAACTAAAACGAAAACGGTTGAAACAAAGCCACAAATTGCAAGACCAAGATTAACGAAAAACATAACGTCGGCAACGCCCGTAATTAAAGGATATTGATGGTTTGATATAAACTCACCGAAAAGCGACGTTTTGAAAAGCGAAACGAGTGGATTAATTTCGTTATATAAATCGTCACCCCTGCCAAGCCATTGGTCGTAAACGCTGTAATGAGAAAGAAATTCTTTTGGAGCAATCATAAAAATTCGCTCAAAAGCACTGTAATTTCCAATATATTGCCAGCTATCGTCTGATAAACGCTGAACGTATGCAATGGGCACGTCAAATAAAACGGCGTTTCTTATTGGCCAAAACAAAGCAATTGGCGCACAAACCAACAAAAATAAGCCGAAATGCAAGCAATATTTTTTCCAAAAAGCCTTTTGTTCATTATATAACGCCTTATAATCTTTAACAAAATTAACTAAAAATAAAATTGCAATTGGGAAACAAATCATATATGCAGAAAGTTTTGCCAACATTGCAAGACCAATAAAAATTCCACAAACAATAATTTGATAAAGCTTTTTATTTTTAAACCATTTAATTGCAAAATACAAGGATACAAGCATTAGCATTACCGATAAAATATCGTTGTTTATGCTCCCTGCAAAAATAATAAAGGTTGGATGAACTGCCATAATGGCAAAACATATTAATAGCCCAACTCCCTCTAATTTAATTTCTTTTGCAATTTTATAAGTTAAAATCATGCAAACGCTTGAATAAAAAAGCGAAAGCATTTGCATATTTTCGTGTATATACCACTCGCCAATACCAAAAGAAGCTTGAATTTTCCACCATAGAGCGCAAATTAAATAATGAAGGGGCGGATGGTAAAATTGGTCAACCAAAGTTGGATCAAAATTAGGCAACCTAAAATTATTTAAAAATAAATAGGAAATATACGCCCCGTGTCCGCCATAGCTACCGCCTTCTTTAATTTCATTAACGTAAAAGCCGTAAAGGTCGTGTTGGCGCTCGCCTACGCTGGTAAATAAAACGTAGCAAAGGCGAAGTAAAAACCCAAGCAAAAACAAGAAAATCACTCCGTTTTCAACGGTTGCTTTTTTTGTAAACAGCAAAACAACGTAAATTGCTGATAAAATTATTAAACCGCTAATTAAAAGATAAAAAGCCTTTAATTTAACGTTATATAACCCTTTAAGCCAAACCCAACCAAAAATTACCAACAAAGAAAAAATCAAAAAACAAAAAACTTGGTTAATTGAATATTTATTGTGTAAAATAAACGATAAAAAACAGCCTAAAAAGGTAAAAATTGCCAGTCCGTATAATAAATTACCCGGATCAAAGCAATTTTGACTCATAAAAGAAAGTGAAGAAAAAACCAAGCAAAGTCCTAAGGTAAAAATCACCCAATGCTTGAAAAAATATTGCTCAAAGCTTAGCTTTTCCCCTTTATATATCCACTCAAATTTCATTATTTTTCCTTCGATTCGTGATAGGTTTTTTCCGTGTTAACGTTCCAAACCTCATTCTTATCGCCACCGTTAATAATAATGTTAGCTGCGTTAATTGCCGTCAACATTGAGTGGTCCATATTGTTATATCTATGTTGACCGTTTCTACCAACGAAATACACGTTTTCTAATTGGTTAAGCTCTTGTTGAAGTTGGCTAAATTCCGAATAAGTATCAAAATAAGCAGGATATGCCTTTTTAACCTTTTCACGGTGACTGTCAAGCACCTTATTTTCATCGGATATAACACCCATTTTTTTAAGTTCGCTAACCGCAAGAGAAACTGTTTCTTCTTCGGTCATATTCCAAAAATCATCGCCTTCAGAACAGAAATATTCAAGACCAATCCAAACGGTTTCATCTGGATTTTTAACCATATAAGGCGACCAGTTGTTAAATATTTGAATTCTACCTAATTTAACGCCGGTATCTTGAACGTAAATCCAGTTATCGGGAACGATATTACCAAGGGTTGGAATTTTAGTTTGGTTTTTAAGATTGAGTTTGTCAACGAGCAAACCAACGGTAACGAAATCACGGAAAGGAAGTCCGTTTGCAATACGTTTAGCATTTTCGCTTGGCTTATCGCCCATTGCGTTAACGAAATCGTTAATAGGCATTGAAGAAATAATAATATCGCCAAAAATTTCTTCTTCCCCATTTTCCGTTTGGCAAATCACCGAAGAAATTTTTTCGCCGTCCATATTGAATTTTACAACCTTTCTATCGTGTAAAATTTTACCGCCCTTTTCTTCAAATTTTTTGCCAACGAGTTCCCAAAGTTGACCAGGTCCGTATTTTGGATACCAAAATTCTTCAATTAACGAAGTTTCAACCTTTCTATTTTTCTTTTTAAAAATTTTACCAAAAATATCTTTAATTAAAGCCCTAATCGATAAGCCTTTAACACGTTGAGAACCCCAATCAGCTGAAATTTCACTTGGGTGGCGACCCCAAAGTTTTTCGGTGTAGCCTTCAAAGAACATACTATATAAAACCTTGCCGAAACGATTAATATAAAAGTTTTCAAGGTTGGTTTCTTTTTTCTTGAAAATACAAGCCCAAATATAGCTAAATCCCGCCCTAATAGTCGTGAAAAAGCCCATATTTTTAATAGTATTAAAATTCATTGTGACAGGATAGTCAAAAAAGTGCTTTTTATAATAAATTCTTGAAACTCTGTGACGAACAAGCATAACTTCGTCACAAACTTCCGGATCGGGCCCGTTTTCTTCAAGTTTCGATTCTCTTGAAAGCTTTTTATCGTCGTATGAAAGACTTCCTTGAATTGGGAGCATATCCTTCCACCAATTCATAATAACGTCGTCTTTTGAAAAGAAACGGTGACCGCCAATATCCATTCGATTTCCATTATATTTAACGGTTTGCGAAATACCCCCTAAAACTTTGCTTTCTTCTAAAATTACAACTTCATTATCGCTGTTTTTAGTGAGTTCGTAACCTGCGGTTAGTCCTGCAGGTC
>JAZQKQ010000009.1:0-26069 GCA_045542235.1 Christensenellaceae bacterium | reverse complement strand
GGTGACTAAAAAACACGTTCCGCCCGACACGCAGGCCGTTAAGGTTTTGCTTGAACTTGACGATGAAACCGATATTACGCTTTTAAGCGACGCTGAACTTGAAAGCGAAAAAATAAGATTATTAAAACTATTGAAGGAGATTGAAGATGAAAGTTAAAAAAATTAATTACGTTATTGGTTGCGACGTGCCTGGTTGCGGTCAGGTGGCAAACTTCGTTGTTGAATTCGGCAATAACGAAAAGGCCCATATTTGTAGCGAATGTGCGAAAAAATTATGCGGTGAGCTTAAAAGGGTGACTAAAAATGCAAACTAAAAAAATTGACGTTAAAGAGGCGAATTTTGAAGAAGAATTAGTAAGCCTCGTTATGGAAGATTTTTTAAACAGACAGGAAGAAAGGCGACACCTTGAACAACAGTGGTTTATTAATATGAACTACCTTTATGGCAATCAATATTGCGAAATTAGTCCAAGCGGAGAAGTGACTGAAGAAGATAAGTATTATTACTGGCAAAACCGAAACGTTTATAACCATATTTCGCCTATTATTGAAACCAGAATTTCCAAGCTGGCAAGGGTTCGACCGGTTATGAGCGTTAGAGCTTCCGGCGGGGAAGATAGAGATTTGAAAACTGCAAAAATTGCAACGAATATCATCAATTCCACTTCTCACAGGGTTTGTCTTGACGGGGTTATTTCCAAAGCTACGTTATTTTCCGAAGTTTTTGGAACGGGCTTTTATAAAATTTTATGGAACAAAAATAAGGGCAGAGTTATCGGCGAGTTAGCAGGTGAAAAGGTTAGGGAAGGCGACGTGGAAATTGAAGCCGTTTCGCCCTTTGAAATTTATCCCGATAGCATTCATAGAGATAGTTTGCAAAGCTGTAAAAGCCTAATTCACGCAAGGGCGGTTGACGTTGGCGAAATTGAAGAAATTTACGGCGTAAGCGTTGAGCCTGCCGATATTAACGTTTTCAAAAGTGAAAAAATTACCACCGGTTCGCCTTATTTTCAAACTAAAATTATATCCGGCGTGGTTCATAATACGGCGCTCGTTATCGAACGATATGAAAAACCAAGTTCGGCTTTTCCTAACGGCAGAGTAATAACCGTTGCAGGCGGAAAACTTTTGGCGGTTAGCGAACTTCCTTTTGTTAACGGAATTGATAATTTGCGTGATTTTCCTTTCGTTAAACAGGTATGTATTGCCCAACCAACAAGCTTTTTCGGCATTAGTGTAATAGATAGGTTAATTCCACTTCAAAGGGCGTATAACGCTGTAAAAAATCGCAAGCACGAGTTTTTAAATAGGCTTACTATGGGGGTTGTGACCGTGGAAGACGGGTCAATCGACGCCGATGAGTTGGTGGAAGAAGGGTTAAGCCCTGGAAAGGTTATCGTTTATAGACAGGGAAGTAGACCACCGCAAATGATGAGCGTTGGTAGCGTGCCGATTGATTTTACCTATGAAGAAGAGCGATTAACGAAGGAATTTATTACCATAAGCGGTGTTAGTGAAATTTCACGAAACGGGGTTATTCCCGACAACGTCACCAGCGGTGTTGCTTTACAGGTTTTGTTAGAACAAGATGAAACGAGATTGCATTCTACCGCCGAAAGCATTAAAAGGGCTATTAAAGAAATTGCAAAGCATATTTTAAGGCTTTTTAAACAGTTTGCAGGGGCGCTTAGGTTTATGAAAATTGCAGGGGAAACCCAAAAAGCCGAAGTGTTTTATTTTTCTTCAAGCGATTTAACCAGCGACGACGTGGTTTTTGATACGGAAAACGAGCTTTCAACAACTCCGGCACAAAAAAAGAGCGCCGTTTTAGAACTGCTACAAACGGGACTTTTGAGCGGTGAAAACGGCAAACTCGATCAACCAACTAAGAGTAAAATTTTAGAAATTATGGGGTTTGGTAGTTTAGAAAACGCCAACGATTTAACCAATTTGCACAGTCAGCGAGCAAATGGTGAAAACGTTGAAATTAACGAAAAAATACCAATTTGTGAAGAATACGACGACCATGAAGTTCACGTTACCGAACACACTCGTTTTCTACTTTCAAACACCGTTGAAAAAATTGGTGAACAAGCTAAACAAAGGCTTATTGAACACCTTAATCAACATAAACTTATGGCTGTTAAGCAAATGGGGAATAAAAGCTTAACCAACAACGACAGCGTTAATAGCGGAAATTAATGCTGAAAAAATATATTAGCGGGGGGATATTATGGAACTTGAAAATGAAATAGCGGAAAACGGCGTGCACACCGCAGGGGCGGAAAAAACAAACTTAGGCAGGGCTAACGGTGAGTTTTCATTTAAAAAGTTTAAAAGCGTTGAAGCGCTTGAAAAGGCTTATAGCTCTTTAGAATCTGAATTTACCAAACGCAGTCAGAAAATTAAGGAGCTAGAAGGGGAACAGATTAGGCTTTTGAATTTGATTGAACAAACTAACTCTCAAAATAATTCAAAACCACGTCTGGCGGAAAATTTAGAGGAGTTTATTCAGCAAAATCCAAAGGCGGTTAGTAAAAAGCAGTTGCTTTCGTCGGCTGAAAAAAACTTTACCCAAGGCAGTAGCTACGAAAGAGCTTACATTGAAATTTTAGAAGCCGAGCTGGAAAGTTTGGGGCTAAAAGTTAACGACCAAAATTTTTTACTTGGTCAAATTCAGGGAACGGGAATTAAGGACCTTATAGTAAAAGAATATTTGGAAGGTGTAAAAAACTCTAATAGTGGCGTGCCAATTTTAAGCGGTGGAACTTGCGCCCTTGCGCCACCGAAAAAACCGAAAACCTTTAAGGAAGCAGGTTTAATGGCAAGGGCAATTATTAACAAAAAATAAAATTACAGGAGAAAATTAATTAATGCAAACATTACAAAGTGCAGATAAGGCACTAAAAACCTTATATTTAGGTGTTATTACCGAACAAATGAACACTAACGTTAACCCACTTCTTGCTAAAATTAAGCAATCGACAACCGACGTTTGGGGTAAGGAAATTAAACGCCTTGCTCAATACGGTTTAAACGGTGGTGTGGGTGCTGGAACGGAAGTTGGCGCTCTTCCAACTTCTGGTGAAAACTACTACCAACAATTTACTTTATCGCTTAAAAACCTTTACGGAACTATTTCCATTTCCGACAAGGCTATCAGAGCTTCTTCAAACAACGCAGGGGCTTTCGTTAACCTTTTAAACGCCGAAATGGAAGGATTGCTTAAAGCGGCAAGCTTTAACTTTGGTAGAATGCTCTACGGCGACGGCACGGGTTTACTTGCAACCGTTACCGCCGTTAGCGACGGCTATTTAACCGTTGACAGCGTTAAAAATATTGCGGAAGGTATGATTATTGACCTTAAAGACCAAGCAGGTGAAAATATTACCGGTGGCAGTGCAAGAAGAATTACGTCAATCGACCGCATTAATAAAAACGTTTACCTTTCAGGAGCGCCTATTTCTCAAGGCGATATTACAACTCCTTGCTACGTTTATATGCAAAATTCATACAATAACGAAATTACCGGTTTAGGTGCAATTTTTAAGGATACGGGCTATCTTTACGGGCTTTCTCGTGAACAAAACAAGTGGCTTGTTCCATACATGCAAACTAACGTTGGCGAAATTTCGGAAAGCGTTATTCAAAAGGCTATTGACGACCTTGAAGAAAACGCAGGTAGCAAGGTAAACTTTATCGTTTGTTCTTCGGGGGTAAAACGTGCGTTTATTAACCATCTTGCAACCTATAAGCGCAATATGGACGTTATGGATTTACAAGGCGGATATAAAGCCCTTTCCTTTAACGGCATTCCAATCGTTTCCGACCGTTTCTGTCCGGAAGGCACTATGTATTTACTCAATACCGACGACTTTACAATGCATCAACTTTGCGATTGGCGTTGGCTTGAAGGGGAAGACGGCAAAGTTCTTAAACAAGTTGCCGGCACTCCAACCTATACGGCTACGTTGGTTAAATACGCTGATTTAATTTGCGCAAAACCATGTGGTCAAGGCATGCTTTCAGGTATTACCGAAGCGTAAAAAACGGTGGGTGGTTGGCTTGCGTTTTCGTGAGCCAACTATAAAGGACGTGAATTTATGAAAGTTAGAGATATTTTAAAAATGGTTGCGTTTAACCTTCAACGAAGGGATATTATCGATTGTTTGGAAGGTAAAAACGCCGACGGTGAAGAAGAACTTAAAAAGCTTTTTACCTGTTATAAGTTGGTTGTATCCGAACTGAACGAAGAATATTCACCCCTTTCTTTCACCGAAACGTTATTGAGTAAAAAGGGTAAAATTTACTTTACCAGCTTTTCCAAAATTCCAACGGAAATTTTAAGCGTAAAATTAGGTGGCGAAAGGTTGAATTACAGCGTTTTTCCAACCTATTTACAGGTTGATAAAAATCAAGTGGACGTGGAATATAGGTATATTCCAAAATTTGAGAATATGGATGAAGAATGTCCTTATTCTAACACTAAAATTACCGAGCGAATTTTAACTCTCGGCGTTATGCGTGAATTTTTGCTCTTTTGCGGTTTATATGAAGAAGCGGTTATTTACGATGAAAAGTTTTTAAAAGCCCTTGATAACGTGCTCCTATCGAAAAAGGGCGGAATTATGAAAAAAAGGGGTTGGTTTTAATGAGAAAAAGGCTTGTTGTTCCTTCATATTACACTAAAAAATTTCAGCTATTCGATTTTTCAAAAGGGGTTAACGGAAGTGCAACTGAAAGCTTATTAAGCCCGTCGATTGCCAAAAAAAGCTTTAATTTTTGTCTTAATAACGGCGGTTTAACCGATGGGGTTGGGGTTGAGCAGTTTTCCATTAAAATTGGTGAAAATTTAATTTCTCCAACCCTTCCCAACGGGGTTATTCCCCTTAAACTCTTTTTTTATAAACGCTACGATTACGTTAACGAAAATGCCGACGACAGGCTTTTAGCTTACTGCGATAACGGCAAGGTATACCAATGCTTTCTTTATAAAAATCAAGGGGAAATGGAAGAGATTATCGGGTTGGAATTTTCCGGTGAGCCTAACGGGGTTTGTTATAAATATAACGGTGACGACGTGATAATTTTGTCTTTTAGCGACCAATTTAAGCTATTCGACGGCGAAAGCGTTTTAGTGGTTGAAGGTGTTCCGGAAATTACTTCTATGTGCGTTCATGGTGAAAGACTTTTCGTGACCACCGGTGGGGAACAAACTTCGCTTTGGTTTTCCGACGACTTTAACCCAACCGATTGGTTCGTTTCTCTTTCCCAAGCGGGATTTATCGACTTTCAAGACGGCCGTGGAAGACTGCTTAAAGCTATAAGCTTTAACGACTACGTTTATTTGTTTAGAAGCTACGGCATTTCCAGAGTATACGCCTACGGCGAACAGGCGAATTTTTCAACGGCGGGCTTGTTTTTAGGCTCGGGAAGAATTTTCGACAAGGCGATTATTAGCTGTGGCGATAAAATAATATATCTTGCGGAAGACGGGTTTTACGCTTTCGACGGATATAACTCCGTTAGAATTTTATCGGGGCTTGATAAATTTTTAAAAGGGGTGGATAATTCCGATGCCCAAGGCAAGTTTTATAACGGCAATTTGTTCGTAAATTTAAACGTTAAAATTAGTGGTAAAACGGAAAAGACCCTTTTGGTTTATAATTTGGTTAGCGGAAGTTATTACTTGGCAAAGGGGTTGAATTTACATTCTATCGAGCCTTGCTTAGGCAATAGTTTTTCTCGAATGCTCGCCCTTTGTGAAGGTGGCGAAAAAATTGGTCAACTAAATTCCACTTCAAAGGTTTTCGGCAGGTCTTTAAAAAAGGTTTGGCAAAGTAATTTTTCCGATTTTTCCATTCCGCAATTTAAAAATTTGGTTAAGGCTTCGGTTTACACTACCAAAAAGGCGAAATTTAAATTTATTAGCGAAATTGACCAGCGGGAGATTGAACTTAAAGGTAGCCCTAATTTACAGGTGTTTACCATAGGCTTAAAGGGTAAGAATTTTATGGTGGAAATTTCTTCAAAAGAGCCTAATTTAGAAATTAGCAAACTAACGCTAAATTTTAGTTATTTTAAGTAGGTGAAATATGAACGATAAAGAATTATATTGGCAAATTGAAGCCTTAAAAAGAAGGGTGGAAGTTTTAGAAGAAAAGAATAAAGTTCAAACCTATAACGAGCTTTGTTTTATTGATGAAAATTTGGGAACAAACTCTAATTTTTTAAAAAATTACACCTTTAATTCTCTTTCCGTTCAAAACCTAAATTTGGTTTTTTCGGGTAATATTTCAGGTCAATCGAGAGCCCAAGTCGTGGTTTGGGTTAACGGGGTTAAAGAGAAAAATATTTACGTTAGTGAAGGGGATTTTTCCTTTACCGTTCAATGTGGCGTAGATAAAGGGGAAGTTAACGTTGACGTGCAAATTTTATACGTTTTAGCTTTCAGTTTAAATTCTTTGCAGTTAAAACTTAGCGGATCGGTTGACTATAAAAAGGTTAATAGCTACTTAACGGCGTTTAATTTTACTAATAAAAGCGTAATTTTGCACGGGGTTGATAATTTGTTTAAACTCTATGAATACGCCGATAGCCAACTTGTGGAAAAATATTCTTTTAGCGCAAAAAAAGCCACCCTTTTATCAAACGGTAGCAGTTTTTTAATAGGGGCGATAAACGACCAAAAGGAACTTGAAATTATTGAGCTTGACGGAAACTACGCCCACTTATCAACCACCGTTATCGACCAAAACGTTTTGGAAATTGCAGGAAGTTCGGCAAATGGAAACTTCGTTATTTACGCCGTTAAAAACGCAAGGGTTTATAAATACGCTTTCAGCGACCTATCTAAAATTATCAAATCCCGACTTAGCTATACCGCAAGCCAAATTTACGCTTCCGCCAACGTTAATGACGCCCTAATTTTGCGTGATGCTTTTGGTAACGTTAAGCTTGTTATATTCAGTTAAATTTTCCCCAAAAAAATTTAATTAAAAACCTTAAAGGATAACTATTATGACAAAATACAAACTAAAAAATGCGCAAGATTACCAAATCGAACAAAGCGAAAACCAATTAACGGTGTTATACGCCCTTGATAAAAAGGTTTATTCTAAAAGCCAAGCCGACGGCTTTTTAAAAGAAGAATTAGTTGGCGTTTGCGATAAAATTATAACCCTTTTTAACGGCAAAAAACTAATTTTAAACAGAGAACAAATAAAAATAAGCGAGGAATAAAAATGAAAATTGAAAAAGAAGACCTTTTAAAGGACTTGAAAAATTTTAACGAGCAAATTGAACAAGGTATTGCCAACGTTAATAAAAATCAGCTTTCTTTAACCAGACTTGAATACGACGCTCCAACCGACGATGAAATTATAAAACTTGCGTCTGAAAGTCTTGAAAGTAAATATAAACAAAAAAAGGATAGCTTAACCGACTTGACCACCGAAAAGAAAAACGATTTTCTCTCGGCTATTGAAAGGGCAAAAGAAAATAGTCAAAGAGAAAAAATTGAAGTTAACGATAGCTTTGAAAAGGCAAAACAATCGGTGGAAAACAACGCTTTAAAGCGGGGTATGGCTCGCTCGTCGGTGGTGGTTAACGAAGTGGGACAATTAGAGCGTCAAAAAAACAGTCAATTAGGTGAAGTTGATAGGGAATTAACCGAAAAAATTGAAGGAATAAACTCTCAAATTAATTCTCTTGAAGCCGAGTTAAGTCAGTCGATTAAAGATTTAGATATGGAAAAGGCGGTTGAACTTAACGAAAAAATTACCGCTTTAAAGGAAGAGCGAAAAGCCAAGCAGGACGAGGTTATTAAATATAACAATTCGATTAGCGAAACGGAAACCAAGTATAATAATAGCTACGCAAACGGCGTAGGCGGTGAAGCCGTTAAAGAACTAACCAACCGAATTAACAAGGAAAAGGTTCAAACTGCTCTCAACTACTACACTCAATTGCCAACGGAAGAGCTTGCCCTTGAAAGCCTTCAAGGAGATATTGACGTTATTAGTGCAATGGGTGAATATTATCCATATTTAATTAAAGCTATAATGGCGCACTATGCAAAGTAGAATTTTTTAGGGATAGCTAATAAAAACACGCTAAACTTTACTGAAAAAGTAGAGTTTGGCGTGATATTTTTTGGTTAAAAGGGGCTTTAACGGGCTTTCTACGTAAAGGAGCGTTTTTTGCTTGCAAAAAAAATATATTTGCTATATAATTAACGTATAATTAGTAAACTAATTAAAGGTGGCAAAAATGTATATTAAAAATACCTTGCGATTATTTATAAACAATTTGGGAATTGGAATGAAGGCGGTTTTTTACAGGCTGGTGGTTACTTTTATCGGGCTACTTTGCTTATACGCCGTTTTATATATTGGAACTTCCGAAATTTTTCAATCGGCTCAAATGCGCCAAGTTTTTGGCGATTTAAAAAGTTTGTGGCTTCAATTTTTAGGGGTTAATTCCACAACCGCAACGGTAAACATTCAAGCTTCGGTTAAAGCCCTTAGCTTGCTTATTAAAGCCAACTTTTCACGGATAGTTTGGTCGGGCTTGTTTGGCGTTGTAATTTTGTTTGCAATGGACTTTGCGTTAGGGCTTTGTAATTTCACCCTTACGGTTATGATTGATAAACACATGTCAACCATATCTAACAGTCATTTTACCCAAACTTTCATTCAGTCGTTAAAAAAGGCTGTTTTATTTGAACTTTTTTACACTACCATTAAATTTGTTTTTGCTTTAATAGTTGGAATTATTTTGATTGCAATAATTCTTTTATTAGGTCAAGCTATAAGCATGCTTTCGGTGGTGTTTGGGCTTTGGTTCGTAATTTTCGTTTGCTCTTTCTTCCTAAGCTTTACCGCAAGGCTTCGCCCAAGGGTTGCTCAAGGTGAAAAATTAAGCGTCGCCCTTCATAATAACGGCTTTAAAAAAGGCGAATTTTTCCCGGTGTTTACCGCTTATATTTTCTCAATCGTGTTGGTGGCATACGTTAACATTTCAATGCTTATAACCACCCTTGGTTCGGGACTTATGCTTTCAATTCCAATGAGCTATTTATATTTAATGTGTTTACAAAACATAATTGAATATACTCTTTCGGGTAAAAAATATTACCTTGATTATCAAAATATCGTAGTTCCAAAACAACTTCGCTCGGAAGAAGAACGCCTTTTAAGCGACGTTGAAATTAATTAGGAGTTTTACTATGGCAACTTTATATTTAGTGGGCGATTCCACAATGTGCTATTACGATTTAACCGTTGAAGATACTAGTTTTGCTTTGCCTCGAAACGGTTATGGAACTTGGCTTGCTCGTAATTTTAACGGTTCTATTTTTATTAAAAATTTAGCCCTTTCGGGAAGAAGTTCAAAAAGCTTTTTAACCGAAGATAACTATGCTCATCTTAAAAACAACATAAAGGAAGGAGATTTTTTGGTTATTGGCTTTGGTCATAACGACCAAAAGTTTAACGATGAAAGTCGCTTTACCTTTGGCGGTGGAGATATAACCGACCCACGTTCCTTTAAATATTCAATTTATAATTACTATATTAAGCTTGCTCAAAGCGTTGGCGCAACGCCAATTTTGTGCACTTCAATTTGTAGAAGAAGTCCGGAAAACGAATATAAAGGTGATAGAATTCACTCAATCGGCAGGGTTACTTGTGGTGGCGAAACCTTTAAAGCCAGCGACTACGCCAAGGCGATTAGGGAACTTGCAAAGGAATTTAATTTAACTTTAATTGATATGACCAAGGCAACCAGTCAGCTTTATAAAAAGCTCGGCGCAAAGGAAAACGTTAAATTCCACGCAACCCTTTCAAACAGGTTAGACCACACCGATAACACCCACTTAAATTCTTACGGGGCGGGGGTTTTGGCAAACCTTTGGTGTAGCTTGCTTAAAAAGACTGATAGTCCGCTAAAAAAATATTTGGTAAAAAGTTTCTACACCCCTTCATACGAAAGGGACTTAATTAAAAATTAAAATAAAAACCACCCTTTTAACGGTTAGATAAAAGCGGTGGTTTTTTTGTTTGAATAAAATAAAAAAGCCAGCCGAACCAAGGGGCTGACAACACTATTATTATACCATTAAAAAAGGTGAAAGTCAATACTTTTTTTAAAAATTTTGTTGAGAAAAATTTTTGCAAAAACTATTGACAAAATCAAGGTTTTCGGCTATAATGGAATCAGAAAAAAGATACAGGAGGTTCGGTCCAATGTACCGATAAAGTTCTTAACGAAAACTAGGAGGTTAGGTGAAATGTAAGCCGACTATCTCGAAATTATTGGGAGGTATTATCACCGTGATCAAGTTAAGAAAAAATCTTTTTAAGCAAAGAAAAAATTAAATTAAGGAGAAGACCAATGCAAAAGATTGAAATAATCTAACTGCGTTGAAAATAACACCAAGCGCCAAGGGTGGCGAAAGATGTTTTAAAGTGTTAAAAAAGTAAACGCACGGTTTACAATTTAATAGATAGATTTAACGGCGGGTGAGAAGTCACTTGCCGTTTTTGTTTTCAAAAACTTACGGCGTAACCCAGCTTTGGGTTACGCCGTAAAACAGTGCCTTTCTTTTTCTTCTTAAAAGCAAATTAAGCTTCTTTTTTCTTTTTGTATTGAATTAACGCTTTTGCAAGTTGATCGGGACACGAAGTGTTGCCTTTGCACTTAATTCCTTGTAAAAGGGAAATAACCTCGTCGATATCCTTTCCTTCAACAAGGCGAGAAATTCCTTGAAGATTTCCCGAACAACCGCCGATAAATTTAACGCCCGTTACTTTATTATCGCTACTAACGTCAAAAAGAATTTGTCTTGAACAGGTTCCTTGGTTAATGTAAGTTTGCATAATAATCACTCCCTTTATGTTTTTTCCTTTAATCGATTAAGTTGTCGTAAATAATGGCGTAGGCGCTTTCGGCTTTGTTTGGCCACTTGCTGTAAATATCCTTTGCCATTTGTCTTGACGGAACGACGAATTTAAGCTCGAACTGAACGCCTGCCGCTTCAACGATTTTTAAATAAACGGTGTAGGTTCCGTCGTTATTCATAAAATAGTCGGCAACGTATTCTTGCTTTTTTCTATATTTGTTTTTGTTGCGCTTAACGAACTGGGAAATTTTTTCCCTAATTGAGCTTGGAATCGTAGTAAAAAAGTCGGCAAGGCAAACTCTGCCGTTGTGGGTTATGGCGTAAAGGGGTTTTTGCGTGTTGTTAAGCTTGTAAATAAGCCCCGCATCGAGAAGTTGGCTTAAGGTTGGTTTGCAGTCCATAAAGCTAAGCCAATCGTTTGCCGAACAACACATTTCTTCAATAGTATCCTGCGTTAGGGGAACTTCCATCTTGTCAAAGACGAATAAAAGTATTAATTTGTTGTTCAATATGTCGCCTTTAACCGATGATAACATTTTTTTTCACCCAAAAAATTTATTGAATTTTTACAGCCTTAAACCATTTTTTACATAAATGCAACCGAATTGTATAGAAAGTTTACAAAATTTATAGTTGTGTATAAATTATAAACAAATTTTTAGTAAAAAGTCAATAGTTTTTTGAAAATTAAATTGTAAAACGAAATAAAATGTGATATAATGTGTTTGATTATTTTAAAAATAATTAAACAAGGCTAACAAAAATTTATTTTCGTGGTGAAAAAATGATTTCCAGAGAGCAATCGATTTCCAATTTCACAAGGTGCGTTAACGAACTTATTGCATCTAACTATATTTTGGCTGATAAAAAAATATCAACCCTTTTAAAGTGCGTTTCATCATCAAAAATTTTTATGGAACTTTTTGAATTTTGCACCCAAGGGTTCGATTATAATTTGGTTAAAAGCCGTTCCTTTATTAGTGGTAAGCAGGGTGAACGTGGCAAATTCGTTTTGCCAACCAATCCCCAAAGCATTATTGCTCTCGTGTTTTTGTTCCTTTGCGAAATCGACACCAAGCGAGTTAGCTTTTTCCCAACCTTAGATTACTATTTCTATGAAGACGGCAACTATAAAGAAAGCTACGCTCGTTTTGCAAGCCAAGTTCTTTTGCCTTTTAAAAATGAAGTTTTGCACGTTATCGAGCAAATGATTGCAGGCGAAAAAACCTTAGATTCTTCAAAGGTCGTAGTTAAAAAGGTGGAAAAGCCGGTTTTAGATGAAAATCAATCGGAAATTATTAAAAATTTACTCAATCAATCGAAGGCTATAATTTTACAATACAAAATGTCACAACAGCTTAAAGCCGAACTTTTGGCTTTATATGAAAATTTTCTTTCCAGCCTTTACGGCACTAGCGCCGACAAAATTAAGCTTGCTTTTTTGGGCTATAAATATTCAACGCTCTATCACCGCAAGTTAGACGTTAGCGTTGGCGAAATTGAAATTATCCTTAAAAGATGTGGAATTTTAGATGAATTTAACTGAAAAAACTATTAGTTCAAAAACAATTTATGAAGGTAAGGTTTTAACCGTTAAAGTTGATGAGGTTGAACTTTTTGATAAAAGTAGGTCGAAAAGGGAAATTGTTGAACACGGTGGCGGAGCTTGCGTTTTAGCCGTTTACGAAAACAAAATTCCTTTGGTTGAGCAATTTCGCTACGCCTATAATCAAACCCTTTGGGAGCTTCCCGCAGGTAAAATTGAAAAGGGGGAGCAAGGTTTGGTTTGCGCCAAGCGTGAACTTGTTGAAGAAACGGGGCTTTGGGCGGAAGAATTGGTTCTTTTAAACGTTCTTTATCCATCACCTGGCTATACGAATGAAAAAATTTATCTATACTTTGCTGAAAAAACTTGCAAAGTTGAGCAAAAACTCGATAGCGGGGAGTTTTTGAACGTTAAATTTTTCACCGTTGATGAAATTTTGAAAATGATTGATAGCGGTGAAATTTGCGATGCAAAAACCATAGTTGCCGTTTATAAATATTTATTAATGCAAAAAGGCTAAACTATAATTCCAAAGTTTTGCGAAAAGCACAAAAAAACAACGTAGCCGTTGAGAGCAATAAAAATGGGCATAATAACCATAAAAAGAAAGTTAGTAAGCCTATATTTTAGCAAAAACATACATAGGTATATGGTTAGCGAGCCACCTAATAAACCGCAAAGAAAAAGCTTTCCATCAGAAATTTTCGGTGCTTTTTCATCGCCTAATTCTTTGTTTTTCTTTTGGGTGGAAAGAAGTAAAAAGCCGTAAACGTTGATGGCTAATAAATAAACGATTAAAATAATTTTAGCAAGAATTAACATAATTTCATTATGTGCAATAAATAAATTTTTAAAAGGAAAAAAATAATATGAAATGTCCTTATTGCGGATTTAAAGAAAGCAAGGTTATTGATTCTCGTGCCACGGAAGATGGGGAAACCATTAGAAGAAGGCGTGAGTGCATTCAATGTTCAAAGCGTTTTACCACCTACGAAACCGTTGAATTAACGCCGATTTTAGTTGTTAAAGCAAACGGAATGCGCCAAGCATTTGACGAGAGTAAAATTAAAAGCGGAATTATTAAAGCTTGCGAAAAACGACCTGTTCCAATGTATAAAATAGACAAGGTTGTTGAAGACATTAAAAAGGCTATTTACAATTCAATGGAGCAGGAAATTTCTTCTAAAAAAATTGGGGAAATGGTAATGGAACAGCTTGCCACCTTAGACGAGGTTGCCTACGTTCGCTTTGCCAGCGTTTATCGCTCCTTTAAAGACGTTTCAAGCTTTATGAAAGAACTTGAATATCTTGCGAAAAAGGTTAATAAGGACTAATTAAGGTGATAAAATGAAAAAAATTGTTGCAATTTTTATTTGCTTTGCGGTTATTTTCGCCTTTTCAGGTTGCGGTAAAAACGCAAACTCTTTTACCGGCTGGGAAATAACTGAAATGCGTGTTAACGGCGATGCCACCGCCGATGCTCTTTTATATTACGGAATTTTTAGAATTGCCACCACCGACGGCAGTAGAAAGGTTGATGAAATTTGGGTTAATCTTTACGGAATGGAAAAAAACCAAGCAACCATAAACCTTCGTTTTGCCAATTCAAGCACTTTTTCCAATCCAACCGATAAGGAATTTACCGTTGAAAAGGAAAGCTTAAAAGAAAATAACGGCTGGGTTAAAATTTGCGATAATCAAACGGATATTGAATTTTCTTACGTTGATATTTACGTTACCGAAACAATGACCTTTAACGAAATTGTTTTCATAAACGTTAACAACTCAAAATTGCAGTTAACTCTTTCCGAAGGGGGCATTAGAACTCACTTAGATAGAAACGTTGCTTCTTATTTATATAAAGGCGACCAAAACGAATTGGAAAGTAAAATTGAAAAGGGTGAAATAACTTCATCGGCGCTCAATTTAGTTGACGAACAAAAAAAGTTTGATTTAAATTAACATATAAGGGGAAAAACTATGAAAAAATTAATGGTTAAAATTTTAGCTTTAACGCTTGCAATTTCGGCAATTTTCTGCTTTGTTGGTTGCGAAAAAGAAGAGTTTTACGAGCTTTCTTGCGGTATTACCATTATGTTAGAGGGCGGATTTAAAGAAGTTCAAGTTGAAAACACAACTTGCGCTTTGGAATCGCAAAACGTTTTATTTACCGCTTTAAAAGAGCCTTATACAAACTTTGGCGAAAGCGTTAACGTTAACACCTTTTCAACCTACGACTATGCCAATGCAATAATCTCTGCCAACGGTTTCGTAGGCGCACAACCACAAAACGGTTCAAGTGGCGTCACTTATTTTGAATTCGTTCAAGATGGCTTTTATAACTATATAACCTGCCATAAATCGGGTTCGGACTACTGGTGTTGTCGTTTTATGTGCGTTGAAGCTAATAAAGATAACTACGCTGAAAAATTTGCAAACTGGTCGAGCACTATTTTATTTATGTAATTCAATTAAAAATTAATGGAAGAATGCGTTTAAAAACGCATTCTTTTTTTTGCGTTTAAAAGGTTTTTTATTAGAAAAATTGTCATTATTTTTATGTTTTAATAATAGACTATTATTATTAAATTTTAGGGTGACAAAATGAGTTATACAAAGTCCGCACGGGAAGTTTTAAAAGAGTTTTCAAGCGATATAAATTTGGGGTTAACCAAGGCGCAAATTGAAAAAAATAGGTCGCTTTACGGTGAAAACGTTCTTTCAAAACCAAAGGAAAAAAGCTTGCTTAGTAGAATTATTTCTTCTCTTTTCGAGCCGATGATGATAATTTTGTTGGTGGCTTTTTTCATTACCTTAGGGGTCGATTTAGGCAAGGCTTTAAAGGGTGAAAACGTCGATTTTTTCGAGTGCGCAGGCATTTTGATTTCTATCCTTTTATCAGTAGGTCTTTCCGTTATAATGGAAGGTAGGTCGAAAAAGGCTTTCGACGCCCTTAACGCCATTGGTGAAAGGGGATTGGTCAGGGTTATACGGCAGGGTCAAAAGATTGTTTTAAATAAAAATCAGTTGGTCGTTGGCGACGTTGTGCTTTTTGAAAGCGGTGATAAAATTAACGCCGACCTTCGACTTTTGCAATCTCAAAACTTAAAAGTTGATGAATCAACTTTAACGGGCGAAAGCGACCAAGTGGAAAAAAACGAAAATTTAGTTTTACCTAAAAACACACCGCTTGCCGACCAAAAAAATATGGTTTTTTCGGGGACTTACGTAGCTTGCGGAAACGGCGTTGGCGTTGTGGTTAGAGTGGGCGATAGTGCGGAAATTGGTAAAATTGCAGGAGAGCTTAAAGGGAATGAAAAACTTTCACAACCCTTAGAGCAAAAGCTTTCCGCCCTTGGAAAACTAATTTCAATTTTTGGCGGAATTTCGGCAATTTTCGTTTTTTTATTGTCATTTTTTAGGCTTGTTCTATTAAAAAATATAAGTTTTAATTCCATTCAAGAAATTTTTATTTCATCAATAATTTTAATCGTTGCTGCCGTTCCCGAAGGGCTTCCTACGACCGCTGCAATTTCCTTAACCTTAAACCTATTAAAGCTTGCAAAATCTAACGTTTTAATTAAAAAATTGGTTGCCACCGAAACCATTGGCTCAGTAAGCGTAATATGTTCGGATAAAACGGGCACTTTAACGGAAAGTCAAATGCAAGTTCATTCCTTTTTGAACGCAAAAGGCGAGTTTTTAGGGTTAAATTCTCAACCGGAAAGCGTAATTTTAAACGTTGCAATAAATTCAACGGCGGAAATTGCAAGTTCAAATAAGCTTGGCTCGCTAACGGAAATTGCCCTTTTGCAAGGTTTGAAAAATTTAGGCGTAAATTGCGAAAAAATTAGAAAAAATTTTAAACTTTTAAGCCAAAAGCCTTTTTCTTCCACGGCTAAATTTATGGAAACAACGGGAATTTTAAACGGCAGGGAAATAACTTTTATAAAAGGTGCGCCCGAAGTTATTTTGCCGTTTATAACCGAAGAAATTAATAGGGATAAAATATTAAAACTAATAGGTATAAACCAACAAAAATCAATGCGAGCAATAGCCTTTTGTCACCGCCAAGGCGAAAGGGTCGTTTTCGATGGTTGTATTTTCTTAATAAATAAAGTTAGAAAGGGTGTAGCTGATGCGGTTAAAGACTGTTTAAAGGCGGGTATATCCGTTAAAATGCTCACCGGCGACAACTTGCAAACGGCAGTTTCCGTTGCCGAAGAATTGGGTATTATGGGTGGCGGTTATAAGGCTGTTTTAGGCGATGAAATTGAAAATATGGAAATGAATGAGCTAATTGAAAAAATTGATAAAATTTCCGTTGTTGCCCGCTCTACGCCAAAGGTAAAACTAAAAATCGTTCAAGCCCTTCAAGCCCGTGGCGAAGTTGTTGCGGTCACCGGTGACGGCGTTAACGATGCGCCTGCAATCAGTCGAGCCGATATTGGAATTTCAATGGGTGACGGGGCGGAAATAACCAAGCGGGCAAGCGACGTCGTTTTACTTGACAACAGTTTTTCACAAATTGTTCGAGCAATAGCTTTCGGCAGAAATATTTTTAGGAATTTTCAGCGTTTTATAACCTTTCAGCTTACGGTTAACGTTTCTTCACTGTTAATAATTTTGGTATTTTTAGTAATGGGAATGGAAAGTCCCTTTTCGGCAAGTTGTTTGCTTTGGTTAAACGTTATTATGGACGGACCTTTGGCAATTTCTCTCGCCCTTGAAAAACCTCCTAAAAACGTAATGAGTTACAAGCCCGTTCAAAGGAGTGAAAACCTATTAAACGGCAAAATGCTATTAAAAATTTTAGCAACGGGAATTTTCATTACGGCGGTTGTAATAGGTCAATATTTATTTAATTTTTTAGGTGTAAGCGTAAATCAAATTAGCACGGTGACCTTTGCAACTTTCGTAATATTTCAGCTATTTAATGCAATAAATTGTCGTAAAGTAAGGTTTGAGAGTAGTTTTAAGGGTATTTTTGACAATAAATTTTTTATGGTTATATGTGTTTTAACCTTTATTTTGCAAATAATAATAACCGAATGGTTGCCGTGGCTATTTAAAACGGAGCCGTTAAATTTTTTAATTTGGCTTAAAATTACGCTAACTTGTTCAAGCGTTTTAATAATTTCCGAACTAATTAAGTTAATTGTAAATTCGTGGGGTGGTAAAAGGGTAAAATATGATAAAAATAACCGATAGTGAAAGCAATATTTCTTTTTTAAAATATATTGAAGAAAGCTTGCTTCAAAACGTTAAAAGTTTAGGCGGTGAAATGAATTTAATCGTAGAGAACGAGCGTTCGGTTTTGGAAATCAACGCAAACCTATGCGAAAAATATTTAATTTCAACCGTTGAAGAAAAAATTGCCGAAGTTATTGCCGTTGGCTATAAATATAAATTTTTTCAAAAGCATTTAAGGGTGCAAGGCTTAGGCTGTTTGGAAAACGAAATTTTGCTTTCCAGTTTAATCGCTGCGGATATCGATGAAGATAAACGATATATAAAAAACAAAATTAAAAAAAGCGAAATTTATCAAATCGACGGTTCTTTCGATTTTTTAATGAAACCGCTTTTAGGCAAGTGGCAGGAAGTTATAAGCTACATTCCGCCCGTGTTTTCTAACTATCAGCTAAAAGAATTCGTGCGCTATTTAATTAAAGAAAAGTCGGGCAGGCGGGTTTACGTTGAAAACGGCTCGGTATACGACAGGCATTTTAACCGCCTAACCCTAACCAAATTAACCCAACCCTTTTTTGAAAATAGGGTGCTTAGGGAAGTTATTTTATCAAGTTCGGGAGAAGTGGAATTAACTTCAAAAATAGATAAAACCGACGAGCTATATTTAAAAGAATTTTTTGGTGATAAAATTTTTTTTGCAAATAGTTTTTTTACTTGACAAAAACTGATTAAGGTATATAATAAGTATAATCAAAACTGAATTTTGCTAAGAAAAAAGACAAGTAGCGTTGCATTTCGTTATAAAGAGAAGGTTATCGTTGGCTGTAAGTAACCCATAGCGAAGGCAAAGGTGAAACCACTTTTGAGCAATAGCCCCCAAAGCGATAATTTGGAAAACGAGGCACGAATTTCGTGTAAATTAAGGTGGAACAGCGGTCAATATCGCCCTTATGCTTTTTAGCATAGGGGTTTTGTTTTTTCTTAGCAAAAATTTAAAGGAGAAAATTATGGTTATTACTTTAAAAAACGGTAGTAAAGAATTTGAAAATAGCCTTTCGCTAATTGAAATTGCAAAGTCAATTTCCGAAGGTTTAGCTCGTGAAGCGGTTGTCGCAAAGGTTAACGGCGAGCTTAAAGATATGTCTTTCGTGGTTGAGAACGATAGCGAAGTGACCTTTTACACTTTAAAGGATGAAGAAGGTTTAGAAGTTTATCGCCACACTTGCGCCCACGTTTTAGCCCAAGCGGTTAAAACTATTTATCCAACTTCAAAGCTTGCAATCGGTCCAACAATTGAAAACGGCTTTTATTACGACTTTGATTTTACAACCCCAATTTCTCAAGAAGATTTTGCTAAAATTGAAGATGAAATGAAAAAAATTATAAAGAGCAATTTGCCGATTGAACGAATTGAACTTTCTCGAAAGGAAGCAATTAAGCTTATGAAAGAGTTTGGCGAAACTTATAAACTTATGCTTATTGAAGACCTTCCAACCGATGCTTTAATAACCGTTTATAAGCAAGGCAACTTCATTGACCTTTGCCGTGGTCCACACCTTTTATCAACGGGTAAAATCAAAGCCTTTAAGCTTTTAAGCTTAACGGGGGCTTATTGGCGTGGTAGCGAAAAGAACAAAATGCTAACCAGAATTTACGCAACGGCTTTTGAAAAGAAGGCTCAACTTGAAGAATATATTACCAAGTTGGAAGAAGCAAAAAATAACGACCACAACAAAATTGGTCGTGAACTTGGCTATTTTATGACCAGCGACGTTATTGGTCAAGGTTTACCGTTAATTAGTCCAAAGGGCGCAAAGGTTATGCAAACTATGATTCGTTTCGTTGAAGACGAAGAAGAACGCCGTGGTTTTTCAATTACCAGAACTCCTGCAATGGCAAAGAGCGACCTTTACAAAATTTCCGGACACTGGTCGCACTATCGTGATAAAATGTTCATTATCGGCGATGAAAACGCCGAAGGCGAAGTTTTGGCAATGCGCCCAATGACTTGTCCTTTCCAATATCAAATTTATAAAAACGGATTAAAAAGCTATCGTGACCTTCCTGTTCGTTTTGCAGAAACCGCAACTTTATTTAGAAAGGAAGCGTCCGGCGAAATGCACGGACTTATTCGTGTTCGCCAATTCACTCTTTCCGACGGACATATTATTTGCACGCCGGAGCAGGTTGAAGGGGAATTTAAAAAGTGTTTAGACCTTTCTCTTTATTTCTTAAAATGTTTGGGAATGGATGGCGACGTAACCTATCGTTTCTCAAAACGTGGCGACAATAAAGAAAAATATATCGATAACGACAAGGCGTGGGAAGATACCCAAGCCCTTATGAAACAAATTTTAGACAACATTGGTTTAAATTACGTTGAAGCCGACGACGAAGCCGCTTTCTACGGACCAAAGCTCGACGTTCAAACTAAAAACGTTTACGGCAAGGAAGATACTCTCATTACCATTCAGTTAGACTTTGCTGCGGGAACAAGCTTTGAAATGACCTACGTTGACGCTGACGGCGAAAAGAAAACACCTTTCGTAATTCACCGCAGTTCAATCGGTTGCTACGAGCGTGTTTTTGCAATGCTTATTGAAAAATATAGGGGAGCTTTCCCAACCTGGCTTGCTCCAGTTCAAGTTAAAGCTCTTCCCGTTACCGATAGAGCAAAGGAATACGTTGAAAGTATTGCTGAAAAAATGCAATATGAAAGAATTAGGGTAGAAGGTGACTATCGCAACGAAAAAATTGGCAAAAAAATTCGTGAAGCTCAACTTGAAAAAGTTCCTTATATGCTCATTATTGGCGATAAGGAAGTTGAAAACGGCACCGTTTCAGTTCGTTCAAGAAGAAAGGGCGACCTTGGTGAAATGAGTTTAGCCGATTTTATGGCAATGGTTATTAAAGAAGATAGGGAAAAGGTTGTTTATAAAGACTAATTTATTAAAGCGGTGCAAAATAGCACCGCTTTAACGTTTTAAAATATTGTAAAATAGCTATTGACAAACTATTATAATTTTTTTATAATTAATAAAAGAATATATGCTTTGCATATACATACTAAAAGATTATTGTGGGGAGATAAACTATGAAAAAAATTATAGCAGTTTTATGTTTAAGCTTATGTTTAGTTTTTCTTTTCGGGTGCAATGAAGAAGCGCCTTTGGTGGATAATGGCAAAATTAGATATAGTAATTCTAAGGAAAGTATAATTGTAACGGTAGAAAATCGCCATCAAGTTGTGGAAATAATAAACGATGCGCAAATTGGAAGAAATATTGTAATTCATTTATATCTTTATGGCGCTGAAGATAGAGGTCCGTCCTATAGCGTTGTTCAAAATTCCGCAGGGGAATATATGACCGCAAATAAAATTGTTGGCGATAAAATTTTAAGTCGGGGCTATGAAGCTTACGTTAGCAAATATTTACCTTACATAACCATGAATTTATCGACGTTTACAAATGAAGATATGGACTTTTTGTTTGAAATTTCTGCTCTTGAAGAAGTTGATCATATTCTCGTTACATTTTTATAAAAAGCAAGGAGAAATATTATGAAAAAAATTGCTGTATTTTTATGTTTTTGTTTAGTTTTTCTTTTTTGTGGGTGTAATATGAACCAAAATCTTGCAAATTCCCAAAATAGTGGAAGCAAAGCCCAAACGAGTAGTTCAAAATATATTGGTGAACAGGTGAATTTTAGTGTTAAAGGGACTACGTATAATTTCGATAAAGAAGAGAATTTTATTTTGCAAACGATAGAAGAAAAAAATGAATTTGTAAAAACCTTAACGACCCAAAGCGCAAGATCACTTTTTGAAAATTACGACGAAGAAAGTTTTAACAAAAAAACGTTAATAGTTCTTTTAATACACGATAAAGTTTGTTATGAGATGGAAGGTAGTTTTGCCGTTGTTACAATTCACGGTATTCAGGCAAGAATTTATCGTGATATATACGGTAATGCTTTTGCCGAAGGGATTAACGAACTTCTCGTAGTAATTGAAATTGATAAAAGAGAGCCACTTTTTAACGTGGAGCTTATTGAAACCATATATCCTTATAACAAAAAATAAAAGCAAAGGCTATTAAACAAGGAAAAATATTAAAAATAGGTTAAAAACGCTTGACACAAGGCGTTGATAGTGTTAAAATCGTTATGCTTGAAGCAGAAGTTAACCCTTCTCGCCACCAGTTTTTATTAAGTGGCTCATATTTTTCCTTAACAAGCTAAGGTGAATTATGTATTTTATTCGTGGGTTAATTTTGTTTAAGCCACGAATTTTTATTTTTTCAAGGAAGGTATCTAACCATTAAAGAGCAACAGCAACAAATTAATGAAATGATTAGAGATAGCGAAATTAGAGTTATCGGCTCAAACGGTGAGCAACTTGGAATTATGAGTCCTCAAAAGGCGCAAGCAATTGCCGATGCAGAGGCGTTAGACCTTGTTAAAATTTCACCAAACGCCAATCCGCCAGTTTGTAAAATTATGGATTACGGCAAATATCGCTATGAAATTATCAAAAGGCAAAAGGAAGCAAAGAAAAACCAAAAGGTGGTTGAAGTTAAAGAAGTTCAACTTTCAATGACCATCGACGTTGGCGACCTTAACATTAAGGCAAAGCAAACTCAAAAATTCCTTAGCCAAGGCAATAAGGTAAAAGTTTCAATCAAGCTTAGGGGTAGGCAAAACGCCCACTCGTCGCTTGGTATTGAAGTTATGGAACGCTTTTACGATATGGTAAAAGAAACCGCAAATCTTGACAAAAAGCCACTTTTAGAAGGCAAGAACATTTTAATGATTTTATCGCCTTTAAAAGAAACCAAAAAGTAAAAAATAAATAAATATATTCTATGGAGGACAAACACTATGCCTAAAATGAAAACCCACAGCGGTTCAAAAAAGCGTTTTAGACTTACAGCAACCGGCAAGGTTAAGAGAAGTCACGAAGGACACAATCACATTTTAAGTAAAAAAGACACAAAGAGAAAGAGAAGATTAAGAGCAACCGCTCTCGTTTCTACAACACAGGAAAAGACTGTTAAAAATCTTATTCCTTACAAAGGTTAATAGGGGGAACTAACTATGCGTATTAAAAGAGCAGTTAACGGCGTTAAAAAACGTAGAAAAATTTTAAAACTTGCCAAAGGTTATTTTGGTTCAAAGAGCAAGCTTTATAGAGTAGCTCGCCAAGCAGTTATGAAATCTCTTACCTATGCTTACGTAGGTAGAAAGGCTAAAAAGCGTGATTTCAGAAAGCTTTGGATTGCCCGTATTAATGCAGCATGCCGTATGAACGGATTATCATACAGCAAGTTTATGCACGGTCTTAGCCTATGCGAAATTAATCTTAACAGAAAGGTTTTAGCTGATATGGCTGTTAGCGATGCAGCAGGTTTCACTGCGCTTTGCGACCAAGTTAAGGCAAAATTAGCTTAATTAGCTTTAAGGGAGACTGCAACTTTTTTTGGTTGCAGTCTTTTGTTCGTATATTATGATTATAAATTCAAAGCAAAACGCTAAGGTTAAGTTTTACGCATCCTTAAAAGAGAAAAAATACCGCCAAAAACACGGATTATATCTTGTTGAAGGGGTAAAAATGGTTAGGGAAGCAATTAAATATAACCAAAAAATAAAGTGCATAATCGGCGAGAGCGATAAGGTTAGTGAATACGTTAATTCGGGGATTGAAATTCTTGAAGTGACGGGTGAAGTTTTGTCGGCTATTTGCGATACCAAAACGCCCCAAGGCGTGGTTGCCGTTTTAGAAATGCCAAATTTAAAGCCGAAAAAACTTTCGGGTGTTTCCGTTTGTCTTGACGGGGTTTCCGACAACGGCAATTTAGGAACTATTTTGCGAATTTTAACCGCAGTTGGCATAACCGAGCTATATTTAATTAACTCGGTTGACGTTTATGCGCCTAAAACCGTGCGCTCGTCGATGAGTGGAATTTACAACGTTAACGTTTATAACGTTACAGCCGATGAATTTATTGAGCTTTCTAACGGCGTTCCGCTTATTATTGCCGATATGAACGGAGAAAACGTTTTTAACTTTGAGCCACCGAAAGCCTTTTCAATGATATTTGGCTCGGAAGCCCACGGCGTTAGCGAAAAATTAAAAAATTTAGCAACCCACGTTGTTAAAATTCCAATGGAAAACAATTTAGAAAGTTTAAACGTTGGGGTTAGCGCAGGGATTATTTTATATCAATTAATAAACAAAATTTAGGAGAATTTTATGTCAGGACATAGCAAATGGCACAACATACAAGCAAAAAAGGGTAAAGCCGATGCGGCAAGGGGCAAAATTTTTACAAAATTAGGTCGTGAAATTGCGGTTGCTGCAAAAAACGGTAGCGATCCAAACCTTAACGCAAAACTTGCCGACGTTATTGCAAAGGCAAAGGCTGCTAACATGCCTAACGATACCATTAAAAGAAGCATTCAAAAGGCGTCGGGCGAGCTTTCGGGCGTTAACTATGAAAATTTAACCTACGAAGGCTACGGAATTGGCGGTAGTGCGGTTATCGTTGTCACCTTAACCGATAACAAAAACAGAACCGCAGGCGACGTCCGCCATATTTTCGATAAATACGGCGGTAATCTCGGCACTAACGGTAGCGTTTCGTTTATGTTTGAAAACCGTGGCGTTATCGTTGTTGAAAGAACGGTCGATTTAGATGAAGACACAATGATGGAATATGCCTTAGAAGCCGGCGCCGACGACGTTATCGTTGAAGACGACGTTTACGAAATTAGAACTGCGCCAAAGGATTTTTCAGCCGTTAGAACCTATTTAGAAAGCAAGAATATAACTTTTATTCAAGCCGACCTTGAAATGATTGCTAACGACAAAATAACCCTTTCAGCCGACCAATTGGTAACTTTTAATAAAATGCTCGACGCTTTGGAAGATAACGACGACGTTCAAGATTTTTATCATAACGTTGACCTTCCTGAAGATGAAGAAGAATAATTTAATTAGAGAAATTGCTTAAAAAGTAATTTCTCTTTTTTTTGAATAAAAGGCTTAATTATTGCCATACTATTATTGTAACGATAACAAAAAGCCTTTGTCTGACTGAAATTTTTTGTTTTAGCTACGCTAAGGCTTATGAAAATTAAATCACTTAGCGTTGCTAATACAAATTTATTTTTCGGTTGTCGTTTTAATATATTGCCGTTAAAATTTTTGGTAGAAAATTCCTTGTAATTTTTTATTAAAGGTTAATTTTAAGGGCAGGGGGTTGCCTTAATTTTTAGGGCAATCCCTTTTAATTTTGGAAAAAAGTGGCTAACCTTTGATTTTTACTTGTCATTTGCCTGTTAAAATGTTAAACTATATAATAATTTACAAAATTTTCATTTTGTTTTCAAAAAATAAACTAAAACGTCGGCTAAAATAAATTAAGGGGGTAATTATGAAAAGAAAATTTACGTTTTTAATGCTTTTAATTGCCATTTTTACCTTTGTTTTAACCGGTTGTGATTTTAAAGGTCTTTTTAGGGGATCGGGCGACACGCCTCACACTTCCGTTCCAATAGAGCCCAGCGAACAAATTTTTAACACCATCGACCTTAACGTTATTGATAAGGACAAACTTAACCTTATTGAAAATGCTGAATCGGCTGATAATTTAGAGCAATATACCAATTTAGTTTTGGTTATTGAAAGGCTAAAAAAATCGGTTGTTGAAGTTCAATCGGGCGAAAACCTGTTTATGGGCGTCGTAGTTGGTAAAAGCAAGGGGCAAGGCGAAAACGAAAATGGCGAAAACAGCCTTAATTCATCGGCAAACGTTAGCGCAAAAACCCTTGAAAAAAGTTATATTTTAACAAGTTTAAGCAAAATTCAAAATAATAATTATCTAATTAAAACCTTCGATGGCGAAGAGCTAAACGCAACCTTTATCGGTGGCGACGTTGAATCGGATATTTGCGTTTTAGCCGTTGAAAAAAGCCTTAACGTTGTAGAGTTTTATCCTAACGAGACAAAGCTTTCCGCAGGCGAGAGTTTAGTCACCATTGCTAATCCCCTTGGCGTTGAAGGGGGTAGTTCGTTGACGGGTATCGTTAGCGGTGAAAACCTAAATGCTGAAATTGAAGGCTTTAAATATAATTTCGTTCAAACTGATATTCAAGTAAATTCAAGTTTTTCGGGTGGCGGTTTGTTCACTTCAACGGGCTTGTTTTACGGAATGTTTTCCGAGGAATATAAAGCCCAAATTTCGCAAGATAGTCCGCTAAATTTTGCAATTTCTTCCACCGACGTTTTATCAATCGTTTCACAGCTTGTTGAAAACAGCTCGAACCAAGGCTACGGCTATATAAAAGGCAAGTATAAATTGGGCGTTTCTCTCGTCGATGAATACGCCAACCGTTGGGGAACTTTAATCAACGTTGTAGTTGATGAAA
>JAZQKQ010000008.1:0-64138 GCA_045542235.1 Christensenellaceae bacterium | reverse complement strand
TTGTTGAAAAGGCAGTTAAAATGGCTGAACTAATGCACGTTCCAGTGGTTGGTATAGTTGAAAATATGAGTTATTTTAATTGCCCTGATTGTGGCAAAAAACACTATATTTTTGGTGAAGGAAAAACCCAAGCCGTAGCTGAAAAATATGCAATTAAAAATCTTTTAAAGTTGCCAATCGATTCTCAGCTTGCCACTTTGGCTGATAACGGTCAAATTGAATTTGCTCAAAACGAAGACATTTCAAGTTTTGTAAATAAATTATAAAAAACACGCCTATAAGTCGATTATAGGCGTGTTTTTAAATTATTCTATTAAAAGTTTATATAAAAGGCGCTGTGAAAATTGTTATCACAACGCCTTTTAATTTTTGAATTTCATTATAAAATGGCAATTAAGCTTATAAATGCCAAGCCGTAGTAAACGGTTGCGGCAATCATATCGTTTAAGGTGGTGAGAAGTGGGCCTGAAGCAACTGCAGGATCTACCTTTAATTTTTTAAATAGTAGCGGAACGAGAGTTCCTGAAATTCCTGCGCAAGTCATTGCTACAAGTAAGCTTCCGCCAATGCATGCGCTAATTTCAATGGCGTTTAAGTAGGTTGTAACGCCGTAGCTTGCGCCAACTATAAAGTAAATGTAAGCAGAGCAAATTAGCGTTGTTAAAATGCCAACTAAAAAGCCGTTTACAAGGGCAACTCTAAATTCCTTAAAAATAAGCTTTAAAATTTGCTTTTTTTCAAGTTCATCGCTGGTGATAACTCTAATGGTGACCGCAAGGCTTTGGGTGCTTATGTTACCGCTCATACCCAAAATTAAACTTTGAAAACAAACTAAAATTGGAATTAAAGTTATAACGTTGGAAAATAGGCCGATTAACGATGAAACCAAAAGACCGAGAAGCATTAGGGTTAAAAGCCAAGGTAGGCGTTTTTTAACGCTGAGTTTAAGGGGTTCTTCCAAATCTTCCTGTTCGGTTAAACCTGCAAATTTTGCATAGTCTTCTTCAATTTCCTCGCTGGCAATTTCAGTTAATTCCGAGCTGGTAATAACACCGATAAGTCGGTTGTTTTCATCGAGAAGGGGAATACTATCTTCCGCATAGTCTTTTAATTTTTCAATACAGCTATTAATAGAGTCTTTTGCGTAAAGGTAAGGGTAAGCCGTTGAAATAACGTCGGCAAGATTGGATAAAGCTCTTGCAACTACTAAATCTCTAAGAGAAATTGCTCCAACGTAAACGCCGTTAGAATCGACTGCGTAAATAGTGGAAATGTTGTCGTTTTCGGCGGCTTGCTCAATAACGCTTTTCATTGCCGATTTAATGCTGAAATTGTGGTCGATGGAAACGTAGTTAGTGGTCATTCTCGAACCAATCATATCGTCGTCGAACTTGTCGATAAGTTCAATTTCCGAAACCGTTTCTTCATCGAGCAGTTCAATAATTTCTTGTCGTTTTTCTTCATCGAGTTCTTCCAAAATTTCCACGGCTTCATCCGTGTCCATTTCTTCAATAATGTCGGCAACGTCTTCGGTTGAAAGTTCTTCAACGAAGTCTGTAGCGTCGTCAAGATGGGCGAAAATGTCTGAAACGAATTCGTTGCCGAGCAGTTCGTAAACGAGTAAACGCTCGTCACGGCTAAGCTCTGGTAAGGCTTCGGCAAGGTCGTCTTCGTGGTAATCTTCTAACTTAAATTTAAGTTCTTCAAGAGGTAAATCACTTCTAATAATTTCAATAAGTTCCGCCACGTAGTCACGGCGAATTATGTTCTTATTTTCTTCTTCCATAACACTTTACCTCCCTCAAAAGTAGTCGTTTTAAACGGTTATCGCTTAATTTTTAGTTGTAGCTGATTTTATTTCGTAGGTGTATGTTCCAATTGAATAAGGTGCTTGAGTTATTGCTTCAATCAAGCAAGCACGTTCTTGTTTGTTGTTAAAATCGGCGTAAAAACCAACGGTGCTACTTCCTTTTGTTTGAGCGTTAATTGAAAAGATAACTTGATTAGTTAAAACGCCTGAAGCAATTTTTTCGTTGTTGCGGAAATAGTTGGCTAATTCAATAATTTTAGTTGGTTCTTCTCCAACGGAAGTTAGCGTCATTTGGTGGGTCGTGTTAGAAACAACGTCTAAGGTGATAAAAGATTTAGCCGTTGAGCTGGTCAAACCCATTGCCCTTGGAGCGAAAAGCATAAGTTCGTTGTCAATGAAAGCGCCGAGTTTATTAAGGTTGTCAAACTTAACGTTTTCTTTTGAATTAAACACCGTGTCGCTTTCAGGTTTTTTATTAACCACAATTTGTGAAGTGGAGTTATAACCGTCGTAGGTAGTGGTTAAAACGTAGTCGTAATCGTAAACGCCAAAGGTTTCTTCATTCTTTTCGTTAACGCCGAGTTTTACAATTGACTTAGCTTTCACGTTGCGTTGGCTGTAAAGAGGTTTAAGGTTTTCGTTAACGCCTAAAAAGTAAACTTTAGTAGTAATAAGGTCGTTTACGTTAGAAGTTTCTTCGCCGTTTTTAATAGTTCCAACAATTTGGAGAGACGTTTCAAGCAAATAGCAAGGGGTTTCGTTATAAACTGTGTTGATTAGGTGCGTTTTATAGTTTGAAAGGGAACTATCAACGGTGATAATCGGATTAGATTGGGATTCTGCTTGAACGTAGGAAATTGAGTATTCGTTGGTTTCGTCAACTTCGCCAACGGAAAGGTTCGACGAATTATTTAAAAAATAAGAACCGCCAAAAATTGCCGTTTGAGAAGTGTTTCCACACCCAACGAGGGTTAGCGCTAAAGTTATGCCTAAAAGTAGTGTAATAATTTTTTTCATTTTTACCGCCTAAAATATAATAGTTCGTTGCTATTATAACATTATTTTTTTAATTAGTATAACACAACTTAGTAAAAAAGTATAACTAAAACTAAAAAAAATTAAAAATTTTTTAAAAATATAGAATTTTTGTCTAAAATTGTCACCATTGTGTGCTATAATATAGGCGTATATTAAACGAAAAGGATAATTGGGAATAAAATGGTAATTTATACAACCAAAACAACCTCACGCATAAGCCAAATAACGGCGGAATTAGTTGCCCCTTTTGCAAGGGATTTATCCACCCGTTATTACGTTTTTTGTGAAGATAAAAACACCCTTTCTTTGGAGAGCGCAATCGCCCAAAAAACAGGTGGTAGCTTTAACGTTACGGTCACAAGTTTTTCCCGTTATCTTTCGCAAGGATTAAGTAGCTATAAAGTGCTTTCAAAAACCGGTTCAGCGCTAACGGTTTTTCGCATAATGAGTGATTTAAGTTCTTCATTAGCAAGGCTTAAATTAACCAATAACGCAAGCATTTCTTCTTCAATTTATCAACTTATTGCCCAGCTTAAAAGTGCAAAAGTAACCCCTATGGACATTGAAAAAATCGTCGGTGAGGAAAGGGGTGCTTTGTCGACTAAACTTAAAGATATCAACGCCATTTACGCCCAATATGAAAAGGTTTTAAAGGAAGAAAACGCCTTGGATTCTAACTCCTTTTATAGCCTTATGCCCGCCTTTATTGCAGGTGATGAAAATTTAAAAGGCGCAAGGGTAATTTTTGCAGGCTTTTCATCGGTTACCAAGCAAATTATTGATATTTTCCAAGCCTTTAACGGCGTTTGTCATTGTGACTTCGTGCTTTTAAAGGGCGATGGAGAGTTTTATACTAACGAAATTTATCACAAGGTTTTAGACGTTTTTCCATCGGCTCAAACAAAGGCTGATACCTTTGAGTTTTCCAAAGAAGCTTTGGCAATTGAAAGGGGACTATTTTCTTCATCGGTTTATTCTTTAAAGCCGATTGATACGAACAAAATTCACGTTGCAAAATGCCTTTCGCCCTATGAAGAAGCGGAAAAAATTGCAAAGAGAATTAGAAAGGAAGTTATTGGTGGAAAGCGATATAAAGATTTTACAATTTGCGCTTCTAACCCGAAAGCTTATGAAGAAATTTTTAAAGATAGGTTTAAAGATTATCAAATTCCCCTTTACGTTGATGGGACTTCCACAATGGAAAATCACCCTATTATTCGACTTATAGGCGGACTTATTGACGTTTTTTTAAGTGGGTTTAACGTTGAACAAATGTCAACATTATCCTTTGAAAGATTAATTGCTACCCCTAAAGAAAGTCAAGCCTTCGTTAGTTACGTTAAAACTTTTGCCGTTGGCAGAAAGAGCGTTAAACAGCCTTTCGATCTAACCGCCGAAGGTGGCGAGTTAGCTGAAAAGGTTAGGGAAAAAATAATTTTATTATGTAAAAATTTTAAAAAGAAAATGACCGCAAGCCAATTTGTTGGCGCAATTGAAAATATTTTAAAGCAGGGTAATTTAATTGAAAAGTGCGGTGAGCTTTGCGCTGAACTCAGTCAGCTTAACATGGGCGAAAAGTCGGCTGAAACCATTGCCGTTTGCAAAAAAATAGACCTTTTATTAAAGGAAATTTCCGTGGTTGTTGGCGAAAGGGAATTTAGTTTAATGGAATGTAAAACAATGTTCTTTACCGGTGCTAAAAGCTATGAAATTTCCATTTTGCCAATGTTTAACGATATGGTTTTTATGGGCGATTTTACAAGTTCAAAACAGCGCCAAGCCCAAACTTTATTCGTGGTGGGACTAAACGGCGACGTGCCTGACGCTCGGCAAGATACCGCCCTTTTAACCGACCGTGATTTAATTAAAATGGACGGCTATAAGTGCGTTATTGAGCCAAAAATCGCCACACTTAACAAGCGTGAGCGGGAAAACGTTGGCGTTAGTTTAATGAGTTTTAACGAAAAGTTATACCTTTCTTACGCCGTTAGCGATGGCAGGGGAGGTAAATGCACTCAAAGCCAAGTTATCGATGATTTTTTAAAAATTTTTAACGTTAAACTCACCGATTACGACGTTTGCTTAAACGCAGGGCTTATTAGCGAAAGGCTGTTAACTTATAATTATATGAGTTGGGAACAAGCCAAAGAAAGTTTTTCGCTCTTTTTAGACGGCTATTCTCAACGAAACAATCAAGGGTTAGAAGCGGCAAGCAGTTTTTATCAGGTTGCTTGTCAGCTAGGCAAAAAGGAAGAAATTGATAGACTAATTGAAGAAAGGGCGGAAAATTTTACAAAGCCCGTTGTCGACCATTTTTCGGCAACCACCATCGAGCGTTATTTTTCTTGTCCTTATAAAGCCTTCGTTGATTTTAATCTTAAACTTAAAGAAGATGAAACGGGTGAAGTTGAAGTTTTTGAGTTTGGAAATATGCTTCACACGGTTTTGGAATTATTCGTTAAAAAGCTTAGCTTGATAGATAGCGAAGAATCGGCAAAAGAAATTTCAGGTCAAATTTTTGATCAGCTTATTTCTAAACCGGAATATAGTCGATATTTAAACAAACCTAACTATCCTTATATTTTTTCGTTAGTAAAAAAGGAAGCCGAAAAAAGGTGTAAAACCGTTTACTTAGAGTTTTTAAATTCTAAATATAAACCGATTGGCGAAGAAGTTGCTTTCGGTAGTATTCCAGGCGCAAAACTTGATGCGATAATTTTAAAAACGGCTTATGGCGATAAAAAAATTAGTGGTAAAATAGATAGAGTGGATAGGTGGGAAGACTATCTTAGAATTATCGATTATAAAACGGGTAATCCACACAAAAAAATTGAAGATGAAAGTCTTTACGCCGGATTAAACCTTCAACTCTATCTTTATGCCAACGCCTTTTTGTCAAAGGATACCAAGCTTGGAGGTGCTTATTATTACAGGGTGGAAGACGGTTATAGCGGTTCTCAAGATGAAAAGCTTACCTTTATTGGCAAAACCTTGTTCGACGAGCAAAACGTTATAGCAATGGATTCTCGCCTTGAAACCGAAATGAAAAACACGTCGTTGAACGTTTCTTTTAAAGGTAAAGATGAAGGTAGATATCTGTATAAAAATAAATCGATGGTGACAAGCGACCAGCTTGAAGCTTATTTAACCTACGCCAAAAAAATTGCCCAAGTTGGCGTTAGCGAACTTATAGAAGGCTTTATTGAGCCAACTCCTTATGAAGATTCTTGTAAATATTGTAAATATAAGGGTATGTGCGGTCACGACGAGGAGGTTGACGGTAAGGTTAGAAAGGTTAACGCTTATTACGAAGTTATTGAAAAAGCCGTGAAGGAGGATGATGAAAATGAGTAGATTTACGCCAAGTCAACAAAGCGTAATCGATTTTTCTAAAAACCAAAATATGGTTGTATCCGCTTCGGCAGGTAGTGGCAAAACTACGGTTATGGTTGAGAGAATTATTAACCTAATTTGTAGTGGCAAAGCAAGCGTTAACGAAATTTTAGCAGTGACCTTTACTAAACTTGCTTCAAAGGAAATGAAGGAAAAAATAACCAAGGCAATTTTGGAAAAAATTGCCCAAGGCGAGAAGGGGTTAAAATATCAGCTTGATTTAATACAAACTTCTTCAATTTCCACCGTCGATTCTTTTTGTGCTAATCTTTTAAGAACCTATTTTTACGCAATTAACGTCGATCCGCTTTTCTCCGTTTTAGATGAAGCTTCCGCTTTACAAATTCAGCAACAGGCAATTGAAGAATTGTTTGAAGAGCTTTACGAACAAAAAAACGAAAAGCTTCTAAATCTGGTTAAAATTTTTCTTTCTCGAAGAAGCGATAAAAAGTTAAAAAATATTGTTTTATCCCTTTATAAATTTGCAACAAGTGAAAAAAGCGTTGATGAATTTTTAAATAAATGTTTAAGTTTTTATTCTGAAAACGGGGTAGAAAATGCTGTTAATCGCCTTATAGACCTATATATTCAAGACGTTTACGGGGCGTTGGACGTTTTGGCTGATTATGAAAAACAAGCTAAAAAATTAAACTGCACAAAGCTTGCCGATTTTTTTGCTTTATTTAGCGAACATATTTACCAAGCTATTTCAAAGCCAACCGCAAAGGAAATTAGCGAATTTTTCGCTAGCAAAAAATTCGTTCGCCCAACTATTGCAGAACAAAAAACCAACCACTTAATCGACGAGTTAATTCAAAGCTTTACTAATTTTAGAAAAAAGAGCATAACCGAAGTTTTCGCTCGTTTTAATAGTGAGTTTTTAACCGATTTAAGCTTGCAAAAAGAACGCTCGAAAAACGTTTATTCTCTATGTGAAGGCTTGTGTTTTTTAGTTAGGGAATTTAGGGATAAATACGATTTATTAAAAAGGGATAATTGTTGTTTAGACTATGCTGATCTTGAACATAAAACCCTACAACTATTAAAAAACGAAGAAATTTTAAAAGACGTTAAAGAAACTTATAAATATATTTTCGTCGATGAATATCAAGATACTAACGGCATTCAGGAAGAAATTTTTTCATTGCTTGAAAATAATAATTTATTTATCGTTGGCGACGTTAAGCAATCGATTTATTCCTTCCGTGGCTGTAATCCGCAAATTTTTGCAAGCAAAATTAAGGCTTGTGAAAAGGGGTATGGAACTCACGTTTCTCTCGACGATAACTTCCGTAGCGCAACCGCCGTTATCGATGCTACCAACAAGGTTTTTAGTCAAATTATGAAGGAAAAGTATTCCGCCGTTGATTATGCTAAAAATCCAATGGTAGGGGGCTCGCTCTACGGCGAATTTACCGGCGAAGCCTATTATCACGTTGTTGATAAACAAGGTGAAGAAGAGAAAAATATGGGCGTATATAGCGTTAAAAAGCATTTTGAAAGTTTAAACGCCCAAAAAACCGATCAAACGGCAAAAAAGGTTTTTGAAATTATTGAAAATGAATTTGGCAAGCCTTATTTTTGCGTTAAGGAAGGTAGATTAAAGCAAATTGACTATGGCGATATTACAATTTTAACCCGAAACAACAAGGGCGCAAGCGATAAAATTATGGAATATTTAACTAGTCGTGGCGTGCCTTGCGTTTGTCAAGCGGATAGAAAAATTAAGGAATATCCTGAAATTTCTTTAATGATTAATTTAGTTGAACACGTTGTTAATCCCGTGGCGGATATTCCCCTTGCAAGCGTTTTAAAAAGTGAAATCGGCTGTATTACAAACGGCGAATTAAGCGAAATTAGGCAAAACCATTTAAGCGGTAGCTTTTATGAAGCCGTAAATTTATACGTTGAGCAAAAAGCCGATGAGTTGAAAAATAAACTTGTTAGTTTTTTCGATTATTTTGATAAAATTAGGCTTATTTCTCAATTTGAAAGTGCAAGCGTGGTGCTTAAAAAAATCGTTAAGGAAAGGGGGCTAAAAAATAAAATTTTAGCTTCTTCGTTGGGTAGAATAAAATGGCAACGAATTAATAGGTTCATACTTGCCGGTGAAAATTTAACCATCAGTCAATTTTTGGTTAAACTTCCTTCAATTTTAGAAAATTTAACCCAAGGGTTAACGGAAGGTGATAACGCCGTTACTATTATGAGTTATCACGGCTCTAAAGGATTGGAGTTTCCCGTTGTTATTTTAGCCGATGGCTCAAAGGCGTTTAACTTGCAGGATAAGCGGGAAGAAGTTTATTTTAACCGAGAATATGGCATTGGATTAAGGTTTTACGATAGCGAAAATATGCTTCAATTCGACACCGTTCAACGGAAGCTTTTGTCAACTTTAATCGACTATAACGTTCCAACCGATGAAATGCGCCTTTTATACGTTGCAATGACAAGGGCTAAATATAAACTTCACGTTATCGTTGATTCAAAATATATGCCGGTTGAAAAGCACGTTTATAAAAATTACGTTTTAGCCAAACGATTTAGCGACTTTTTAGGGGTTAACGATTTACCTTTTTATGAAGATTTGCAAATTCCAAGCTTTTTAAAAACCGATGAAGTTGATGAAAAACGAAAGGTTATTTTATCTAATCCAAACCCAGAAATTGAAGAAGAAATTTATAAATATTTAACCTTTAACTACCCTTTTGAAATTGACACGAGTCTCAATTTAAAACGCACGGTCACGTCCGTTGCGCAAGAAGTAAGTGAAGGGGTTGTTTTTGAAGTTGAACCGCTTTTTAATAGCGAAGAAAATATTTCTTCGGCAATTGAAGTGGGTAATGCTTATCATAGGTTTTTGCAGTTGGCTAATTTTGAAAAAAATGCCGATAATCAGCTTATAGACCTACTTAATCAGGGTAAATTAACGCAAAATGAAGTTGATTTATTAAACGTTGAAAAGCTTAACGCCATTATGAACATGGATATTTTTAAAGGTTTAAAGGGTGGAAAGTTCTATCGTGAACAGCCCTTTATTTTAAACGTTCCTGCAAGGCTCATCGGCGTGGAAAGTAATGAAGAAGTGCTTTTGCAAGGCATTATTGATTTACTTGTTATTTTTGGTGATAAAGCCTTCGTTATCGATTATAAGTATTCTATGAAATCGGCTGAAAAGCTAAAACAAACTTATAGCAAACAGCTTGAGCTCTATGCTTACGCAACCGAAAAAATTAGCGGATTAAAGGTGGAAAAAACCTATTTAATTAATTTGGCGAAAGCCGAGCTTATTGAAGTTTAATAAAAGTAAAAATTGGGCATAATCACTTAGGGGTGAGTTATGTCCAATTTTAATTGTGAAGGTTTAGGTTATAATAAAAATAGGTTAAACAGGGTTAAGTGTTTACCGCTGAAAGAAAAAAATAGTGAGTTCTTTGTAAGCCACGTTCAATGTTTAAAGGGCTATTTAAGCGACGATGATTGTCAAATTAATTACAACTATCTTTTTTCTCGGTTATATAATTTAGAAAAAAAGGCTAACGAAAGTCAACGAAAGCAAATTGCCTTAATTCGAGCAAGGCTTTTTTCAGCCTATTCAAAGCCTTTAACTAAAGCCAAAAAATTTATGCTATCAAACACGTTAAACCAAATTGTAAAATTAATAACTCAAATAGAATAAAAACCACCCGATTTACGGGTGGCGTTATTTATGGTTTGCAAAGGCTACAAGGTGAGTAGCCGTTGTCAATTAGGTTTTGTCGAGTTGTTGTTTGTTCAGCTCGGTTTGCCGAGCTCATTGACGATGCCGATGAACAGGTTGGTAGGTGGAATTTTTTAGTGTTTGTATTTAAAACGTAGGTCGTTAAAGATTCCGCCGTTGAAGAACTAATTATAACGCTGGTCGAAGGCGAAGAAGTGGAAATTGAAGCCGAACCTACCACAGAGTTAGTTTGACTATTTGCAGGCTTATCGGTAGAAAGCCAGCTGTTTCCCGTTGCGTAATCAATGGTAATTTGTGGTTGAGCGTTGTAACAATAAACGTTATAGCAAATGCCGTCGCCGTTATCTTCAACGGAATAACCTTCCATTAACACACCGCTTGCCAAAAGGTTGTTTCCTTCAAAAATTGGCGTCACTCTATATAAAACGTGGTTGTTGGTTTCTTTAACGTAGTCGGCAACCATATCTTCAAAAGGAAGCATTCCGTCAATATTAAGATATCTCGTGCCGGTGATAAGGTTTTTTTCGTTGGCGTTTTCACCCGTTAACTGAAAACCTATTAAGTGGCATCGATTATATAAATATTTACCGCTAACGCAGTCGTATTTAACGCTTTGCCAACCGCTTGGCTTTATCATTCCAATTTCTCCACGCTCTTCAGTTGGCATAAGGTCTTTTCCAATACAGGCGTAGGTTACGCCACATCTACCCAAACTGTCAAGGTCGTCGAATCGTTCAAAGGAAGTTGTGATTTTTTCATTATCTTTAAAAAACGGAACGTTGTCGTTAATTATAACGTAAGGTTGATTAGTAAAGGCTGGAATGTTTTTAAGGTCGGCGTGAATAGGCGAAAGGGAGGTTTGTTCGCTTTTACTCGTTTGGTTAACCTTGCTGTTTTGCGTTAGGTTAGAAATTGAACTAACCTGTTGGTTAGTAGAACTTAAATAAGAACTGTCGGTTGGTAAAAAATTAGAAAGCTCACAGCCTGTAAAAAGGCAAAAAGCCACCAATAGAGCGATTAAAAGGGTAAAAAGTTTTTTCATTTTAGATAGGTTTCCTTAAATATTATTTCGTGAGAGTTGCCTTTAAGGGGGGTTATTTCCCTTAATTTTAAGGTTGGTAAAAGGGTAAATTTTTTATCGCTTGGGTAAATTTTATCCCACCGATAAACGATTAAATTGTCAATTTCAATTCCTTCTAAAGTGTTTAACTCAACAAAAACGTAGGCGTTTTTAGGAGCGTTTTCTAATTTTTCAATTTTTGTTGCACCGTTAAAATCTTCAAATAAAAGGGCGGAGTTTGGTAAATAGCAAACGTTATCGTAGCTTAAAAGCATATCTAAAATTACGTTTCTATCTCGTGACTGCCTGCGATTATTAAAAGATATTCCGTTGTTTTTATCTAAACAAATTATAATATTCATATAAAAATTATATCAAAATTTCACTTTCTTTTGCAACTAAAAACTATGTTAGTTTGATGAAATTTTTAATTTAGCCATTGACAATTAAATATTTGTAAATTATAATATAATAGTAGAGCAAATTATTGATGTTTTACATATTAATGTTAAAACGATTAGGAGGTCGAAAAATGAAACTTAGTGGAAAATCTGTTGTCGTTACAGGCGCATCATCGGGTATGGGTAAAGCAATTTGCGAACTTTTCGTTAAAGAAGGGGCAAGCGTTATTGCCGTTGCAAGAAGAAAGGAACGCCTTGATAGTTTAGTTGAATCATTGAAAAACGAAGCTGGTAAAATTATTGCTTTCGCCGGTGACGTTTCAAAAAAGGAAGATAATGAAGCAATGATTGACCTTGCCGTTAAAGAGTTTGGTAAATTAGACGTTTTGGTTAATAACGCCGGCGTTATGGACGATATGGCTCCAATGGCCGAAGCAAGCGACGAAAAATATAACTATGCTTTTGGCATCAACGTTTACGGTCCACTTTGCTCAATGCGTAAAGCGTGTCAAGTTTTCCTTGCTCAAGGTAACGGTGGTAATATTATTAACATATCTTCCGTTGGCTCAATGCACCAAGCTGCAGGTCCGGTTTATTGCGCTACAAAGGCTGCCCTTAACGCTATGAGTAAAAATACTGCGTTTATGTATATGAACGATAAAATCCGTTGCAACGTTATTGCTCCTGGCGGAATTAAAACGGAAATTGGCTCAGCAATGGGCATGCCAAATATGAACGGCTATCAAAAACTTGGTAAAGTTTTAGCTCTTGCTCCTGAACAAGGTGAAGCAATGGATATTGCTCAAGCCGCACTATTTTTAGCAAGCGACGATTCAAGCTATATCAGCGGTGTTATTATGCCTGTTGACGGTGGTTGGATTTCTTTCTAATATAATAAAAATTAAAAGTCTTGGCGTTCTCGCCAAGACTTTTTTTGTTTAAAATTAGCCTATAAGTCGATTAAACGCCGTTTTTGTAGATGAATATTTTTTAAAAGGTGGCAGCAAACGTTGATTTTAATTGGATAATATGTTAAAATATAGAAAAACGAAAAGGAAGTTTAAAAAATGGAAATTGAAATTTCAGTTAAAAATTATAAGGGCATTGAAGTTCAAAAACATAAAGCAACCGTAAGCGAACTTGAAATTGCTCAAAAAATCGAACAAGATTTACAAAGTTTAAGCACCCTTGAAAAGGTTGAAGGCGTTTCTCTTCAAAACGGTTTAATTGCGGTTATGGACTTTGTTGGTAGAATGGACGGAAAGGAATTTGAAGGTGGCAAGGGACAAGATTATTCTCTTGAAATTGGTAGCGGAACGTTCATTCCTGGTTTTGAAGACCAAATGGTTGGAATGAAAATTGGCGAAGAAAGAGTTTTAAAACTTAAATTCCCTGAAAACTATCAAGCAACCGAACTTGCCGGTAAGGATTGTGAATTTACCGTTAATCTTAAACAAATTCAAAAGCGTGTTTCACCAAGTTTAACCAACGAAACCGTTGAAAAAATGGAAATTGAAGGGGTTAAAACCGTTGAAGAATATAAGGAGCTTGTTTCAGCGGCGCTTTTAGCGGAAAAGGAAAGATATTTTAACAATCAAGCAATCGACGCAATTTATCAAAAGCTATTTGATGAAAATCCTTTTGAAATCCCTGCGGAAATGGTTAACGTTAGCGTTGAAAAGGAAGTTGAAAGGGCAAAGGCGCAAGCCAAAGCTTATCAAATTCCATTTGAAATATTTTTAAAATATCAAGGCATCGATACCGAAGAAGAATTTAAAAAATTAATTTTTGAAGGTGTTGAAAGACTTATGCGCCGTGACCTTGTTTTAAACGCAATTGCCAAAGCGGAAAAAATTGAGGTTAGCGAAGAAGAGTTTGAAAACTATTATAAAATGTTTGCCGAAAATCAAAAAATGGATATTGAAAAGGTTAAGGAGCAGTTTCCAAAAGAAATGCTTGCTTCAAAAATTCTTCTTTTTAAAGCGGAAGATTTTGTCGTTTCAAATGCTAAAATTACAATTATTGAATAAAAAGTCTTTATATAAGTCGATTAATTAAAAATGAACGCAAAAAAATTGCGTTCATTTTTTTTGCAAAAAAAATCACCTACGAGCGTAGGTGAAAAAAATTAAATTTCATAGTCAACGGAAACCGAAGCAATAACGTGGGCGTGCATATAAGGTTTAACCACGTTTTTGTGGTAAGGGTTAAACTGATAAGCTTGTAAATCTTCTTTCGAGTTATGGGTTGTGGTTAGACAAATATCGTATGAGCGGGCGGAAGCTAAAAAATCAGTTCCCACTTCAATATTTACAAAGCTGTCAACGTTTCCAATCATTGAAAGAAGAATTTCCTTTGCCAAAAGCTTTTGCTTTTCAGAGTTATCGATAAGTTTGAAGCATACAACGTGTTTAATCATATAAAAACCATCCTTTAAATATGTAAAAACCTAAAACTTACCAATCTTGGCGGTCGGAAATTTTAATATCGTCGTAAAACTCAAAATATTTACGCTTAAATTCGTCGTTTGCGGTTTTCTTTTTTTGTGTATTTTTACAAGGCAGAGAAGTTTTCCTCTCTGCCTTTGTAATAGTTGTTTTTTCAGTTTTTTTAATCATTTTCGCTAATTATTCAGCTTTTTCCTTTTTAGAAACAACTTGAACGCCATCGTAATAACCACACTTTGGGCAAACTCTGTGTGATGCTTTAAGTTCGTGGCATTGTGGGCAAGCTGTAAGTGTAGGCGCTGCTACCTTATAGTTTGATGCAAATCTTTTATTTCCTCTTTGTTTAGAAACTTTACTCTTTGGAACTGCCATTTTTAAATACCTCTTTTTAAATTAATTTTTGCAACCACATTTTTCATAGTTTAGGTTAGCGCCACAAGTAGGGCATAAACCTAAGCAATCATCTTTACAATAGATGCAAAGTGGTGCGCAAGATAAAATCAAATTTGTAACCATTTCGGTTAAATCGACACGGTCTTTTGAATAGGTATAACATTCTTCGTCTTTAAAAATAACGAATTTTTCATCAAATTCCAGCGAAATGATAGAAGAAGCATTTTCCAAGCAGCGTGAACATGGTCCGTTCATTGTAAAGCTAACTTTACCCCAAACATACACGTCCTTGCCATCAATTTCAAAACTGCCTTCAACTTGCACGCCACTTTCACTAAAAGAATAGTCGGCGGTTGGAAGAAGTTGATTGTCGGCGGTGAAATTGAAGTTGAAATCACCTGAAAATTGTCCCTTTTGTTTGAATGTTCTTAAATCAATAATCATACCGTAGCCTATGTATTATATATGAATTTGCAAAGCTTGTCAACTTTTTTATAGGCTCAAATTTTGCAAATTCACATTTTTAAGTTAATTAGGAACGAAATTTTGTTATTTATTTAACGAGGGAAGCTGTGTCACGAGCGATAATAAGTTCTTCGTTAGTTGGAATAACCAAAACTTTAACACGTGAACCTTCGCCGGTAATATCGTTAATACCGCTAACTCTCGTTGCGTTTTTAGCTTCGTCAATCTTAACACCCATAAATTCAAGGTCGGAAGCAATTGCTTTTCTTGTTCCAGCATCGTTTTCACCAATACCTGCGGTGAATACTAAGCAGTCAATACCGCCCATTGCAGCAGAATAAGCTCCAACGTATTTTTTGCAAGAATAGGTGAAAATATCAAGAGCTAAAGCACATCTTTCGTTGCCTTCGTCACGGCCGGCTGCTAAATCTCTAAAGTCGCTTGAAACACCGCTAACACCGCTAACGCCAGACTTTTTGTTAAGATAATTAACGCAAGCTGAAACGTCCATGTCGAGTTTTTTGCATAAAAATTCAACGATAGCAGGGTCTAAATCGCCTGAACGAGTGCCCATTGGCACACCGCCAAGTGGAGTGAAACTCATTGAAGTGTCAACGCTCTTTCCACCGTCGATAGCTGAAATTGAAGAGCCGTTGCCAAGGTGGCAGGTAACGATTTTAGCGTTAGGATTGTTTAAATATTTAATAGCTTCTTCCGAAACGTAACGGTGAGAAGAACCGTGGAAACCGTAACGGCGAATTTTAAAGTTTTTATAAGCTTCGTAAGGAATTCCGAAAATGTAAGCTTTTTGTGGCATGGTTGAGTGGAAAGCCGTGTCGAAAACGGCAACCATTGGAGTGCCTTCTGGCATAACTTCTTGACAAGCAAAAATACCGGTTAGGTTAGCAGGTTGGTGAAGTGGAGCAAGTTCGGTGTTGTTTTTGCAAGTTTCAATAACTTCTGGAGTAATTAAAACAGACTTGTCGAAGTCTTCACCAGAGTGAACGATTCTGTGACCAACTGCGTTAATTTCGCTCATTGAAGAAATAACGCCGTATTCAGGGTTAACGAGAGCGTCGAGAACGAGCTTAATTGCAACCTTGTGGTCAGGCATGTCGGCTTCAATAGTCTTTTCAGCCTTGCCCTTGTGTTTTAAGAAAGAACCGTTTAAACCAATTCTTTCGCAACCGCCTTTAGCAATTGCTTTTTCCGTTTCCATATCGATAAGTTGATATTTAAGTGATGAACTACCAGCATTAATAACTAAAATTTTCATTTTTATTCCTACCTTTAATTACCATTTAATTTCTGTTTGAAGTGCGGTAACGGCGCAAGCAACGTAAATATCTTCCCATTTGCAACCACGAGAAAGGTCGTTAATAGGCTTTGCAAAACCTTGGCAAAGTGGACCTACAGCCATAAAACCACCAAGTCTTTCAGCCATTTTATAGCAGGTGTTACCAGTGTCAAGATCAGGGTATACTAAAACGTTTGCGTGGCCTGCAACCTTTGAACCAGGCGCTTTCATTTCGCCAACGCTTGGAACTACTGCGCTATCAAATTGTAATTCACCGTCAGCATCGTAATCAGGAGCAATTTCCTTAAATTTTTCAAAAGCAGCAACAACCTTGTCAACGTCGGCGTGTTTTGCAGAACCTTTTGAAGAGTGAGAAATAAATGCAATTCTTGGCTTAACCGACATTAAAGCTTCGCAGTGTTTTGCAGCTGCAAGGGCAATATAAGCAAGTTTTTCGCTAGTTGGGTTTTGTTCTAAGCCCGTATCAGAGAAAATGTAAGCTCCATCTTCGCAGAGTGGGTGACCGCCTTCAGGTGCAACCATAAGTGAGCAAGCTGAAACTAATGGCACGCCAGGTGCGGTTTTAATAATTTGTAAACCTGGTCTAAGGGTGTTTGCAGTAGAGTGACAAGCGCCTGAAACTAAACCATCGGCAGCGCCTGCTTTAAGCATAAGCATACCGAAATAAGTGCAGTCCTTTGAAAGGGCTTCAGCTTGTTCTTCCGTCATACCCTTTGATTTTCTAAGTTCAAATAAAAGATTAGCGTATTCCTTTTGGCGAGAATCGGTTTGTGGATCAACGATTTCAACACCGGTAAGGTCAACGTCAGGGTTAGCCTTAATAATTTCGTCTTTATTACCTAAAAGGGTAATGCGAGCAAAGCCACTTTTAACAACTTCGCTTGCAGCCTTTACAACACGGCTATCTTCACCTTCGGTAAGAATGATGTTCTTGTTAAGAAGTCTTGCTCTTGCAATAATGTCTTCAACAACTTTTGTCATAATTTTTCTCCTATAAAAACTTGTATTTTTTGGCAAATTAGTTTACAATGTATAGTATAGACTATTGCATTGCTTTTAATTACTTTTATCATTATATAATAATAAACTTTAAAAGTCCAACAAAAAAGGGGGAACTATGAAAATTTGTTTTGCAGTTTGTGAATACGATCCGCTTCATTTCGGTCACGTTCATCACATAAAACAAATGAAAAACGCCGATTTCGACGCCGTTGTGGTTATAATGAGCGGAAATTTTACTCAACGTGGCGAAATTGCAATTTTAGATAAGTTCACCCGTGCAAAACACGCAATTTTGGCAGGTGCTGATTTAGTTATTGAGCTACCAACCGTATTTGCCACTTCTAATAGTGAAATTTTTGCCCGTGGCGGAGTGAAAATTGCAAATAGTTTAGGTGGAAGCGCTTTATGTTTTGGAACGGAAATAGGTTCAAAACAGGACTTTTTGGACGTGGCTAAATTAATGATTAACGAAACAAAGGAATTTAAGCAAGAATTAAAAATTGAGCTTTCTTCCGGCGTGCCTTTTGCTCAGGCAAGGGCTAACGCCCTAACGAAAACTTCAAAGGTTAATTTGCAAATTTTTTCTAACCCAAACAGCATTTTAGGATTGGAATATACCAAGGCTATTTTATTGGAAAATTCCCCCCTTGAAATTATGCCGATTGAAAGAGTTGGAAACGGGTATAAAAGCAAGCAGTTAAACGGAGAATTTTGCTCGGCAAGTGCAATTCGTGGGGCTATAAGTTCGTTAAAGCTAAAAAAAGTTAAAAAATTCGTGCCTGATTTCGTTTATAACGACCTTCCTAAAACCCTTCCCGATATATCAAAACCTTTAATTTATTCCCTTTTGCAAACCCCTTTATCTCAAATGAAAAACGTTGTCGATTGCACGGAAGGGTTGGAAAATAGAATTAAAGTCGTGGCGAAATCGGCAACTAATTTTTGTCAATTAATCGATAGGTTAGAAACCAAGCGATACACTCGTGCAAGGCTACAAAGGGTGACTTGCCAAACTATGCTCGGCATTTCGAAACAGCTTGTTGAAAAGTGTTTAAAAGGTGACGTTTACGCAAGGGTTTTAGCCGTTGATAAGGACAAAACGGATGTTTTATCTTACCTTGCAAAAGCTTGCGAAAAAAGTGGCGCAAAACTTATAACTCGCCGTAGCGATATGGAAAAGTTAGGCGGATATTTAGAAAAAAGTTTAGAAATTGACAATTTTGCCAGCGATATTTTTCACCTTGTGACGGGGCAAGATAACAGTCAAAGAGAAATTAAAATTATAGAAAGGAAATAAAAATGAAAAAAGTATTTATAGCCCTTGGGGCAATCGTTGCAATAGTTGGACTTTTTTTTCTATCTCGTTGCGATTTTTGGAAGTCAAAGCCAGTCCCAACTAAAATGGCAACCATAGTTTACTCCGACTATTCCATTTACGATGATGGTAGAGAAGTTTTAATGGTGGTAATTCCAAGTATGACGGGGGATAACGCCGATATTAAAACTTGTGGTGGAGCAGTTTTGCCCGTAAAGGACGCAGTTAATAGCGTCGGTAAACAGGTTGAACTTAAAAGGGGAAATTTAATAGTTATGGAATTTGACCAAAAGTTAATTATTGGTCAAAATAACAACATTAAAGCTTTCGTTAACGCCCCAAGCAAAACAACCCTTTTAGGTGAAGGTTTTAGTTTTATTAAGCGTGAAGATAGGTTTTATTTATCCATTCCAATAAGCGATTTTGGTTTTGACCAAAGTGGCGGAACTTTAAACTTTTATAGTTCGTGGGAAGATAAAAAACCCATTTATAGCACGATTATTGAAGATTTTTCAAATTATAAGTTAACCTTTGAAGTTAAGGGCGATATGGTTAATTCGGTAATTAACGCCATTGCTTTTGGCAGAGTGGAAAAAATAAATTTAACGTAGGGACTTGTTATGGTTAATAAAAAATGGTTTTTATATGCCACTGAATTTTTTGGTGGAATGGCAGTAATGGCAATTGAGCTTGGCGCTTCAAGGTTGCTTGCGCCTTATTTTAGTTCATCTCAAATCGTATGGACGGTAATTATTGGAACTATAATGATAGCACTTGCAATTGGTAACGTTTGGGGTGGTAAGCTTGCCGATAAAGACCCAAACCCTTCAAGGCTGTTTATTCGGTTGCTAATCGTAGCCGTTTGGACGGCGCTTATTCCGCTACTTGGTAAATACGTTATAGCCTTAGTTTCCTTGGTGCTAGCGTTGTTTGTAAAAAGTGGATTTTTGGTTTGGGCGTCGATTATTTCTTGTGGAATATTGTTCGTTTTTCCTTTAATGTTGTTGGGAACGATAACGCCGTCTTTGGTTAAATATACCGTTCAAAACCTTGAAGATAACGGTAAAATTGTGGGAATGCTTGAAGCGCTCAACACGATTGGTAGCATAATTGGAACTTTCGTTCCAACCTTTTTAACCATACCAACCGTTGGAACAAGCTGGACTTTTATAATATTTGCGTTGGTTTTATTCATTCTTTCCGCAACCTATTTTATTGCTCAAAAAATCCATCTCGTTAAAACGGGAGTTAGTTTGGTGTTGATAATAGTTTCGGGGGTGGTTTCAAGTTTAAGCGGTTTTGCTTTTTGGAACAACGATTTAATTTACGAAGGCGAATCAATTTATAACTATTTACAAGTTTATGAAACTCCCAACCAATTGGTTTTATCCACCAACGTTTTGTTTGCTCATCAGTCGGTAAAACCTAAGGACGACGGCTTAACGGGCGGTTATTACGATTACGCTTTGGCTGCGCCCTATATGAGCGATATGGTAAACAAACCCGATGGAAAGGTTTTAATTTTAGGGTTAGGAGCGGGAACTTACGCCGACCAATGTTTAAAATATATTGATAACGCTAGGGTTGAAGGGGTGGAAATTGACCAAGGCATCGTTGACGTTGCTTACGAATATTTTAAAATGGACGCAAGAGTTCAAACCCACGTTTTCGACGGCAGAGCCTTTCTTTCGGTTGGCGAAGGGAAGGACAAGTTATACGACGTTATAATGGTCGATGCTTATCAGGATATTACCATTCCATTTCAGATGTCTAGCGTGGAGTTTTTTACGTTAACCAAAAACCATTTAAATGAAAATGGGGTTATGGTGGTTAATATGAATATGTATTCCGATGAAGTTGGCTCAATTAATAACTATCTTGCCGATACTATTTCATCGGTATATAAAAACGTTTCAACGGTAAAAATTGGGTCTAACCGCATTTTGTTTGCAACGGATAGAGACGATTATTTACAAGCTTTTGCAAATCAAATTGAAAAAATTGAAGATGGCGAACTTAAAAGCTTTTTACACGGCGTTCAAGGGGAAATTAGAAATTATCAACCTACCAATTATATTTTAACCGACGATAAAGCCCCCGTTGAACTTTTAGGTATTAAGCTTATTGATAAAATGATTATTGACGAAATTAACTTTTTTAAAGAATATTTAAAAGATAACTCAATTTTCGACTTGTTTAAAATGCTAACTTAGTGTATAATAATAGGAAGGAAATTAGAATATAATTATAAATGATAAAGGTGGTTTATGAAGGGTTTTAAAAACGTTAACGCATATATTTACGGAAAGGGTATTGTTAAAACTAATATTGCAATTGAAAATGGCAAAATCGTAGCGATTGGAAGTGACGTGGAAATTTTACAACCTTTTAACGTATGTAGCGACCAAATTGTAGTTCCTGGTTTTATTGACCAACATATTCACGGAGCTGGCGGCGCCGATGCTATGGATGGGGATATTAACGCTTTATCAACCATTTCAAAAGCTCTTTTAAGTGAAGGAACAACCGCTTTTTTAGCCACCACAATGACTCAAAGCGTTGAAAATATTGAAAGGGCGTTAAAGGCTGTAAATCAATATATAAACGAAAAAAATAACAATGGCGCAACCCTTTTGGGCGTTCACCTTGAAGGTCCGTTTATTTCGCCAAAGCACGTTGGGGCTCAACCCCTTGAATACGTTCAATCACCAAGCGTTGAAGCATTTAAGGTATATGAAAAGGCGAGTGGTGATAATATTAAAATGGTTTCTCTTGCCCCTGAAATGGAGGGAGCAACTGAGCTTATTAAATATTTAGTTTCAAAAAATATAGTTGCGTCAATCGGCCATACCGGTGCAACTTATAATAACGTGGAAAAGGCGGTAGCGGTAGGTTTATCTAACGTAACCCATACTTATAACGCCCAAACCCCCGTTCATCACCGTGAAGTTGGTGTGGTTGGTAGCGCAATGCTTCTTGACGAGCTTAGCTGTGAAGTTATTTGCGATACAATTCACGTTTCAGTGCCTGCAATTAAGCTATTAATTAAAAACAAGCCAAGCGACAAGGTAATTTTAATTACCGATGCAATGCGAGCAAAGCATCTTCCTGACGGGGAATCGGAGTTAGGCGGACAAAAAGTTTTCGTTAAAAACGGTGAAGCAAGGCTTGCCGATGGAACTTTGGCAGGTAGCGTTTTAAAAATGAACGTTGCTATTAAAAATCTTGTTGAAAAGGCTAACGTTTCCCTTGAAAAAGCAATTGATTATGCAACCATTAACCCTGCAATTAATTTAAAAGTTGATGGGGAACGTGGCTCTATTGCCCTTGGCAAAGTTGCCGATTTTGCCGTTTTAAACAAGGATTATTCAGTTGGCTTAACTATCGTTAACGGAGAAGTAGTTTACAATGGCTAAATTGAAAGGAATTTTAATAATGGCAACGGCTTTATTTATCGGTTGCTTCTTTGATATAAATTTAGCTTTTGCCGATGAAATTAAACCGGGTGGCGGGAGCTTGCCCGTTGCACCAAAGCCGACTGAGGCTTTGCCCGACTTTTACTTTTTTGCAATAATTGGCGTTTTCCTTTTAATTTGTTATGAAATTATAACCTTAATTTTGTTAATTATTAAAATGAAAAAACAAAAGGTAATAGTTGGCGGAATTATTCCTTATGCAATTGCTTCGGCGTTCAGTTTAAAAAGCGTGGAAATTTTTTTAACCGCAGAAATTGTTGTTTTTGCAATTTTGTTTTTTACAAAGCGGGTTTTAAAAAGAAAATATGAAAAGATGAATAATGGGCTATAAGTCGATTATTTAAACTTTTTAATATAATTTTAGGTGGTAGAAATGGAATTTTTACAAAACTTTATGGATTCGACCTATTTAATTGTTGTTATAATTTTATTCGTGGTTGGAATTTTGTGCGTTATTAAAGGCGGGGATTGGTTTGTTGACTCAGCGTCGTTTATGGCGGAAGCAACGGGTGTTCCAAAGCTTATAGTTGGTGCGACCATCGTTTCAATTGGAACAACGTTGCCTGAACTTTTGGTTTCCGTTATTGCGGCAAGCCAAGGTGAGTTCGATATGGCGGCAGGCAATGCAATTGGTTCGGTAACGGCGAACATTGCGCTAATAATGAGCATAGCTTTAATTTTTATGCCTGCAACAATTAACAGAAAGGACTATATTGTAAAAAGCATTTTAATGTTTTTGCCAATTGCCATAATGTTTATTTTTGGTTTTAACGGTAATGCGCCAAGCCAATTGCCACTTATGTGTAGTATTATTCTATTAATAATTTTTGCTTTCAATATTGGTGAAAACGTTTTTGGAGCGGTAAAGGCGACTAAACTTGAAGGCAAAAGCGAAAAGTTGCAGGCTACCAAAGGTGAAATTTTAAAGAACGTTGGAATTTTCCTTTTAGGGGCGGTGGCAATTTTTATTGGTGCTCAACTTCTTCAAACGTCTGCAACTACAATTGCAACTAAAATTGGAATGTCAAAGCAAATTATTTCATTAACCATCGTTGCAATTGGAACAAGTCTTCCAGAACTCGTCACAACTATAACGGCAATTAGAAAGAAGGAAAATTCCCTTTCAGTTGGTAATATTATTGGTGCAAACATAATTGACTTAACCTTAATTTTATCCCTTTGTGGAATAATTTCAGGTGGAGCGCTTCCGGTTAGCAGTCAAACTATTTTGCTCGATATTCCCGTTTGTTTCTTGGTTGGTTTAGTTGCAATTACTCCTGCGTTAATCACTCAAAAATTCTCAAAATGGCAAGGTTATCTTAACCTTGTAATCTACGTTGGATATTTAATTGCAATGATAATTTTGTCTGGTTATTTCGTAGTTTAACGTAAAAAAACGCCCCGTTTAAAACAGGGCGTTTTTTTAATTAGTTAAAGTATAAGTCGAAAAATAGCGTGATATTCAAATTTTGAATATCACGCTAAACTTTTTTAGGCTTGTAAAACTATTGCTAAAACGAACACTTCGCCTTCAATTAAATCGAGAGTGTAAGAACCTGCTTGGTCAATTTGATAGGTTCTAATGGTGTAGTCGTCGCCAGGGGTAGAGTCAACGGTTTCTTGAATAATTTGGTTTGAACTGTTTTTCAAATCAAGCTTATCCGTTCTATAAGCGTAAACGTTAAGAGTTCCCGTTATAGCCGTTGTGAAAGTGACTGAAGTTCCTTGAACGATTTTTGCCGATTTCGATGGGAAAGTTCCGTTAAGTTGAATTTTGTCTTGACCGAGTTCTTCAACGTCGATTGTGCCGTTAAAGGTAAAGAAGGTGCTTTCGCTTAAATTTGCAAGGTTGTCAATAACAACGGAAAATTCCATAAGCCCTTGGCTTTTTAAAGTGTTGTAGCTTTCGTCAATTTTAGCCTTTTTTGCTTGATGGTCAGGAATTTTACTAAGCTCGTCTTGGCTGAAATTAGCATAGGTTGAGCGAAGGGTTGCAACCAAAGCAACGTGGTTTTTATCAAGGGTTTGAGCCGATTCTAAAATAGCGTAGTCAGCTAAAAATCTATCGACCTTTGCGGTGCTCATAAACTTTTCGCAAGCGCTTTTAGCGGTTAATAGGTCGTTATAGTTAACAATTTCCGCCTTTTCACTTGGGGTTAGCTTGTTATATTCAGCTTCCGTTGATAAAACGCTTTCATATTTAATTTCAAAGTTTGAACCGGTTATCGTTCCAAGAAGGTTGATAGCTTGAATAACTACTTTTGCATTTAGACTTGCCGTTTCAGGAACGGGCGAAGGAGTTATAGTTACCGTGTCGCCACTAATGATTGGCGTTGCCGAGTTTTGGCTTGTTTGAGTGGAAATAACGGGCGGTTTGCTGGTTGGGGCAAGGCTTTGGTCGCTTTGTTTTGAAGTAACTCTTGAAGGTCTTGCGGAAATTGAAATATCGCTTTGCCCGTTTTCGCTTTGGGTTTGACTTTGGCTTGTTTGAGTGTTAGCTTGTTCATTATTTCCGCATCCAACGGCTAACAGAGAAACCGCAACGAAAATTACCGCTAAAAATAAAATTGTTAACTTTTTCATAATAAATCCTTTTTTTATTTTATAAAAGACTTAAAAGCTAACTGCCTTTAAGTCTTTTTTGTTGGTATAAAATTATCCAAGGTTTGGATAGCTAAATTTAATTGCAATACATCCGCCTTCAGAGGTGCCGTCAACCATAAGGGTAACGAGACCTGAATTAACTTTAAATATAGCAGGACTATCAGATGAAGTGAATTTAGCAATGGTTTCGCCGTTTTGAGTTACGGTATAACTTCTCGATTGGTCTTTTCTTGGATAGTATTCAACCGTTCCCGGAGCATCGGCAGTAAAGGTGATTGAAGGATCAACTTTCGCATATTGGAAAAGGGTTACGTTACTATTTTTAAGGTCGCTATAAGTGGTGTTATTGCTTCCTGCGCTACCATGAACGCTAAAAGATGCAAAGGTAAAGAAGGTTGGAGCAACCGATCTTTTCTTTTCACCGTTAATTTCGTTTCTTGTTTTACCGCTACTATCGAGAACTGCCGATTCTAAAACGCCGTTGCCGTTAAGGTCTTGGGCGATAAAGGCAACTTCAACGGTGTTAGCTTTAATTCTTGCTAAACAAGCGTCGAGCTTTGCTTTATAGGTTGCGTAATTTTCAATTGTTTGTAAACTTGAAGCATATTCGCCGTGCATATCGTTAGCTTTATTAACGTTTTCAACGTCGGCGTTTTTCAAAAGGTTGGCTTCTGGTATTGTTCTACCAATAAGTTCTTCCCATTCAATTAAAATTGCTTTTCCGTTAAGTTCAACGTATTTTTCTTTTGCCGCAAGGAAATGGTTGTAGTTGGCAACTTCTTGTTTTTCCGCAGCGGTTAACTTTGCATATTCGGTGTCGATTGAATCGAGTAAATCTTTCTTTTCTCTAAAATTAGTTGGGCTAACCGACTTAATGCCGTTAATAGTCATCATCATAATTTTAGCGTTGGTGCTAATTCCACTTGGAATAGGCGTTTCAGGAATAATTAACGATTCACCGCTTGGCACAACGCCGGGAACGGAAGTTGAAGTTTCGCCACCGGCTGAATATTCGGTTGAAAAAACGGGTGGTTTACTGGTGTTGGTTGACGTTCCAGGTTGTTCGCTTCTAGTGGTGACTCTTGAAGGGCGAGAAAAACTTGAAGTTGATTCGTCGGAAGTAACCACCGACTTTGAAGTTTTGCCTTCATCGGGATTTTTTTCGCCACAACCTGCAATAAGGCATAAGCTTGAAATTAAGCAGAGTGCTAAAAGTAAAACTAAAATTTTTTTCATTTTTCTTCTTCCTATTAATATAAAAATTAACCAAGGTTAGGGTAGCTAAATTTAATTGCGTAGAATGCGCTTTCGCCAGGGTTATCGTCACGAGAAACTTTAACTGCGCCACCGCTTGGTAGTTTATAAGTTAGGGTGTTAGCGCCAGAAGCTGACGTTATTGAAGTTAATTTTTCGTTGTTTAAATATAAACTATAAGTTTTGTTATCCATTTTTGCAATGTAGGTAACCGTTCCACTGCAAGGAGCGTTAAAAGAAATTTCGCCTTTCGCCATACGAACTAAAGAAACAGGCGATGGGTTTTTAATGTCCGAATAGGTAACGGCAGAAGAACTTGAACCACCGGTTTGAGAACGGGTAAAGAATCCGTCGCCACTATCTTGCCTTGTTTTAGTGGTGCTAAGCTCGTATGCGTCGAGAATTCCGTCGCCTTTAGTTGAGCTGGTGGTTTTAGGGTCGGCAACGGACTTAGCGTCTTGAGCGATGTAAGTCATTTCAACGATAGAAGCTTGAACTTTATTATAACAGTTCATAAGCGTGGTTTCCAACGTAGCGAAATTGGTTAAGCCGTTTTGTAAGGTCGTTTTATGTTTAGAATACATATCGTATGCATTGTAAACGGCGTCAACGTTAGCGTTTTTCAACGTGTCAGGGCTTGGTAATGCGGTAACGGCATTTTCCCATTCAATTAAAATTGCCTTGCCTTCAAGTTCGTTATATTTTTCTTTTGCCGCAAGGAAGTGGTTGTAGTTGGCAACTTCTTGTTTTTCCGCAGCGGTTAGCTTTGCATATTCGGTGTCGATTGAATCGAGTAAATCTTTCTTTTCTCTAAAATTAGTTGGGCTAACCGACTTAATGCCGTTAATAGTCATCATCATAATTTTAGCGTTGGTGCTAATTCCACTTGGAATAGGCGATTCAGGAATAATTAACGATTCACCGCTTGGCACAACGCCGGGAACGGAAGTTGAAGTTTCGCCGCCGGCTGAATATTCGGTTGAAAATACGGGTGGTTTACTGGTGTTGGTTGAAGTTCCAGGTTGTTCGCTTCTAGTGGTGACTCTTGAAGGGCGAGAAAAGCTTGAAGTCGATTCGTCGGAAACGACAACCGACTTTGAAGTTTTGCCTTCATCGGGATTTTTTTCGCCACAGCCTGCAATAAGGCATAAGCTTGAAATTAAGCAGAGTGCTAAAAGTAAAACTAAAATTTTTTTCATTTTTCTTCTCTTCCTATAAAATCAGGGTTGTAGCCTTTTGTTTAACAAAAAGCCATATGCCCCTATTATTGTATATTAATTATACAATCAATATAAATCAATGTCAATTTATATATAAAAATTATAGCCAAATAATATAGGAAAAAGACTAAAATGTCCATAGGATTTCGACAAAGATTTGTTAAAAAATTTAAACTTTCTTTTTAAGGTTAAATTTTGTTGACTGAAAAAATTTAAAGCAATATAATAAAAATAGAGAAACAAGGGAGAAAAGGGTTATGAAACTTGGCAATTTACACACTCACACAACCTTTTGCGACGGTCGTGATACGCCTGAAACAATGGTTTTCAAAGCCTTGCAGTTAGGTTTCGATACTCTCGGTTTTTCCAGTCATTCACCCCTTGCCGGTTGCGACAATTGGTGCATGAGTGAAGAAAGAGTTTTTCTTTATCACGAAGAAATTAATCGATTAAAAGAAAAATATAAGGGGTGGATAAACGTTCTTTGTGGCGTTGAACAAGATTTTTATTCTCCTCAGCCCGCCGTTGAATACGACTATATAATCGGCTCGGTTCACTGTTTTAATTTCGATGGAAAACTTTTGCCGGTCGACGCCAGCGGTGATTTTTTTAAAAGCATAGTCGATAACTATTTCGGCGGTGATTTTTTAAATATGGCGGAAAGCTATTTTGAGTTAATTTCTCAGGTGGTGGAAAAAACCAATTGCGATATTATTGGGCATTTCGACCTTATTACCAAGTTTAATAAATTGGGTTTTTTCTTTAACGAAGACAACCCAAAATATCAAGCTATGGCAAAAAGTGCAATCGATAAATTAATAAAAACGGGCAAGCCTTTCGAGCTTAATACGGGGGCTATGGCTCGAGGCCACCTTGATAGGGCGTATCCCGCTCCTTTCTTAATTGATTATATAAAAAGCAAAGGCGGAAAACTAATTTTAACAAGCGATTGTCATAACCTTCAACTTTTAGATTACGGTTTTGAAAAATATATTGACTATGCCGACGCATTTACTTTAGACGACATAAAAAAATAGAAAAAGTTTCAAAAATTTTTAAAAAAGGGTTGACAATGCAAAATCATAGGTCTATAATAAAGGCAGAATTTTTAGGGGAACTAAAAAAATGAACAACTTAACTCGTTCACAATTTTATTTTGCATTTTATTACGGCTACTTTTTTAAAAAGCAGTCTATTTAAGTGCGGTTAAAATTGAACGAATAACATTATTTTTTAATATTATAGTTTAACTGACATCGCACTTAACGTTGCGGTGTTTTTTATTTTTAAATTACCTTTTATTGGAGTGTTTTATTATGATTTTAACTGTTAAAAACCAAGCGGAAAACTGTCAGGTTGAAAATTTATTAAATTGGATAAAATCGCAAGGTTTATCCACTCATATCAGCCGTGGTGAAACGGAAACTATAATTGGCTTAATTGGCGACACGACAAAACTTGATATTGATCTTCTTCGCTCTCTCGACGTTATTTCTTCAGTGACAAGAATTCAAGAAGCTTACAAAAATGCAAACAGAAAATTCCATCCTGAAAATACCGTCGTTAACGTGGGCGGACATACTTTCGGCAATGAAAATTTCCCAATAATTGCAGGACCTTGTTCGGTTGAAAGCTTTGAACAGGTTTTAGAAACGGCAAAGGCGGTTAAAGCTTCGGGTGCAACAATTCTTCGTGGCGGTGCTTTCAAACCAAGAACTTCGCCTTATTCTTTCCAAGGTTTAGGTTGCGATGGTTTGGAAATTTTGCGTGCGGTTAGAAAGGAAACGGGAATGCCAATAATAACCGAAATCACTTCTGAAAAATATATCGATGAGTTTGAAGACGTGGATATTATTCAAGTTGGCGCAAGAAATATGCAAAACTTTGAGCTTTTAAAAGCCCTTGGAAGAACGGGTAAAAAAATATTGTTAAAACGTGGACTTAGCGCAACCATTGAAGAACTTTTAATGAGCGCTGAATATTTAATGGCAGGTGGCGCAACCGATATTATTTTATGTGAAAGGGGAATTAGAACCTTCGAGCCAATGACTCGAAACACTCTCGATCTATCGGCTATTCCTTTAATTAAAGAAAAAACTCACCTTCCGGTTATCGTTGACCCAAGCCACGCTTCAGGTCTTAATAGGTTAGTTCGCCCAATGTCTCTTGCGGCTGTTGGCGCCGGAGCCGACGGTTTAATTATTGAAGTTCATAATAACCCGGCGAAAGCCCTTTGCGACGGCGCTCAATCGCTCCGTCCCGACCAATTTGACGAGCTTGTTAAGGCTATCGACGTTATGCTTCCGCTCGTTGGCAAAAAAAGGGGTTAAAAAAATAATATGAATATTGGTATTTTTGGTTTAGGGCTCATTGGTGGTTCAATTGGTAGAGCGACCGTTAAAAAAACCGATCACAAGGTTTTTGGAACGGATAAGTTTGCCGATAACGTTATGAAAGCAAAACTTTTAAACGCAATCCATCAAGAGTTAACCGATGAAAATTTAATGGAATGCGATATGGTTTGTTTGGCGGTTTATCCCCAAACGGCAATCGAAATTATGAACAAAATTTTGCCAAAACTAAAAGATGGGGCAATAGTTTTCGATTGTTGCGGAACCAAACGCAAAATAGTAAAGGCAATGGAAGAGGCAAAAAAGAAATATCCTTCTTTGCATTTCGTTGGGATTCACCCAATGGCGGGCAGGGAATTTAGCGGTATTTCTCACGCAATTCCCACTTTGTTTGAAAATTCCTTTACCATCGTCACGCCTATTGAGCAAGACATGCAGGTTTTAACCACCGTTAGAAACTTTTTTATGGAACTTGGTTCAATTGGTATTGAAGTGGCAAGTGGTGAAAAACACGATAAAATGATATCTTACACTTCCCAACTTGCCCACGTTTTATCTTCAAGCTACATTAAAAATCCTTTATCTTCAAGTTACGCAGGTTTTTCAGCCGGTAGTTTTAGAGATATGACCAGAGTTGCAAAGCTTTCTCCTTCAATGTGGACGGAACTTTGCTTGGAAAACGGCGACAATTTAGTTGAACAAATCGACAATTTAATTTTTCATCTTGAAGAATATAAAACGGCAATTAAAAATGGCGATGAAAAAAGGCTTTATTCCCTTTTTGAAGAAGGCTCGTTGCGTAAAGCCGAAGCAGAAGAATTAATTAAAAAGAGAAAGAAAAATGATAAAAATTAAAGTTTCAGCATCAACAAACTATTTCGTTAACATAGGCGAAAATTTATATGAAAACTTAGGGGAAAGGTTCAGCGAAATTATAAAGCCTTGTAAAGTGCTTGTCGTAACAGATGAAAACGTTGCTCCGCTCTATTTAAAACAAGTTACCGAAAGTTTAAAAAAGTCGGGCTATAAGCCGTTTAGCGCAATAATTGAAGCAGGTGAAAGCTCAAAATCAATCGACACCTTTGCCTACGTTTTAGAAATGTGTGCAACCATAAACCTTAACCGTGGCGATCTTTTGGTTGCTCTTGGCGGTGGTGTTATTGGCGATCTCGTTGGGTTTTCAGCTTCAGCTTATATGCGTGGAATTAACTTTATTCAGCTTCCAACTTCCCTTCTTGCCTCAATCGATTCGTCGGTGGGCGGGAAAACGGCGGTTAACATTAAGCAAGGTAAAAATTTAGTAGGGGCGTTCTATCAACCAATCGGCGTTTTCTATAACACTGATACCTTTAAAACCTTGCCTGAAAAAGAAGTTTTGTGCGGATTGGGTGAAGCCATTAAATACGCAGTTTTATGCGGTGGTGAAATTTACGATATTTTAAATGAAGGTTTAAGCGATAAAAACCTAATGCGCCTTTGTCAGCTTTGCGTTATGGCTAAGGCAAAAATTGTGGAAAAGGATGAAAGGGAAAGTGGTGAAAGAAAGCTTTTAAATCTCGGTCACACCATAGCCCACGCAATTGAAAAGCTCTCTGGCTATAAAATCTCTCACGGGGTTGCCGTTGCCAAAGGGTTATATATAATAATGAAAGCACAGCTTAGTCAAGGTCAAATTTCTAACCAATGTTTTTTAGCTGTGGAAAATTTACTTAAAAAATATAATATTAATCTCGATAACGACTATCCTTTAGAGCAAATTGCCGAACAAGTTGTTTTTGATAAAAAGGCAACGGCAAAAGGAATTGATGCGGTTTTGGTTAAGGATATCGGCTCGTGTTACGTGAAAAATATTCCGTTTAGCGAATTTAAGGAATTTTTGTTATGCTCGTAAAGGTTTTACCAAGTGAAATAAAGGGGAAAATAAGTCCTCTTTCATCAAAATCGGTTGCTCACCGAAGTTTAATTTGTGCATTTTTAAGCGGAAAAGAAGTTCAGCTTGTAGGGAACTTTGACCTTGTTGATATTGATGCAACGGTGGGTTGTTTAAATAGTTTGGGCGGTAGAATTGAAAAAAACGGCCTTGGCTATTTAGTTAAACCCGGCTCGCTGAAAACCGAGTGCAAATTAAACGCAATTGAAAGCGGTTCAACTCTTCGATTTATGCTTCCACTTGCGTGCGCCTTGGGGGTAAACGGTGAAATTAGCGGTTCGGAAAGGTTGTTTAATCGACCTATGTCGCCACTTTTAAGTGTTTTAGAGCAAAATGGAATAACTTTTAGTTCAAAAACTATGCCAATTAAATTTAGCGGTAAGCTTAAAGCCGGAGTTTATAAAATCGACGGTTCAATTAGCTCGCAATTTATAACGGGGTTAATTTTAGCCTTGTGCGTGGTTGAGGGTGAAAGCGTTATTGAAATTGAAAATAATTTCGTTTCAAAGGACTACGTTGAAATTACTTTAAACGTTTTAAAGGATTTTGGAATAGAAATTGAAAGACTGGAAAAAGGCTATAAAATTATTCCGCAAAAGTTTAATCCGTCAAAAGAATATTTGGTAGAAGGCGATTGGTCGTCGGCGTGCTTTATGGGCGCTCTCGGCTTAACGAGGGGAGAGGTTTCCCTTGCAAATTTAAACGTTAATTCCTTTCAAGGCGATAAAATTTGTCTTGAAGTTTTTAAAGAAATCGGCGGTGAAGTTAGGATAACAAAGGATGAAATTATCGTTAAAAAAAATCAGCTAAAAGCCATAACTTTCGATGCTGAAAACTATCCTGATTTCGTTCCCGTTCTATCTTGTATTTTAGCCCTTTCAAAAGGCGTTTCGGTTATTAAAAACGTTGCTCGGCTTAAAGATAAGGAAAGCGACAGACTTGCCGAAACCATTAAAATGTTAACGACTTTCGGCATTAAAGCTTACTATGAAAATAATTCAATCGTAATTGAAGGCGGTCAGCCGAAAGGGGCGGTTTACCATTCGCCAAACGACCATAGAATGGCAATGAGCGCAACGGTTTTGGCTTTAAACGCTCAGGGTGAAAGTCAAATTGAAAATGCCCAATGTATTTCAAAATCCTATCCGTGTTTTTATGAACACGTTAAAGTTTTAGGGGGAAAGGTTAGTGTATAATCCGTTTTCAAACTTAAAAATAAACGTTTTTGGGCAGTCCCATTCGCCTGAAATAGGCGTTGAAATTTTCGGCTTGCCAATAGGAACGAAAATCGACGCTAATTACGTTCAAAGTTTCGTTGATAGAAGAAAAAGCGGTAAAAATCCTTGGTCAACGCCACGGAAAGAGCCCGATGAAATTGTTTTCGTTAACGGCTTGGAAGAAGGTGTTGTCACCGATTATATTAAGGCGGTAATTTACAATAAAACCGTTCGCTCGGTTGATTATGAAAACATTTCTACAATTCCTCGCCCATCTCACGCCGATTACGTTTCTGCTATTAAAGATGGAACTAATAAAGTGACTCCTGGAGGTGGAAGATTTTCCGGTAGGCTTACGGCCCCTCTTTCAATTGCCGGTGGAATTGCAAAATATTTATTAGAACAAAGGGGCATAAAAGTCCTTTCCTACGTTCGCTCAATTGGTGAAGTTGAAGGTGAAAACTACGCCTATAACACGGTTAACGCCGAAAAAATTGAAAATTTACAGGGTGAACTTCCCGCTTTATCAAGGGCTGATGAAATGGTCAGCCAAGTAATAAACGCCAAAAATCAAGGCGATAGCGTTGGTGGCGTGGTCGACGTTATGGTGTTTAATTTACCCCTTGGCGTTGGCGATAATTTGTTTAACGGTTTGGAAGGCAGAATTTCTTCCGCCGTTTACGGTGTTCCGGCAGTCAAGGGCGTTGAGTTTGGTTTAGGGTTTAAAATGAGTAAATTACTCGGAAGCCAAGCAAACGACGAGCTTTTTTATAACGGTGAAAAAATTATAACCACAACCAATAATGCGGGTGGAATTAACGGGGGAATTTCAAACGGAATGCCAATTGCTTTATCCGTTGCTATTCGACCAACCCCAAGCATTTCAAAGGAACAAAACTCCGTTGACCTAAAAACTATGGAAAACGTTAAGTTTTCAGTAAAGGGCAGGCACGATGCGTGCATTGTTCCAAGGGCTGCGGTTGTTCTTGAAGGGGTTGTTGCCCTTGCAATTTTAGATGCTCTTTTAGATGAATAAAATGGAATTATAACGAGGTGAATATATTATGGAACTTAAAGATATTAGAGAGAAAATTGACCAAATTAACAGCCAAATGACCGAGCTTTTCATTGAGAGAATGAAACTTTCAAAGCTTGTTGCCGAAGAAAAGTCTAAAAACGGATTGCCTATTAATAATTTTCAGCGAGAAAGACAAATCGTTGTTGACGAAACGGCTAAAATGGATGAAGAAATCGTTAGCTACGGCAAGCAATTTTATGAAAATTTATTTGCTTTAAGCAAGGCTTATCAAAGTAAAAATATGACCGCTTCTTCAAAAATGATTGAAGAAATTAAGGCGGTTTTAGGTAAGAACCAAGTTTTTCCTAATAGGGCAACGGTTGCTTGTCAAGGCGTTTTAGGCGCCTATTCGCAAATTGCAGCCGATAAAATGATCGACGTTTGCGATATTTTATATTTTAAGGATTTCGACGGCGTTTTTACTGCCGTTGAAAAGGGTATGTGTCGCTACGGGGTTTTACCAATTGAAAACAGCTCGGTTGGTAGTGTAAACGCCGTTTACGATGCAATGCTTAAACATAATTTTTATATAGTTAAAGCTTTTAAGCTTATGATTAATCATTATTTATTAGCAAAACCGGGGGTTAAAATTGAAGACGTTAAGGAAATTTATTCCCACGAAAAGGCTATTAGTCAATGTAGCGAACTATTGAAAAAATTGGGCATTAAAGCTACCGTTTGCGAAAATACGGCGGTTGCCGCTCAAATGGTTGCAAGTAGTGACAGAAAGGATATTGCTTGCATTTCTTCAATTGAATGCGCTGAAATTTATAATTTGTCAATTCTTCTATCAAACGTTCAAAACAGCGAAACCAACTTCACTCGTTTTATTTTAATTAGTAAAAACTTGGAAATTTACGACGATGCTTCAAAAATTAGCGTTATGGTTAACCTTAAACACGAAGCTGGTAGCTTAAACAACATTTTAAGCCGTTTTTCAGCCCTTGGACTAAATTTAACTAAGCTTGAATCACGCCCAATTCCAGAAAGTGCTTTTGAATTTGCTTTCTATTTCGATTTTGAAGGTAGTTTAGTTAAAGAACACGTTCAAAACATAATTAGTGAATTGGAAAACAGTTGTCCACGATTTGAATTTTTAGGTAGTTATAACGAAAGGATAGGCTAATGAAAAGTTTTGTTTTAGGAAAAAGCTTACCCCACACTTTAAGTCCCGAAATTCATTCGGCTTTTGGTTTAAACGACTACGGCGTGGTGGAAGTTGAAGAAAATAAACTTAAAAACGTTTTGCTTAACTCGAACTACGATTTTTGCAACGTGACCGTGCCTTATAAAACCACCGTTATTAAATTTTTAAACAGCGTTAGCCAGGTTGCCAAAACCGTTGGAGCCGTTAACACAATAGTAAACAAAAACGGTTGTTTAATTGGCTATAATACCGACGTTTACGGTTTGGAGTTTGCTCTTAAAAGGGCGAATATAATCGTTGAAAATAAGGTTTGTTTAATTTTGGGAACGGGAGCAACGTCGAAAACGGCAGAGTTCGTTTTAACGAAAATGGGCGCTGAAAAAATTATAAAGGTTGGTAGAACGAGTGCCGTTAACTATGAAAACGTTTATGAAATTTCAGCCCAAGTGGTAATTAACACAACCCCCGTTGGAACTTTTCCTAATAATTTTGATTCTCCCATTGATTTAAGCAAAATTAGCGGAATTGAAAGCGTGTTCGACGTGGTTTATAATCCCCTTGAAACTGCTCTTATAAGTCAGGGAAAAAAATTGGGCTTAAAAACGGGCAATGGCTTGGCAATGTTAGTTGAGCAAGCAAGGGTAGCCCAAAATTTTGCCTACGGCGAAAATTTTATAACCTTTGAAAAAAGTGAATTAGTTATTGATAAGTTATATAAATCGAAGCGGAACGTTGCTCTAATTGGAATGCCGGGAAGCGGAAAATCAACGGTTGCTTTGGCGGTTGCAAAAAAGCTAAATAGGCAGTTAATCGACTTAGACAGCGAGATTTGTAAAAAAACGGGCTTAACAATTCCTGAAATTTTCAATAATTTTGGCGAAGAGTATTTTAGAAAAATTGAAACCGAAGTTCTAAACGAAGCTTGTTTTAAACTTGGCGTTGTAATTGCAACGGGTGGTGGAGCGCCGTGTTTTGGAAATAATTTGCAAACGCTAAAACAAAATTGTTTCGTCGTCCATTTAAAGCGAAATTTAGAAAATTTAGCCACCGGCGGAAGACCGCTTAGCAATTCTTTAGGGGTGGAAAAAATTTACGCTCAAAGAAAAGCCGTTTATAGTCAAGCCCACGCTTGCATAGAAAATTCGGCTGAAATTGAAATTGTTGCAGAAAGGATAATTGATTGTTATGAAGAAAATTCTCGTTATTAACGGTGTAAACTTAAATATGCTCGGCATTCGTGAACCTAATCTTTATGGGAATGAAAATCTTGAAAGCTTGCAAAATTATTGCATTAGTGAAGGCAAAGCGCTAGGGCTAGAAGTCGATTGCGTTCAGTCGAACTACGAAGGTGAAATTTGCGAATTTATTCAAAAAGCTTACGGGGTTTATAATGGAATTATAATCAATCCCGGTGCGTATACTCACACCAGCGTTGCCATTTTAGATGCGTTAAAAGCAGTTTCCATTCCAACGATAGAAGTTCATTTAACCGACGTAAACAATCGGGAAGAATTTAGAAAAATATCTTTCGTTTCACTGGTTGCCAAAAAAACAATTAGTGGAAAAGGATTTTTAGGCTATAAAGAAGCCCTTGAATATTTCGTTTAAAATTAAACCCCCACGCCATAAACGGCGTGGGGGTTTAATTTTGTATTTTGTTGATTTTGGGGTGGGAATGAAATATTATTTGCATTAACGCAAAATTTGTGTTATAATTTAAAATGTTAAAATATGCAATTTTCGAGGTGGCTGAATGATTAACGTAATGTTCGTTTGCTATGGAAATATTTGCCGTTCACCAATGGCGGAATTTTTATTTAAGCATCGAATTGAAAAACTTGGATTAAAAGATCGGTTTTACGTTGCTTCAAGCGCTACGAGTTTTGAAGAAATTGGTAACGGCGTTCACCGAGGCACGAGAGAAATTTTAGATAGATTTTCCATTGATTATTCAAAAAAACGAGCAATTCATCTTGAAAAAAGCGATTACGACAAATTTGACTACGTTTTGGTTATGGACCAAAATAATCTTATTGAAGCCAAGCGAATTTTTGGCGGTGACAAGGAAAACAAGGTTAAGCTTTTAATGGATTTTACCAAAAATCCACGAAGCGTTGCCGACCCGTGGTATACTCGAAATTTTGAAGTGACCTATGAAGATATTACCGAAGGAATTTCGGGATTTTTACAATTTTTAAAAAATAACGGAAGCATATAAGGGGGAAGAATGAAAATATTTGCAATTAGCGACTTGCATTTATCAACTAGTGGAAGCAAGCCTATGGATATTTTTGGTCTTTGCTGGACTAATTATATGCAAAAAATTGAAGAAGATTGGAACAAGAAAGTTGGCGACGACGATATAGTTTTAATTTCCGGCGACATAAGTTGGGCAATGAATTTAGAAGATGCAATAATCGACCTAAAAAGCATAGCTCACCTAAAAGGTAAAAAGGTTATGATTAGGGGAAATCACGACTATTGGTGGAAAAGTCTTTCAAAAATTAAGTCTCTTTTACCTGAAAATTTTTACGTTTTACAAAACGATGCCATAAAATTTGAAAACGTTGTAATTTGTGGGTCAAGGGGTTGGACGGTTGAAGGATCCCCCGATTTTAGCGAAGAAGACAGAAAGCTTTATAACAGAGAGCACGAGCGCTTAAAGCTTGCAATGCAAAGTGCAAGTAAGTTAAAAGATGAAAATTCAAAGCTTATTGTAATGGTGCATTTTCCACCGTTTAACGTTAGAAGAGAGCCTTCGCTATTTACTAATCTTTTTGAAGAAAACGGCGTTAACTGCGTTATATACGGACATTTACACGGAAAAGAATCGAGAGTGGACAAAAAACTTTGTAAAAACGGAATCGATTATTATTTAACGTCTTGTGACCAAATTGGGTTTAAACTTGTGGAAATTGAAATTTAATTGAGGACTATTATGAATTTTATAAATGAAATGATTAACTGGTTTAACACCAGTGGAACGAAACTTGCTTTTACAATTTTATTAATTGTTTTGAGCTTGTTTCTAATGATGATAATTTCCAGCATAATTAAAAAAGTTATGCTAAAAACGTCGGTTGACAACGCAATTATTTCTTTCGTTGTTTCGGTGTTTAAAATTATATATTTATTAGTGGTAATTTTCGTGTGTGCAGGAGTTCTAAACCTTGACACTGCATCGTTAGTGGTTGGCTTATCGACCATTGCCCTTGCCGTTGGTCTTGCGCTTAAAGATTCTTTTTCCAACCTTGCTAACGGTGTGTTAATTTTAATTAACAAGCCGTTTAAAAGCGGTGACCACGTTAAAATTGGCGGGGTTGAAGGTAAGGTTTGGATGGTTAAGCTTTTTACCGTTGAATTAGTCACCTTTGATAACACGAAAATAGTAATTCCAAATAGCGCCGTTTTAACCAGCGAAGTAATAAATTACACGGCTTTCCCTGTTAGACGGGTTGATATGATTTTTACCGTGGCTTACGGAAGTGACCTTGACAAGGTTGAAAGGGTGCTAACCGACGTGGCAAAAGCTAACCCAATGGTATTGCAAAACTTGGGCATTACGGTTATAATGTCTAATCAAGCGGATAGCGCCATTGAATATTCAGTTCGTGTTTGGGTTGACACGCCAAACTATTCAACGGTTAAAAACTCGCTAAATAAGGCGGTTTACTTGGCGTTTACCCAAGAAAACATTGACATTCCTTATAATCAACTTGACGTTAACATTAAGCAATAGGTGACAAAATGAAAAGAATTTTAGTTTGTTTAAGCCTGTTGGTTTTAATTATTTCCCAATCAACGTTTATTGGATTGGCAAGTGAAACGCCCTTTGAAATTAACGCCGATAGCCAAAAAGTTGCCTTGCTTGGCGGTGGCGATTTTTCCTTGAATTTACAGGGTGCTACCGGAAACGTTAGCTGGTCGGTTCATAATCAATCGATTTGCTCGGTTATAGGGAACGATAGTTCTGTTACCATAACCCCACTTTCAGCGGGGAACGCTGTAATTACGGCGACTTGTGAAAATAGGGTTGCCTATGCTCAAATTAGAATTATCGACGTTGCAAACTCGGCTGATGCGCAAATTGTCGTTAGCGATTTTTATAAAAAAGGCGAAGAAGCTAATTTTTATTTTTCCGTTGAAGGTTATACCGATTTTTATAATTTTAAAGGCGATTGGTCGGTGACTGATGAAAATGGTAATTTGGTTGAAATTATTCAAAACGGTGAAAAGTGCTTAATTTCCGGGGATAAAGTAAACGTGGGTAGCTATTTTGTTAGCCTTGTTTCACCTGGATTTTCAAAAATTACAACTGAAATTAAAGTTGGTGAAATAAACACTGACGAAATTATTAATAAATATTTATGGGTCGTTGCTCTTTTCGTGGTTATTCTTTTGGTTATAACCATTTTAACCAAAAAATCCGGCTCTAAATTAAAGAGAGTTAATAGACAATTAGCTTTGGTTATTGAAAAGTTTAATAAAACCAAAGAAAAGGCGAATGGCGGTAATACTTTAATTTTTAGAGATAGGCTTAACAAAGCAAACGTTTCTTTAAAGGTGGTCGTTTCCGAAATTCAGGTTATGAACATGGATAACTTTGGCTATTATCAAACCATTCAAGATGAAATGATAAAGCTTTGCAGAGTTATCGATAATTTAATTATGTCGCCAAACGAAACCTTTAACGTGGTTGAGTTTATGGATAAATGCCTTGAAAAGCTTAAAGAAATTGAAGTGAAGTGTAAAAATTTATTAGAAATTGAAAAAGCGCCTCAAAAACAAGTTTTTTCTCAGGTGGAAGAAATTAATTTAAAATCGCAACAAACCAAGCGAGAACGTCAAATGGAAATTTTGTTTAACGGCTTGGAGGACGGCGATGAAGACGATGATGATTAATAAAATAATATAAAAGGATTTATTTATGAAAAAATTTTTAATTTTGATTGCTATGGCTATAACTATTATTAGTTTAACCGCTTGTTCAACGGGCTCAACTAATAGCAATAACGATAGCGTAAGTGGTTCTTCGGTAGATCAAAGCGTTGGTAGTTCAACTCCGATAGCTTCAACCGGCGGGGGTAACGGCGGGTCTAAACCTACTCAATCAACCGTAAATTCTTCGGTGGGTGGCAACGTTCAAAACTCAACTCAAGTGAGTGGCAACGGTCAAAACTCAACTCAACCTGGCTCTTCTCAAACCAATGGGAACACGTCGGTTGAAACGCCTTCTAACGGTGAAGTAGTTGAAAAGGGTAGCGTTAAAATTCTTTCAAGTTTTGGTGGAATGGAAACGGCTTACGCAACTTGGGAAAAGGGCTCTTCTAACTACGTTGCTTACGTTAAAGAAGCTAACGGCGGAACTTTTTCTAAAATCGACGACCAATTAATTCGCCAATATCCTGACTATTTTAGAGTTGATGTTTTAGGCTTAAAAAAGGGTAATTACCAAATTAAAATCGTTCCAACCAACGGCTCAACGGAGCTTTCAAACGAAGCTTCAATAGTAGAAGTTAGTGTTGACGCTCACAAGCGTGAAGGTTTTGCCTTTTCAAGTCAATCACCAAATAAAACTGCATCGGGGGCTTATAACGACGATGGAACTTTAAAGCAAAACGCCCAAGTTCTTTATATTACTAAGGATAACGTTAACACCATTACTCTCGACGTTATTAAGGACTCAAAGGGAACTAAGCAAACGGGCACGGGTTTATCGGCTATTATGGCTCTTCGCCAAAAGGGCTACGACAAAACTCCGCTTGCCGTTAGATTTATCGGTCAAATTAAGGATAGTGAAGTTAGCGGTTTAAACACCAGTGGATATATCCAAGTTAAAGGTTGCTATAACGTGACTATGGAAGGTGTTGGAAGCGACGCTACTCTTTACGGCTGGTCCTTTTTAGTTCGTGCGGCAAACAACGTTGAAATTAGAAATTTCGGTATTATGATGTTCAAAGACGACGGAATTTCAATGGATACCGACAACAATAATATTTGGGTTCACAACAACGATTTCTTCTACGGCGCACCTGGTAGCGATGCCGACCAAGTTAAGGGCGACGGCTCTTGCGATAACAAAAAAACCAGTTATATAACCGTTTCATATAATCACTTCTGGGATAGCGGTAAAGCAATTCTTTGCGGTATGGGTGACACCGTTAACTATTTTGCAACCTTCCACCACAATTGGTTTGATCATTCCGATTCACGCCACCCTCGTATTAGGGTTGGAACCGTTCACGTTTACAATAACTATTACGATGGAGTTTCAAAATATGGAATTGGAGCAACAACCGGTTCAAGCTGTTTTGCTGAAAGCAATTACTTTTTAAATACTAAAAAGCCAATGCTAATTTCTCAACAAGGCACCGATATTGCTTCTGGCAAGGGAACTTTCAGTGGTGAAGCCGGCGGTATTATTAAAGCTTATGGAAACGTTTTCCAAAACACCGTTGCTCCCGTTGATTATTCAAAAAATCAAACCGACTTCGATTGCTACACCGTTAGCAACCCAGGGGATAAAGTTCCTTCAACGGTAAAAACAAAGCTTGGGGGAACGGGCTACTCTAACTTTGATACCGATTCAACAATGTATTCTTACGTTGCTGATAGCGGAGAAATTGTTCCAAGCGTTGTTAAGGCGTATTCCGGTCGTGTGGGTGGCGGTGATTTCAAGTGGACTTTTACCGATAGCGAAAACACCGACTATTCAGTTAACGTTCAACTCAAAAACGCAATTGCTTCTTACCAAACTTCATTAGTAAAAGTTGGTGGAACAAAATAAACTTGGCTCAAATACAAAATAAAGTGCGCTAAATTTTGCTTTAAGCAAAACTTTGGCGCACTTTTTAATTTGTTAGTAGGTTGTGTATTACTGCATAATTTTATTATATATTATATAATATGAAAGAGAATTTGGTTTACAAGCCAATTTTTTTAAAAGCTTTAATAAATTCGGCTCGGTTAATTCCATCTTTTGTCCAAAAAACTATTAGAGGAATTTTTGCTTTTTTGCAAATTTTTTTAACGCTTTCATCACGGCTTTCTCTGTCCGGCCGAAGGTGACTTGGGTCGTTAATTTCAATTAGGCAAATAGGTTTAAAATTTTGGTCGAAAACTCCAAAATCAACGTTTCTAAATAGTTCCGACCTAAACCCTTGGCTGGTTTTGTTAATAACCGACGCTAAATTAATTTGTGGCAAAACAATATATCTACCATTAAAAATTTCGCAAAATTCGCCGTAGTAACGCTTTTCAATTTCCGTTAACAAACAGCCCTTTTTTTCATAAGTAACCTTTTTTTGGCTTAGCTTTGAGGCAACCAATAAAATTATAATGGTCAATAGAATGCAAATTGCCAAAACAATAGTTAGGGGAATATAATCTTGTATGGATAGTAAGTTTTTCATAGTTTAATTTTACAACAAAATATAGTTTAAAAGCAACCGTTTAACCTAAAATTACCTTCAAAAATTATATTTTTTAATTTTTGTTGTAAAAATTATTAATTTTGCAATACAAATTTATGCAAAAATATTGATAATCGACTTATAGCCCCACTTTTTTTAAATAGGTTATTAAAATATATGTAAAAAATGGATATAGCTATTAAACATACGGAAAATTTTTGGGGTTTTTATGTAAAAAGTGGACAAATTATTTCACTAAAACAATTGAAAATTGTTTGAAAAACCGTGCAAAATGTGCTATTATATATAATATAATAAAATATAGTGAAAATTTTTGTTTTTAAAAAAAGGAGGTAAAAATGGTTAAGGCTTTTGGAAAAAATAAGGCTATAATGGTTGTGCTTTGCGTGCTTTTTTCAATTTGCTTAGCAGTTTCAGCTTCAACTTTATTGATTGCCCGTGCCGAAGAGGTATCCCTTAATCAAGTATCTTCATACTATACTGAAAACAAGGAATTTGTAACGGTGGTTGACCAAAACCACCAAGTGTTCGACGGGTTTTACGAACAGTTTATGCTTTCGGTAAACGCAGGTTCATCGGGAAACGTTCAGTTTTTTGAAGGAATGAAAAACGTCGTTGAAATTGCCACTTGCTATTCGTCCTTTTTAAACTATCTTGAAGAAGATTATGAACAAAAGGATTGGGTAGAAATTAAAAAAATAATCGACGATGCAAAAACTGTTTCTACCATATCAAACGCAACCTTTAACAAGGACGAAATAATTAAAGAGTTAAACCAATTAAGTCTTGAAATTTCTTCCAACTACCTTTCTTTTGAAGAAAAATTTAACAAGTTAAAGGCTGAAAAAATTGATGAGTTAACGTCTTTAAAGAATAACTTGTTAGCTCCAAACGTTAATAATCCGCAAGGCAGTGAATTAACGGTTGTTGGATTTTACGATAGTCAAGCCTATGCCCAAGTTATCGAACACTATGAAACGGCAATTGAGGATATTGAAACGGTAAAATTCGTTAAGGGTTCGTCAAGTGAATCTCAAGCGGTTGTTGACCACGCTGACGGAGCAATTAAAAACATTGAAAATCAGCCTCGCAATCAGGTTATAAGGGCTGTAAACGCAATAAACGATTACTACTTTATTCAAAATGAAAATCCTGACGACGCTATTAATATCGACCTATATAAAAAATCCGCTCGTGAAGCTTGTCAAAAGGCAAAGGACGAATTTATTTCAAAAGCAAGCGCCGACGTTTTAACTTCTCTTTCTAACGAAGTTAGCCGAATTGAAAGTTTCCCAATGGAAGATTTTAAGCCAAGCGATTTTGAAGAAGTTTTAGTTGATAACGTTCAAACGGAAGACGGAGTGTTTATCGTTAGAGCGGTAAAATTAGAAAATGAAACGGCGGAAGCAATTAAAATTATTCCGGAAGACGTTGTAATTAAAGTTCATACTAACAGCTTATTAAGCGCAGTAAAGAAAAACATTGCCGATGGCATTAAAGAATATAATCCACAATTAACCGTTTCCTATTGTATGGCTATCGAGTTATACGAAGGCTCTAAAAAGTGGGAACAAATTAATTCAACGGAAACGGGCGGAAAGATTTGTTATCAAGTTGAAATTGACCTAAATAAATACTACGAAACCTATATAAACGGTGAAGATAGTGGATTTATTGAAAATTTACTTAAGAAAATTGGTTTAACAAAATCAAATTTCATTGAGAAAGACCGAATTGAAGGTATTTTCTCAGCCGATGAATATTTAACTCGTTTCGAGCAAAATGAAAATTCATCGCTTATGTATAGTTACAATTTTGGACAAGATGGTAAGCGAGAACTCGCACCATTAAATTACAAGTTATACGACGGAGGTATATTAATGTTCGAGACAAACAGTTTTGGCACTTTTGCAGGAACACAAAGTGCTAACACAAGTATTTTTGCTAATCCAATTTTCTGGATTGTAGTTGCCCTTTGCGTTGTTGCTATTATAGTAATTTTAGTTATTATTTTAGCAAACGTTAAATACAAGTTTATCTTTATCACCGGCGAAGGCGCTTCTAAAGTAAAAACTATCAAGGCAAGAAAGGGCGACGTTTTCCCATTGCCTGACGCTCCAACCAAAGAAGATCACGTTTTCGGTGGTTGGTTCTTAGATGAAGCTTGCACAAAACGTTTTATCGAAACATCGGTTAAGCGTCGTAAAACAATTAAAGTTTATGCAAAATGGTATGAAAGTCAAATTCCTGCTAAATTCGTTAAGTATTACGAAGGCTTAAGAAACGAAATTATGAGTTACAGCAAGGTTGGTCCACTTTGCGATACCGGTCTTACTGAAAAAGAATATATTGCACGTCTTTTTGCTGATAGCGACGGCGTATATCTCTACGTTGATTATAGTAGCGCAAAACTTGAAGAAAGTGGCTACGACGTTGAAGAAAGCGACGATTACGAAAACACTACTACAATGTTCGTTGTAAACGACAAGTCAACCTATAAAGAAGGTAAAGAAATCATCGCTCTCGTTATGGGCGCTAAGGGCTTACAATTCGTTGGATTAGGCGGTGAAGGCGAACCAATGAGTTTAGAAGAACGTGAAGAAGGCTTTACTTTCGTTATCGAAAACGACGTTGTTGCAGTTTCTATTCCTGATTACTATGAATATTTAAGAATTTATTCAAAGGGATTTGCTTTATTTAACCCACCATCAAGTCTTGACGACGGCGATACTCTTATGAGAATGTATATGACCGATGATGGAATTCAACTTTTCTTAGCTCTTTCTCCACGTGGTGAACTTGAATCAGCAGTTGATAGATTCGACGATACTCCTGCGTTATATATGGTTAAAGAATTAGAAGACGTTTATAAAGCTTGCGACTATATTGATAAAGTTATGTCTGCAAACGGCTTTGAACGTTGCAACGAAAGAACAAACGGCATTAAACTTACAAAGCCTGCAAAGGGTTGTGGTTGTGCTTACGTTGTTGAGCTTGAATAACTTGTAATAAAAAATGACCTTCAACGGTTTTTCGCTGAATAGGTTAGTTAAAAATTAAAATAACGCACTACTTTTTACTTTTTGAAAAGTAGTGCGTTTTATTTATGTGCAAAAGAAAAACTTAATTTAACGTAGCTTTTTTATCGTTAAGGGTTTGAAAGCAAAATTATAGCGTGTTATCCTTTTGGGTAACACGCTAATAAATTTTAATTTAAATTATTTTTTTGATAAATATTCGTCGATTGCGCCAGCTGCGGTTTTACCTGCGCCCATAGCTAAAATAACGGTTGCAGCGCCGGTTACGGCATCACCGCCGGCATATACGCCTTCACGAGAAGTTAAGCCCTTCTCATCGGCAATAATACCGCCCCATCTTTGGGTTTGTAAACCTTCGGTAGTATCTTTAATGAGTGGGTTAGGGGAAGTTCCAATAGACATAATAACGCAATCTGCGTCAATAACAAATTCGCTACCTTCAATTGGCGACGTTGAACGACGACCAGAAGCATCAGGTTCGCCAACTTGCATTTGTTGACATTTAACTCCGCCAACCCAACCTTCGCCGTTATCTAAAACTTCAATAGGGTTAGAAAGGAATTTAAAGATAATGCCTTCTTCAATTGCGTGTTCAACTTCTTCTTTTCTTGCAGGAAGTTCAGCTTCCGTTCTGCGGTAAACTATGTAAACGTTAGCGCCAAGTCGTTTAGCGCATCTTGCGGCGTCCATTGCAACGTTTCCGCCACCAACTACAACTACGTTTTTACCCTTTTGAATAGGGGTTGTGCTGTCTTCCTTATAAGCTTTCATAAGGTTAATTCTGGTTAAGAATTCGTTAGCTGAATAAACGCCTGAAAGGTTTTCGCCAGGTATTTTCATAAAACGTGGAAGTCCTGCCCCTGAGCCGATAAACACGCTTTCAAAGCCGTATTCTTTTTTAAGTTCATCAATTGTAATAGTTTTACCAATAACGGTGTTAAGTTCAACTTTAACGCCGAGAGCTTTGAGGTTATCAATTTCACGTTGAACGATAGATTTTGGTAAACGGAATTCAGGAATACCGTAAACTAAAACTCCGCCTGCAAGGTGTAAAGCTTCAAAAACGGTTACGTCATAACCCTTTCTTGCAAGGTCGCCTGCGCAAGCAAGTCCCGATGGACCTGAGCCAATAATTGCAACTTTGTGTCCGTTTGGCTTAATTTCTTGTTTAACAGGTTGAGTGTTAGCGTTGTGCCAATCGGCAACGAAGCGTTCAAGGCGTCCAATAGCCACAGGCTCGCCCTTAATTCCACGCACGCACTTGCTTTCGCATTGGCTTTCTTGTGGGCATACACGGCCACATACGGCTGGTAGGGAACTATCTTTAAGGATAATTTGGTAAGCTTCTTCAAAGTTGCCTTTTGCAACTTCTGCAATAAAGGAAGGAATGTCAATGTGAACTGGGCAACCGGAAACGCAAGGCTTATGTTTACAATTCAAACAACGTTGAGCTTCATCAATTGCTTGTTCAGGAGTGTAGCCGAGTGCTACTTCGGAAAAGTTTTTATTTCTAACGTTAGCCTCTTGTGTTGGCATTTCGTTTTTCTTTAAAGACATATTAGGCATTTTATTCTACCTCCTTTTTAAAGAGATTACAAGTTTCTTCGTGCTTATGGCGTTCAAAGCCTTTATACATTTGAGAACGTTTGATAGCTTCGTCAAAGTTAATAAGGTGACCATCGAATTCAGGTCCGTCAACGCAGGCGAATTTGGTTTCACCGCCAACGCTGAGTCGGCAACCACCGCACATTCCCGTTCCATCAATCATAATAGGGTTCATGCTGGCAACGGTTTTAACGTTGTAGGTTTTTGTTAAAGCGCAAACGAACTTCATCATAATTAACGGTCCAATGGTGATAACTTCATCGTATTGTTCACCACTTTCAATAAGTTTTTTAAGAGCGTCGGTAACTAAACCTTTTTCGCCCCAGCTACCGTCGTCGCTCATTTTAACGACTTTCGTGCTGTTTTTTTCAAAATCTTTTTCTAAAATTACAAGATCTTTATTTCTAAAACCAATGATAGAATGAACTTCGCAACCTAATGAATGGAGTTTTTTAGCAACAGGGAAAGCGATTGCACAACCAACGCCACCGCCAACAACGGCAACCTTTTTTAAACCGTCAGTGTGGGTTTTTCTGCCGAGTGGGCCAACGAAATCGTGAATAAAATCGCCTTCGTTAAGGTGATTAAGTTGTTCGGTTGTTGCCCCAACAATTTGGAAAATAATGGTTACGGTGCCTTTAACTCTATCGTAATCGGCAACGGTTAGCGGAATGCGTTCGCCGTTTTCGTTAACACGCAAAATAATAAACTGACCAGGTTCAGCTTTTTTTGCAACGAGCGGAGCATAAATATCCATTAGCGTTACGGTAGGATTAAGCTGTTCTTTTCTAACAATTTTAAACATTTTTAATTCCTCTCTTATTAATTTCTAAGCAAAGCTTAGCGAAAACTGTCACTTAATATAATACTTTAAAACACCCATTGTTGTCAAGGGTGTTAGGCAAAAAAAACATTTTTTGTTTTGAAAAATTTAACGCTAAACGAATAACCGTTAAATTTATAACTAAGTTGCATTGGTTAAAAAAATAAAAAATTATTAAATAATCGACTTATAGCTCAACTTTAATAAAAAAATCGCCCGTTTTTTACCGTTTGGTAAACGTAGCGGGCGATAATTTATTTTAGTTTATTCTTCTTCTTCGTCTTCTGTGGTTGTATCAAGAAGTTTAAACGAGAAAACTTTGCTTCTAAAACTATTCATATTAACCGGGGTAAAGTCGTGATAAACGTGACTGTCTCGGAAGTTTTTGAAAATGTTAAGAGAAGCGCACAAATAACTTCTAATATATTGAGAAAGGATAACCGGTTTATATAAGCGTTTGTTAAACATTTGTCCAATTTCAATAAGGTCGAGATCACTTATTGGAACAACGTCGGCTTGAACCATACTGGTATCTTCTGGTGAAAGGGAAGCCGCAAGTGATGGAACCCAATGTTTACCGCATTCAACTGAGAATTTTTCTTTGGTTTTACGGCTTTGAGAGCCAAGGAAAATTTGAGCGTTGCAGTTATCGATAATAATAGAAGCGCATTGCGGTGAGTAGATAAGGTCGATTTGTTCGTAAGACTGAACGAAAAGGTGGAACCAAATATTTCTTGAACGAGAAGTTGCAATTTTATTTTCAAAATCGGGAATTCTTGGAATATTTCCAAACTCGTCGAGCAAGAAGTGGAGTGGTCGAGTGGTTGGCATTCCGTTAATATCTCTCGGTGCGTTTTCTGCTTGTTGTAAAGCTTGTTTATAAACCCAATCGATAAATAAGCCGGCAACGGCAAAATCGCTTTTTTCGTAGTCACGAGTAATAACGAAAGTGGCGTATGGTTGGGTTAGGTTATCAAGGTCGATGGTGTTTCCCGTGGTTAGGGCGAAAATATGGCTTTGGAACCAGTTTTTAATTGCTCCATCGAACACACCGCAATAGCTGAGCATTGTGTTTGGTGCGTTGTTTAAAGCTATTGCAAGAAAACTTTTAACGTGCTTTGGTTTGTTTTTCAAAAGCGGATGGTCGTTAAAAGTATAGGAACTTTTAGAAAGAATATCGTTTCTTAAACGCAAGTAGTAATTTTGAATGGTGAAAATTGTCATCATATCGGCAGTAAAGCCCGATTTTGGCGTAACGGAATCTTCAAGCATACACAAAATAATACCCTTTAAAAGTTGTTGCGCTCCGTATTCCCAAGAAGGGTCTTTGGTCGATTTAATTTCAATAATCATGGTGGCGAATTGGTTAACGAGAGTGGAAATTTCCGCTTCTAAGCAATCTCTTTGGAAGGAAATATAATAGTCGCAACTTTCGCCGTTAGGGAAGGCTCTACCATCGTATTCAATGTAGGTTTTGCCATTAAATTCTTCGGGATTTCCGTTTGGAATAAGGTTTTTATCAACCGCACCTTGTCTAAACTTAACGTTTTTGCCAAGTTTAACGCTGGTTTGTTTTTTCTCATACATTTCCATAAGTGGATTCCAGCGGTGAGAGTGGGTTATATCCTTAAAGTTCATAACGAAAATTTTATAGCCGTTTTCAGCAAGGTGGCGAGCGTTATGTTCAAAAAGTTCGCCCTTTGGGTCGGTTATAAACAAGTTAGGTTTATTTTTAATGGCGGAAATAGCCCTTAATTGTGGCTCAACGCAACCGGTAGTTTTACCCGAACCGGTAGTTCCAACGTAAAGTTCGTGATAGTTAGGTAAAAAATGATATCTTAGTTTTACTTTTGCTTTTTGCTCTTCGGTTAAAGAATAAACGTCTTTCGAGGAGTAAATTTTGCCGTTTTCATCAATTAAGTCGCTGGCGATTGGGTAGCCTGAAACTTCGGTGTCTTTAAGCTCGTCGTATAAAACCGTTTGCAAGCCTTCTCTTTTGCTGATATCGGTGTATGAAAGCTTGGTGGAGTTTTCCAAATAGGACTGTTTATATCTTTCGCTAAGTTCTTCGGTAATAGATTTTTTAATCATAATGGTCACCTTAATTAAATCCTAATTTTTTTGGTTTGTTTGCCGAATTAGTCACGTTTTTCCACGCCAAGCTGGTATAGTTATTAATGTAATCCAAGCGAGAATAGTGGTCTAATACAGGTGAAAAAATTGCTTCTAAGAAAGAATAGTTAATGTTTTTAACGTTGTGTAAGTAAATAACGTCTTGTAAAATGGTGGAAACGTAAACGTAAATTGAACAAGCTTCTTCGCTGTAATTTTTAGTTGCGCATTCCGGCAACACGGTCACGCCCGTTCTTAAATATTGTTCAGCAAGGCTGGCAACTTCATCGTAAAGCTTTGAATTTTTTTCGTCGCCTGAAAGCTTATAAGCATAGCTTAAATAGTGCATTGAAGGAATATCGCCCCACCTTGCGCATTGCAAAAGCCTTTGTATAGCTTGATTATAGCATTGTTTCGTGCCAATTCCAAGGGCTTGTAAAATTCCCGTTTGTCGGGTGGTAATTATGTTTCCGCTTGCGCTGGTTATGTAAATTTTTGAGAAGCGAATGTTTGGCTCGTAGCTTTTATAGTGGCTGTAATCGAACCAACCGGGATTAATATATTCTTCTCTTTCAGGAATATGTTGAAGAGCAAGCAAAACGTCGCCCTTAATATCGTAAAGGGAGTCGGTGTCGGAATATTCGTCTTCAATGTGTCTACTTGCGTAAACGGCTTGTTGGTCGGTGGTTTTGCCGAGTCTTGAAAGATGGTTTAAAATAACGTCTTTACAGGTTTCAACGAACTCTTTGTCAAGCTTATAGGCTTCGCCAATAAAATCGATAATTTTTTTGGAGTCGGCTTCTAATTGCTCGCACATAGAGTTTCCCATAATGGTGGTGGATAGAACCATATTATAAAAAGGCTCGTAGTTTTTAAAAATTTTTTCTTTCATAATTAGCACCTAAATTACTTTTTATTACTATAATATTATACTTTGTAAAACGCCCGTTGTCAAGATGGTTTTAAAAATTATAAAACAAATTTTTAACTAAAAAATTAAAAAAGGGTATTTACAATTTGAATTTCTTGTGATATAATGTAAAAAAACAATTAAGGAGTTTTTACTATGAGCAGTTTTGAAGCTAAAAAGGCAAGAGAAATTTATCAAGGCGCAATTGAAATGTTCGATTCAATTAATTGGACTTACGACCGTGACGACGATAATCTTGTTATCGATACCGGCGTTAAAAGTGACGACTTGCCAATTGATATTAGATTAAGAGTTCACGAAAGAAATCAAGTCGTAATCATTACGAGTAATCTTCCTTTCTCCGTTGCGGAAGATAAGAGAGTTGATTTAGCGGTTGCTATTAGTGCGGTTAACTACATGTTAATCGACGGTTCTTTCGATTATAACTTTTTAGAAGGTAGAATTTCGTTTAGAATGACCGCAACCTATCGTGATGCACAAGTTGGTAAAGAATTTTTTGAATATCTCGTAATGTGTGCTTGCAATACTATTGACGATTACAACGATAAATTCTTTATGATTTCAAAGGGTTTAAAACCTGTTGCTGAATTCGTTACCGAAGAATTAAAAGGTTAATTATTAAGGTGGGGCGCACTAAACAAAGTGCGCCTTAATTTTTTTATGAAGAAAATTGCTACCATTTACACCGACTTTCCTGAAAAATTTGGAATACCACGCCAAAGCGGACTGTTAGAAAATAAGGCGGTTATAATTTTTGAAAAAGAATATTCTTGCCCTCAAGCCTTCGTTGGGCTTGAAGGCTTTTCCCATTTGTGGCTTATTTGGGAATTTTCCCTTTCAAAAACCAAGGAATTTTCCCCTTCGGTTCGCCCGCCACTACTTGGTGGTAATAAAAAAATGGGGGTTTTTGCCACTCGTTCCCCTTTTAGGCCTAATCCTATTGGTTTAAGCGTGGTTAAACTTTTAAAGGTGGAAAAAACTAAAGATAAGGGCGTTGTTTTGCACGTTGAAGGCGCTGATATCGTCAATGGCACTTCTATTTTCGACGTTAAGCCATATCTTCCTTACGCCGATAAAATTGAAAACGCCGTTGGCGGTTGGACGGAAAATTTAACCGAGCGGAAGTTAAACGTTGAAATTTCACCCGAGTTTTTAAAGGTTATCGACGGTGATAATCAAGCCCAAATTATAAAACTTTTGCAGTTAGATCCTCGCCCGTCTTACGTAGGCGATGAAAGAAGCTTTGGTTTAAGCTACGCCGGCTATGAAATTAGCTTTGTTGTAAAGGGAAAGGTTTTAACGGTCACAAAAGTGGAAAGGTCGGTAAAAAATTAAGTTAAACTGTTGACTTAACGGTTTCGATATGATATAATCAATTTAACGTTAAATTTCTCAAAGGGGGATAACCTAAAATGAAACACATTAAAACAATTGCAACTCGCAATCTTTGTGAAAGCGCAAAAAACGGTGGTTGTGGCGAATGCCAAACATCTTGCCAATCTGCTTGTAAAACAAGCTGTGGTATTGCTAACCAAAAGTGCGAAAATAAAAAAGCAAGCAAGTAATTAAAAAACCTGTCGCCACTTTATGGCGACATTTTTTATGGGAAAAAGGATAATTTATGATTCATCAATATAAACTTTTAGGTCAAAACGTGGTGTTGGACGTTTCTTCCGGTGGAACTTACGTTGTAAGTGACCTATGCTACGATTTAATTGAAATTTTTGAAAACACCCCTAAAAACCGTGTTATAGAGCAACTTTTGCAAAAATATCCAACTGAATCTCAAAAAGAAATTGAAGAATGTTATAATCAAGTTGAGCAGTTGAAAAGCCAAGGGCTACTTTTTTCGGAAGATAGTTTTGAAAAAATGGCAGGTCAGCTTAAAGCAAAAACCAGTGGGGTAATAAAGGCCCTTTGTTTGCACGTTGCTCACTCGTGTAATCTTAATTGTGAATATTGTTTTGCAAGCCAAGGTAAATATCACGGTGAAAGGGCGCTTATGAGCTTTGAAGTGGGAAAGCGTGCCTTAGATTTTTTGATTGAAAATTCAGGAACGAGAAGAAATCTTGAAGTGGACTTTTTCGGTGGAGAACCACTTATGAATTGGCAAGTGGTTAAAGACTTGGTTTGCTACGCTCGTAAAATTGAAAAAGCCCATAATAAAAATTTTCGTTTCACCCTAACGACTAACGGAATGCTCATCGACGACGACGTTATTGATTTTTGCAATAGGGAAATGAGCAACGTGGTATTATCTCTCGACGGAAGAAAGGAAGTTCACGATAGGTATAGGGTAGATTACGCAGGAAACGGCAGTTGGGAAAAAATTGTTCCAAAATTTCAAAAGCTCGTTAAAGCTCGTGGTGGAAAGGAATATTATATGCGTGGCACCTTTACCCATCAAAATCCCGACTTTTTAGAAGATATTAAGGTTATGCTCGACCTTGGTTTTAACGAACTAAGTTTAGAGCCGGTAGTTTGTGCCGAAGGCGATAAAAACAAGCTTACTAAAGAAGATATTAAAGTGGTATGCGATCAATATGAAAAGCTTGCCCAATTAATGGTTGAAAGAAAAAGGGAAGGCAAACCTTTTACCTTCTATCATTATATGATAGATTTAAAGGGTGGGCCTTGCATTTACAAGCGAATTTCCGGCTGTGGTTCGGGAACGGAATATATGGCAGTCACTCCTGATGGACAACTTTATCCTTGTCACCAATTCGTTGGTGAAGAAAGGTTTAAATTGGGGGATATTTATAACGGAATAACCAATAGGGAAATAACCAACGAATTTTTAAACTGCAACGTTTACGCTCGTAAGGAATGCGCCGATTGTTGGGCAAAGCTTTATTGTTCGGGTGGTTGTTCGGCAAACGCCTACCATTCAACGGGTTCCGTTTGCGGTGTCTATAAAGATGGTTGCGAAATGTTTAAAAAGCGAATGGAGTGTGCAATTGCCCTTCAAACCCTTGAAGAAAATGAAGAATAATGGAAACGCCAATTTGTGATTTTATTAAAAATTATGGCAATAACCGTGCTATACGCCTACATATGCCTGGGCATAAAGGCAAGGGCGGTAAAGAAATTGCCGATATAACCGAAATTTCGGGGGCGGACAGTTTGTTCGATGCAAGTGGCATAATTTTACAAAGCGAGCAAAACGCTCAAAGTCTTTTTGGTAGCGGAGAAACTTGCTATTCTGCCGAAGGGTCTTCCCTTTGTATTAAAACTATGGTTTACGCCGTTTGCCAAATTGCCAAAAAGAAAGGTGAAAGTCCGTTAATTTTGGCAACTCGAAATTGTCACCAAAGCTTTATTTACGCTTTGGGGCTTTCGGGTGCAAAGGTAGAGTGGCTTTACGATGAAAATCAAACTTTATTAAGTTTAAACCTAACCGCTCAAACCCTTGAAAAAAAGTTAGCTCAAATGGAAACTTTGCCCCACGCCTTATATTTGACCAGTCCCGACTATTTAGGTGGGGAACTTCCCGTTGGGGAGCTTTCAAAAGTGTGTAAAAAATTTGGGGTTTTATTAGTTGTTGACAACGCTCACGGAAGTTATAAAAAGTTTTTAAAGGTTGGTTTGCACCCTTTAGATTTAGGCGCCGATTTGTGTTGCGATTCATCCCATAAAACCTTGCCCGTTTTAACGGGTGGAGCTTATTTGCACCTTGGAAAAAATTGCAATCTTTTCACCAAAGAAGAGCTAAAAAGCTTTATGAAAATTTTTGCATCGACCAGCCCTTCCTATTTAATTTTAGCTTCGCTCGATAAAGTAAATAAATATATTTTTGAAAATAAACAAGCCTTTTTAAGGTGTGAAAAAAGGGTGAAAAGCCTTAAAAATCGACTTATAGACGCTTGTTTCACTCTTTTTGGAACAGAAAGCTTTAAAATTACAATTTCAACTAAGCCCTTTGGCTACACCGGTTTGGAAGTGAAAAATTATCTTGAAGATAGGGGTGTTGTAGTTGAATATTTCGATAGTGATTTCATTGTTTTAATGTTTTCACCTTCGCTTAGTTTGACGGAATTTAAAAGGGTGGAAAGCGTAATTTTAAGTTTACCGAAAAAACCTTCAATTTTAACTAATCCGCCAAAAATTATACAACCAAAAAAGGCAATGGAAATTAGCCAAGCTTTGTTTAGCGCAGGTGAATTAGTTAGGGTGGAAAACGCCTTGGGTAGAGTTTTGCAAAACGGTTCGGTTAGTTGTCCGCCGGCGGTCAGTCCAATTGTTCCGGGTGAAATTATCGACCAAAACGTTTTAAAGGTTTTAAGCTATTATTCAATTGAAAAAGTTTACGTTGTAAAAAATTAAGAAGTCTTTAAGACTTCTTTTTTTTAAACAAAAATTCTTTAATTGCTTGACTATAATAGGTTTAATATGTATAATTATAATACTAATAAATAATGGGGTAAAATTCCCCAAACTACTTAAAAATTAAAGGAAAAATTTCAATGGCTAAACAGAAAAAAGAAAACGTGCGCAATTTTTGCATTATAGCCCATATCGACCACGGCAAAAGCACCTTGGCTGACCGATTAATTGAAAAGACCGGTCAGGTTTCTTCTCGTGAAATTAAGGAACAACTTTTAGATAGTATGGACCTTGAAAGGGAAAGGGGAATTACCATTAAGCTTGCCCCTGTTAGAATGTATTACACGGCTAAAAACGGAAAGGAATATATTTTTAATTTAATCGATACCCCTGGTCACGTTGACTTTTCTTATGAAGTATCTCGTTCTCTTGCGGCGTGCGAAGGCGCAATTTTGGTCGTCGATTCTTCCCAAGGTGTTGAAGCTCAAACCCTTGCCAACGTTTATTTAGCCCTTGAAAACGACTTGGAAATTCTACCGGTATTAAATAAAATCGATTTAATTTCCGCTCGCCCAGATGAAGTTTGTGAAGAAATTGAAGAAGTTATCGGATTAGATTGTTCAATTGCTCCACGCATTTCGGCTAAAAACGGAATTAATATCGACGACGTTTTAGAAGCAATCGTCAACTACTTGCCCGCTCCTGACTGCGATGACCAAGCTCCGCTTAAAGCGTTGATTTTCGACAGTTATTACGATAATTTTAAAGGGGTCGTTTGCCTTGTTAGAATTGTTGAAGGCACCGTTAAAGAAGGAATGCGAATTAAAACGTTTATGTCTGATAGGCAATTCGACGTTGTTGAAGTGGGAACGTTCAGTCCTGGGTTAACGCCAAAAGCCGAGTTGACCAGCGGTGACGTTGGTTATATAACCGCCAGCATTAAAAGCGTTGAAGATACCAAGGTTGGCGACACTATAACCACCGTTAACAATCCAGCTAGCCAACCGCTTCCCGGTTATAAGCAAACTATACCCGTTGTTTTCTCGGGGGTATATCCACTTGACGGCTCGAAGTTTAACGACCTTAAAGATGCTCTTTTAAAGTTGAAATTAAACGATGCTTCTCTTACTTTTGAACCGGAAAATTCAATGGCGTTAGGCTTTGGTTTTCGCTGTGGATTTTTAGGCTTATTGCACATGGAAATTATTCAACAACGTTTAGAGCGTGAGTTTGACCTTGAAATTATAACTACCGCTCCAAGCGTTTCCTATAAGGTGTATATGACGGGTGGTGAAGTCGTTGAAGTGGAAAACCCGTCACGCCTTCCCGACCCAAGTGAAATCGATTATATGGAAGAGCCTATAATCGATGCCAACATTTACACGCCACCTGAATACGTTGGGGCAATAATGGAACTTTGCCAAGAAAAGCGTGGGCAAATGAAAGATATGTCCTACATTGACCCTAAGCGTGTAAAAATGAATTATAAACTTCCCCTTAACGAAATTGTTTTCGACTTTTTCGATGGGTTAAAATCGAGAACCCGTGGCTATGCTTCCTTTGACTACGAAGTGTGTGGCTACGAGCGTTCAAATCTCGTTAAGTTAGATATGTATCTTAACGGCGACCCATGCGATGCTCTTGCAATAATCGTGCATAAGGATAAGGCATACGTTCGTGGTAGGGCAATTGCCGAAAAGCTTAAAGAAGTTATTCCACGCCAAATGTTTGAAATTCCAATTCAAGCGGCAATTGGTGGAAAAATTATCGCTCGTGAAACGGTTAAGGCGTTAAGAAAGGACGTTTTAGCCAAGTGTTACGGCGGTGATATAACTCGTAAAAAGAAACTTCTTGAAAAGCAAAAAGAAGGTAAAAAGAAAATGCGTCGGTTAGGAACGGTTGAAATTCCAAGCGAAGCTTTCATGTCGATTTTAAAAATTGATAGCGACAACTAATTTGGTTAATAATCGACCTATAAGCCGATTATTGATTAGTTTTAAATAAAAAATAAACTTAAAAAAGCAAGATTTTTCTTGCTAAGGCGGGGTTTTATGGCAGGAATTTACGTTCACGTTCCCTTTTGCGCTCAAAAATGTATTTATTGCGACTTTGCTTCATATCCAAAAGAAATTGGCAAAGCCGAGGCGTATTTTGCCTTGCTCTATAAGGAGATGAAATATAGGGCGAAAACGTTAACGGAAAAAACTTTTAACACAATTTATTTTGGTGGTGGAACTCCGTCGTTTGTTGACGCTAAATTTATTTTAGGTGCGTTAAGGTTAATTAAGCAAGAATTTAAGCTTAGTGACCAATTGGAAATTACTTTGGAAGTTAACCCTGAAAGTTTAACCAAGGAAAAGCTTGAAATTTATAAAAAGGCAGGGGTTAATCGTTTTAGCGTTGGGCTTCAATGTGCCGACGATATTATTCTTCAAAAGCTTAACAGAGTTCATAATACCGACCAGTTTATAAAGGCGATGGACCTTTTAAAAGGTGAAAACGTTAGCGTTGATATTATGATTGGTTTAGAAGGTCAAACAAAGGAGCATATTGAAAAATCAATTAGGCTTGCTCACAAGCTTGGCGCAAACCATATTTCTCTTTACGCATTAAAGGCGGAAGAAGGAACTATAATGTTTTCAAAATATCTTAACGGCGACCTTCCAGGTGAAGATGAAGTTGCTGATTTTTACGAATTTAGCGTTGAAATTTTAAAAGACCTGGGCTACAATCGCTACGAAGTTTCTAACTTTGCAAAAAGTGGCTTTGAATCACGCCATAATCAAAACTATTGGCTTCGTGGTGAATACGTAGGGTTTGGGGTTTCGGCGTCGTCTTTTATCGACGAGAGAAGGTTTACCAATACTTCTAAAATCGACGAATATATTCATTTGCTACTTTCGGGAAAATACGCAGAAATTTTTTCTGAAAACATTGAGGGCGACGAGCAGAAATTTGAGTTTATTATGTTAGCTTTAAGAACGGCAAGGGGAATTGTTTTTGAAGAATATAAACGCAAGTTTAATCAAGATTTTATGTTCCAGTTCGGCGACAAAGTTAAAGGTCTTTTAGACTATTTAGTAGTGACCAAAGAAGGCATTAAAATCAAGGATGAATTTTTGTTCGTTCAAAACAACGTTATAATACAATTTATGGATTAAAATAGGCTTTAATCGGCTTATAGACAAGGATAGGTGAAATTTATGCAAGATTTTGTTCATTTACACGTGCATACTGAATTTAGTATATTAGACGGCGCAACGAAAACGGGTGAAGTTTTCGACCGTGTTCAAGCTCTTGGACAAAAAGCTCTTGCTATCACCGACCACGGCAATATGTTTGCCACTTTAAATTTTAGTAAACTTGCCCGTTCAAAGGGCATTAAACCAATTGTTGGTTGCGAGCTTTACGTTGTTGAAGACCTTAAAAACAAAAGTCCTTCAAGCGGAAAGCCCGACCACTTGGTTTTGCTTGCTAAAAACAGACAAGGCTATAAAAATATTATTTTGTTAGATTCCATTGCCTACGTTGACGGTTTTTATTCTCGCCCTCGTTGCGACTATAAGACCATATTAGAGCACACGGAAGGGGTTATATGCCTGTCGGCTTGTTTAGCGGGCAAACTGCCACGACTTTTATTACAAGGCAAATACGACCAAGCAAAAGCCCACGCATTGGAAATGAAAAGGGTGTTTGGCAAGGATTATTACATTGAGCTTCAAGACCACGGCATTGAAGACCAAAAAAGGGTAAACCCACTTTTAATTAAGCTTGCGAAAGAGCTTGATATTGGTTTGGTAGCCACCAACGACGTTCACTATATAAATCGTGAAGATGCAATGATGCAAGAAGTTATGCTTTGCATCAATACTAAAAAAACCATGGACGATCCAACTCGAATGCGTTTTGAAAGCGACGAGTTTTATTTAAAGAGTGGCGATGAAATGTTCGCTTTATTCGACTACGTTCCCGAGGCTATTGAAAACACCGTTAAAATTGCAAACGAGTGTTGTGATAGCGTTTTTGAGTTTAATGCCGATTTTTCACCAAAGCGTGATTCCAGCTTAACCCCACTTTACACACCGCCGGGGGGAATGAATTGTTATGAATATTTGCGTTCTATTGCCGAAAGCGGATTACAAAAAAAATATCCCGATATAACTCCTAAAATTAGAGAACGGTTTGAATACGAGCTTAACACTATTAAAGAAATGGGCTTTTTAGACTATTATTTAATAGTTTGGGACTATATTAACTGGGCGAAAGAGCACGATATTCCCGTTGGACCGGGCCGTGGTTCGGGTGTTGGAAGCATCATTGCTTATTCTATGGGCATAACCGACGTTGAACCCCTTCAATACGACCTTCTTTTCGAGCGTTTTCTTAACCGTGAACGTGTATCTATGCCCGATTTCGACGTGGATTTTTGCACCGACCGCCGACAAGAAGTTATTGAATACGCTCGCAAAAAATATGGTTACGACAACGTTGCTCAAATTGCAACCTTTGGAACAATGGCTTCAAAGGCTGCCATTAAAGACGTTGCCCGTGTATATAAAATTCCGTTTAACGACGTTAATAAAATGACTAAACTTTTAGACGGCAAATCGACCATAGCTCAAAGCCTTGGTTTAAAACCGGGCAAGGGTGGGGTTGATTTAACGGTAAAAGATTTTAAAGAAATTTACGACACCGACGATACTTTGCGCATGATAATCGACATGGCAATGAAGCTTGAAGGCATGCCACGAAACATTTCAATGCACGCAGCGGGGGTTGTAATTTGTAATAAAGTAATTAAAGAGAATGTTCCTCTCGCTCGAAGCGGTGAAGATATCGTAACCCAATTTAACATGGTTGAAATTGAACAGCTCGGCATGTTAAAAATGGACTTTTTAGCGCTTAAAACCCTAACGGATATTAAAAAAGCCTGCGATTACGTTTACGAGCAACACGGTCGAAAAATTGACTTCCATCAAATTGGGTATAGTGAAAAAGTTGCCTACGATTTAATTTCAAGTGGCGATACCGATGCGGTGTTCCAACTTGAATCGGGCGGTATGAAAAAGTTTATGCGTGAACTTAAACCGAATAATCTTGAAGATATTATTGCGGGAATATCTCTTTACCGACCAGGCCCAATGGATGCAATTCCTCAATATATGAAAAACCGTAACGATCCGGAACATATAGTTTATAAACACCCAATGCTTGAAAGCATTTTAAACGTGACTTGCGGAACGATTATCTATCAAGAGCAGGTTATGGCAATCGTTCAAAAGCTTGCCGGCTACACCCTTGGTCAAGCGGATATTATTCGTCGTGTAATGAGTAAGAAAAAAGCCAAGGAAATGGAAAAGCAAAAGCAATATTTTATTTACGGCGTTAAAGATGAAAACGGAAACACCACCATTGAAGGGGCGCTTGCCCGTGGCGTTCCCGAAGATGTTGCAAGGGATATTTTTGAAGAAATGGAAAGCTTTGCAAGCTATGCTTTCAACAAATCCCACGCCGCAGCTTACGCTGTTTTAGCTTATCAAACGGCATATTTAAAAGCATTATATCCGCAAGAATTTTTAACGGCAATTTTAAATAACCGAATTGATAGCATTGAAGAAATAACCAAATACGTTTTATATTTAAAACAACGAAATATTAAGGTTTTACCGCCTGATATTAACAAGAGCAAGCACTATTTCTCCGTTGAAAACGGTTGCGTGCGAGTTGGTTTAGTTGCGTTAAAAGGGGTTGGACACCAAGCTATTGAATCAATTTGCGAAGAGCGTGAACGAAACGGTGAATTTAAAAGCTTTGAAGATTTTATTTCTCGTGTTGACAAGTCGGCTTTAAACAAAAGACTGGTTGAAAATATGATTTACGCCGGCGCTTTCGATAGGTTTAAAATAGAGCGGTCAAAATTGATTTCCGTTTGTGGCGAGCTTATTGATAGAGCTTCGCTTATTGCAAAACAGCGAGAGAGTGAACAGCTTAGCTTTTTTGGAACTTTTTTAGAAGAAACTACCTTAGAAGTTTCCTATCCTAACGTTCCCGAATTCGATTTGAAGTTAAAGCTTCAAATGGAAAAGGAAGTTTTAGGGGTTTATATAACGGGACATCCGTTGGAAAACTACATTGAAAAATTCCGTCAATATTCTTATAGCAACGACCTTCTTAACTATTTTGAAGAAGACGTTGACGGCAACAAAATCTATTCGGAAATTGAAGACGGAATGCCAATTACAATGGGTGGAATGTTAACGGCAATTAGCAAAAAAAACACTAAAACGGGGGCTTCTATGGCTTTCGTGACCATTGAAGATGCTTACGGCTCAATTGAAGGCGTATTGTTCCCAAAGGTTTACGAAAAGTTTAAAGATAATCTTGAAAAGGATACCATAGTCGTGGTTAGCGGTAGAATTCAGCTTCGTGATGAAGAAAAGCCTTCTATTGCATTAGATAAAGTTGAAATCTATTCAGATGAAGCGGAAAAGGAAGCGGGTGGAGAGCAATCTCAAATGCCTATAACTCCTAAAAAACGCCAAATGATTTGCCTTGTTTTAAATGAAGAAACCAAGCAATATCAAGACGAACTTATAGATACGCTTTCAGGATATCCAGGCGATGTTGAAGTTTACTTTAAAATCGACGGTAAAAATTATAGAATGACGGAAAAATGTCGCTTATGTCGTGGTCTTATAAGCGAGTTAACTTCCGTGGTTGAGCCGGAAGATATTATCATTGTTGAATAGGCAAATTGGTTAAAATCAAAAAAAATCAACTTTTTTTAAAAAAAGTATGGTCAACGGCTAATTTATTTGGTATAATGAACGTAAACATTATACTGTTGGAAAAAAATTAACGGTTTTCGTTAAATTTTTAACGTTTTATTTAAAAACAAGGGTATGTAAATGAAAAAAATTGCAGTTTTAACCAGCGGTGGCGACGCACCTGGAATGAACGCTTGTTTAAGGGCGGTAGTTAGGTGTGCAATTTATAACGAAATTGAAGTTTATGGCGTTCACCGTGGTTATCAAGGATTAATTGATAATCAAGTTGACCTTTTAAATTCCCGATCCGTTTCCGATATAATTCAGCGTGGCGGAACAAGTTTAAAAACCGCCCGCTCAAAGGATTTTGAAAGTGAAGAAGGAATGCAAAAAGCTTTTGAAACTTTGTCGGCTTACGGCATAACTCACTTAATAACCATTGGTGGCGACGGCACTTTTAGGGGCGCTCTCGACCTTGCTTCAAGGTATAACGTAAACGTTATTGGAATTCCTGGCACAATTGATAACGACCTTGCTTACACCGATTATACTCTCGGTTTCGACACGGCGGTCAACACGGTGTTGTGGGCAATAAATAGTTTGCGAGACACAATGGGTTCTCACGATAGGGTTAGTTTGCTTGAAGTTATGGGTAGGCGGTGTGGCGATATTGCGCTATACGCCGGCATTTGCGGTGGAGCGGAACACATTTTGCTTCCAGAAATGCCTTTTAATATCGATGAAATTGCAAGCGAACTTAAAAAGAGTCAAAAGCGTGGCAAAACTTCTAACATGATAATTTTTGCCGAAGGTGCGGGTAATCGTGAAGAAATTTGCAAAGAGCTTTCTCAAAAAGCGGGGGTAAAAATTACCACCACAACTTTGGGGCATATTCAACGTGGCGGTTCGCCAACCATGTTCGACAGGCTTTTAGCTACTAAACTTGCCACGAGAGCCGTTGAAATCGTAATGGAAAACAAACTTAAAAATAGGGTTGTGGGAATTAAGGATAATAAGGTTATCGATATGGACATAGCCGAGGCTTTATCAGTTTCTCGCTCATTCGACAAAAAACTTTACGAAACGGCAAAAATATTGGGCATTTAATGGTTAATTGGTTATATAATATAAATACTTATGAAAATAAAAAGTGGTAAAATAAGTCGATTATCGGCAAATTTTATCATTGGAGGAAATATGAAAAATTTAGTTGGAGCATGTGTATTTGCGCAATCTGGTGGACCAACGTCGGTTATTAATTCAAGTGCAGCCGGCGTGTTTATCGAAGCTTTAAAGCAAAAAAATATCACCCAAGTTTACGGCGCTAAACACGGAATTCGTGGTGTTTTAAACGAGGACTTTTACGATATTAGTAAAGAAGATATTTCAGAACTTGAGCTTCTTAAATATACGCCTTCTTCGGCTCTTGGTTCGGTTAGATATAAGCTTAAAGATTTTGAAGTTGATTCCACCGACTATGAAAGAATTTTAGAGGTTTTTAAAAAATATAACGTGCGTTATTTCTTCTATAACGGCGGTAACGACAGCATGGACACTTGTAATAAAATTTCTAAATTTATGAAAATTTCCGGTTGGGATTGCAACGTTATCGGCGTTCCAAAAACCATCGATAACGACCTTTACGGCACTGACCATTGCCCAGGCTATGCTAGCGCCGCAAAATACGTTGCTACAACTTTAACCGAAATTGCTCTCGACGCAAGGGTTTACGACACGGGTATTTGTTGTATCGTTGAAGCTATGGGTAGAAACGCCGGCTGGATAACGGCTGCGGCTGCTCTTGCCAACATTAACACTCATTGCGTAGACTTAATTTATCTTCCTGAAATAGCTTTTAATATTGATAAATTTATTGAAGATATCAAGGAAGTTTTAGCAAAAAACAACAACCAATGTATAGTAGTCGTTTCCGAAGGTATTAAGTTTGAAGACGGTTCTTACGTTGGCGAATTTAAAGCATCGGCAACCGACCTTTTCGGTCACGCTCAATTAGGTGGCGTTTGCAGTGTTTTAGCAGGAATCGTTAAGGAACGAATTGGCATTAAAACACGCCCAATCGAGTTTTCATTAATGCAACGTTGCGCAGCTCATCTTGCAAGTAAAGTCGACGTTGAAGAAGCTTTTAACGCAGGTAGCAAAGCCGTTGAAGCAGCCGTTAACGGTGAAACCGATAAAATGGTCGTTTACGAAAGACAAAAGGGTAGCGACTATCAAATTGAATATAAATTAATGCCGTTAGAACTTGCCGCTAACACCGAAAAGGAATTCCCAAAAGAATGGATTATCAACAACGGCACGGGCATTTCTAAAGATTTCATCGACTACGCTTTACCGCTTATTCAAGGCGAATCGAAAGCTCCGCTCGAAAACGGACTTCCTCGCTATGCAAACTTAAAGAAAATTAAAGTATAAAATTAAAACCCACGCAAAATTTTGCGTGGGTTT
>JAZQKQ010000007.1:0-20136 GCA_045542235.1 Christensenellaceae bacterium | reverse complement strand
TACAAACCGTATTGTCTCATTATTAATTAATCCAATGAAAACTGCAATATCACTTGGTTTTTTCGCCAAATAAATCATAGAGATAATGTCATAGATATAATTCCGTAACAACTTTCCCTTTTCGCTAAATTTAAGCATTTGCCCCAGAAAAATGTTAGAATCATAGATTATTATTTCAATAGTATCCCTATCTGAAAAATCATATAATCTTACATCTTCTAAAAATTGTATAATTTTCAATTTTTTATCTTTTAACAAGTTTTTTACTTCTTTTTCATATTTCTCAACATTCCAATCTTTTATAGATTCTTCATTTATAAAAATTAAAACCGATTTTTCATCAAATACCGCAAACTGAACTAGCTTTTCTTCTAATATCTTTTTGTTTTCCTCGTCCTCTACTACACCTATATTACACAATACAAACTTTGCTTCTGGACTTATATCAAAATTAGATTTCAGTGCATCATACACTAAAAAGTCCGTTGCCTCCTGTTTTGCTTCTATCGTATCAAATGCTTTTTTGATAGTTTGATTGAAATAGTCAACAATAATGCTTGGATTAAACAAAGGATAATATTCGTCATTTTTGTTTTTAATAAAATGACTAATGTCAATATCAAATGTTTTATCAAAAGATAACTCACCTAATATCGATTCTTCACTTAAAGTAATTATTTGGTAAAAATTGCTTACTTTAACAAAAAAACTTTCACTAGGAATAGATAGTTCATGAACCTTATATTTTCCCGAAGCATAAGGTTGTTCTCCCCCAAGTTGATTTATAATTTTTTCTACATATATTAGCACTTCCTCAAAAACTTGACTACGTTTGCTTTTTCTCGCCAATAAATCAATAGAATGCAGAAAAGGAAAAACAAAATCATGACCTGTGCCCATTAATATGGGGTAAAAATGTTCATTATATGAAATTTTAATTTCACCAAAATCTGGAATTATAGCATCATCATATACTGTATCATATTGCTTAAAAAGTTTATCGCAAAAAAGAACAAAATCTTCATATGTTTTTAAGGTTTTATTTCCTTTCTTATTGCAGACAGTCAAAGAATAATTTAATGTTATGTATAAGCACAAATGTGGTCTCATATATCGCCACGAGTTTATACAGAATACAGCTTTACACAAATCAAAATAGTCATATTCATCAAAAATAGCTACTATACATTTTGATAAATCGTAATTCACATTATAACTAGTTTTAATGTTACCTTTAACCATTAAATTTTCTCCTTTGAAATAGTGTATTAATTATACCATATTTTGACAAAAATTGCAATGCGTTACTGCACGTGGTAGAAAAGTTATAGACAACAAAAAAACAGCCTTTTTTGTGGTAAAAAAGACTGCTTCGTGGTATACCCTGGCAGAATCGAACTGCCAATAGAATCTTAGGAGGATTCCGTTATATCCATTTAACTAAGGGTACATTTATATTAAATTTTGACTCTACTTTCCCTTATTTAATTCCAAAAATAATTTCAAATTAAAATTTTAGTAGCGTTCGAGCTAAAATTTTAGCGAATTTTTTAGCTTAAAATTCGATGATTGTAGTTTTAAATTTTAATAAATTCGACATCGGTAATAAAATATAAAAACTGCACTTTTAAGCCCGAAAAAAGACTTTTAAGCCTTACTAATTATACCACTCGAGCAAACTATAAGCAAGCAAATTAAAAGGATTTTGACCACAAATTTAGTTAATATTTTTAGATTGCGAAAATTAATTAATCTTTTATAACTAAACCGCCACCCCCGGTTTAACATATAAAAAATTTTAGCCGAAAAAACCGAGAGCGAAACGCCCTCGGTTTAAAAATAAGCTACTACTATAATTGTCTAATTGCTTCCATTGGTGACTTTTTGCTAACTTTTATAATAGGAATAAGTGAAGCGAGCGACATTACTAAGAGCATTAGCCCCGCAACGGCGAACACGGTAATAAAACTAAAATACAAAAACTGCACGCCGACTAAAACGCCCTTTGCAAACACACCGTTTAAAAGAGGAAAAGCAATTAAATAAACGACGATATAAAGCACAAAAGTTATAAGATAGAACAAAACGCCAAGCATAGAGTAAACGTTAAATACGCTACCGCTCGTTCCGCCGATAGCCCTAATTATGCCAATAGACTTGTAATTATCTCTAATTACGGACGACATATAATTAGCGAACATCAAAAGCGCAACGAGCAAGAACGCCGAGCCGAACAACAAAAATAGAACGGACATAGCGTTTAAAGTATGTTGAGTAAAAATAACGTCTTGGGTGTAGTTTGTATCGGGATAAGCGACGAATTGACTGAAAAAGGAAACGTTTTCAAAAGATTGCTCCCTTGTTTCGGCTTTTTTCATAAGAACCGTTTCGACACAAATATTAGCCTCCATAGCAAACTCAGTGTAAGTATTTTTTGATAAATTAACACCAAAAGCAGGCAACCTGCTAGCGCCTGGATCACCGTTAAATAAAACGCCTTTTACGGTAAGGTTTTTAATTATTGTTTTATTTACGCTTTTATGATCGAGAAATAACGTTATAGTTTCGCCTATTCTCGGCGGAACGTTTTTGTTTGGCTTATAAACGGTTTGAGTTTGACCGGTATAAACATCGGTAACAGTTTCAGCATCGAAATAATCAAAAATATTTAAGCTTTCACCAAAAATAGTTTCATAATCGCTGTGACCTAAAACAACCTCGTCGTCGGCAATTTCAAAGTCGCTATCAGCAAGTTGCACGCACCCGTCTTGAGTGGCAAAATAATATTCTCGAGATTTACTTAACTTACGAAGGCTTGCGTTATAGTTCTTATCGTTAATGAAAAAACCGTCGTCTTCTAAAAATATTCTGTTGTTATTATTAGAAGAAGAAGTAACGCCCTTTCTACATAAAACAAACCCAGGAGATTTTTCAACAATTTTTTTTACGCCGTCAGCGTTTAAAAATAGCGAGCAATAAAGCTTTTTCATTGCCGTTTCTTCTTCATCAAATTCATCTTCTAAAAAGATTTGCCCGTTTTGATTAGCTTCGATATGAGCTTTAATTTCTTTATGGCGCTCAATAAACCCATATTTTTCATAGTCGGTTTTTATTATGCCGTTAATCTTTAAAAGATTCACCATTTTATTTGCCACGTTAGGGTTTGAGCCTGGTTGCACCGCACCGCCAACGCTTGAAGAAGTCGTTTCGTAAACGAAAGTTTTTCCAACTAAATCTTCAATTTTTGACTCCGCCGTAAGGGCTATTTTATTTTCACCATCAAGATAGGTTTCACCTGCGTAAATCATTCCCAAAGCAAGATAGTCGGTGATATAAGCGCTATCGGCATCTAACGGCAAATATTCGCCAATCATTTCATAGCCTAAAACGTTGGCTATATCTTCCGCACCACTTATTTCAACAATGCTATCCTTTTGCCAAAAATAATTTCCGCCGGGAATTTTACCTATATTAACTGAATAATACTGAGTTCCGCTCTGCACTTTGTATTGATACAAAAAATCCTTGTTTTTAACAAATTTGTTTTCAACATTATATCTGTTTAAATAGTTAAAATCATCCCTACCGGCTTCAACGTTAATATTCCCACCTTCAAATTGTATGCCTTGAATAAAATGATAAAATTGCGTGTTATCGCTAATTAATTTATCGGCTATGCTTCTCTCAGCGTCAACGAAGACAAGCGAACCAAGAATACAAAACATAGCGCACGCAATAAACGACAATATTAACGAAATTGCAAACCTTATTTTGCGTTTTGAAACGTTTTTTACTGCAAATTTGCGAACGTATTTTGCTGGAAACCTTGGTTTAACCGACTTATAGGCGGATTTTTCTTGTTTTTCGTCAATAGAGCTTAACTGTTTTTCGCCTTCAATTAAACCATCCTTCATAGTTATAATTTTGTCGGCGTAGCGCTCGGCAAAATCTAAATCGTGGCTGACGACTATGACGGTAATTTCCTTTGAAAGTTCTTTTAAAATTTCAAAAACGTTTTCGGCGTTGCTACTATCGAGATTTCCCGTTGGCTCGTCGGCAAGAAGAAGTTTTGCACCCTTTGCAAGTTGGCGTGCAATTGCCACCCTTTGGCGCTCGCCACCGGAAAGTTCGTAAGGCATTCTTTCACCATAACCGGAAAGCCCAACCTTTGTTAAGCTTTCTTCAATCATTTCATTCGTTGCTCTAATTCCCGCAATATTTAACTGAAGTTCAATGTTTTCAAAAACGGTTAATTCTTCTAAAAGATTAAACTCTTGAAATATAATGCCAACGTAAGAAGCCCTATAAGCGTCGTAATCGCTTTGAGAAAAATTTTTCATTGAAACGCCGTCAACTAAAACGTCGCCAATGCTAATTTTATCTAACCCGCCCAATAAGTTTAAAAAGGTCGATTTACCGCAACCCGACTTACCTACAATAAAATACATTCCTTGACTTTCAAACCTGCAAGAAACGCCTTTAAGAGCAAGAACTTTATTCTTGCTCTTAGTGTTATACACGTGCCTTAAATTTTTTACTTCAATCACAATTAGTCCCTCGTTTTAGTATTGATTGATAAATTTTCGTGTTTTTTGAACGCTCAAAAAAGTTTTTCAGTAAGAAAAGGCTTTTTTGCAAAAAACAACGCAAAAAGCCTTTTAAAACTATATAAAAAATTAATAATTTTCGACTTGGATTTCAAAATAGCTTTGTGGATGAGCGCAAGTTGGACAAATTTCAGGAGCTTTAGTTCCAACCACTAAATGTCCGCAATTTCTACACTCCCAAACCTTTACGGTTGAGTTTTCAAACACACGCTTTGTTTCAACGTTTTTCAAAAGCTTGCGATATCTTTCTTCGTGATGCTTTTCAATTGCCGCAACCAAGCGGAATTTTTCGGCAAGTTCAACAAAGCCTTCTTCTTCGGCGGTAATGGCAAAGCCTTCATACATATCGGTCCATTCATAATTTTCGCCTTCGGCAGCAGCTAAAAGATTTTCCGCCGTGCTACCGATTCCGTTAAGTTCTTTAAGCCACAACTTGGCGTGTTCCTTTTCGTTTTCGGCAGTTTTTAAAAAGAGAGCTGCAATTTGCTCGTAACCTTCCTTTTTGGCAACGGAAGCAAAATAGGTATACTTATTTCTCGCTCCGCTTTCCCCCGCAAAAGCCGCCTCTAAATTTTTTTCCGTTTGAGTTCCGGCATATTTGCTTTTTGGTTGGTCGACAATTTCAATTAGCTTATCGCCCTTTGCTTTACAGAGTGGACAAACCGGTTCAACGCCATTTTCCACTTGAAAAATTTTGCCACAAACCAAGCATTTAAATTTCTTCATATTCTTTCCCCTTTTCTCCTTAAATTTAAAAAATTTATTTTTCTTTTTATATAAAAAATTTAACACAAAAACCCATTGCTGTCAATACGTTTTTAAAAATTTTAGTTAAATTTTTTTAACTTAAAATAACCCCTTATAAAAAAATAGGGCATAATCGACTTATAGCCCCACTTTTTTATATTATTTTTATAAACTCGTTGTAAACGCAGGTTTTGTTTGCGCCAACTTGGCAATCAACGTGATAGTGCCCGAAATACCAATGACCATAGGAAACGTTTTGCTCAAAAGCCGAAAGCATAACGTTTTCTTGATTGACTCCCCTTCTTTCTCGAACGGGAATCAAAGGTGGATAATAGAGCGCCTTTTCACAAACGGAATGAGTTATAATGAAATCGACCTTAAAATCGACCTTTGCTAAATTTTCAAAAGCAACGTCGAAATCGGCTTGGGTTGGAAGTTCTTCCTTGAACCAATCAAGTCCACTTTGCCTTATAAACATATCGGCGCTTTGAGCCCCGCCCATTGTCAAAAAAGTTTTATTTTCAATTGTGAAAACTTGACCACGCATTAAGTGAAACAAATTATCGCTAAGCTTATGGACCTTTCCACCCTGCCAATTTTCCACCTTTTTGGCATTAAGCAAAGGGAAATTTTCGTGATTGCCGTCAACAAAAAGCACGGTTAAAGGCAAATTTTTATAAAGATTAATTACCTTTTTAAAATTGCTTTCACTATTAAGCCCACCAAAGTCGCCACAAATTATTAAATAGTCACTGGGAGTTAGATTTTTATTTTCTTTTACGAAAAATAAAACTTTATTAAAATCGAAACTGCCGTGAGTATCGCCCGTAACAAAAACCATAATTGCCTCCTTTATTATTAAAAATGGCTAATAACCGCTTAAAAACGCCACTTTTTCTATTAATATAATATTGATTAGTTTGAAAAAAATCACCTATTGCCCCAAAAAAAGCAATAGGTGATGAAATTACATTGAGAAATTTTTAAAGTAGTTTTGAATTATAATGATTGGCGTGCCCTTGTCTCCCGAACCACTGGTTAGGTCGGCTAAACTGCCTAAAAGGTCGGTGATTTGACGAGGAGTTGTTCCCTGACTTTTAATATTATTAACAAGGTCTTGTTCCTTGTTTTTAATAATTTCCTTCATTGCCAAAACAGCTTCTTCACCGGAAAGACCTGCAAGTTCGTTATCGGCAATATATTTAAGCTTAATTTCGTTTGGCTTACCTTTTAAAAGTTCGGTATAAGCTGGAGAACAAACTGGGTCGGCAAGCTCCCAAATACCGCCAACAGGATCTTTAAAAGCGCCGTCGCCATAAACCATACATTCAATTTTTTTGCCAGTGCGTTTTAAAAGCTCTGCTTGAAGCTCGTCAACGAATTTTTGACCGTCTCTTGGGAAGAGCTTAACGCTGTTTTCGGTTGCAAGGTTGCTACCTAACACGCCGTATTCAGCATTATACCCACTGCCATCAACTGACTTATTTAAAATTTCATGAAGGCTAACAACCTTTTCAGCCCCCGCTTTAACAAGCGCATTTTTCGTTCTAAAACGAGAGTGAATGTCTGCATTGATAACGTATTTAGTGTGTTTTAAAATTTCAACGGGGTTGTTTGCCAAAATAACTTCGCAATTACCACCCATAGTTTGGTAATATTCAATATAGTCAACGCCGGTAAAAGTGTGGCGAACGTCGCCAAAAGTCTTTTTAAATTCATCGGCGGTGAAAACGTCAACGTAAGGATTGATACCCTTGTCGATAATTTGTTCAGGGGTTACGAAACTATTGCCCACTTCATCGCTTGGGTAGGCAAGCTGAATAACAAGCTTTTTAACGCCCTTTGCAATGCCCTTTAATACCATTGAAAAACGATTGCGTGAAAAAATTGGTAAAATTAAACCAACGGTTTCATCGCCAAACTTTTCGCTAATGTCTTTAGCGATTTGCTCGGTAGTTGCGTAGTTACCTTGAGCACGGGCAAGAACGGCTTCGGTTACGGCAACAACGTCCTTATCGTTTAAAGGAAAACCGTGTTCAATTGAAGCGTTAACAACGCAATCAGCCGTAATTTTTACAAGATCGTCGCCTTGCTTAATGATAGGCGCACGAATACCCCTTGAAATTGTTCCTTGATAATCCATAAATTTATTATCCTTTATATTTTTTTTACTTTCCTATTATAAACCTTTTTTTTAATTTTGCAAACTATATATAAAAAGTTTTTTTAATATTGTTAATTTTTTTTTGCAAACTACTTTATGAAAGCTCAAAATCGGAAGCAGGATGTTTACATATTGGGCAAATATAGTCGGCGGGCAAATTTTCACCGTCGTAAACGTAGCCACAAATGGCGCAACGCCATTTCTTTTGCGACTTCGCTTCACCTTTCGGTTTGATATTTTTAAAATAGTAAGCGTAGGTTGCGCTTTCGTCGCTTGACAAAATTTCACCTTCGGTCACTTGGCAAGTAAAAAGAATATGACTGCCTAAATCGGTTGAAGAAAGAACCTTTGCGCCAAAATAAGAATTAACCCCCTCGGTTATATAATAAACGCCGTTTTCGCCACGGCTACAAGCAGAATAGTTTTCAAACTTATTCACCGTTTTTCCGCTGGTAAACCCAAACCGCTCGAAAAGCTTAAAGGTCGCCGATTGAGATATAATTGAAACGTTTAAAATTCCCGTTTTCAAAATTTCGCCGGTGGTAAAATTTTGTTTATTAAGAGCAAGGGTTATAACGTTAGGCGTAGTAGTCACCTGACAAACCGTGTTGCAAATACAACCGTTATCCTTTTCGCCGTTTTTTGTGGTTACAACGAACAAGCCATAGCTTAAATTTCTCATTACTTTTGAATTCATTTTTGCCTCCAAATTGCAATATATATTAATTTAATCGTGCTATAAGCAAGCTTTTTGCTATTTATAGTCTTTTTCTAAACAATTAATTTATGCGGTTATCGGCTTACTTTTCTTTGAAGAAAGTTCCTTTTTAAGTTGATTGCAAACGTCGGCAAAATCTTCCTTGGTTGGAACTTCAATTGAGTCGATAACGTTTTGTAATTTATATTCTTCAATTAAATATTTAAGCGTGCTATTACCAATAATTGCGGTTAAAACGGCGTTGGCAAGACCTTGAACGGAACTGTCCACGAGAACGGAAACAACCGAACCAAGAAGGGGTATACCCTTTGCCGCTCCGCCAATCATTGAGGCAACGCCGTTACCAATTTTTACGTCGGCAACGCCGTAGGCTAACAAAGAATTACTTATAACCGTTGTAAAAATTTTTGCAAGCTTTTTATCGGACGGGCGAAAACCATATAAATATATAACGTTTTTAACCATTTGCAAATTCACCGCTCCCACCACCAGCGAATCGGTTAAATTGCTTTGAGAAATTGCCGAATATAACCCCGCCTTTAAAGAAGCTTTAAAAATTAAATCTTTGCCCTTTTTCTTAATATCGGTGGCGTATAAGTCGTTTAACGCACTTTTAATTTGTTCTTTATCGCTACCGGCGTCAATTAATTTTTGAATTTTTTCTTCGGAATACCAACCGGTTTCCTTTTTGGTTGAACCGTGTAAATTTATAATTTGATCGGCAAGCTTTTTGCGAACGACAGCGTTATGCTTTTGCGCCCTTAAAATAGATATGCCGTTAACTTCGGTTTCAAACCTATTTGCCCTTATAATTTTAATAATAGGAATTAAAATAAAAATTACGAATAAAACAAGGCTAACTCCACCAACCCCATAACCTAAATATTTGTTAAAATCGTAAGCGGTTTTAAATATGGAAAAAAGCGCAGCCAAAGTTAAAAGGCAAATTATAGTTGCGCCCAAATGAACGTAGGCCGAAAACTTTTTGCCGTTTTCTAACTTTGAATATTTTGCTTGATATTCTTCAATGGTCAGCCTTTCGCTTTCCTTTTTATTTTTCATAATTTCCCCCTTTTTCGTTTTTATTTATTATATCATACGCCTTGCCTTTTTTCAATAGAAAAATAAAAATTCACCTTTTTTCCAACCTAATAATATTTCAATAAACGCCAAAAAAGCTTAAATAATCGACTTATTGACCAACTTTATAAAAAACCGCCCCTTCATAAAAACAAAAGGAGCGGTTTTTAACGTTTATTAATTTTTTCTTAGCCAATTACCTTGTAGCCTTCACTTTCGATTGCTTTTTTAACCAAATTTAAGTCAAGTTCACCGCTAAATAAAATTTTTGCGCTTCCCGTTTCGTGGCTAACTTCGGCAAAAGTAATTTGGCTAAAACCTTCTAACACCTTTTTTACTCTTCCCGAACAATGAGGACACATCATTCCTTCAATTTTAATTATAGCTTCCATTTCTTTTTTCTCCTTAACGATTTTTTGTTTTATTTTTTTATCGCCTTTAACGCTGTCAACGTTAACGAAATTTAATCTTAATGCGTTTGCGCAAACGAAAAAGCTTGATAAACTCATTGCCAACGCCCCTATCATTGGATTAAGCGTCCAACCGAAAAGTGGATAAAACGCCCCGCACGCAAGCGGGATTGCAATAACGTTATAAAAGAACGCCCAAAATAAATTTTGATAAATTATTTTTAGGGTTGCTCGGCTTAACCTAATCGTTCTTGCAACGTCAAGCAAGGAGTTTTTCATTAACACAACGTCGGCCGAATCAATGGCAACGTCAGTTCCGGCGCCAATGGCTATACCAACGTCGGCTCTGATTAACGAAGGGGAATCGTTTATTCCGTCACCAACCATAATGGTAACGCCCTGCTTTTGCAAAAGCCGTATTTCTCTTTCTTTATCGGCGGGTAAAAGGTTTGCAACCACCTGACTAACCCCAATTCGCTCGCCGATTGCACGAGCCGTTTTTTCGTTATCGCCCGTAAGCATATATATTGAAAGCCCCAAGTTTTTTAATTGATTAACGGCTTCAAAGCTATCCGCCTTAATTTCATCGGCAACGGCAATAACGCCGAGTAGTTTATTAGCTTTAACGAAAAACATTGGAGTTTTGCCTTGGTTTGAAAGTTCGCTTACCTTTACTAACAGGTCGCTTTCAATTTCAACTTCATTTTTAATTAGTTCGTATTTGCCGGCAAAAACCTTTTCGCCGTTAATTTCGCCCGAAACACCTTGCCCTAAAATTGCGTTAAAATTTTCCAATTCCATCGCCACGACGCCCTGACTTTTAGCATAGGCAACGATGGCCTTTGACAAAGGATGCTCGCTTCGACTTTCAATTGATAACGCAACGGTTAAAAGCTGACTATCAAAGGTTAATAGGTCGGTGACTACCGGCTCACCCATAGTTAAAGTTCCCGTTTTATCAACGGCAATAATTTGAGCTTTACCTGCAAGTTCAAGTGAAATTGCGTTTTTAAACAACACGCCCTTTTTTGCGCCCACACCGCTACCTACCATAATGGCAACGGGGGTTGCTAACCCTAACGCACAAGGACAACTTATAACCAAAACGGAAATCGCCCTACTAAGAGCAAACCCTAAACCTTTACCAACGAAAAACCAAACCATAAAGGTTATTAACGAAATTAACAAAACCGTCGGCACGAATATGCCTGAAACCTTGTCCGCCGTTTTTGCAATTGGCGCTTTGGTCGATTGGGCTTCAAAAGCAAGCTTTATTATTTGCGAAAGGGTTGTTTCCCTTCCCACTTTTGTGGCTTTAATCGTTATATAGCCCGATATATTCATCGTTCCAGAATAAATTTCATCGCCCGCTTCTTTATCAACGGGCATACTCTCGCCCGTGAGCGACGATTGATTAACGGTGGTCGTTCCCCTTTCAATTATTCCGTCAACGGCAATTTTTTCGCCCGGTTTAACCACCACTATATCGCCAACTTTTAAGCTTGTCGCTTCAACCACTATTTCTTGATTATCAACTAAAACGGTTGCCGTTTTTGGTTGAAGCTCAATTAAACCTTTAAGGGCGGAAGTGGTTTTACTTTTCGCCTTTGCTTCCAAAAGCTTGCCAACGGTAATAAGCGTTAAAATCATCGCCGACGACTCAAAATATAAATCGTGCAACAACAATAGCGCCGACGGTTGGTTTTGATTGAAACTAAAAATAAAAATTCTTACTAAAACCGAAAGGCTATAAGCAAAGGAAACGAAAGAGCCCATTGCCACAAGCGTATCCATATTAGGCGAGCCGTGAATAACGCTTTTAGTCCCACTTATGAAAAACTTTCTATTTATAATTATAACAACCAACGCAAGGGCAGTTTGCATTAGCCCTATTAAAATTGGACTTTCCGCCAAAAAACTCGGTAGCCAAAAATTAAACATATTTCTGCCCATTGATAAATACATTAATATTATCAAAAAGCCCGCCGACCAAACTAACCTTTTTAAAAGCTGAGGCGCTTCATTGTTTTCTATTTGATTAAGCCTTGCTTCATAACCGCTATCATTTTCATTATTTTGGTCAATAACCGCCTTATAGCCCGCTTTTTCAACGGCATTAACAACGTCCTTAACGCAAAAATCGCCCTCAACGGTCATTGAATTGGTTAAAAGGCTAACCGAACAAGCCGAAACGCCTTTTACCGATAAAACAGCCTTTTCCACACGACTGCTACAAGCTGAACAGCTCATACCGAAAACGCTAAACTGATTCATTTTTACTCCTAAAATTAAGTTTTATACCTACTATTTAACTTAATTTTAACCCAAAACAAGGTTTTTGGCAAGAAAATATTAATATTTTCTTTACATTTTACTTTCAAAAATATTGCCATATTTTCTATTGAATTTCAATCAATTTAATGTTATAATAAAATAAATTCATATAAAGGAGATTTTTTATGAGCTTTTTAAAAGGAAAAACTGCAATTATAACGGGCGGGGGAAAAGCCGAACCCCTTAAAGATGGTTCTGCCGGTTCCATTGGTTACGGCATTGCTATCGCCTACGCAAAAGAAGGGGCTAATCTTGTTTTAACGGGCAGAAATTTAGAAAAGTTAAATCTTGCCAAAGAAGAGCTTGAACGTGATTACGGAGTTAAGGTTTTAGTTATGCAAGCCGATATTAACGAAAAAGTTAACGGCGAAGAAGTAGCTAAAAACGTTTGCGAACAAGCAATTAAAGAATTCGGCAGAATTGACGTTCTAATTAACAATGCCCAGGCTTCCGCTTCCGGCGTTAAGCTTTGCGACCACACCGTTGAACAATTTAACCTTGCTATTTATTCCGGTTTATATTCAGCCTTTTTCTATATGAAAGCTTGCTATCCTTATTTAAAAGAAACCAAAGGCACGGTTATTAACTTCGCTTCCGGCGCAGGACTTTTTGGAAACTACGGTCAATCGGCTTACGCCGCAGCAAAAGAAGGCATTCGTGGATTAACCCGTGTTGCCGCAACCGAATGGGGACCTGACGGAATTAACGCAAACGTCGTTTGCCCACTTGCGTGGACTTCTCAACTTGAAAAATGGCAACAACTTAACCCCGAAGCTTTTAAAGCTAACGTTAAAATGCCACCTATGGGACACTTTGGCAACAGCGAATTGGAAATTGGCAGAGTTTGCGTTCAACTCGCTTCGCCCGACTTTAAATATATGTCCGGTGAAACCCTAACCCTTGAAGGTGGAATGGGGTTGCGACCATAAAAAATTGCATTTAATCGACTTATACGCCGATAAAACGGTTAAATAAAAAAGGGAACGGCTTTTTCGACTAACGAAATTGCCGTTCCGTTTTAATTTTTAACCAATAAAGAAATCTAAAATCAACATAACCAAAAAACCAATTATTAGCCAAGCCGTCGCAAGACTTTCATTGCCGTTTGAATGGGTTTGCGGAATCATTTCATCGCTGACAACGTAAAGCATAGTTCCACCGGCAAAGGCGAGCATAAAAGGTAAAATGGTTGAAGAAATGCTAACGAATAAATAACCTAATAGCGTTCCAATAATTTCAACCACCCCCGTTGCAAACGCAACTAAAAGAGTTCGTTTTTTGCTAACTCCACAACCAATCATTGGGGCAATTATAACCATGCCTTCTGGAATGTTTTGAAGAGCAATACCAACGGATACGGAAATGCCGTGAGCAGTGTTTCCACCGCCAAAGCTAACACCTGCCGCAATACCTTCGGGCAAATTGTGAATAGCAATGGCTATAACGAAAAGTATAACCTTGTTTAAACTTTCACTTTTTTTAGGGTGATTCTCAATTTCAACTCCGTTTAACCTGTGCAAGTGAGGAACGAGTTTATCAATAATAAAAATACAAAACGCACCAACCACAACGCCTACGGCCGTTACCAACGCTCCCCATTTTCCGTTGTATGTTAGAGACGGAACTATTAACCCTACCACCGCCGCAGACAACATTACTCCGCCGGCAAAGGAAAGAATTACGTCGCTAGTTTTTTGTGATGGATTTTTAAACAAAAAACCTATTAACGAACCAATTAGCGTTGCTCCGCCAACGCCAAAAGCAGTCAATAAAACTTCTCTCATAATAATCGCTCCTTGTTTTTTATTATATTTCAAAAAAGCAAATTTGTCAATAAAATATTCAAAAAACAAGCCTATAAGTCGATTAAATTAATTTTTTGAGTTTAAAAGACTTTAAAACAAACAATTTTTATTTTAAAAACTTGAATTATATTTTATTTATGATATAATATATTTAATAACTACGTTGAGGTTAATCATGGCATATTATATTTATAACCTACAATTAATTTCCGACCTTTCGCAATTTAAATCAAACGTTAACGTGGGATTTATTTGCAATCAATATTCTTTAGATAGCGCTGAAAAAATGCTTAAAGAATTAGGCGATAACTATGACGATAGCGACACCGAATCTTACGTTTATTTGCAACTTTTAATTAAAACCAGAAAAATTAAACAACGAAAAACCTTGGTTTTAAACCTTGCAAAAAAACTTGCCTTGAAAAATTTTGTGCCCGCCTTTAACGTTTTAGGCTATTTATACGAAGGGAGCGAAGTTGTAAAATCAAACCTTAACGTCGCCGCCGGTTACTACAAAAAAGCCCACGAAAACGGTTTTGCCATTGGCACTTACAACCTTGCCCGTTGCTATATTAACGGTTACGGCGTTGAATATAACTTCGACCTTGGCGTTAAACTTTTAAATGAAGCTATTAGCAAAAATTATGCGCCTGCCATGTATTACTTAGGAAATAGCTTGCTTAAAGGCATAAACGGATTTACTGAAAATCACAGCGAAGCCTTTAAATATATAAAAATGGCGGCAAACCAAACCTATTGCTATGCTTGTTTCGTTTGTGGTTATATGTTCGCTAACGGCATTGGCGTTGAAAAAAATCTCACCACCGCCTACGGCTACTATGAAAAAGCCGCCTGGTTCGACGATAACGACGCACGAATTATCGTGGGCAATTTTAACCTTGAAGGAAAATACGTTCCCCAAAATTACGACAGAGCTTTTTCCTACTATTTAGACGCAGCAAACGCCGGCTACTATCCCGCTTATTACAACGTTGGCTTGTGCTACTACCACGGCTACGGTTGTTATAAGGATATTGAAAGGGCAAAAGAATGGTGGCTTAAAGGCAACAGCCAAGGCGATGAATTTTGCCACAAAGCTTTAAATAAATATTTTTAATTTTATCTATCTTTCAAAATCAACAAAACACCCGCTACCTTTTTTCCAAAAGGTAGCGGGTAATTTTTGCTGTTTTTAATTTAAAAATCACTGTTAACCGCCTTATATGCCGATTTATTAAGGATACACATTATAAATTTTTTTATAGGTTTTTTTAACGGTTATGTAAACGTCGGCAACGTATTTATTGATAACTTCAACTTTTTCCAAAGCATAAATTCCCATAAAAACATATTCACCACAACCCTGTTTTAAAAACACGACTCTATCGCATTTATCTTTAACGTTATCATTTTCAAACCATACTTCATAAATAATGTCACCATCGACAACGTTTGCCCATCTTGACGTTGCATCGCCAGTTAAATTACTATGCGGAAGAAACCAAACCCCATAATTTTCTTTCGTTGCATATGGAGCATATAACCCTTTTTGACTAGCAAACTTTCCCTTTTGTAAATAATCAAAACCTAAATTTCTACAACAATTCTCATAAATATCATAAGCGCAAGTTCCGTATATAGTTCCCCCTACTAACCCATTATTAACAGCTCCCCATATTTTACATATATCTCTTTTTTCCCCGTTTCCATAATAAAGTTCTACGGCTTTTGCTAAAACTTTATCAATTGGATTTGACGGTGGCAAAACGGTTTTTTCATTTAAATAATCCTCAACTTCTCGCTGAAATTCGCAATCTTCAAAATTTATTGTTTTTTTTGTTAAAGAAAGTCTAACGCTATAACCATTTTTCCCATCGTTAAGAACAATTAAAAAATCCTTATTGTCAATTCCCGTCTTTCGACATGAAATCACACTATAAACTCCCCCACCGGCCAAAACGTTAACAACTTTTTTACCAATGAAATCACTTTCTTTCATAATAAAACTCCTTTTGTATTAAATCATTTATTAACATCCTTTAATATATTATTAAAAATTTTTTTCATTTTTCCTTTTTAAAAATTGTTTTTAGTAAAACACAACCAAAACTTTTTTAAAATATAAACAAGCGGTTAGCTTTTCTAACCGCTTGTTATTTTTAGAACAAATTAAATTTTTCTTTGTTTTCTCACGAGTATTAACGTTAAGCCAAGGAATGCAAAAAATCCTAAAAGGAAATTAGTTGGCTTAGCGCTGGCGCTACAACCCCCAGTGATATTTCCTTCATTGTTTTCTCCATTATTTCCACCGTTGCCCGAAGAAAGTTTGTTAGTAGCCCTTCCTTTTTCTACAACGTAATTACAAACCGAACAAACCTTATCGCCGGTATAGCCAAATTCCGTTTGAGTTGCAGACTTTTCGTTAACGGTTATAATTTGGTGGTTTTGCACATCGATTTTAGCTCCACAGGAACATCCGTGATAATGTTCGTTGCCGTTTGCCTTCCAATCGTTAGAATAGCTATGGCTATGCGAACTATTTCCACCGTTTTGGTTTCCACTGCTTGCGCTAGTTTGAGCTCCCCCACTGCTATTGCCACTGCTTGCGCTGTTTTGGTTTCCACCACTACTATTTCCGCCGTTTCCGCCTGATTGGTTTCCACCGCTACTATTTCCGCCGTTTCCGCCAACCGACATATAATCTACTTTAATTTTACCAACGGCCATAGCTTCTTTATCAAAGCCGTCTCTAAGTTTATAAACGGGTCTTTCCCCGTTTACGGCATATTCGTCGGGAGCGATAGCAAACCCCTCGTAGTTGTCGCCGTCGTCTAAGGTTGAAATAGGCTTAACCTTGGTTATAGTTGGAGTTTTTTCGCCGTTAAACACCACCTGCGCCGACATATTTTTTCCATTATTATCGGTTACAATCCATAAAACGTTTTGCGAAACGTCGTAATCGAGGGCCATAGCGCAACCAAAACCTGCGTCGATATCGGCAATTTGAACGAAAGTTCCATCGTTATTTAAAACGTAGCCGTAAACGTGTCCGTTTGATTCCAAAGCAACGAAGAAAACGCCGTTTGCCGTTTGTTTTGGATAATTTGCGCTATTGAATAATCCCTTTTTGTTATTGTCGTAAAGCTTGCCTTCAAGCTCGGCGTTTGAAACCCACTCAACCGCCTCTAACCCAGCGTTAGAATTGCTCGACGTTGGCATGCTTGAAGTTAAATTCCACTCTTCAACCCCAACCAAAACGTCGCTTGATGAATTAGGGTTTAACTTAATAATCGAGTTATTTGGCACTTTTTTATTGGCTAAATCTCTTTCGGTGCTAATATAAATATTGCCGTCGCCATCAAAGGTTATACCTTCCGCATCAACGCCCTTACTACTGCCCGAATTGCTTTTAAACTTAGTTTCCTTACCCTTTTCGTAGCCGTTGACAAAAGTTAAATTTCCGTTTTTCGCCACGTTTAAAAGCCAAACGATACCATCGCCGTTTTCAACAACGCAAATTTGACCGTTATAAAAGTCAATGCCCGAAGCTTCCGCTGTGAACATTTCCGATTTATCGTAAAAGGACGTTTCGGTGCTACCCGGCCATGCAATACCGTCGTTTGAAGCAAGCGTCATAACGCCGTTTGCTTTTAGGGATATAATTGATGAAGGTAAATTTTCGCCCTTTGCTTGGTTATCGTTAAAAACCACGCCACCAAAAACAACTGCAAAAATTAAAAAAGTGCTTAAAACAACGTTGACTAGTAATTTTTTCATAAAGTTACCCTTTTTATTTATCTTTATAAATTAATTTATAGCAAAATTTTCTAACGGTTTAAAACCTATCGCATTTTAGGGCGTTAAGCATTATTATTGCACTAGCTACGTTAGTTGCAAGGGGAATAGACTGAACGTCGCAAAGCCTTAGCAAAGCCGAAACGTCGGGCTCGTGGGGCTGAGCCGTAAGCGGATCACGAAGAAAAATTATAAGGTCGATTTCTCCGTTTGCAAGCATTGCCCCAATTTGTTGGTCGCCACCAAGCGGACCGCTTTTCATTCTTTGAATTTTAAGTCCCGTTTCACCCATAATAAGCGTTCCCGTAGTGCCGGTTGCAACAAGCTCGTGGCAGGATAAAACGTCTTTATATTTTTTTGCAATTTCAATAATATCGTTTTTCTTTTTATCGTGAGCGATAAGCGCAATTTTCATTTTAACTATCCTTTTTTTTACTCTAATTCACCGCAAACCTTTTTGGACAAAAACACCCAAAAAGAAATTGCAATATTTTAACCTATTTATAATTTTAGCATACAAAAAAACCGTTGTCAATATGCAAATTATCGTTAATATATATCTTTTTTAAGTTAAAGTTATCCACCTTTCTTTTTCAACAGCTCCCCGTGAGTGGGCTAAGCCCACGGCATTTGCTTTGCAAAAGCCAGAATTGTCAAATCCTTCGATAGAAGGCAAGAAAAAACCACACTGTGTTCAGTGTGGTTTTTTCTTGTATTTCCAGGACTAAATCTCGTTTTTAGGGTATGTGTGTGGGACTAAAAGTATTTTTTAATCAAGAAGAACTAATCCATTTATAAAATCTTTATATTCCGCAGGCATCTCGCTAATAAGCTTTTTTAAAGAATAGCGCATTATATACTCTACCTGTTTATCGTTCAATAAGTATTTCTCTTTTAATTTCAAGCAAGCAATTTCTTTTGACTCGCTTTTTCTCAATATTTTTATTGTTTTTTTTACAAATGAAACTGGAAAATATTTGATTATTTTTTTCATTTCGCCCACCTTTGTTTATATTATACTATATTTTTTATTTAACTTCAATAAAAAATATAGGTCTATAAGCAAAGTACTTATAGACCTATACTAGTGGCTCTGCACGAAAAACGCAAACCTACTTCGGCAAAATTAAATCGCAATAAATAATCAAAAATTTTAAAGACATTCGATGTATCCTATTTAAATATGCTTTTACAAGAGTTTCATATTATCTTAATAAATAATATACTTATTTAAAATTTTAGTAATTCTTAAAACTCATCGGCTGCTTTATCATAATATCGAATCGTATAAGGATCACTATTTTTTTCATCGTAAACATACTTTCCCCTAAAAATATATTTGCGAGTATGCCCCAAATCTACTATTTCAATAACAATTTTCTTCTTATCTATCGACGATAATCTCTTTCCATCCCAAGTTGTGTTATTTCCTATATTTTCTTCCTTTATTCTATCATTGTCAATAAAAGTGTTTGTCCAGCCACCATCCATTTCATTAAATCGCACCATCCAAACAACCCACTCTTCATCATATTTCCAAACACATTTCATCCACGCCTTGTAGTTTGTTCCAAATGCTTCATTTAAAAATTCCGCATGAGTTCTTGCATAAATAAATTCACCTGTTTTCATAATTTATCTCCTTTATTTTTTAATCTCTTACGACTTGTTCGATTTTATATCCTAGTTGCTCTGCTCTTTTAATAAAATTGGATATATTCAAAATCCCCCATTGTGAACAAACCAGCATATTCCCATCGACTAAATGTAATATTTCATCTTCTTTTCCAAAAAATCTTACTTGATAATCTTTTCGTTGTTTAGCAATAATTTCATATTCTACAACACCGATTGAGCCTTGCAAAGATTTATCAAAGATTTCTTTTAATTTTCTACAAGTTACCCCTTGATTTTTTGAAACGTAGTCTTCAACAACCGCTAAAACAAGCTTGTTTTTTAAATAAATATTCCCATTAAACATATATCTTGTTTTATCCCTTTGTTGTGGACGTTCCTCATCAAGATATACATTTGTAACTTCTTTAACAATCTCTTTACCATTCTTTAAGTTTTCCACTTCTTTTTCTAACTTTACTATGCGATTGAGCATATCTAAAATAAGTTCTTGATATTCCATTTCGCACCTCCTTATCTTAATTATACTTACACAACGCATTGTTGTCAAGTGTTTTTTTATGTTATTTAATGTTATTTTTTGTTTTTAACTAAATTTTACAAAAAAATATAAAAACCACACCATATTGGTGTGGTAAATAATACGTTACCCCTCAGTCACTACGTGACAGTTCCCCGTGAACTTCGCTTCGCTCCGTGGCGACGAAAAACAAGTTTTTCTTGCTAAAGATTTTTTCAAATTCTTCGGTAGACAAGAAAAATTTAATAATATTTTACAAAGGATTTGAACCTACGGTCCAGGTCGTGATTATAAATTACTCCCCGCTTTGGCTACAAACAA
>JAZQKQ010000006.1:0-36295 GCA_045542235.1 Christensenellaceae bacterium | reverse complement strand
AGCGCTTATTGAAAAGGCGGATAAAATTATACTTCCAGGCGTTGGCGCGTTTGAGGACGCGGCTAAGAAGTTGTTTGATTCCGGTCTTTCAGAAGTTATAATAAACCGCGCGAAAGCAGGCGTGAAACTTCTTGGAATATGCTTAGGTATGCAAATGCTTTTTGAAAAAAGCTACGAGTTTGAAGAGAGTTTAGGGCTTGGATTAATTAAAGGGGAAATAAAACCAATAAAACCGCTAATCGGTCAGCTTAAAGTTCCGCATATCGGGTGGAATAGCTTGCAGTTTAGAAAGGAAAGCAAACTTTTTAAATATATTAGCGAAGGTGACAGAGTATATTTCGTTCATTCCTATTCAGCTCAAAACACCGGCGATGAAATTACTGCAACTTCTAATTACGGAAGCGATTTGGTTGCATCTTGTGAAAAGGGCAACGTTTACGGCGTGCAATTTCATCCGGAAAAAAGTGGCGACGTGGGCTTAAATATTTTAAAAGCATTTTGTGAAATTTAGGGGGATTTATGGAAATTTTTCCTGCAATTGACATAATAGGTGGAAAGGTAGTTAGACTATTTAAAGGCGATTATAACGAAAAAACTGAATATGGCAATAGCGTGTTTGAACAAAGTCAAAAATTTTTAAAAGCCGGCGCAACAAATCTTCATTTAGTTGATCTTGACGGCGCTAAAAGCGGTAAAAGAGAAAATGCAAGCTCTATTTTAGAAGTTAGTAAAACGGGCGATTTTTTCATTGAGCTTGGCGGTGGAATTAGAAATTACGAAACGGCGGAATTTTATTTAGAGAACGGCGTTAATAGAGTAATTTTAGGCACTGCTGCCGTTAATAATCCACAGCTTCTTGATAGGCTTTTAAAGGTTTACGGCGAAAGAATTGCCGTTGGGGTTGACGCTAAAAACGGATTTGTTGCCGTTTCGGGCTGGCTTAACGTTGAAAAAATCGATTCGGTTGAGTTTTGCAAAAAAATGCGTGATAAAGGCGTTAGCCACGTAATATATACCGATATTTCCAAAGATGGAACTCTTTCGGGAACGAATATGGAAATATATGAAAAATTAAACCAAATTGAAGGTTTAAAAATTACCGCATCAGGCGGTATAACCTTTATTGAAGAAGTTGAAAAACTTAATAAAATGGGTGTTTACGGTGCTATTTTAGGAAAGGCGTTATACGAAAACAAGCTCGACCTTAACCAATGTTTAAAGGTTGCGAAGAAGGTGTAAAATGTTAGCAAAAAGAATTATTCCTTGTTTAGACGTCCGTGACGGCAGAGTTGTTAAGGGCACCAATTTTACGGGCATTCGTGACGTTGATAGCCCCGTTGAGCTTGCAAAATTTTATTCAAATTGCGGTGCTGACGAGCTTGTTTTTTACGATATTACCGCATCAAACGAAAATAGAAAACTGTTTACGGACATTTTAAGAGAAGTTGCAAAAAACGTTTTTATTCCTTTAACCGTTGGCGGTGGAATTAATAGCGTTGGTGATTTTGAAAGGGTGCTCTCTTGTGGGGCGGATAAGGTTAGCGTTAATAGTGGCGCAATTAAAAACCCAAACTTAATTTACGAAGGCGCAAAACTCTACGGTAGTCAGTGCGTTATGCTTTCAATGGACGTTAAGAGAGTCGATGGCAAATTTATGCTTTTTGCAAAAGGCGGTAGAGAGTTTACCGGTATTGAAATGGTGGAATTTGCAAAGCGTGGCGAAGACCTTGGAGCAGGTGAAATTTGTTTAAACAGCATTGATACCGACGGAGTAAAAAAGGGTTTCGACCTTGAAATGTTAAGCGTTTTATCAAATGCAGTTTCCATTCCTATTATAGCAAGCGGTGGAGCTGGGTGCATTGACGATTTCGTTAAGCTTTTTGCAACTTTGCCAAAGGTTGATGCAGGGCTTGGCGCATCTATTTTCCATTTTAAAGAAGTGGAAATTCGCAATTTAAAGAAAAAATTACACGAAAGTGGCGTTGAGGTTAGATTATGATTGATATTAATAAACTAAAATTTGATGAAAAGGGCTTAATTCCTGCAATCGTAACCGATTTTTACACTAAAAAGGTATTAACGGTTGCTTATATGAACAAAGAAAGCTTGGAAATTACCATTAATGAAGGAAAAACTTGTTTTTTCTCAAGAAGTAGAAATCAGCTTTGGAGAAAGGGTGAAACTAGCGGTAATTTTCAGCACGTCGTTTCTATTAAAGCCGATTGCGATTTTGATGCTTTAACCGTTGAAGTGGTTAAAGATGGACCTGCATGTCACAAGGGAACGGATAGCTGTTTTAACGACTACGTTTATTTAAGCGACGAGCTTAAAGAATTTTCTTATTTCGACCTTTACGAGCTTATTAAAGGTAGAAAAATTGATAAAAAGGAAGGCTCATACACAACCTATCTTTTTGAAAAGGGCATTGACAAAATTTTGAAAAAGGTAGGGGAAGAATCAACCGAAGTTATTATTGGCGCAAAAGGTGGCGATAAGGAAGAAACCGTTTATGAAATTGCCGACCTTTGTTATCACCTTTTCGTTTTAATGGTTGAAATGGGTATTTCCATTGACGATATAACCGCTCAACTTGCAAAACGCCACGTTATTGATCATAAAATTAAGCAAGAAAAAATGAAATAAATTTAACGCTGAAAAAAGCCACCGTTTTACTGCTCTTCCCTTAGGGAAATTAAGGAGTTTTTATGAATTATCAACTTCACGATAGTCAAATAAATAATTTATCAGTTTCCAATAATATAGTTTTATATTTTTCACAAGGGTTTTGGGAAACGGACGCAACAGGGAAGGAAGTATCTCAAAAGCAAAATTGCAAACTTATTTTTAGTATTGATAACCAATTTAATCTGCCACTTGAAGAATTTCTTACTATACGGATTTGTAAAAGAAAAAGTATATTTAAGCCGATTAGTTTGCCCAAATTTATTGGTTTATTAAAAAAGTCTGCATTTGACGTGGATATGGAATATGATTGTTCTTTTGCCAATAGGAAAATGATACAACTCTATTCTAATTCTCTCAACATAGCCGTTGAGTTGTTTATAGAAGAGATAAAAAGTGTAGAATACGTCCACGATTAACAAACAAAGTCTAGCACACTATACTTTCAATGAAAGTCGTGTGTTTGCAAAGCAAAAAAAAGGATAGCAAAAATTTTTTGCAATCCTTTTATAGTTTCTAAAAATTCCCTATGGGAAAAGCGCATTTTGGGGCTTTTTTTGTTTTTTGTATTGACAAAATTTATTATACTGGTATAATAAATATATAAAAATTCAATTATTAAAAGGTTTTTTATGTATAAAACGGATATTGAAATTGCGCAAGAATGCAAAATGCTACCAATTGAAAAAGTTTATTCAAAGCTTAACGTTAACCCTGATTTCGTTGAAAATTATGGTAAATATAAAGCAAAAATTTCCATTGACTACTTAAAAAGTTGTAAAAATGAAAATGGGAAATTAGTTTTAGTTACGGCTATAAATCCAACTCCTGCAGGGGAAGGTAAAACTACGACTACAATCGGTTTAAACGACGCTTTATGTAAGCTTGGAAAAAAATCGGTTGTTGCCATGCGTGAGCCAAGTTTAGGTCCTGTTTTTGGGGTAAAAGGGGGCGCTGCAGGCGGTGGTTATGCTCAAGTTGTTCCAATGGAAGATATTAACCTTCATTTTACAGGGGATTTTCACGCTATTGGCGCAGCAAATAATCTTCTTGCGGCAATACTTGACAACCATATTCATCAAGGAAATCAGCTTGAAATTGACCTTGAAAACATTACTTGGAAACGGGCGGTTGATATGAACGATCGCCAACTTCGTTTCATTCAAGACGGGCTTGGTGGTAAGGCTAACGGAACGCCTCGAAACGATGGCTTCGATATTACCGTAGCAAGCGAAATTATGGCAGTATTGTGCCTTTCTAACAGCCTTGCCGACTTAAAGGAACGACTTTCTAAAATCGTCGTTGCTTATAACGTTAAAGGAGAGCCAATAACTTGCGCTCAACTTAAATGTCAAGGTGCAATGACCGTTTTACTTAAAGATGCAATTAACCCTAATATCGTTCAAACTTTAGAAGGAAATCCTTGCTTAGTTCACGGTGGACCTTTTGCAAACATTGCCCACGGTTGCAATTCCGTTTTAGCAACAAAAATGGCTTTAAAACTTGGGGATTATTGTATTACCGAAGCTGGCTTTGGCGCCGACCTTGGGGCGGAAAAGTTTTTAGATATTAAATGCCGTGTTTCTGGATTAAGACCAAGCGCAGTTGTTGTGGTTGCGACTATAAGGGCTTTAAAAATGCACGGCGGACTCACCAAAGACCAATTGGCTAACCAAGACTTAGATGCTTTAAAGAAGGGCATTCCAAACCTTTTAAGACACGTTTCAAATATAACCAACGTTTACAAGCTTCCTTGCGTTGTTGCGGTTAATCGTTTCCCAACGGATACGGACAAGGAAATTGAATTGTTAATTAGTGAATGTGCAAAACTTAACGTTAAAGCCGTTATGAGCGACGTTTGGGCAAAAGGTGGCGAAGGTGGAATTGACCTTGCAAAAGAAGTTATTAGCCTTTGCGAAAAACCAAGTCAAATGGAATTTTCTTATTGTGACGACGCTTCTATTGCTGATAAAATCGATGCCGTTTGCAAAAAAATATATGGTGGCAAAGGTATTGTTTTAACCGATAATGCAAAAGCTCAAATTGAGCGACTTGAAAGGTTAGGTTACGGCAAGTTGCCAATTTGTATTGCAAAAACTCAATATAGTTTTTCTGATAATCCAAAGCTTTTAGGTGCTCCAACAGGCTTTGAAATTACCGTTAGAAACGTTAAACTTTCAGCTGGGGCTGGGTTTATCGTTGTATTAACGGGTGAAATTTTAACTATGCCAGGTCTTCCTAAAATTCCTGCGGCTGAAAGAATTGATATTGATGAAAACGGCAAAATTGTCGGTTTATTTTAAAAATAAACGCCCGTTAATCGGGCGTTTTTTCGTAGGTGGAATATGAAAGAAGTTTTAACCATTAGTCAAATGCAAAATGCTGAAAATGAATTGTTTTATAGTGGCGTTTCAGAGTTTGAATTAATGGAAAAAGCCGTTTGTGGAATTTTTGAACACGTTAAAAAGAAGGTTAAAACCTTAATAGTAGTAGGCTCGGGCAATAACGGTGGCGACGGGTTAGGATTAGCGCTTAAACTTGCTGAAAATAAAACCGACGTTGAAGTTTGGCTTGTTAGCGATAAACAAAAAGAATGCAGTTTACGTTATTTAAATATTTTAAAAACAAAAAACGTTAAAATTTACAAAAAAAACGATTTTGTTGATTTATCGTGCTACGATCAAATTGTTGATTGCATTTTTGGAATTGGTTTTCACGGTGAAATGCCCTTGGATATTAAGGAAATTGTTGAAAAAATAAACGATAGCGGTAAATTTGTTTTGTCGGTTGACGTTCCAAGTGGGGTTAACGGAAACGGCGAAAAAACTGAAATTGCCGTTAAAAGTAATCTTACGGTTTGCGTTGGTTGTTTAAAAATTGGAAACGTTTATGGCGATATTAAAGATTTTTGCGAAAAAACCGCTGTTTGTGATATTGGTATTGATAAAACCACTAATACCTTTTTATTAGAAGAAACCGACCTTAAAAAGATTTTTGTTAAAAGAAAAAATAATTGCCATAAAGGTGATTTTGGTTACGTTGCCGTTATGGGCGGATCAATTGAATATTCAGGCGCTTTAAAGCTTGCAAACCTTTCAACTTGCGCATTAAGGTGTGGAGCAGGGGTTAGCAGTTTAATAGCTCCAAGGGAAATTGCTCATTCAGTTTTGCCATATTTATCCGTTTCCACCCTATATTCTTTTCCTTCAAAAAACGGAAAGTTTGTTTTTGATGAAGAACAAATTAACCTTGCTTTAAAAAAGATTAATACCCTTGCAATTGGAATGGGAATGGGTAATGGTGAAGAAAATAAAAAAATAATAGAATATATTTTGGATAATTATTCTATAAACTTAATTATCGATGCCGACGGCTTAAACGCCCTTGCTAAAATTGATAAATTAGCCTTAAAAAACACTAAATGCAAGGTAGTTTTAACACCGCATATTTTAGAGTTTAGCCGAATTTCAGGGTTTAGCAGGGAAGAAATTTTAAAAAATCCAATTTATTTAGCAAAAAAATTTGCAAAAGAATATAATGTTATATTGCTACTTAAAGGGGCAACCACAATTATTACCGATGGTGAAATTACCCATTTAGTAAACAGGGGAGCGCCCGGTATGGCAACGGCAGGCAGTGGCGACGTTTTGTCGGGGGCTATTTGCGGTGTTTTAGGTTGGGCTGATTTTTCCCTTTTAGCCGTAAGTTCAGCTTGCTACGTTTGCGGTGTTGCAGGTGAGCTTGCGTCAAAGGAATTTGGCGATATTTCAATGACTGCGCTTGATAGTTGTTCGTTTATACCAAAAGTAATAAAATTATTAAATTAATTGTGAAAAATGTATAAAAATTATAAAAATAATATTGATTTTTTTATTATATTGTAGTAAAATGTAGATAAATAAGGAACAAAAGTTCCTAAAAAGGAGATATTTTATGGAAAAATTTATTAAAATGATGGATGATTTGCCACTTATTGTAAAAATCATTCTTGCAATCCCAATGCTTGACATTATTTGGAACGTATATCGTTTATGCAGAAGTATTGAAAAGAAAAACACACTTGGTATCGTTTTAGGTATCGTTGTTATTTTATTCTTAAGCTGGAATATCGTTGCTATTTTCGATATTATATTCATCATTTTAAAGAACACCGTTTGGTGGATCGATTAATAATAAGAAAAACGGACTTTTCGTCCGTTTTTTTGTTTTTATAAATTTTTACTTGCGTTTTTAAATGTTAAGTGGTAAAATTAAATAAATTAATATTTTAACGAATGGGGAAATAACAGTGAAAATCTGTAGCAACAGCCATTGCCGTAATTGTGAAAGCATAAGTCGGAATGCCTATCGTTAAAAAATTAAAATAAAATCATGGGCAAGGGTGATTTTAGCATTTTGCTTTACCTTGCATTTTTGCAAGGTTTTTCTTTTGCCAAAGGAAGGAATTATGAAAAAATTTTTAGCGCTATTTTTTGTTTGTTTGATTTTTCTTGCGGTTTGTGGGTGTGGTCAATCAAGCGAAAACCAAGGAACGGTTACCATTGTCGTAAATTCGGGGGAAATTAAAGCCTATTCAGTTGATTTAGCTTCCGTTACAATTGATGAAGGTGTTTTAAGCGTTTTAAAATACTTAAAAGAAAAGGAAAATTTAACCCTTAACTATTCAACCGATTCATACGGAGCGTTTATTATTCAAATTGGAGATTGTAAGGTTGAAAAATCAAACGAATACGTTGCCGTTTGGACAAGTTATGAGCCTGAGTTTGACGTTTCAGGTTACGCTACGGAAAGGGAATATAACGGGGTTTTACTTTGCTCGGCTGGCTTTGGCGTTTCATCGCTTTCAGTTCGTGATAAAGTTATAATTTATTTTGAAATTGCTTCGTTTTAATTATGAAAAGTTTTTTATCGGCTAAAAAAATTGCATTGTGCGCAATTATGACCGCAACGTTAGAAATTGGTAAACTTAGTTTAAGTTTTATTGCTAACGTTGAAGTCGTTTCTCTTTTAACCGCTGTTTACGCCTACGTTTTTGGTGGGCTAACTTTAATTTCAGTTTTGGCTTTTATTTTGATTGAAATGGCAATTTGGGGCGTAAACACTTGGGTTTTAAGTTATTTTGTATTTTATGGATCAATTGCAATTGTTTTTTATTTTTTAGGTAAGAAAAAAATTGATATACTTTGGTTAATTCTTTTATTGATTAGTATTTTAACCGCAAGCTTTGGGTTTGTTTCAAGCTTTTTCGACGTTGCAATTGGTGGGTTTAACAACTTCTTAAATAGATATTTTATTTACTATTTTAGGGGAATTGTTTTTTACGCCGTTCACGTTGTTTCTAACTTTATTATTTTCTTACTTACTTTTAAAAGCGTAAAAAAATTATTAGAAAACATTAAACTTAAGTTTTTTGTCGAAAATCACCTTTAGATAAGGTGATTTTTTTTGTGAAGATTGAAAAATTAGCACTCTTTACTTGACAGTGCTAATTTTGTATAATATAATTATTGTATTAAAAGAGAGGTGTTATATGAAAAAGTTTGAAACTGAATCGAAGCGCATGTTAGATTTAATGATTAATTCCATTTATACTAATCGTGAAATTTTTATTCGTGAATTAATTTCTAACGCAAGCGATGCTATTGATAAATTATATTTTTCAAGTTTAACCGGTGGTGAAAGCGGTAAAACGAGAGATGATTTTTTTATTAAAATTGACGTTGATAAAGAAAAGAGAACCTTAAAAATTAGTGATAACGGCATTGGAATGACCAAGGAAGAACTTGAAAAAAACCTTGGAACAATTGCAAAAAGCGGTTCTTTTGAATTTAAAAATAACAAGGAAAAGATTGATGATATTAATATTATCGGTCAATTTGGCGTTGGTTTTTATTCAAGTTTTATGGTTGCTAAAAAGGTTGAGGTTTTGTCAAAGGCGAATTGTAGCGACAAAGCCTATCTTTGGGTTTCGGAAGGCGTTGAAGGTTACGACGTAATTGACGGCGAAAAGGCTGAATGCGGAACGGAAATTACCCTTTATTTAAAAGACGACGGGGAAGAAACTTTTAGCGAGCTTTTAGAAGAATGGACCATTCGTCGTTTAGTTAAAAAATATTCCGATTACATTAGATATCCAATTAGAATGTTGGTTGAAAAACATCGCCAAGAAGGTGATGGTGAAGAAGCTAAAACGGTTAACTATTTTGAAGAAACCATTTTAAATTCAATGACTCCACTTTGGTTAAAACAAAAAGATCAAGTTGAAGAGGAACAATATAACGAATTTTATAAAGAAAAATTTATGGACTATGAAGACCCTCTTAAAGTTATTACTTTAAGCGTTGAGGGTTTGGTTGACTATAAGGCGCTTTTGTTTATTCCACGCCAAATTCCGTATAATTATTACACTAAAAACTATGAAAAAGGTTTAATGCTTTTTACAAACAGCGTTATGATAACGGAAAAGTGTAGCGACCTATTACCAGATTATTTTAATTTCGTTAAGGGCGTTGTTGATAGTCAGTTAACCCTTAACATTTCAAGGGAAACCGTTCAACAAAACCGTCAGCTTAAAGCAATTAGTCAAAGCATTGAAAGAAAAATTAAGTCGGAACTTATTAATATGCTCAATAACAATAGGGCTGACTATGAAAGTTTTTTTGGTAATTTTGGTTTATCAATTAAATACGGCATTTATTCAAGCTACGGCGCTAATAAAGAAAAACTTCAAGACCTTCTTATGTTTAAGTCGGCAAAAACGGGCAAATATTTAACTTTGCAAGAATACGTTGACCAAATGGCGGAAGACCAAAAATATATAATTTATTCAAGCGGTAAAACCGTTGAAGGTATTAAAGCTCTTCCTCAAACGGAAATTTTACTTGAAAAGGGCGTTGACGTTTTATGCTTAACGGAAGACGTTGATGAATTTTGCATTAAAATGCTTCAAAGCTTTAACGAAAAAGAATTTAAATCGGTTGATAGCGGTGTTTTAGATGGGTTGGAAAACGTTACTTTAAACGGTGCTTTGGCTGAAAAGATTATGAAGGTTTTAGATGGTAAAATCGTTAAGGTTAAAGGCTCGAAAGCTCTTAAAGACTATGCAGTTTGTCTTTCAAGCGAAGGGGATATTTCAATTGAAATGGAAAAGGTTTTCCAAAACGCTCAAATGCCTGATAGTAGAGCGGTAGCTCAAAAGGTTTTGGAAATTAACGTTGAACATCCGCTATATAATAAAATGATTGAGCTTGTTGAAAATGATGAAAAAATTTCAAAAATTATTAACGTTTTATATAATCAAGCAAGGTTAATTCAAGGTTTAGCCGTTGAAGATAGCCTAAAATATTCAAACGATATTATATCGTTAATAATCGATTAAAAAAAGTAAAGGCAACGGAGAAATCCGTTGCCATATTTTTTATTTACCCGCCTGTGCCGTATAGGAAAGAATTATAACCCGATTTTTCACCAGGTGGGTGCCCAGCTTACAAGTTCTGCTACCTAATCGTATAGGTCTGCTCAAAGACAATGACCATAGGCTCAAACATACCTTGTTCGACGTAAAGCTCCCTAAATATATTTTGTGGATTAATTTGATTCCTAACTCGAACACTGCAGGCAAGTATATTTTAACATATAAGTTAAAATAAAATCAAGCGTTGAACAAAATAAAAATTGACAAATTATGGGGAAAGGGTTATTATATATTTATAAGAATTTAATTAATCGTATTTTTACTTATGAAAAAACTTTTTAATTTTCGTCCTTTGCTTTTTGGTTGTGTTTTTTATGGACTTGGCTTAGTTTTTGCAAGCTTTTTAGGTTATAGCTATGGTTTAAAACTTTTGCTTTTGCCCCTAACTGCTTTTTGTTTAGGACTATTTTACGGAATATTTAATAAACGTAAAATCTTTTTAGTTAATTTTTTAATTTTTTCATTAATTTTTTGTTGTGGCTATTTATTATGCTACTTTCAAATTAAAAACTATTTATATTTTGATAAAGTTTTAAGTTTAAGTGGAGTCGTTAAAGGGGAAATCCTTAGCGTTAATTACGTTAACGGAGAACCCCTTTCCTACGTTATTTCCAACCCAATTATAAACGGCGTTAAGTATAATATTAATATTTCGCTTTACGCTGAAAATTATTCTTTTAACCTAGGCGATACAATTGGCTATTACGCAACGTTAAATAAGGTTTCCTTTAAAGATTATATTTCCAACGTAGATAGAGTAGTATTTTCCGGTTATTCAAGTGGTGAAGTTAAATTCATTAGCTCAAACGTTAACGTTTTTCAATTTGCTCGAATTAAATTTTCTTCCTTTATAATGCAAAATTTCCCACGTTCTGGAAATTTTATGGTTGCGTTATTTACCGGTGAAACGGGTTTTATTAATAGTATTGAATTAAATAACGTTAGATTTTCAGGCGTTGCTCATATTTTTGCAGTTTCAGGGTTACATATTGGTTTTATTTTTGCCTTTTGTGATTTTATTTGTAATTTGCTCCATATTAAAAGGCTTTGGAAAACGGTTATAGTGTTTATTATAACCATGTTTTATTCAGGGTTAACCGGATTTACCAATTCGTCGATTAGGGCGGTTATAATGATAACGGTATATTTAATATGTTCTTCTTTTGGTCAAAAATACGACCTTTTAAACAGCCTTTCCGTTGCATTCATTATTGTTTTAACGCTTAACCCGTTAGATATTTTTAGCGCAGGTTTTTGTTTATCGTTTGGGTGTATTTTATCTATTGGTTTGTTTAGTAAAACCTTTGAAAATGCAATTAGAATTAAAAATGAAAAGCTTAAAAAGGCGCTTTCTTCATCAACGTCCATATTCGTTGGAACTTCGCCGTTGATTTTATATTATTTTAAACATTTATCCCTTTTGTCAATACCGCTCAATATTATCGTAATTCCTATAATAAGTATTTTATTTTCAATTACAATAATCGTTATGATTTTGAAGCTAATTTTCCCATTTATATCTTTCTTATGTGTAGGTGTTGATTATTTATTTAGCTTTTTAACAACTATTTTAAATGGTTTAAATTTTGCAAAATTTATTAGTTTTGCTAACGTTGGCATTATGTTTTTGGTTTTATATTATGCCGTTGCGCTATTAATTAGCGACAAAATAAACGTGAAAAAATCTGTTAAATTCGGTGCGTTTTGTTCTGTAATTATTGCGTTAATTTTAACTTCGATATAGGTGTGTAATGAATTTTTCCGAACTTAAAAAAAGTTTAACAACTCCACAAAAAATTTATCTTTTAGAAGGTCAAGACGCTTTTTTTAGGGAAAGGGGTGTTTCTCTTTTAAAAAAGGCTTTTTTAATCGAGCCAGACTTTAATTATACTTATTTTGAAGGCTCGGCGTTAAAAGGCGACCTTGCTAAACTAATCGACGTTTTGCAAGTTTATCCTTTTTTAAGCGATAATAGGGTGGTGGTTATTAACGAATGGTATCCAACGGCGCAGGATTTTAAAAATAAAGAACTTAAAGAATTTTTTAATAGTCCTAAAGATACCACCATTTTAATAATTTCCAATCAAAATAAATGCGAACAGCTTAAAAAACATTCTTCCGTTACTTTCGTTGACTGTAAAAAGGGGGATTTGTCAATTATAACGAAATTTTTGCAAAGCGAAGCAAAGAAAAATAATTTAACAATTTCAACGCAAAATTGCGAGCTTTTAGCTGAATTTTGTTTGTATGATATGACTAAAATTAATTGCGAAATACAAAAGGTTATTAGTTTTTGTCTTGGTGGCAACGAAATTACTAAAAAACATATTGAAGATTTATGCAATAAGGAAACCGACTATAAAATTTATGAAGTAGTTAATTTTATAGTTCAAAAAAATACCGATAAAGCTCTTCAAATTCTTTATGAAATGATTGATAACGGCGAAGCACAAATGCTTTTAGTGTCGCTATACTATCATTTTAGAAAGCTTCTTCACGTTAGTTTGTCTAAACAGTCTAATAGCGTTTTAGCAGTAGAGCTTGGAACTAAAGAATACGCTATTGTTAAAGCAAGGGAACAGGCAAGGGCGTTTTCCGCTAAAAGGCTAATGAAAATTACTTCAAAATTAATTGAATACGACGAGCTTTTTAAATCGGGTAAAATTCTTCTTAACAACGCCACTTTAAACGCCGTTTTTATGATTTTAACTGAAGAATAACAAAAAACTGCAATTTTTTATAAAATTTTAATATAAAATTTTTAAAAATACTTTATTTTTATAAATTATTATGATAAAATATAAACATACAAGTTTCAGGGGGCAATTTTAATGAATTTTTTGCAACAAGTTGGTGAAATATTCAAAAATTTCCAATGGTATAACGTTTTGGAAATTCTTTTATATTTTATTCTCATTTGCTTTGCGTTAGTGGTTTTAAAATCAAACAATGCTAAAAGGGTTATCGTTTATTATTCTATAGCTACCGTAGTTCTTTCGGTTGTGCTCGTGTTTATAAAAATGAACAATCCTGCTTTTAACGGTTCGTTAATAATGCTCGTTTGTCAACTACTTTTCATTTTATCGGTAGTAGTTTTGTTTGCAACCGAAATTAAACGTGATATTTGGTCAAAGCGTAGCTACGATTCTCGCCATGGAACAAGCCAATTTTCTCGTAACGATGCAAACACTTGCATTGAAGAAATTATTAAAGCCGTTCAAAATATGTCGAAAAACGACGTTGGCGCTATTATTATTTTATCAAACGGTAGCTTGCCAAACGGTGTTTTAGAAAGTGGCGTTTATTTAGATGCCGACATTTCCGCTCAACTAATTGAAAGCGTGTTTTTCCCAAAAACCGCTCTTCACGACGGCGCTATGATTTTATATGGAACAAAAATTCAAGCTGCCGGTTGCTTTTTACCACTCGCTCAAGAAGTTAATCTTTCAAAAGAAATTGGTTCTCGCCATAGAGCGGGTATTGGTTTGACGGAAACGGTTAACGTTACTGCTATTATCGTTTCAGAAGAAACCGGTATTATTTCAATTGCAAAAAGCGGAAAACTTATTCGCTTTGTTGACACAAACACTTTAAGGGAAACCTTAAAACAATTCTATTGGCAAGATTTAATTGATTAAAGGGGGAAAGTTAAATGCCTAATAATAAACCAAGCTTTGGAAGTAAAATTAAACGCACAATTTTTTCTAATTTTGGCATTAAATTTTTAGCTCTCGTAATTGCCGTTGTAGTGTTTGTTATAGTTCGCTTCGTTGCATAATAAAAATATTTAGGGGTTGATTTTTTCAATCCCTTTTTTAATTAAAAAAACTGAGCTAAAAAGCTCAGTTTTCTTTTAATTTTATATCGTTTTCTTTAAAGGCTTTATTTATTGCGTTTAAAACGACTTTTTTATCAGCCGACCATTTGGGCGAAATTAAAAGTTTTTTAGGTGCATCGCCCGTTAAACGGTGAATTACAACCTTTTGGGGCACGAGTTTTACAAGTTCAATTAGTCTTGAAATATATTCGTTCATTTCGAGGGTTTTAAAGCCGTTGTTTAGGTAAATTTGGGCAAGTTTCGTGTCTTTTAAAACGTGTAGAAGTTGAAGTTTAATTCCATCGGTTTTTGCATTAATTGCAAAATTTAGGCTGGCAATTTCATCTTGTAGCGAACAATTTGGCAGTCCAATAATTAAGTGGGTTATAACGTTTACGTTAATTTCTTTAAGTTTTTTAATACCATTTAAATAAACTTCGTTTTCATAACCTCTATTTATAAATTTTGCAACTTCTTCGTTGCTCGTTTGTAAGCCAAGTTCTACAAATAGGGGCTTAATTTGGTTTAATTTGTCCAAAAGTTCAACAACTTGAAGGCTTAAACAGTCGGGTCGAGTTGCAATGCTTAAAGCGGAAATTTTAGGGTGATTAATTGCGGGGTAAAAAGTTTCTTCAAGCTTTTCAATTGGCCCGTAGGTGTTGGTGAAACTTTGAAAATAGGCAATAAATTTTTCCGGTTTTTTGCTTTCAACTAATTTAATTGCTTTATCAATTTGTTCATCAATAGTTAAAAGCTTTTTTTGAGCAAATTCTCCACTTCCGCCTTGACTGCAAAAAATGCAACCGCCTTGGTTGTTTTTATCTCTATGGGGGCAGGAAAAACCTCCGTCAAGGGCAAGCTTATATACTTTTGCGCCAAATTTTTCTTTAAAAAAATAATTTGAATTAACGTAGTAATGCATAATTTAATTATACCATAACGTAAAATTTAAGTAAACAAAAAACCTACTTTTTTAGTAGGTTTTTTAATTTAATTATCGTTTGCTTTTTGAGTTCTTAAAAAATTGTAAATTTCAGTTATATCAGCTTCGGTTAATATAACGCCTTCTTCAAAATCATCGTCTAAACACTTTGAAGTTTTATAGGCTTTTGCTAGTTGAAAAATAGTTAAGCCGTGTAAAACAAGGTTTAAATATCGTGTAATATAGGTTAAACAATTTATTAACAAAACCGCAGTGTCAATTGAAACTAAAATTAATAAAATTAAAAGTCCAACTCGGCTGGTTTTTGATTTTTTATAAAATATAATAAACGTTGTAATTAAGCCAATAGTTAAAACGATAAATAAGATAAATAATAAAACAGAAGAAGGCTCGTTAAGTAGGTAGGCAAAGCCTATAACAAAAAATGAATTGGCTAAATATAGGGTGTAAATTGATTCCATTGTAAAAAAGGATAAAATACAACTAATAATTGTAAAGGTGATTAATAAAATTGAAAACATTCTTGCAAATTTATAATCTCTTGCCGACTTAACGTATCTTTCATATTCGTGAACTTGCATATTCTTCTCCTATCTTAAATTTTTACCTTTAAATTCAATTTTTGCAACGTTTTTTGCCGTAATTCGTGTAAATAATCGCTCGCCGTAGCGTTCTAATAGCTTTTCAAGTGATAAATTAGTCGTTATAATAAACGGCTTGTTTAAGGTTATGCGGTGGGAAATTATTGCATGAGTGTATTCAAGAGTAACGTTTTTATAAATTGGTTCCGTTCCAATATCGTCAATAACCAATAGATCGCAGGTGGTTAAAATTTCATAATAAACGTTTTTTTCACTAAACGGAGCTAAATGATAGCTAAGTAAAATTTGTGAATATTCGCACGCCGTTAAATATATAACGTTGAAATTTTTTTTGCTAACTTTTTGGGCTATTGCTTGAGAAAGAAAGGTTTTTCCCGTTCCCGTTTGACCAAGTAAAAGTAAACTTTTTGAGTTTAAGTTAAAATTTGTTGCATAACTTAAAAGCTTATCGAAATAAACTTTTTGTTCGCTGTTTTGAGAAAGCGTGTCGTTTTCAAACTTTGTAAGTTTTGGAACTTTAACGCCTAAAAATTCGTAACATTTTTTTGTTATATGATTGTAATAACAATGGCAAATTCCCTTTGCGGTATAGCCCGTATCGTTGCATTTTTTGCATAAAAACGTTGGCTCTAAATTTTGCAAAATTAGACTTTTTTCAAGTTCCTTTTTTTGGGACATTAATGTATTAAGTTGTTTTGCAAGTTCAGGAATTCTTTTTTTATCGTTAAAAAATTTTGCTTCTTCTAAATCGAATATAACTGCGTTAATTTTATAGGTAATTTCTTCAAAATTAGTGTTTTTAAACAATTTTTTTTGATTAAAAAATAAATTTTCATTAGCTTTCGATTGTAAAAAAAGATAGTTTTGTTTAACTTGTTCAATAATATAGCTACAATTTATCATAATTAAATATCAATATCTTCAATGTTGTCGATAATTTTATTAAAATCATCTTGAGTGAAAGTTCTTTCGCATCCAAAGGTTGGTGCTTGTTGCTTTGATTGAGTTGTAATTTGGGTTGGAACATCTTCAACTTTAAAAATTTTGTTAGTTTTCCAATTGCTTAAAATTACGTTAATATAAGAAATTGGTGAAGTTTTTCCTTGTGAAAGTTCAGCGGCTTTTTTAATCATTTCGTCGCTAAAACCCCATTCGTGCCATAAATTTAAAGCTTCTCGGTCGAATTTGTTAGGTCTTCGTTCCGATTTTGCAATAATTAAAAGCTGTTTAATAAAATCGTCGTCCTTGGCAACGTTTTCAAAATAGATTGCAATGCTTTCAATTGAAATTATGCCTTGATTATATAAAAAGGCGATAGTTTCGTCCATTTCTTCAAAGGACCTTTTTTTGCGTTTAAAACAAACGTTAGCAATAAAATTTAAAGCGTCGGGAGAAAAGCCTTTTGCCATCCAAGGTGAAATGTAATTTTCAATATAGGGTTGTAAAATTTCGCAATAAACCGCAAGGCCACGGGAAACGGAAATTGCAGTTTGAGTTATAGTTTCTTTCTCGCTTAAATATCCGTCGATTTCCTTTTTGCCAAAACAACGGTTGTTATAAAGTTCAAGAATAAAACCGTCGAGTTTATCCATTGATTTACTTTTTGATTTTTTAGCCGAGTAAACGATAGTTTCAACGTCGAAGCCCATTTCCATTCGCCACTTGTTAAGAAGTTGTAAGTCTTCAATTTCCGGCTTTCTTTTAGTGCCTAAGGCGGATAAAACGAGTTGAATATCGTCGGTTCGATGGAAATATTCATCAAGTTCTTGCTCAATTAATTTGGTCGTTGTAACGTTTCTTGAAATAAAGTCACGACAAACGGTTAAAATATATCTATATCCAATGTTTGCGCCTTTAAGTTCAACGCAATATTTAATTATCATTAAAAGGGCGTCGGGTTTAACGTTATTGTCTTCCATTAAGGAAAAATATTCAGAAAATTCGTTTGGTTGAATCATTCTTTCACTAATAAGCGCTTGTAAAGCTTTTGTGAAATCGCTATATTTTTCCGGTTTAAATTTACGAAGTTTAGCGTTGCTTGTAGGGGAGAGATATTTAACGGTAAACGGCTCTAAACTAATAATCGAAACAAGGCCGTATTCTTCCCAAAAACTAAAATAATCTTTAACTTCGTTTTCATCCATATAAAGATTTTTGGCAAATTCAATTATATCGGTTTGGTCGTGACTATTTTGGCATAAGTATAAGCCGTAAAGGTAAACCTTTACAGCATCGCCGTTGGCATCGGTTAAATAGTTTAAAATAAAATTATTGCTAACGGTAGTCGTTGAACTTGAAGAAGATTCTTTTGTAAATGAACAAAAAGCCATAATAAACCTGCTAAAATAATATAGTATTTAATATAATATTATAAATTCAAAAAAAAATCAAACGAATAAAAAGCAATTTTAAAATTTTCAAAATGTTGTGGTGCGTTTTTAGTATAACCACAATTTTGCTTTTTATCGTTAAAAAAATAGGGAACGAAATAAGAATTATTAAATTAAATTTTTTAACGTATTTAAAATTGCATTTTGTTAAAAAAGTGGAAATAAATTTAAAATTTTTAAGATTATGCTTAACATAAAAACTTTCAAAATTTTAGTAAATATCGAAAAAAATAAGAATAATTATGTTTTGCATAAAAAATTTTTGCTTCCGATTATTAGCAAAAAAAATATGCGTTAAAATTATAACGGATTAAAAAAATTTTTGAAAAATAAAAAAAACTATTAAAAACTGTCGCAATTTTTCTTTTTTTAGTGTATAATATATTTTAATTATATATTATTGGTGATTTATGGCTAACAACGTTATTTACTCTCCACAAATGCTTTGGAAGGATTTCGTTTCCGACCTACCGCTTAGGGAAACGGTTATTTGTGAAGAAATTGGCGAAAACTTTATATGGCGTGATATTCGTTTTTTGGGTAGAGAAACAGGTCAAGGCAGGGTTTCTATTTTTGCAACCTACGCTTGTTCAAAATTAAACGGTAAGCGTGGTGCTAAAAAGGGCGCTTTACTTATTATTGGCGACTACAAAGAAACTATTAATCGTGACTTAGTTAATCTTTACTTAAAACAAGGTTATAACGTTTTGATGGTTGACTATCGTGGTGTTAACAGTGAAACGGAAAACTATACCTTATATCCTGAATGCATTAGTCACGCTAACTACGAGTTAAGCGGTAGAGCTATTGATTACTGCGATAATACTGCTATAGATACTGCTTGGTATGAATGGGTTGGTGTTTGTAAATACGCTTTAACCTTTTTGCAATCTCAACCGGAAAATGGTAAAATTGGCGTTATCGGTGTTAAAAACGGCGCTAACGTTGGTTGGATGCTTGCAGGCTCTGACGATAGGGTTGATTGTTTCGTTGCAATGTTTGGTTGCGGTTGGCGAGCTTATAAAGACGTTTTTAAATATTCTGAAAACGACGATATTCTTCTTACTGAAGAAAGAGTTAGATTTTTAGCCGGCGTTGAAAGTCAGGCGTATGCGCAAAACGTTAAATGTCCTGTGCTATATTTAACGGCTACTAACAGTGCCGAATTCGACGTTGATCGTTCAGCCGACACGTTGGTTAGAGTTCCTGAAACCTTTAATTTCGATATTGAGCGATATAACTGCTTTGCTCCAAGGCATACCGACGTTTTAGATAAGTGTTGTTCGAGAAACGTTGAGCTATTTTTAGCAAAATGCTTGCTTGATTTTAAAATTTCTTTTCCCGTTGAGCCAAAACTTTCAATCGACGTGGAAGGTGGAAGGGTAAAGGTTAAAACGGAAATTAATTTTTCCGATACCAAGCGAGCTAAAAGGGTAGAAGTTTATATTGCCGAAGGGGTTGAAAATCCTGCGTTTAGAGATTGGAATTTAATGACCGAAATTAAGCACGGCAAAAGTGAAATGGAGCGTAATTTTATTTACGATATCACTTCAAACGCTACTTTTATTTTAGTTTTCGTTTTAGTTGAATATAAAAACGGCATTACCATTTGTTCAAAAATTCAACATAAAAAGATAAATAAGTTAACGCCAAAATTTAACAAACTGTTATATTCATCGAAGGATAAAACGGGTAGCTTCGGCGTTTACGACGTTAAAAAATATTCTTCTTGCGGGTTGTTTTTTAACGATAGCGACTACTTGTTTCTAACGGAAGGCGCTGCTTCAATTTACGGCGTTTGTTCAAAATACGGCTTGGTTAGCTATAAGGTTAACAACACCTATTTAACCATAAACGAATCGTCTTTAGTGAAAATGGACGCATATTGTATGGAAAGTGCGGAAGTTGACGTTATTTTGATGACTTACGATAACGGAGTGACCGAAGAGTTCGTTGCAAAGCTCAATTTGCAAGGGGCAAACGTTTGGCAAAGCTTGCTTATTAAAGCGGTTGAGTTTAAATCGGCTAAAGGTGCAATAATTAAAGATTACAGCAAAGTTTGCGCTATTAGAATTGAAAGTCAAACGGCTTGTATCGTTAACAATATTTTGCTTATTTAATTTAGTATAGGTTGAAATTATGGTAATTAAATTAAGGAAAAACTTAATAGAAATTGCTCAAGATAGATTAGAGCTTAAAAAATCGATAGATTTGTTTTGCTTTTCTTTTGCCATAATTTTAGCAATTTTAATAATTTTAAAATGTTTCGTGTTTAATTCGGTTTTAGTTAGCGGAACGTCGATGTGCAACACCCTTGATAACGGCGATTTAGTTTTGGTTAATAAAATAGATAAAATAGACAGGGGCGACGTTATTGTTTTTTACGCAATTACCATTGATGAAAATGGAAACTATCAATTTAAAGTCGATGCCAATAATAATAGATTTTTCTATATTAAAAGGGTTATAGCACTTGAAGGTGAAACCGTTTATTGGGTTGACGGAAAGGTTAGCGTTAAAACCGTTAACGGCGAAATTATTAACCTTGAAGAAAATTATGCAAACGGTGAAACCTATACTCATAATTTTTATGGAGATAATGATAAAGGTATCGTTGTTGAAAAGGGAAAATATTTCGTTTTAGGTGACAATAGGTTTATTTCAAACGATAGCCGTGGAACTATTGGTCAAGTTGATGACCAAATTGTTTTAGGCGTTGTAACCGATTGGTCAATTAAATTTAAAAATACGTTTTTAAGATTTTTATATAAACTATTTTAGCAACTACTTATGAAAATTTGGAGGTATAATATATGAATTACGTAGTTACGTCTGATAGCACTTGTGACTTAACGGCTGAACAAATTGCTGAATATGGCATTGTTCTTCGCCCGTTAACTGTTGTTTTAGGTGGTAAGGAATATTCCGACAACGTTGATATTAACGTAGATAGAGTTTTAGCCTACGTTGATAATGGTGGTGATTTACCAAAAACAGCGGCAACTTCAATTGAAGAATATAAAGATTTTTTTGCTCCTTTCGTAAATGAAGGTAAAAAGGTTATTCACTTTAACATTTCTTCAAATCTTTCTTCGTGCAATCAAAATGCTAACAACGCTGCAAAGGAATTAGGAAACGTTTTCGTAGTTGACAGCGAACAACTTTCAACCGGTCAAGGATTACTCGTTTTAAAAGCATGTCAAATGTTGAAAGAAGGTAAAACCATTGAAGAAACCTTTGAAGCAGTTAATAATTTAAAAAGAAAAGTTCAAACTTCTTTCGTTGTTGACCGCCTCGACTTTTTACATAAGGGCGGAAGGTGCTCTCTTGCGCAATTTATCGGCGCAAAGCTTTTAAAATTGCACCCATACCTTTCTATGGTAGAAGGTTCTTTAAAGGTTAAAAAGAAATATCAAGGAAATATGCGCCGTGCTCTCGATAGCTACGTTAACGATTTAGCAAACGAATACACTTCATACGATAAGTCTATTTGTTTCGTAACTCACTGTAAGGGCGACGCTGAATACGTTGATTTAGTTTACTCAAAAGTTAAGGAACTTTTTGAGTTTGAAAATATCGTTGTAAGCGAAGCGGGAACAACAATTTCTTCTCACTGCGGAAAAAATACCATAGGCGTTCTTTTTATTACTGAATAAAGGAAATTATAATGAAAAAAAGAAGTGAAGTTAAAAGCAATTTAAAATGGAATATTGAAGATATTTTCGCAACCGACCAAGAATGGGAAAGTCTTTACGGAGAAGTGGAAAAACAAATTGATTTTTCGGCTTTTCAAGGAAATCTAAGTAAAAAGGAAATTCTTTTAAAGTGTTTTAAAGAGTTGGATAAGGTAAGTTATAATTTAGAAAAACTTTCCGTTTACGCATTTATGCGCCACGATGAAGATACGGCAAATTCCTTTTATAACGCCATGATGACAAAATGCGATAATTTAGAAATGGCGTTTAGTTCGCAAATTTCATTTATAATGCCCGAACTTACTTCTCTTTCAAACGATGCTTTACAGTCCTTTATAGACGATGAAGATTTCGTTGATTACGACTATCAATTAAAGTGTATTTTAAAGGAAAAACCTCACGTTTTATCAAGGGAAACCGAACAAGTTTTAGCCCTTGGCGGTCAAGTTTTTCAAGGCTTTCATTCAATTTTTGGAATGATTAACAACGCCGACCTTCCTTTCCCGGAAATTGAAATTGACGGTGAAAAAATTACCGTTTCTCACGGAACTTATTCGCTTTTATTACAATTGAAAAATAGAGAAGCGAGAGAAAAAGCCTTTAAAGAATATTACAAAGCTTTTATTGGTTTAATTAATACTATTTCGCAAACTTATATTGGCAACGTTAATAAAAACGTGTTTTTAGCCAGGGCGAGAAAATATAATTCTTGTCTTGAAAAAGCACTGCTAAGTGAAGACGTAGACAAGGTTGTTTACGATAATTTAATTGAGGCTACTAAAAAAGCTCTTCCAATTTTGCACGACTACGTTGCAAACAAAAAAAGTGAACTTAAATACGATGAAATGCACATGTATGATATTTACGTTCCAATTGTTGATAACGTGGAATTGGCGTTAGAGTATGAAGATGCTTTTAAATTAGTTAAGGAAGGGTTAAAACCGCTTGGTGAAGAATATACTTCTCTTCTTCAAAAGGCTTTCGACGAGCGTTGGATTGACGTTGAGGAAACGGAAAATAAGCGAAGTGGGGCTTATAGCATTCACGTTTACGCTTTAAAACATCCTTACGTTTTATTAAATTATCAAAAAACTACAAACGATATTTTTACTATTGCTCACGAACTTGGACATTCGCTTCACAGTCATTTTTCGGCAAAGGCTCAGCCTCAATCAAAAGCCGACTATAAAATTTTCGTTGCAGAAGTTGCAAGCACGGTTAACGAAGTTTTGCTTTTAAAACATTTGCTTAACTCCACGACCGACGTGAAATTGAAAAAATATTTACTTTCATATTATATGGATATGATTAAAAGCACGCTTTTCCGCCAAACTATGTTTGCTGAATTTGAATATAAAGTTCACACGGCGTGCGAAAATAATCAACCGCTCACTAAGGACTTTTTAAACCAAATTTATTTAGATTTAAACAAAGAGTATTATGGAAATGCCATTATCAGCGATGATGAAATTCAGTATGAATGGTGCAGAATTCCACATTTCTATCGTGCTTTTTACGTTTATAAATATGCAACGGGAATAATTAGCGCAATTTCTATTGCCGAACGCATTTATAGCGAAGGGGAAGTTGCCGTTAACGATTATTTTAAATTTCTTTCATCGGGCGGAAGTGACGGTCCCGTTGAGCTTTTAAAACTTGCCGGCGTTGATTTAACCAAAACAACGGCTTTTGAAAGCGCTATGGAAAGTTTTAAAAATGCGCTTGAACAATATAAAAAATTATAATAGGGTGAATTATGGCACAAGCTAACAAAATGCCTTACAATTTAGAAGCTGAACAATCGGTTCTTGGTTGCGTTCTTATCGACCAAGTAGTTCAGTCGGATATTTTAAATAGTTTAAAGGTTGAAGATTTTTTAGTTGAATCACATAAAATTATTTTTGAAGCAATGCGAGAAGTTTACGTTTCTAACGTTCCGGTAGATTTCGTAACCTTAACCGACCTAATGCAAAAAAACGCCACCTTGGAAAAGGCGGGCGGAATTAACTATATTTCCGATTTAACCAGAGTTGTGCCATCGAGCGCTAACTTTAATCAATACGTTGATATCGTAAAAAGAGATAGCAATTTAAGAAAGCTTATAACCGGCTCAAACGTTATTATTAAAGAAGCAACTCAAAGCTCCGATGATAAGCAAACTCTTCAACTTGCTGAAAAAATTATTTTTGATATTTCGGAAAATAACGATAGACACGGCTTGGAAAGTTTAAGCGGATATTTGCAACCGGTTATTGATAAATTTGAGCTTTTAGAAAAGGATAAGGACTACTTTTTAGGTATAAAAACCGGTTTTTATAAGTTGGATTATATAACCAACGGATTACATAAAGGAAATCTTATAATTTTAGCGGCTCGACCTTCTATTGGTAAAACTACTTTGGCAATGAACATTGCCGAACACGTTGCAATTCAACAAAAGGGTATAGTTGCGGTATTCGCTCTCGAAATGACCAAAGCGGAACTTGCTCAAAGAATGCTTTGTTCGGTTGGTAACGTTAAAATGGACGACGCTTTAAAAGGTAAACTTTCCCAAACCGATCCCGATTCTTATAAGCGTTTGTGGGAAGCGCAAAAAACCTTGGATCAAGCTAAGATTTTCGTTGATGAAAGCACTGAAGTAACCCCGCAAGATATTCTTTCAAAATGTAGAAGAATGAAAATTAAAGAAGGCGGATTAGACCTTATTATCGTCGACCATATTCAACTTATGCAGTCGGCAATTCGTTCCGACAATAGACAACAAGAAGTAACGGAAATTTCAAGAGGGCTTAAAATGATTGCAAAAGAACTTGAAGTTCCTGTTATTGCTCTTTCACAACTTTCCCGTCAAGTGACTTCTCGTAAAGGGGGAAAACCCGTTCTATCCGACCTTAGGGAATCGGGTGCTATCGAACAAGACGCCGATCTCGTTATGTTTATTCATAGACCTGATAAAGATGCCGACCCTGAGGACGTTAAAAAAGCAAAACCAAACGGTGCCGAGCTTATTATTGCTAAAAACAGAAACGGAACTTGCGGTGAAGTTGACCTTATATTTAAAGGGGAATACGTTAAATACGTTAGCGCTACCAATTTTTCCGGTGAACCACCGAGAGAATTTGGTAAAAAAGTTGAACGAGATCAACCTTACGTTGAAGAATACGACGGCTACGAGCCACTTGACGATATAGATTCTCTTCAAGCGCCCGACGAAGACGACGACGATTCGATTTTTGATTAAAAATGGATAAAATTATTAGAAAAATAGACGGGTATTCTTTAGAACTTAGCAGAAAACTAATTTTGGGCGGTCAACTTGTTGCGTTTCCAACAGAAACCGTTTACGGCTTAGGTGCAAATGCGTTTATTGATGAAGCAATTATGAATATTTATTCAGCAAAAAAACGCCCCCTTGATAACCCGTTAATCGTTCACGTTCATAAAGATTACGATATTAGCGATTTGGTTTATGACAACGAAATTGCTAAAATTATTAGAAAAAATTTCACACCCGGTCCAATTACTTTAGTGTATAAAGCAAAAACCGCCGTTTCTAACCTTGTTTCTTGTGGGTTAGATACTCTTGCAATAAGAGTTCCTTCAAGCGAAGAAGCTCAAAAATTTCTCTCTTACGTCGACCTTCCAATCGCTGCGCCAAGCGCCAATATTTCCAAACATACAAGCCCTGTAACCGCAGAGCACGTTTACGAAGATTTTGGCGAAAATATTCCGTTAATTTTAGATGGCGGTAGGTGTGAAGGTGGCATTGAGTCTACCGTGGTTGACGTGACCGGTCAAGTTCCTGTAATTTTGAGAAAGGGGCTAATTACCAAGGAAGATATTGCAAAGGTCGTAGGCTCTTGCGAATACGCTGAGTCTACAAGCGAATTAAACGCTCGTTCACCTGGAACGAAATATCGCCACTACACGCCTAAAACTCAAACTGCAATTTTTAAGCAAAGTGAAATTGTAGAAGCTATCAAGCTTTATGAGAGTTTTGTTGAAAAAGGCTTAACACCTTATTTTATGTGTGACAGTTTTGTTTGTAAAAAACTTGAGAATAAAAATTGTCTTGATCTTGGCTCAAACGGTAAGGAAATGGCTAACAGACTTTATTTTCTGCTTCATCAAGGGGAGAAGGTTGCCGACCTTATTATTGCCATTGAAATTACTCAAATTGACGAATTATGTTTGAGTGTTAACAACCGATTTTTAAAGGCCTTTGGTGGTTGAATATGAAAAAAATTATGTTTGTTTGCACTGGTAATACGTGTAGAAGCGCAATGTGCCAATGTATAATGAGAAAGTTAATTAGAGACGGCGAAATTAAAGGCTTAGAAGTTAGTTCGAGCGGTATTTCCGTCACGGAAAGTTCAATTAATCAAATGAGCAAAAAGGCGTTAAAAGAAATTGGCGTTAGAGCAGGTAAATTTACGCCTAAACAAGTTAGTAAAGAGCTTGTTTTAGAACAAGATGCGGTTATTTGCATGACTGAAGCTCAAAAAAATGCCTTCGTTGGCTTTGATAACGTTTATTCTATAAATCAATTAACCGGTGTTGGTGACGTTGTTGACCCTTATGGGAAGGGCATAGAAGTATACGTTGAAACAGCCTTAATTTTGAAAAAGGCTTGTGATAAATTAATTAAAATTTTAAAGGATGAAAATTTATTATGAAAATTGCTATTGGTTGCGACCACGCAGGGGTTAACGAAAAAAATCAAATTATTGATTTTTTAGTTAAAAACGGCTACGAAGTTGAAAATTTTGGCACGGATACTGCCGATTCCGTTGACTATCCCGACATTGCTTTACCCGTTGCAAACGCCGTTAAAGGCGGAAAGGTTGATAGGGGAATATTAATTTGCGGAACGGGGGTTGGAATTGGTATTTGCGCTAATAAAGTTAACGGCATTAGGTGTGCGCTTTGCGGAGACGAAGCCGTTGCAAAATTATGCAGACAACACAATAACGCAAACATGATTTCCATGGGCGCAAGAGTTATTGACGTTGAAAAAATGAAAAAAATCGTTACGGCGTTTTTGACCACTGAATTCGAGGGGGGAAGACACCAAAAACGTGTTGATAAAATTACAAATATTGAAAAATTACAAAAATAAAGAGGTGTTTTATGCAAAAAGTTAGAAAAGCCGTTATTCCCGTTGCGGGCTATGGCACGAGATTGCTTCCTTATACGAAGGCTGTTCCAAAGCCAATGCTTCCAATTATTAATATTCCTGCAGTTCAATTAATTGCAAAAGAAGCCGCTGAAAGCGGAATTGAAGAAATTTTATTCGTGGTAGGACAAAAAAAGGAAATTATTGAAAGCCATTTCGCACCTTTTGAAGAACTTGAAAATCTTTTGCAAGAAAAGGGAAAAATAGATTTTTTAAACGCTATTAAATATCCTGAAAAAATGGCAAAAGTAAGCTTTGCCGTTCAAAAACAACAACGTGGAACTGCCGATGCAATTTTAACCGCTAAGGAATTCGTTGGAAACGAGCCTTTTGCCGTTTTATTTGGCGACGATTTAATTTATAACCCAACTAAACCGGTTATTAAGCAACTTATGGAAGCTTATGAAAAAACAGGTAAAACCATAATTGGCGTTAAAACCGTTCCGCACGAAGACGTTCCAAAATATGCTTCCGTTGAATACGACGTTCAAGATGGAAGGCTTTATCACATGACGAAAATCGTTGAAAAGCCACCGATTGAAGAAGTTAAAAGTGACATTTCGCCACTTGGTAGATACGTTTTAGCTCCAACCATTATGGGCATTATTGAAACCTTGGAGCCAGACCCAAGAACGGGTGAATATTGCTTGACTTCAGCCTTTGAAATTGATTCTAACCAAAACGGCGTTTACGCCTATGAATTTGAAGGCACTCGCTACGACCTTGGGGACAGACTTGGTTTTTTGAAAGCTAACGTTGAATACGGGTTAAGAGATGGCGAGCTTGGCGATAAATTTAAGGAATATTTAGTTGAACTTTTAAAGTCAATTTAATAAAATAGTAAGCTTCACGGGGCGATATTTTTAAAAATAGCGCTTCGTGAAATTTTTTTTGCAAAAAACTTTTAAAATTCGGCAATTTTTATTAAAAAGAGTATTTACAAAATTAAAATAAATGATATAATATATATAAGTATTAATATGGGATATTATTTTAATTATGGTTTGTCCAATTTGTCATAAAAACACAGCAAATAAAATTGTAGTTCGCAGGTTTGGCGGGGCGGTAGTTCAAGGAAACGTTTGTGAAGAATGTGTTGAAAAAGCCGAGAGTTTAGATAGTCAAGGTTTTTATTATATTTTTTTCACACAGCCTCAAAAACAATGCCGTTATTGTGGTAGAAGGCTTATGGAAATTGAAGAGAGTTTGCTTGTGGGTTGTCCAAATTGCTATAACGAATTTGGCAAGGAATTGCAACCAATAATTAATAGATTGCAGGGTAAAAATTAATGGCTAAAATTGATACTAGCGTTATCGTTTCATCGAGAATTCGTTTAGCGAGAAATATTGAAGGCTACTTGTTTCCCGTTCTTTTAAAAAATACCAAAGAAGAAAAGTTTTTGGTTAGTATGGTAACGAGTTTGTTTTCAAGACTTGGTGAATACGACGTTTTAAATATGAACAATTTAAGCCAAACGAAAGTTGATTCGTTAATCGAGCGATATTTAATTTCTCCCGTTCTTGCAAAAAATTTGCAAGGGGCGGTTTGCATTAGTGGCGATAAAAGTTTATCGGTTATGGTAATGGAAGAAGACCATTTAAGGGAACAATGTTTCGTTAACGGATTAGACCTTGTTGGGGCTTATAAAAAAATTATGGGGCTCGACCAATTTTTGGCTCGTAACGTTAGGTTTTGTAAAAAGGGGAACGTTTATTTAACGGCTTGTCCATCAAACCTTGGCAGTGGAATGCGTGCTTCAGTTATGATGTTTTTGCCCGCTCTTTGCTATACCGGTGAAATTGACTACGTTTTTGAGTTGGCGCAAACAAAAAACATAACCATAAGGGGGGCTTTTGGTGAAGGTAGCCAAGCGGAAGGCTTTTGGTTTCAAGTTTCCAACGGCATTACCTTGTTAGCTCCGCAAGATATTTTGCAACTTGTCAACGATTTTTCTTTAACCGTGGTTAATCTAGAAAAAAGGGCGAGAGACGAGCTTTTTGAAACTCATAAAGATGAATTTATTGATAAATGTTTGCGAGCTTACGGCATTTTGCAAAATAGTTATTTACTTAGCTATGAAGAATGTTGTCAGCTTATAGCAAGGGTTAAACTTGGAAATAGTTTAGGGTTTTTACCTTTAAAAAATCCCAACGCCTTAGACGATTTATTGGTGACCGTTAGACCAAACACTTTAAAGCTTGTTAAGGGTGACCAGCGTGATGAATATTTAGTTAGGGCGGAATACGTTAAAGAAGCTTTTAAAATAATTTAGGAAGGAATTTATTGTGGCTGGACTAAAACCAACGAATAATTTACAAAAAGCAATTAATTTTGCAAGAGATTTTCAAATTAAAAATAGAATTGAATATTTAAATTCAGAAATTCTTTTATTGGGAATTTTATCGGTTGAATGTCATGCTCGTAAAATTTTAAATAAATATTCTATTAATAGCATTTTAATTAGAAATAAAATTGAAATTGTTTCTCAACCGCAGTCGGTAAAGTTAGGCGATTTTTCAGCTAACACTTCAAATTTATTAAGTCAAGCAACGGAAATTGCAAGAAAAACTAAATGCGGGTTCTTTTCCACTGAACACGTTCTTCTTGCTATGCTTTGGGTGCAAGATACCATTACTTATAAAATTCTAAAAAACGAAATTACAAGTTTTGAACTTTTTGAACAAGAAGTAATTGAAGCAACGGCAAAATGCTCCGAGCAAGACAAGGACGCTTTTTTCCTTTTAAATGAAATTAAAAACAAAAAGAATGCTGAAATTAAAACTTATAAACAAAAATCTTTCGTTAGTCAGCAAAACTATCAAACGATTAATTTTGAAGAAACGCCTTTAAAAGGTTTTGGCTACGATTTAACCGAAAAGGCACGCCAAGGCAAAATTGACCCTGTAATTGGTAGAGATAAAGAAATTTTAAGGGTAATTCAAACTCTTTCAAGAAGACTTAAAAGCTGTCCGCTTTTAATTGGTGAACCGGGTATTGGTAAAAGCGCAATAGTTGAAGGTTTAGCGCAAAAAATCGTCGATGGTGACGTTCCTCAAAGCTTGTTTGGAAAAACGGTTTTCTGTTTAGATTTAAGCGGTATGGTTGCAGGAGCTTCCTATCACGGTGAGTTTGAAAAGCGTTTTAAAGAAGCCTTTGACTACGTTAAAGAACGGGAAGAAATTATTTTATTTATTGATGAAATTCACAACATTATGGGCGCTGGAAACGGAATTAAAGCTCCCGATATGTTAAAACCTGCTTTGGCAAGGGGAGAGTTGCAACTTATTGGCGCAACGACCATTGGTGAATATAGAAAATTTATTGAAGGCGACGGTGCTTTGGAAAGACGTTTTCAATCGATTATGATTGAACCGCCTTCGGTTGACGATTGTATTACTATAATTCAAGGTATTAGAGATAAATTTGAAGCTCACCACAGGGTGCAAATTACCGATGAAGCCATAGTTGCGGCGGTTAATCTTTCGGAAAGATATATTACCGATAGGTTTTTACCTGACAAGGCAATTGATTTAATTGACGAAGCAGCGGCGCATAAAAGGCTTGTTCTTTCCACTCCTGAAACGGAAATTAGGGAAAATGAAGAAAAGGTTAAGCTTCTCGTTGCCGAGCGTGATTATTTATCCCGTATTGGCAGAAGCACAAAGAGTTTAGACGAAAAAATCGCCAAACTTAACGACCAACTTAACGAGCGTTATGAAATTGATTTAAGCGAGCAGTTGGAAAACGGACAAAGTATTAACGGTGAAGATATTGCTAAAATAATTTCCGATATAACGTTAATTCCCGTTTCAAAGTTAACGGAAAGCGAAGCTGATAGACTTTTAAAACTTGAAAGTATTTTACACAAAAGGGTTATTGGTCAAACCCAAGCGGTTACCGCCGTTTCAAAAGCCATTCGCAGGGCAAGAGCTTGCGTTAAAGATGAAAATAGGCCAATTGGTTCGTTTATTTTCGTTGGCCCAACGGGGGTTGGTAAAACCGAGCTTACAAAAGCCCTTGCTGAAACAATGTTCGGCAGTGAAAAAATGTTAATTCGTGTTGATATGAGCGAATATATGGAAAAGGCAAGCGTTTCAAAGCTTATTGGCGCTCCTCCTGGATACGTTGGCTATGAAGAACAAGGTCAACTTACCGAAAAGGTTAGAAGAAAGCCTTTTTCCGTTGTATTATTTGATGAAATTGAAAAAGCTCACCCTGATATTTTTAATTTAATGCTTCAAATTCTTGACGATGGAAGATTGACCGATAATAAGGGTAGAGTGGTCGATTTTAAAAATACCATTATAATTATGACTTCTAACGCCGGTGCAAGCCAAATTAAAGATAGCAATTCCTTTGGGTTTGGCGGTCAAAGCGTTGAAGATAACGCCAAAGAAAAAATGCTTGTGGCGTTAAGAAAACAGTTTAAGCCTGAATTTTTGAATAGGGTTGACGATATTATTGTATTTACCCATTTGTCGAAAGAAGAATGTGGTGAAATTACGAAAATTTTGTGCGATAAGTTGGTTGAAAGGCTTAAAGCTCAAAACATTTGGTTAACTATTGATAGTTCGGCAACCGATTTCATTTTACAAAAGGGTTACGACCAAGAATATGGCGCAAGACCTCTTAGAAGAACCGTTCAAAACCTTATTGAAGACGCAATTTCGGAAGAAATTATTGCCGGTAATATTAAAAACGGCGATAAGGTTAGGGCTGTGAGCGACGGTGAATTTATCCGTTTTATAAAATAAAAATTTTGCGAGGTAAAAATTTATGAAAATTGAATTTGTTGCAAAAAACTATTCGGTTAACCAAAAACTTAAAGAAACTTTAGACAAAAAAATTGCAAAGCTCGATAAGTTTTTTGAAATTGACGCAAAGTGTCGTGTTTATTTAAAGGTTGAAAATAAAATTTGCAAAATGGAAATTAGCTTATACTATCGTGACTCTATTATTAGAGCCGAAGCAAAAGCTGAAAACTTTTACGATGCAATTGATTTCGTTTTACCAAAGCTTGAAAAACAAATTATTAAACATCGCTCGAAGCTTGAATCCAAGCTTAAAAAAGGATCAATTGAAAGTTTAACTTCAATTCCTGATTATGAAGATTTTAAACTTGTTAAAACCAAAAATTTTGAAATTTCGCCACAGACCGTTGACGATGCAATTATTGATTTTGAACTCAAAGGCTATGATTTTTACGTTTTTAGCGATATTGACGACAATAATAAAATTAAGGTTTTATATTTGCGTGACGATGGAAACGTTGGTTTAATCGATGCAATAATTACAAAGTAATTTACAATTTTTAGGTATTAAAAGTTATCGTTATGGAAATAGGTGTTTCAACCGCCAGTCTTTTTGGCAGGGCTAAAACTGAAGACGCTCTTAAAATTTTACAAGAAATCGACGCAAGGGTTGTGGAAATTTTTTTAGGTAGTTTTTACGAGTATGAAAATGATTTTGCATACCTTTTAAAACAAAATTTAGGGGACTTAAAAGTTCATTCCGTTCATACTTTAAACACTCATTTTGAACCGCAACTTTTTCGGAGAGCCAACCAAAGAGCTTTTTCCGATAGCTTGGAAATTTTTGAAAAGGTTTTGCGCTCGGCTCAAATTTTAAATGCAAATAATTATACTATGCACGGAAACATGCGTTTTAAAAAGGGCTCGAAGTTTGAAAAATATGAAGAATATGGCGAATATTTTAATTTGCTCATTGAAATTTGCGAAAAATATAACGTGAATTTGTGCCTTGAAAACGTTGAATGGGCTTTTTACGGTAAGGTTGGTTTTTTTAGTAAGGTTAAAAATTTTAGCCCTAAACTTAAAAGTTGTTTCGACATTAAGCAAGCTAGAATTTCAGGTTATAATTGGCAAGATTACGTTAGTGAAATGGGGGATAGTTTGCAAACCGTTCACCTTTCCGACGTTGATAAAAACGGTAAGGTTTGTTTGCCTGGAACGGGCGAAATAAATTTTTACGAAGTGTTTAGTAAATTAAAAGAAGTTGGGTTTAAAGGTAACGGATTTATTGAAGTTTATCAAGAGAGCTTTGATAATATTTCTCAACTTGAAAATTCGTTAAAATTTTTAAGAAAAATAAAAAGTGAGGTTTTTGGAAATGATTAGATATGAAGATAAAAAGTGGATTTCATCAATGAAACTTAAATTCGATTATAATAATATGATGGCGGAGTTTATTGGTGAAAAAGGCTTGACCGAAGCCGATATTGAAAGGGTTTTACCACTTGGCGAAAGTGCCGTTTTAGAGTTTGAAAAAACTCGTGGAACGGGCATGGTAGGTTGGTCGGAACTTCCTTATAATCAAGGTCAAGTTTGTCAAGATATCAACGCCTATGCAAAAGAAATTAATGAAAAATTTGAATATTTCGTAGTTTTAGGTATTGGCGGAAGCGCCCTTGGTCCAATTGCGGTTTTTCAAGCTTTAAAACACCTTCATTATAACGATTTAACAAGAGAAAAACGCCAAGGTCCAAAGTTTTACGTTGAAGACAACATCGACCCTGAAAGAATGGACGCTTTATTCGACGTTATCGAGCCGGAAAAAACAATGTTTAACGTTGTTTCAAAAAGCGGGGCAACAAGTGAAACCATGGCTCAATATTTAATTATTTTCGACTATTTGAAAAAGCGTTTAGGCGACGATTACAAAAATCATATTTGCGTGACAACTTCAAAAGATAAAGGCAATTTAATTAAAATTGCTAAAGCTGAAAACTTTAAAGCTTTTTATATTCCTGATAGCGTTGGCGGAAGATTTTCAGAGCTTTGTCCAGTAGGATTGCTTTCTTGCGCAGTTTTAGGCATTGATATTGAAGAAATGCTTGCAGGTGCAAAATATATGGATGAACTTTGTAAAGCAAAAGATACGTCAAACCCAGCCCTTTGCTATGCGTTGACCCAATATTTAGCAATGGAAAAGGGAAGAAATATTTCCGTTATGATGCCTTATGCCGATAGCTTGAAATATATGAGCGATTGGTATGCACAACTTTGGGCGGAAAGCCTTGGTAAAATTAATGCCGACGGCGTTAGCGTTGGTCAAACCCCGGTTAAAGCGTTGGGCGTTACCGACCAACATAGCCAAGTTCAACTTTACGTTGAAGGACCTGACGACAAGGTTGTCACTTTCGTAACCGCTGAAAAATTTAGAAAGGAAGTTGTTATTAGTGAAGGATTAAGAGAATTTCCCGACGTTAGCTTTTTGTGTGGGCACACTCTTAACGAATTAATTGCAACGGAAGAATTTTCAACGGCTTACGCACTTTCAACTCACGGAAAAATGAATAATGAAATAATTTTACCTGAAGTTAACCCATTTACCTTAGGTGAGTTTATGTTTATGCTTGAACTTGCCACGGCTTATTGCGGTTCAATGTTAAAGGTTAATACCTATAATCAACCTGGCGTTGAAGCTGGTAAAAACGCAACCTATGCAATTTTTGATAAAAAGGGCTATGAAGAAAAGAAAAAAGAACTTTTAGCAGCGCCTAAAAAGAAAGAAAAATATATTTCTTAACCTAAATTTGTCCCCATATATCAAAAAAAATCGTCTTTAAAGAGAGAGTTTGTATATGAAAAAAATTATTTTAATAATTTTAGCTTGCGTTTTCATGCTTTGTTGTTTTGGTTGTTCTAATAAAAATTCTAATAGCAATTCCAATAACCAAAGTCTTTCGCAAATTTCAACTAAAAGCTCAAAAGTTGATAATTCAAATAATAGCCAAGTTATTAAAAGTGAAAATAGTAAAGTTGATTCAGTTAACAAAAGTAGCGTATACAGCTCTTTAGTAGAAAAATCAAACTCGGTTAATTCTTCGTCGGCTCAAGTTCAGTTGCCGGCTAACGTTGAGAGCGTAATTAATAGCTCAGTTTCAGCAACGAAGCTAATTACTAACGATAAGGTTAGCGGAAATTATTTAATTTTACCACGTGTTTCAAACGACGGACTTTGTTATATTAGTTGGCAGTCAAAAAATCAAAATATAATTGATAATAACGGCGTTGTATATCAAACTAACAAATTAGAAAAAGTGACTTTAACGGCAACTTATTATTATCAACAATATTCTAAAAACGTTGATTATTCGGTAGAAGTTGAGCCAATTAAAGGGGAAAGTCCAAACGTAACTTTAAATGACGGTAGAATTTTAAACAAAATTTACGTTTCAAGCGTTAGCGAACTTCAAAGTGCTTTTTCTTCGGCAAAAGCCGGCGATGCAATTGTTTTAAACGACGGCTCTTATAATAACGTTAATTTAACCCTTAGCAAAAATGGAACCAATTCAAACCCAATTTTCATTATTGCTAAAAATTCTCAAAAGGCAATAATAACGGGTGAAAGCGCCTTAAAAATTTCCGGCGATAACGTTATTGTTTGTGGATTAAGTTTTGAAAACGGAGCTCCAAAAGAAGATAAAGGTTGTGTAATTTTTAGCGGTGATTATTGTAGATTAACAAATTGTAAAATTTATAATTATTGCAATAGTAATCTTTATAAATGGGTTTCGTTAAGTGGAAAATATAACGAAGTTGACCACAACGTTTTTGATGGAAAAAGCGTTGGTGGTGCACTTTTGACCGTTTGGCGTAACGACGATTCAGCTCAACATCATTTTATTCACCATAACGTTTTTAAAAATTATGCAAGCGGTGGTGGGGAAAACGGCTATGAAACAATTAGAATTGGCGATTCTAAACAATCTCAAAGCGATTCTTACACAATTATTGAAAATAACTATTTTGAAGCTTGTAATGGTGAAGTTGAAGCCGTTTCAGTTAAAAGCGGAAGAAATTTAATTAAAAATAATACCTTCGTTTCTTGCGAAGGTTTGGTAACGTTTAGACACGGCAAAAATAACGTTGCGATAAATAACGTATTTTTATGCAATAATACTGCAAATTCCGGTGGAATTAGGGCATACGATGGTGGCCACGCCATTATTAATAACTACGTTGAAGGTCAACGTTCTACTTCAAATACGAGAGGGGGAATAGTTCTTCATTCGGGGGTTAATAAGGTGTTTGAAACACCAACCATAAACGCTCAATGGACTGCTTATAATTGTTTAGTTAAAAACAATAGTTTAATTGAATGTCAACAAACTATTATGTTTTGCGGTAAATATGAGTTTGCTTGTAAAGATATAACCGTTGAAAACAATTTAATTTACAACTCAAATAACGGCGGAGTAAGAATTAATAAGGCTTTCGACGGCTTAAACAGTAGTGGAAACGTTGCATATTGTAAAAGTCTTTTTACAACCAATTCAACGATTTTTGAAATGAAGGGAATTAGTTTGAGCGATTATACTACTTTACAACGTGAAAATGATTTTATCGTTGTAAACGGCGTTGGCGCTAACGGAATGGTAGCTATAACGGAAAATCAAGTTGGTAATTATTAAAATATATACAAATTTTATACTTAGGAGTTAAAAATGAGCAAAATTATTATTATTGGCGGTGGACCTGCAGGACTAACCG
>JAZQKQ010000005.1:0-15378 GCA_045542235.1 Christensenellaceae bacterium | reverse complement strand
CCGCTCGAAAACGGACTTCCTCGCTATGCAAACTTAAAGAAAATTAAAGTATAAAATTAAAACCCACGCAAAATTTTGCGTGGGTTTTTTATTTATATATAATAGGAAAGGCAAAAAAATTTTTCAAAAATTTTTAAATTTTTTTGAAAAAACTATTGACAAAACAAATTTTTATGATATAATAATAGTAATCATTATCACTTATTTAAATTTAAAGGGGGTGAGGTTAATGAGAGAATCGAAACAACGCAATTTAGTTTTATCAATTTTAAAAAATTGTTGCGACCATCCCACCGCTGACGTCGTTTACGAAAGGGCAAGGGAGAAAATGCCGAATATTAGCCTTGGAACGGTTTATCGCAACCTTAACCAGCTTGTAGAAATGGGTGAAATAATTTCCATTGAATCGGCGCAAAAAAAGGTTCATTTCGATGGTGACGTTTCAAGCCATCAACACTTTTTTTGCACCAAGTGTGGCAGGGTAGTTGATATTTTTGAAAAACCTGCTTTGCCAAGAAAACTTAGCGATAGCTTTTTGGTAACGGAAAGTAAATGCGTTTATTATGGAGTCTGTGAAGATTGCATTTAAAAATAAAAAATAAAATAAAAATATATTTATGGGAGAATTTATTATGAAAAAATTTGTATGTTCAATTTGTGGTTACGTTCACGAAGGCGATAGTGCGCCTGAAAAGTGTCCTATTTGTAAAGCGCCTGCATCAAAATTCAACGAACAAGGCGATGGTTTAACTTGGGCTGCCGAGCACGTTTTAGGCGTTGCGAAGGGCGTTGATGAAAGAATTATTGAAGGTTTAAGAATGAACTTTGAAGGTGAATGCACCGAAGTTGGAATGTATTTAGCAATGGCTCGTGTTGCTCACCGTGAAGGCTATCCTGAAATTGGAATGTATTATGAAAAGGCTGCTTGGGAAGAAGCTGAACACGCAGCAAAATTTGCCGAACTTTTAGGCGAATGCGTAACCGATTCAACAAAGAAAAATCTTGAATTAAGGGTTGACGCTGAAAACGGCGCAACTCAAGGAAAGGTTGACCTTGCAAAGCTTGCAAAAGAACTTAATTTAGATGCTATTCACGACACCGTTCATGAAATGGCTCGTGACGAAGCTCGTCACGGAAAGGCTTTTGAAGGACTTCTTAACAGATACTTCAAAAAATAATTAATAATAAAAACCTTTTGCAATTAATTGCAAAAGGTTTTTTTGTTAAAAAAGTTGAATTTAGTTTAAAAAAAAGGTATACTTATAGTAGTAATTAGCAAAATACTACGGAGCGTGGGTTAATTTTTTCTTTTTAATCTATTAAAATATAATCGAGGAGGAGGTCAATATGAACTTAATTAAAATTGGCGCATTTATTAAATCGTGTAGAAAAAATAAATCGTTAACCCAAGAAGAGTTATCAGAAAAAATAAACGTTAGTCAAAAAACCGTTTCAAAATGGGAATGCGGAAAAGGCCTGCCGGACGTTTCCATTATGCTCGACTTGTGTAGCGTTTTATCAATTTCCGTTAACGAATTATTAAACGGCGAACGTATTGACTCAGTTGATTATATGGATAAAGCAGAAAAAAAATTATTAGAAATGCAAAGTGAAAAAACAAAAAGCGATAAAAGACTTTTAACCGCTGAAATTTTTATAGGCGTAATTTCCTCGTTGGTTTTTGTGGCGTGCGCTTTAGCCTTTGGTTTTTTAATGGAAAGAAGTGAAGTTTTATATGCAATTTTATTTCTTGTTTTAGGTTTCGTAGTTTTTATTCCTTGCATTACCTTTTGTTTATATATCGAGCAAAAGGCAGGGTATTACAAATGCGGTAAGTGCGGGCATAAATTCGTGCCAAGTTTTTTGCAAATTACCTTTTCACTCCACTTTGGCAGATCGAGAATTATGAAATGCCCAAACTGTGGTAAACGAAGCTATTGTAAAAAAGTTGTTGAATAAAAATTTTGCAAAACAAAAAAAGCGTGTTAAAAAACACGCTTTTTTTATTATGTAATAATGGAAATAATCGACTTATAGGTAAGCTTTTTTTAAATTGGGTTAACTATCTTTTGAAATTAACCAAGAAAAATCTTCCAAATTATAGTCGGGAATATATTTTAAAATTTTGCCAATAGGCGTTTGCTCAATAACTTCTTTTCCCGTTAAATTTCTATCAATGCAAATATAAGCAACCCAGTAAAGGGGGTGTTTGTTTATAATTGAAGCAAGCGCCTTTCTATCAAAACTAAGCTCGCCGTATAATTTTTTTGCAAATTCGCCAATTCGGTTTGCGTTAAATTTTAATTCTTCTAATTTATAGTCGTAAAATTTAATAACGGCGGAATAGGTTGGAAAGTTTGAAAGCACGCTTTCAAGTTTATTAGGCTCGTTAATTAAAATATTTAAAACTACTTCTTTAGAAAAAAGTCGCTTGTTAGAAACGTGGTGAATCATAACGTAGTCGGGCGATTTAATTTTAATTCTATGCCAGTTTTTATCCACCACAACGAAACCTTCTTTTTCAACGGCTGATAAATTTTCGTTTAGTTTAACAACTGCTTCAACGCACTTTTCAAGGTTGTTTAATAAAAAGGCTTGGGGTTTAATTACTCCAATATCTTCGTTAAGCTCTTCACCGGTTAGGTTATTTCTTGTTCCCGTGTGATATAGTAACGTTTTTTCATAGTTTATAACAACTTGAGTTTTAGGGCTAACAAGCTCGAAAATATAGGTGTAGTTTTTGTTAAGGCTTTCAAAATTAATAGTGGAAAAATTTTCAGCGCTATAAATAACCTGGTCGTAGGTTAGGTTATATTGTCCGTCAACGTTGGCGTTTTCCGCTCGAATTGTTCCGTTGGTAGAAAACTGCCATTTATCTAAACTATCGTCAAACCAAAGCTTTATTATAGAGCCGTCGATTTTTTCTAACACAAGGGCAGTTTCCCAATCAATTTTATCTGCGTAGCTTTCCGAGTAATTTCCAAATTTTCTAAACGGCCAACAAACAACTTCAAGGGTTTTAACGTTAATAATAATGCCCCTTGCTTCTTGAACTACGGGATTAAAAAAATCACTTGTAATTTCATAGTTAAAAATTGCTAAGTCGCCTTCTTCTTTAACGGAAATTTTAAGGTCGCTTAAAAGGCTACGCCAATTTTCTTTATTTTCGTTTATTAAGTTGCAAATTTTTGAGTTGTAATTCATTAAAAAGTCCTTTATAGGTCGATTAACGTCTATTTTTTATTTTTTTCTTTTGAGCGCTTATCGTTAATAATTTGCATTTCTACTTCCGTAATAAGGGTGCAGTCGTTTTCGTTAGCCCACTTAACGCAACCTTTTAAAACCAGTGGTAAAAACACTCTTGGAACGCCTAAAAGCATAGTTAAAGCTTCGTCGGTAAATTTAACCTTGTCGTCAATTCTGTCGGCTGCGTATCTAACGGAAGCAAGCGAAGTTTTGCGAACTTGCAAAAGTTCGGCAATTGGTTTTTTATGACGGCAATACCAAAAATATTTGCTGTCACGATAGCCGTAATCAACGGGCATTTTAGGAAAATCTTTTGCCCTAACGCCGTTGATAATTGCGTTGTAATATTTTTCTTTCATTAAAATTTTATCAATTTTTAAAATAAAAGTAGCGCCGAATTTAGAAGTTATGCCGTTAAAATCGTGATAGGGAGGCTCGTAACCTTCTAAACAACCTGGTTTACATTCAAAGCCGTTATCAAGGTGGCTCGCCCAAGTGCATTCAATAACTTGGAAAGCTTCGCTTAAAACCATAGGGAATTGTTCGTTAGGGTGTTCTTTTGCCATAAGCCCTTCTTCAAGCTTAAATTTGCAGTTAGGCATTTTATCTTCCGGCTTGTCGCCCGGCCAACTAAGTTTTACGGCTTCTTTAAAATATTTAGGTTCGTCGGTAATAAAATTAATTGCGCATTTGCCCGTTCTTAAAATATTTTGAGCGGTATTAGAAGAATTACGAGCGTTTAAAAGCATTGCGTAAAAATCCTTACCGGCAACGTAGTAAGGTTGAATTAAGCTGTAAGGTCCGAGGGTGGTTTTTCCATCTTCCGTAAGAGTGCTAATAATAACCGTTGGCATTGGGAAAAATAGCGACGTTTGATAGAAATTATCAACGATTCGTAAATCTTTAAAACTTGACATGATAAACTCCTTTATACTTTTTATAATATTATACAACATTTAAAATAAAAATCAACTGCAAAATTAAAAATGTAATGGTAAAAATGACCAAAAATTTGGTGGCAGTTTTCGTCAATATTAAAAAATTGTTTGACAATTAAAATTGCAAATGGTATAATTACACAAAACTGTGATAGAGAGAGTAGCATATTTAATTTGGTAAAGAGAGTCCTTGGTGGTGAGAATAGGGCGCAAAACTTATGTGAAAAACACTCTGGAGTTGGTGGAAGAACGCTTTTTAGTTATTAGAACCACCCGTTGATTGCGTAAAAATCTAATTGAGTGGACCTTTTTTAGGTCAATTTGGGTGGTATCGCGGAAGTTTGCCTTTCGTCCCATTTTGGGGCGAAAGGCTTTTTGTTTTCAATTTGTCAAAAAATACATATAATAAGTTTGTAAAAAAAGGAGAAAATTTATGTTAAGAACGCACACTTGCAACGAACTCAACGTTGAACATATCGGTCAAAAGGTCGTTTTAAACGGCTGGGTTTCAACAATTCGTGACCACGGCGGGGTTTTGTTTATCGACCTTCGTGATCATTACGGAACTACACAGGTCGTTCTTTCCGACGACACGATGCTTCAAGGCATTTCAAAAGAAACGGTTATTTTATGTGAAGGCGTGGTTACCAAGAGAGATGAAGAAACGGTTAACCCAAAGCTTTCAACGGGTTTAATAGAAGTTAAAGTTAGCAAAATTGAAGTTTTAGGGCCTTGTCAGCTTGGCTTGCCTTTTGAAATTGAATCGTCTCACCAAATTAGGGAAGACGTTCGTTTAAAATATCGCTATCTCGATTTAAGAAACCAAAAAATTCACAATAACATCGTGCTTCGTTCAAAAATTTTAAGCTATTTACGCAGTCAAATGGAAGAATTGGGCTTCTTAGAAATTCAAACTCCAATTTTAACGGCGTCGTCACCTGAAGGCGCTCGTGACTATCTCGTTCCAAGCCGTAAGCACAAGGGCAAGTTCTACGCATTGCCACAAGCTCCGCAACAATTTAAGCAACTTTTAATGGCTTCCGGTTTTGACCGCTATTTCCAAATTGCACCATGTTTCCGTGATGAAGACGCTCGTCAAGACCGTTCTCCAGGCGAATTTTATCAATTAGACTTTGAAATGGCTTTCGCTACTCAAGAAGACGTTTTTGCCGTTGCTGAACAAGTCGTTTACAACACCTTTACGAAGTTTTCGGGCAAAAAGGTTTCAAAACCACCTTTTGCACGCATTCCTTATAATGAATCAATGCTCAAATACGGCACAGACAAGCCGGACCTTAGAAATCCGCTAGTTATTCAAGATTTAACCGACTTTTTTGCAAAGAACGAATTTTTATTTATTAACGGAAGAACAATTCCTTTCAAAAACAAGTTAGTTCGTGGTATCGTTGCAAACTACTTGGTTAAAAAGGATGGCGACGGCGACGGCAAAAAGGCTTTTGAAAAGGCAATCGACACCTATTCAAGAAGCATTGGAATGAAGTTTGGTATTGGTTATATCACTTTGGAAGAAGGGGAATATAAAGGACCAATCGCTAAATTCTTAACCGAAGAACAAAAGAAGGAATTAACCGAGCTCGTTGGCATTAAAGAAGGTGAATCTCTATTCTTCATTAGCGATTCAGCTTCGGTTATCGACCGTTTGGCAGGGGAAATGAGAACTTGGATTGCAACCGAGCTCAACCTTATTAAAAACGATTCTTTTGAATTCTGCTTTATCGTTGATTTCCCAATGTATGAATTTAACGAAGATACTAATAAAATCGACTTTACTCACAATCCGTTCTCAATGCCACAAGGCGGAATGGACGCATTATTAAACAAAAATCCACTTGAAATTTTCGCTTATCAATACGATATAGTTTGCAACGGCGTTGAACTATCGTCTGGTGCGGTAAGAAACCATAACCCTGATATTATGAGAAAGGCTTTTGAAATTGCAGGCTACGGCGAAGATGACGTTAAGTCGAAGTTTGGCGCATTATATAACGCCTTCTCTTACGGTGCTCCACCACACGCAGGTATGGCTCCTGGGGTTGACAGAATGATAATGCTTATTGCCGGTGAAGAAACCATTCGTGACGTTATTGCCTTCCCATTAAACGGCAACGCTCAAGACCTTATGATGGGTGCGCCTGGTGAAGTGACCGAGCAACAACTTCGTGAAGTTCACGTTAAAATTCGTGACTAATTTTTAACCTAAAAGGAATATATTTATGGATAAAGAAACTTTAAGAAAATTAGAAATGTTAAACCAATTGAGTTTAACCGTGGCTCAAAAGGAAGAAGTTATTAGTTTTTGTAACGATAGGGAAAAGGATTTAAAATCCCTTGAAAGCTTAAACACCGACAACGTGGAAAGAATGGTTCACGTTATGCCAATTTTAACCGTAGTTCGTAGTGACGAGGTTAAGCAAAACTTCTCTCGTGAAGACCTTCAAGCCCAAGCTCCTGAAACCGATTCGGGCTATTGGTGTGTTCCAAAGGTTGTTGAATAACAGGCTTATAGGTGGGTATTATGAAAATTTATACTGAAAAATTACAAAGTTCATCACAAAAAACAATCGTTTGTGACGATATGATTTTAACAAAAGATTTGCCAACTACCGCCGGCTCAAAAATGCTCGAAGGCTACGTTAGTTTGTTTGAAGCCGAAGTTTTAAGCCGTTTATTTAAGGCGGGTTACACTTTGGGCGGAAAGGCAAACGTTGGTGAGTTTGCAATCGACTTGGTTGGTGAAAGTTCATATTTTAATAGCGGAGAAATTGATGAAAAGCTAATTTTTGCTCCTGCTGAAATTTTAAATTCAGGTGAAGCAATTGCGGTTATCGGGTTAGACGTTAACGGTTCAATCCGCCGTGGTTCAGCTCAAAACGGTTTGGTTTCAATTAAGCCTACTTACGGCGTTGTTTCTCGCTACGGAACTATTCCCGTTGCTTGTTCTGGTGAATGCGTTAGCGTTATTTCAAAAACCGTTGATAGTTTAAGAGAAGTTTTCTTTGAAATCGTTGGTCACGACGATAAAGACGGAACTTCCCTTAGCGAAGAAATTTGCCAAAGCGTTAAGGAAAATTCAAAATCCGTTAAAAGGGTGGCGGTTATAAAGTCAATGATGAACGGCGCTGACGAAAGTGTTTTACAAGCTATTGAAAGGGCTAAAAAGTCCTTTATTGATAACGGAATTGAAGTTGTAGAAATTGAAAATGAAGTAATTTCGCTTTCTCGCCCTGCTTGGAACGTTTTAATGAGCGCCGAGCTTTGCAATAACGTTTCTCGCTACGATGGGGTTAAATTTGGCTATCGTGCTCAAAACTTTATCGGCATTGACGAGCTTTACACTAATTCGAGAACGGAAGCTTTCGGCGAACTTTTAAAAAGCGCAATTTTATTCGGCTCTGACACTCTTTCAACTGAAAGTTATTTTAAGGTTTACGACAAGTGTTTAAGGTCTCGCCGACTAATCGTTGAAAGTTTTAGCAAAATTTTTGGTGAGTTCGATGGAGTTTTAATGCCGGCTTGTTCAAAAATGGAATATACTAAAAAGGATATTGAAGAAAATAAATCCCTTTCTTTTGAAGAAAATTATTACACGGCTCCTGCATCGATAACCGGTTTACCTGCTGTGGTTTGTGGTGGAGTTCAATTGGTTGGCTCGGCTTTTTCTGAAAATAAATTGTTATCACTTTGTGAAATTTTAGAAAAGGGGGTAAACTAAAATGAAATATGAAACAGTCATCGGTTTAGAAGTTCACGTTGAGCTTGCCACCAATTCAAAAATTTTCTGTTCATGTTCGGCTCACTCTTACGGGGCAGAGCCAAACTCTCACGTTTGTCCTGCTTGTTGCGGTATGCCTGGTATGTTGCCAATCGTTAACAAACGAGTTGTTGATTTTGGCATTAAGGCGGGCTTAATGCTCAATTGTCAAATTAACCGCACGACCACTTTTGATAAAAAAAGCTATTACTATCCCGATCTTCCTGCGGCTTATCAAACTACCCAATGGTTTGCGCCTGTTGCCGTTAACGGCTTGGTGGAAATTGACACGCCAAACGGTAAAAAGGGTATTAGAATTAAGCAAATTCACATGGAAGAAGATGCAGGCAAGTTAGTTCACGACATTTTGGAAGATACAACTCACGTAGATTTTAACAGAACGAGTGTTCCGCTTATTGAAATCGTAAGTCAACCCGACCTTTCAAGCGCCGATGAAGTTAAGGCTTATTTAGAGCGTTTAAAAACACTTCTTCGCTTTGCCAAGGTTGCTGAATGTGAAATGGCTCACGGCACAATGCGTTGCGACGTTAACCTTTCAATTCGCCCTGAGGGTAGCAAGGAATACGGCGTTAGAACCGAAATGAAAAATATGAACTCAATCGAAGCTATTAAGCGTGCTATCGAATATGAAACGGCTCGCCATATCGATGCTTTGGAACGCAAGACCGAAGTTTTAGTTCAAGAAACAAGGCGTTGGGACGATATTAAGGGTAAAAGTTTTGCAATGCGTTCAAAAGAAACCGCAGGGGACTATCGTTATTTCCCAGATCCAAACGTTATGCCTGTGGTAATCGACGACGATTGGTTTGACCAAATGAAAAACTCTCTCCCTGAACTTCCGGAAGTTAAGCGTGAAAGGTATATGACTGAGCTTGGTTTAAGCGAATACGATGCCGATCAGCTTTCAAAAAGTATTGCTCTTTGCGAATGTTTTGAAGATGCTTATTCCGTTTGCGGTAACGCAAAAGATGCCGCTAACTGGCTTATATCCGAGGTTATGAGTATTTTGAACGTTAAGGGAATGACCTACGATATGCTCAACGTTAACGGAAAAAGCTTGGGCGAACTTATCAAACTCGTTTCGGGTGGTAAGGTGGGAAGAACTAACGCTAAAAAGGTTCTTTTAGCCATGTTTGACGATACTGACGTTAACCCAGAAAAGTTTGCCGAAGAAAACGGATTAATCGTTTCTAACGATACGGGTTTAATTGAAAAGGTGGTTAAAGAAGCCGTTGCAAACGACCCTAAAGCCGTTGCCGACTATAAGGGTGGTAAGGAAAAGGCTATAATGTCAATTTTCGGTAAGTGCATGAAGGCGTTAAAGGGCAATTGCGACCCTAAAACTTTAAACGAAATTTTAATTAACTATATTAATAGTCTATAAAAAAATTAACCCAAAAGCCTAAAAGTTTTTGGGTTATTTGAATTAAAAAATAATTGTTAGGTAATGAAAATGATTGGAATAATTGGGGCTATGGAAGCTGAAATTGCAACTTTAAAAAATAGCCTAAAAAATATGCAAACCAAAATTGTTGGCAAAACGGAATTTTTTATCGGTGAAATCGATGGTAAGGGCGTTGTAGTAGTTCAATCGGGAATTGGCAAGGTTAACGGGGGAATTTGCGCTACAATTTTAAAAGTTTGTTTTAACTGCTCGCTAATAATAAACACGGGTATTGCCGGTGGCACAAACCTTACGAGTTGTGAAGACGTTATAATTGGTGAAAAATGCGCCTATCACGACGTCGACGTTAGAGTGTTTGGCTATAAATTAGGTCAAGTTCCCGGCGACGAAGCCTTTTATCAAGCTTCTCAACCGGTGGTTGAGCAGGTAAAAAGCCTGTTAAACAGTTTAAACGTTAGCTATAAAAGTGGCGTAATTTTATCCGGCGACCAATTCGTAACTGAAAAATTCGTTTATGAAAAAATGGGTATAAATAACGTTTTAGCTTGCGAAATGGAAGGTGCTGCAATTGCTCAAACTTGCGTTAAATTGGGCGTTCCGTTTATCGTTATTCGATATATTTCCGACGTTATCGGTGAAAAAAGTCAAATTGAAAATTATAAAATTTTTGAAGAAAAAATGGCAATTCGCTCGTGTAAAATTTGTTTGGAAATTATTAGTAAAATAAATTTATAATTTAAATTAAAAACCGCGATAATGGGGCTATAAGTCGATTATTGCGGTTTTTTTATGCAAAGAATTTAGTTTTCTAAATAAAAATTTGCCAAAATTTAGCAATTATTTTAACACGTAGTTTTATTTGTTTTATTTATTTTATAAATAACCCTTGCCAAACACCGTCTTTTATGATAGAATATAATAGACTAGTTGTATAAAATAATATTAATACTTAGGAGAATTTTGTTCGTGGTAGAAAAGGATTTCATTGTTGATGAAAAAAGAATTTATTGCGGAGAGGGTTATAAAATTAGTTTTTGGCAAAAACTGTATAGGTTTTTGAAATGTGTTGCAGATTTTGTCATTGCTTTACTTGCTATTATAATTTTATCGCCTGTATTCATTATAACCGCTATTGCAATTAAAGTTGATTCAAAAGGTCCAGTATTTTTTTGTCAAAAGCGAATTGGTAAAAACAATAAAGAATTTAATTGTATTAAGTTTAGAAGTATGTCGGTTGAAGCTCGCCACGACGTTGCGGGTTATGAATATGGCGAAGTTAATGCTTATATCACAAAAGTAGGAAGGTTTATTAGAAAAACATCTATTGATGAGTTGCCACAATTCTTTTGTATTTTAATGGGTAAAATGAGTTTGATAGGTTATAGACCATCACAACGAAGTGAAACGAGCTTAAACGAAGCTAGAGAAAAATACAACGTTTATCAATTAAGGCCAGGAATTAGTGGATGGGCGCAAGTTAACGGTAGAGACGTTTTAGCTGCACACCCTGAACAAAAAGCAATGTATGACGCATATTATTTGAAACGTTTTTCGCTTTGGTTAGATATTAAAATCTTTTTTATGACGATTGTAAAAGTGTTTAAAAGCGATAGCGTTCAAGAGGGCGTTATTGAAGAAAAAAAAGAAAATCAAGACCCTGAAAAAATAGAAAAAGTTGAAGAAAAAAAGGAAAACGATTAATGAACGTTGAAAAAGATTATGGCTTGGTATCGATAATAATGCCAAATTATAATAGTGAAAAGTTTGTAGAACAATCAATCCAAAGCGTTATTGACCAAAGTTATGGCAATTGGGAGCTTATTATCGTTGACGATTGTTCGTCGGATAATTCTGTTAATCTTATAAAAAAATTTAGCGACCCAAGAATTAAACTTATACAAAATCAAGAAAATTGCGGAGCGGCTCTTTCGAGAAATAACGCTATTGAAGTTTCAAATGGTAGATGGATTGCCTTTTTAGATAGCGATGATTTGTGGGATAGGGACAAGTTGCAAATTCAACTTTCTTTTATGAGTGAAAAAAACAGTGTTTTCTCATGCTCGGCATATCAAGTTATTGATGAAAATGGCAACGTCGTTTCAAATTATGACGTTAAAAAGAATGAATTTTTTTATAAAGATATTTTAAAACATTGCAGTGTGGGTTGTTTAACAGCTGTTTACGACAAAGAAAAATTAGGTAAAATTTTAATGCCTGTTGAGGCTGAAAAACGAGAAGATTTTGCCTGTTGGTTGAAAATTTTAAAAAATGGCGAAAAGGTTGATTTTTTGCATCAAAGTCTTGGTCAATATAGAAAATCAACTGGTTCGGTATCAGCAAACAAATTTAAAATGATTAAATATCAATGGCGAGTATATAGAAAGATTGAAAAAATCAATTTTTTCAGTTCGTTATACTATTTAGTTTGTTGGGCGTTTGCTGGGTTGAGAAAATATAAGTAGGTTTGCAATGGAAAATAAAAAAAAGGTAGGAATTGCCACTTTATATACAGGTTTTAATTATGGGTCAATGCTTCAAGCTTACGCTTTAAAAATGACCATTGAAGAATTAGGATATAAAGGTGAAATATTTAAAATAAAGGGTAGTTTAATCAAGGGGAGAGATATTCGATTAGGTAAATTATTTACCGTTGTTTTTCGAGGTCTTTTTCATAAAGGTGGGTTAAAGGAACTTAAAAACTATAAAAATAGCATTTCAAAAAAGCTTTCCGAAGAAATCGTTAATGAATTTGAGAAATTTAAAAACGATTATATTAAGCCGACTTTAATAACTAATAATAGACTTAAAAAAATTGCAAAACAAAACGATTTTTCGGCGTTTGTATGCGGTAGCGACCAAATTTGGAACTCAACGAGTTTATACGTTGATCCGTTTTATTATTTACGTTTTGCACCACAAAAAAAGCGAATTGCTTACGCTCCAAGCTTTGGGAAGGATTACGTTCCAAAATATAACGAAAAAAAGATTCGCAAATACGTTGGTGAAATTAAAAACAAATCAGTTCGAGAACAATCTGGTCAAGAAATTATTAAAATGCTAACGGGTGAAACGGTTGACGTGTTAATTGACCCAACTTTAATTTTATCTGCAATGGAATGGGACGGATTGTTGAATTGCAAGGAAGATAGCAATGAAAAATATTTGTTGGCATACTTTTTAGACGAACCTTCAACAAAAGCCAAAAATATGGTTTCAGAGATTGCTGAAAAAGAAGGTTTAAAAGTAATTTATTTGCCTTATGAAACCGATTGGTTTAATTGTGCGCAAACTCCTTTTGCAGGACCGAAACAGTTTGTCGAATTAATTAAAAACGCACAATTCGTTTGCACTGACTCATTCCACGGAACGGCTTTTTCTATTAATTACAACGTGCCTTTTTTTGTTTTTGAAAGAAATTATGGAAAAGCTGTTAAACAATCTACGAGAATTCAATCAATTTTAGAAAAAACTAATTTACAAAACCGATTTGAACCGATTGACGGGGCTATTATGAAAGAAATTAGTTTTGATAGCGCCAACCATTTTTTGAATGAGCAAAGAGAAAAAAGTAAAGCTTTTCTTAAAAATGCAATAAGTGAAAATATTTAATAATACGTGGGTGTGTTTATGGAAAATATATATTCCATTATAGACAATTGTGTTGGTTGTGGTGCTTGTGAAAGTTTGTGCCCTGTTAACGCTATACAAATAACTGAAAATTTTGAAGGGTTTTTATATCCTGAGATAGATAGTTCAAAATGTGTAAATTGTGGATTATGTTTGAAGAAATGTCCTTCAAATAACCCAGTTTTTTCCAATTCTCAAAAATATTGTGGCGGATTAAAAATAAAAGAAAAAACCGCCCTATTAGAGAGTGCTTCAGGTGGCGCTTGTTATGAATTATCCAAGCATATTATTGAAAAATATAACGGCGTGGTATACGGTTGTGCTTGGGATGATTTGACCGCAAAACACGTAAGGGTTGAAACCGTGGCTCAGTTAAGTAAATTGCAGTCGTCAAAATACGTTCAGTCTAACACAATCGGCGTATTTAAAAAGGTGGAAGAGGATTTAAAAAGCCAGGTTGTTTTATTTATTGGCACGCCTTGCCAAGTTAATGGATTAAAGTGTTATTTAGGTAAAGACTACGAAAATTTATATACCGTGGGTTTAATATGTCACGGTGTTCCATCTCCTAAATTATTTAAAAATTATTTAAAATATTTAGAGAGTAAAAAAGGCTCGAAAATAATTGAATATAATTTTAGATACAAAAAGAAAAAGGGCTGGGGAACAAATTTTTGGTTTAAGTGTGAAAATGGTAAGGAATATACCGGTTCAATGTCTCTCGATAAATATGGTAGCGATTTTTTAGCTGGGAAAAATTATCGAAGCAGTTGTTATGACTGTAAATATTGTAACGTTAATTCACGGCCTGAAGATATAACCGTAGGTGATTTTTGGGGGCTTATGGGGGTTAATTCAAGTTTCTATTCCGAAGACGGAGTGTCTTCTATAATCTGTCATAATGAAAAGGGCATGCAATTAATTAAGTCGTTAAATGAAATTGAATTTTTTGAATGCGAATCTGAAAAAATCGTAAAAAATCAACATAATTTAGTTAAGCCTACTAATAAACCTGAAACAAGAGAGGGCTATTATAAAAATATAGACGGCGATTTCTTTAAAAACAAGAGAGTAGGTTTTAAAATTAAAGATAGAATAATTGCAATAATGCCAAAAGCATTAATTAAACTTGCAAAACGTTTAAAACATTTATAGGGAGTATATATGGTAATTTTACATATTGCAACAATACGGAATAATCCAGCCAATGGTGTTTGCGTGGTTGTGCCTGAACATATAAAAGCGCAAAGTAAATTTGAAACGGTTGGACTTTTAAACATTAACGATTATCATCCAAACGGTATAACCAACTTTTTTGTCTATAAGTCGCCGTTTTTACTTTCTTCTCTTAATGAACCGTTCAATAAACCTGATATAGTTATATTTCATCAAGTGTATGAAAAAGAATTTATAAAAATATCAAGAGTTTTACGAAAGGAGAATATTCCATACATTATTGTTCCACATGCTTCACTTACGACAGGAGCTCAAAATAAAAAGCGAGTTAAGAAAATTATTGGTAATATTTTTTTTAACTCATTCATTAAAAATGCTGCGGCTATACAATGCCTTTCTGAGCTTGAGTTGAGAGAAACTAAATTTAAGAATAATAAATTTATAGGAACCAATGGATACAATGTGCCGATAAAGTCAAAGCAATTTTTTAGTTCTGATAAGGTAAGGTTTGTTTACATTGGAAGGCTTGATGCGAACGCAAAGGGGCTCGATATTATGCTTGATGCGTTTAAGACTCTATTAAATACACCTTATGAAGATAAATGTGAACTTTATATTTATGGACCTGATTATCAAGGTCGTTATGCTCGTGTTGAACAGATGATAGCAGAACGTTCATTGGGGAAAATCGTAACTTTAAACCCTGCTGTTTTTGGAGCGGACAAGGAAAAAATACTTTTAGAATCAGATATTTTTATTCAAACCTCTCGTTTTGAGGGTATGCCAATGGGAATTTTAGAAGCGTTGAGCTATGGCGTGCCTTGTTTAGTTACGGAAGGAACGACTTTGGGTGGACTAATTACCGAAAATAATGGGGGCTGGGCTTGCGAAACCAATTATGAAAAAGTTTCTCAATTGTTAAAGAAGGCTGTTTTAGAAAAAGAAAACTATGAAGCTAAAAGCGTAAATGCAAGAAATTTGGCAAAAGACGTTTTTTCATGGGATACAATTGCAAAACAAACTTTGGAAAAATATAAAACCTATATAAACATTTAATTTAGTAAGGATTTTTATGATTAGCGTTATTATGAGTGTATACAAAGAGCAATTAGCCTTTGTGGAAAAATCTGTGAATTCAATTTTAAACCAAACGTATACCGATTTTGAGTTTATAATAGTTATTGACAACCCTA
>JAZQKQ010000004.1:0-68613 GCA_045542235.1 Christensenellaceae bacterium | reverse complement strand
TCTTGATATTCTTCAACCGTTTCTTTCGTGTCGTAGCCCTTTGCTTTTTTTAGCATGGCCTTTTTTAGTTCTTCACTAAGTTTTTTCAATTCTACCCCCTATTTTTCTTCAAAGCTCTAAATAGCCTGTCCTTATCCTTTTCAATGGTTGTAGGTTCCTGTTTAGGCGGTGAAATTTTCGGGCGTGACATAATGAAATATCTAAGCTCGTCAAGGGCGTGGTCGTCACGCTTAATAGGCGTGTCTTCCTTACCCCACCAATAGCCTTTTATTTCCCTAATTAAATTAACGCAACTTTTAAATATGAAAATTTTTTTGTTTTTAAAATATTCCTTTACTCTTGCAATTCCACTAAATAAATCCTTATTAACGTTGGTATTAACCAAAATTCCGTGGTCGTAAAAAAGTTCGCTAACGCTTTTTGAACTTGCCAAAGTTCGTTGGTTCGCCGCCGAGTCAATCAAGGCGCAAAGCCTTCCCTTATAATCGGTAAACCAACCGAGATTTTTACTTTTTCGTTTAATTTCGTTGGCGTGATATTCAATATCTCTCTTCCCTTCGTAATGCTCGGCTATAACGTAAACGTTGTCGTCGTAATCAACGGCATACCAATGGCAGGATAGCGGATTATTAAGCCCCGGGTCGATTGAAATTCCCGCCTGCCACTCTTTTGGCACGTTAAAAGGCTCAATAACGTGAACGTTCTCGTCAAATTCCGTATAAACAAGCCCCGTTGCCGACCTAAACTTACCGTATCGCCGAGCTTCCAAGCTATCGGCGGACATACTTTCCGTTAAAGCTTCAACTTCCCTTTCGTCTAGGAAGGGATTATCCGCCCATTCCATAAACTCATACCAAACTTGTTTTGAGTTAAACTTGTTTAAAAAAATTTCTTCGTAAATAAAAGTCAAGCCTTTAAGGGGCGTCATAGTTCCGAAAATATCGCCGTTTTTATCAAGCACTCGCATTTTACACTCGTCGTAAATATCCTTTGGCGGTTCTTCATCGAACCAAACGAAATCTAAGGAACTACCTTGGAATTTTTCTCTGCCTTGGTCGCAACTTTTAAAACCGATAACCGACCTTCCCCCAAAAACGTTTTTAATTATAAGTTGGTCGATAACCCCGTTTTCCGGACTATCCCGCCTACCTGAACTCATAATAATTTCTTCAATCCAATCGGGGTTAAGATAGTGCAAAATTTTTCGTTGAGCAACGTCACGCTGAACTTCTTTCGACAAGCTAACCACCCAACCGAAAACGTTTTTTCTATTTTTTCTGTAAGGGTGAATACCCCTTGCCATATAAATGGTTTCAACTGCGCCACACTCGGTTTTTCCGCTTCTATTTCCCCCAAACACCCACCTGTTTCGCTTTTGGCATTTGTGAAATTCAATTTGTTTTAAGTGGACCTTATCCCTATTATAGGTTGAAAGTCTATCCATAAGCTTTCGCCTAATTTGCTCGGCTTCAATTTCCTTAATTTTATTAATCACCCGCCACATTCGACAACATTCCCCCATTTTTTACATATTTTTTCATTTTTCCACCTTTTAAAAAAGTTAAAATTAACTTGCTATGAAAAAGCTATTATGTTTTGCTCTAACTTTATTTTTGATATATTTAAGTTCATTGCCCAAAATAGCAAAGGCTGAAAATAACTACGCCATGGTAATAAGCGAAAACGCCGTTTTCTATTCCGACCAAAGCCTAAAATTTGAAAAATTTATTTTGCCTTTCAGCTATTACGTAAAAATCGTAAACGTTTACAGCGAAGCTTCAAGGGTAATTTATTTAGACAACGAAACGGGCGTTCCCCTACTTGAAGGCTACGTTAAAAACGTTGACTTAAATTTTAGTCTTACCCCTTCGGCTAATCCCTACCCCCACCAAAACCTTTCACTAAAATGTGATGAAGTTCTTTTTGCCGAACTAAACAAAAATTCACCAAAAGCCGTTATAAGCCAAAACCAAGAAGCCGTTTTTTACGGATACGCTGAAATTGAAGGGGAAAATTTTGCCTTCGTTTACACCCAAGGCTTAATTGGCTACGTTAGACTTTCCAGTTTTAATTCCTTTACCCTACCCCTTCACCCCGACGAAGCCTTGCTTCATCAAAACCAACAGGAAAATACAACCAATAATAACTCTAACGCAAGCCAAAACCAAGTTGAAAACTTTTCATTTACCAACAAAAATTCAATAATAATAACCTTTGCGGTAATTTTTGCATCGTTAATTTTAATTTATTTAATTCTACAGCCTAACAAAAAAGCAAATTTAAACCAATCTTTTTTCGATGATTCAAACGATTAAACTAATTTCGCTCGAAATTATTAAAAATTATTCTACGCAACTTTTCTAACGAGTCTTAAATTATCGAAATAATCTTTAATTGACGATTGAACAACGGCGTCGTGTCCGTAAAGGGCGTAAAAATTTGCTTCGTCAAGCTTAATATAGGAAAGCATTTCACCAAAATGGTCGAATGCTCTTTTCCGCTTTCTATAAAACGTTCTTGCCGAATAATCACCGTAGTTAATTGCTACAACTCTGTTTCCACCCGATAAAATTAACCTGACTTCATCTTTTGGTAACATAGATAAAATCAAGTTAATTTTCCATTTTAAGTCCTTTAAAGCGTTTCGTTTTGAACACACTTTTAAAACGTTGTTAATTTGCTTTTCCGTTCCATATCTACCGTCGAAAGAACCAAGGGCAAGCTTTAACGCTTTTTGATTATACTTTTCAATTTGTTCATCAATTCTTTCATAAACCATAATAACAATTTGCTCAAATTTAATTGCTTTTTTCATAATTCACCTCACGTAACCTGGCTCTATTATAAGCCATTATTTTAAAAATGCAATATCTTGCTGACAATTTTAATCGAAATTATTTTAAATTATTAAATTTGCGCAACCCTTAAAAATTTATAATTTTTAGCAAGCTATTTAATTTAAAGTCGAACATTTGTTCGATGTTTTTTATTTAATTATAAATTGCCTAACTGACAATTTCTGTCAAAAACGATTTTTGCCGACCAATTTTGGCAAAAAAAATTTTAAATAAAAAAATCTTTTAATCTATTGATTAAAAGAAACTTTTATGGTATACTCTACTTATTAATAATTTTAAAGGCAATTTTATGAAAAAATATTTAGTTTTAGTTTTAACGCTACTTTCAATATGTTTTTTAACGGTAGGAGTGGAAAAGCTTGTTGTTGCCAAAGCCGACCAAAAGGTTTCAACAAACATTTTGCTCCCTAAAACCTATTTAGAATATTATCAACTTTATAGCCCTATCGACGTTTGGACTAACGAAAAGGAATTTGTAATTAGCCAGCCAAACAAAATTATTTATTTCGACGGTGAGCTTTACCACTCCTACGAATTAACCCAAAACGTTAGCCGAGTTTACAAGTTGAATAACAATATTATATTTTTAGCCGGTTCAAAAATTTACACCATCAACGTTCAAACAAACCTAATAACCGAGCAAACTTCAATAAATAGCGCAGGAACTTCCTTCGATATTTACAACGGAATTTTAGTCACCAACCCATCAAACGAAATTCGCTACTATTTAATTACCGACTCGGAAAATTTCGTTTGCGAAGAATTGACCACAAAACTTATTAGTTTAAGCTACACGCCTAACACACTTTCCCTAAACGGCGCTAATCAAACGGAAACCTTGTTCTATTCTTTTGAGAGCAACGTTCACAAACTCACCCCAACGGAAAACACCGTAATTGCTACTAATCTATCTAATATTAGAAGCATAAGTTCAAGTGATAACGCAATTTTCGTTTGCTATAAAGATGGAATTAAAAAATTCGATTATAGCGGAAACGAACTTGCATTTTTACCAATTTCAGGAAACAATAGTTTAGATAATATAACCGAGCCAAATTGCGGATTTTACGTTAATAACAGCCTTTTCGTTGCCGATAAAAGCCTTAACGCCATTTTAGGCGTAAACGCAACCGACCTTAAAATTAACGGCTTTTCAATAACGGCAAACCACAACTCAATTTCTCGCATCTCTCAAGACGTTAAAGAAATTCAAGTTGTTGATAACGAACTATTTATTCTCGATAAAAATCTTAAAAAACTTAATTTAGAAAATAATGAAATAACCGAATATTCCCTTTCATCGTATAGCGGACTTAAATTTTTCGCCACAACCAACAACACGGTTTTACTAAGTTCGGGAACCAATTTAATTTTTGCAAAGTTTGAAAAGGGCGAACTTGAAACAATTTCAATTAACTCACCACTCTCTCGCTTTGAAAACGTTACTGCCATAACCACCTTTGAAAACGATTATTACGTTTTAAACAACGAAACTATTAACAACCAACAACGAGCAGTAATTTATAAACTTTCAACCCAAACGGCGGAAATTGAAATCCATTCTTCCTTCCTTGGTAGAGGCGACGACCTAACAAGCGACGTTTTCGGCGATATTTACGTTGCTTTATATAACTACAACACCGCAAGTTATTCGGTAAACGCAACCGATATTTCGGCAAGCAAAAACAAGGTTGTTTCAAGCTCGGCAAACCAAATTTTATCAATTTTTGCCGACTACGAAGGAAACGTTTTCGCATTATACGAAAACAATATAATAACCAAAACGTCGCCAACCAAAACGGAAACTTTTGAAATTGAAAAATCGAAAAACCTACCTGAACTTTCCCAAGCAATCGATTTTTCTTTAAGCCTTAACAACGAAACCGTTTACCTTTTATATAAAGGCTACGTTCTAACAATGCCAAGTGTTGAAATTGGAGTTGCAACGCCAAACAAAATTGCCGTTCCCGAAAATTTTGGCTACGTTTTAAGCGATAATTTAACCTTCGTCACCGTTAAAAACGGCGCAAAGCTCTTTGAAATTAACCTTGAAAAAACCCCTGTTTTCGGCGAATATTTCAACTATGAAAAAATGAAAGCCAACCAGAACGTGACTAAACAATTCGTTCTTATCACTTCAACCGAGCGCTATAGTTTAATTGCTTCAAAAGATATGAGCGCAATAGTTAGAACGGAAGATATGGTATCTTTTACCCCTGAAATTATTGAAAGTAGCCAAAACGGATATTTCGTAAACGATTGTTCAACCTACGTTTATCCAATAATAGCCAACCAATTTAGTTTAGACGGGTTTACAAAAAACCAAAAAGTTGAAATTAAAAAGCAACTTACCTTTAACGGCGAAAGCTATTCGTTCATAAGTTGCAACGACAAGCAAGGCTACGTTGCTACTTCTATGCTAAAAAGCGGAATTGCTTTTGAAAAAGACCCTAACCTTTTAACCACGAAAATCCTCACTAAAAACGCTGTTGCTTATTACGACGTTGAACTAACGAATAAGTGCGCTGAACTAAATAGTGGCGACCAAATTATGGTTGTTTCTCAGGTTAACGACCAAATTACAAAGGTTTTAGTTAACGGAACCGAATGCTACGTTTTAAGCGATTGTTTAAAATCGAAAAGCCCTCAAATTATTAAAAACGTTATTGTTATAAGCATTTTATTCCTTTCATTGTTTATAACCGCAATTTACTTTTCGTATAGAGTTTTTAGCTCAAAACGCACGAGATAATTTTCGATTAACATTTTCAATAAAAAAGAGCAAGAATTAAGGTAAAAAACCTTTTTCTTGCTCTATTTTTTTATTATTCTTTTAATTTTATTAGTTAACCTTACAAAAAATACACCAATTAATTTAAAGGGTAAAAAACACCAAAGCCGACTTTTTAGCTTAAAAGAAAAGCTGTTAACGTCAACGTATTTTTCACCTTTATAATACCCTTTCATTTTGCCAACCACTTGGTCAAACTCAACCTTTTCCCATCGAATATGGTTGTCGCCAACGAAATAATAACCGTTTGGCACAACCTTTGAAACCCTGTGCAAAATTAACGCCCCGTCAACCTTGCGAACGTATAAGCCAACGTCGTATTTTTCAAGTTTTCCTTGGGGCTTTTCAATTACCACGTTTTCGGTTAATTGATGCAAAAAGGGGTTCATACTCCAACCCATGGTTGAACAAACGATAAACCCTTTTTCGTTTAAGGCGTTTAAAACGCCGTTTTTTCCACCGTTAAATTTTAACATATTATTCAACTATATTAAGCTTTTTAAAGGTTTCAACCACGCTGTTAACGTCGCTTACGGCTTTATCCTTTGAAATTTCATATTCACAGGCTAAAAGGTCGGCAATTTGGTCAATTTCCAAGCCCTTTTTAATTCCTTCAAAAATAAGTTTGCTGGTTGCGTTAAGGGTTAACATTCCATTAAATTCCTTAACTCTATCACCAACGGCAACAACCAAGTAGTCACCCAAAACTTCTCTTAAAACGAAACCTTCTTTAATTTTCATTAAACGTCACCTAAAACGCCACGGCGAACCGCAATTGCGCTTTCCCTTTCCATATTAACGTAAATTTTATAAACTTTAACCGAGTTAATTAACTGCACGGCAAACTCTAATTGTTGGTCGGCGCTATTTTCATTTTCATAATAGCGAACCATTTGGTTTAAAATTAGCGGAAGCGCTTGTTTTGCCGATAGCCTTTCAACCTTTGGCTCGTTAGCCCTTTCAATAAAACAAATTGCTTCAATAACGGCGCTATCGTTAACCCCTTTACGGTGTTTACCCTGCCAAGGCGAGCCGTAGCAAATTGGAAGAGAAAGAACGTTGCGAATAAAAGGCTTATCGTCGTTTAAACAAATAACGTCGTCAAAGCTATCAACCCAAAGCCTTGCGTGAGTTGATTTTCCCGTGCCACTTGGCGCTGAAAACATTATAGCCTTGTTTTTAACCTTAATAACCGATGAATGAAAGAGTGCGCCGTTTTTATTTTTATAAATAAATTCAGCAATTTTCGCTAAAATTAGCAAACATTCACCGTGGTCGGGGCTATTCGTTTCATAAAGCGCCATAGCCCTTTCAACGTCTGCCCTATAAACGCTTATGGTTAAATCGCAAACCCCGTTATACCCTTTTAACGCAAAATTTTCCATATAACGGGCAACGCTATCGAAAAGATGGTTAATTTCTATTAAAACGTCAGCAATTTTATAACAAACCTTCAATTTTGTTTTTTCCTTTAATTTTAGTTTATTTTACCATTATTAAACGTAATTGTCAATATAAACCGCAATAAAACCCCAAACAGAAAAAAATTATCAACCTAAAATTTAGGCGTGGCAAAACTTGCCACGCCCAAAAAATATTAAACAACGCCTTCTTGGCGAAAAATATCCATCAAACCGAATTCTTTATCAATATCAAAATAGTCAACGCTATCGCAAACGGCTAATTTTGAAACGGAAACTTCATAAGCCGTTAGGGTTATAACGTTGTCGTCGCCAAGCTTTTTTTGGTATTCTCGGCTTTGAATTCTACCCGAAAGTGCAATTTTTTCACCAACTGCTAAATTTTTAACGAATCGAGCGTTCCTACCCCAAGCAATGCAAGGAATGTAGTCACTTTTATTATAAGCCCTATTAACCGCAATTAAAACGTCGGCAATTTCTCGGTTAAAAGGCGTCGTTCTATAAATTGGCGCCTTGCAAACGAAACCGGAAATTACAATGCTATTAGGGTTTTTGCTATAATCTTCTTCAACGAATTCTCTAACGAACATAGTTAGCATTAGTTTTGATTTTCCATCGATAACCTTATTATAGCTTCTAAACTGACCGACAACGGAAATGGTTGAGCCAACTTCTAAATTTTTCTCTTGAATAAGTCTTTCGGAAATGGTCACGGGAATAATATCCGCCTGACCAGAGAGGCGTTCAACCTTCACGTCCATTTCATAAAAACCTTCGCCATAAACCTCGTGTGAAAACCGTTTTTCGGTCACAACTTCGCCTCTTAGGTAAACCCTGTTGTTTTGTTTTTCAATACTGTTCATAAATTCTCCTTATCTTATGAGCGACTGTCGCCCATTGTTGTCAATTTTATAATTTTCGTAGTAAATAAGCTGGCTAATCGGTAAAAATTCATAGCCTTTGTTTTGCAAATCGGCAAAAATTAGCGGAAGGCTTTCAGCCGTGTGTAGCCCGTTGTTGTGGCATAGAATTATCGAGCCGTTTTTAGCTTTATTTATAACCCTAAACGAAATTTCTTGGGCGGAAAGGTCCTTCCAATCCAAGCTATCAACGTCCCACTGAATAACCTGTAAACCTAAGGAATTGCTAACTTCAATCAGCTTGTTGTTATAGTCGCCGAAAGGCGGGCGAAACAATTTAACCTTTTGCCCCGTTAAAGCTTCAATTTTATTGGTTGATGAAATTAATTCGTTTGTAATTTGACTTTCCGTTAAAGTGCTCATTTTAGAGTGGGTTTTAGAGTGAGTGCCGAATTCGTGACCTAAACTAACGATTTTTTTAACGTAGTCGGGATATTTTTCCACCCAAAACTCAACGGCAAAAAAGGTTGCTTTAACGTTATAGCGCTCTAAATTTTTCAAAATTTCATCGGTATGTTCCGTTCCCCAAGCGCAATCGAAAGAAATTGCAACCTGTTTTTTATCGGTTTCCACACTATATATTGGCAATTTTTTATTAATTGCAAGGCTAACTTCAACGTCGGTCACGCTTGCTCCGTAAACAAGGGCGCAAACCACAACCACAAAACTTAAAAAAACGGAAAAAATAAGCAAAAATTTCTTCAACAATTCATCACCTACCCATAATAACAAAATTAATTGAACTCAAAACAAAATAATATGTCGGTTTAATGAAAGTTTTGTCAAATATTTTTAACAATACCCAACCATTTAATATCTATGCTAAAATGGGCGAATTTATTTCTAACGGTTGCTTTTTTGTTTCATTTTGTGTATAATTTAATTATGGATAAAATTTACGAACAACTTATTGAAATTGTCAAACATTCAATTAATCAAATTGAATATGACAAAAATATTGAAAATCCAAGGGAAATTTTAAATTTAAGCCAAAAGCACGGAATAATTTTAACGGTATATCCAACCCTTAAAAATCACCCAAGCCTTTCAGCCGAACAACGGGATAAGCTAATTTCGGTGGCTAAAAATTTAATTTCTCAACAGGTTCACCAAGACCATTATAAACAGCTTATTTTTAATGAATTTTGCAATAAAAACGTGAATTTTATACCACTTAAAGGCAGTTTTATTAGAAACGTTTATCCTTACGATGAAATGCGTTTTTCAAGCGACGTTGATATTTTCGTTGATAAAAGCCAACTAAAAACCGCCTTTTCCGCTTTAACCCAATTAGGTTTGAAATTTGACCACGTTTACGATGGCGAACACAGCTTTGTTTTAGAGCCGTTTTTAAACGTTGAACTCCACGAAAAGTTAGAGTGTCACACCACTCCCGACTACTACGACGATATAATAAATAGAATCGAAAGCAACACTTGCCAAAAAAATTTCACCCCAAGCGACGGCTATATCTACGTTATTTTGCACACCATTAAACACTTTTTTTCGGGTGGAATTGGCATTAGGGCTATTACTGATATATATTTATTAAACAAAAACCTTAACTTAAACCGAGAATACGTTAACGGCGAACTAAAAAAACTTAACGCATCAGCTTTTGAAAGAGAAATTTTAAACCTTGCCAAAGTTTGGTTTGAAAACAACGAATTTACGCCACAACTTATCGACCTTCATAACTACGTTTTAAATAGCGGTATTTTTGGCAACTTTAAAAACAAAACCGCAAACGATTTAAAAAACAAAAGCAAATTTACCCTTTTTATTTATAAAATTTTCCCACCAATAAGCCACCTTTCAAAGCAATATCCAACCCTTAAAAAATTTCCAATTTTATTGCCTTGGTTTTGGATTGTTCGTTTTTTTAAAGCAATTTTTAGCAAGAAAAATAAAATTAGCCGAAACATAAACGCCATTAAAAAAACCGATGAAGAATTTGTTAAAAAACAACGGGAAATTTTTGATAATCTTGGTTTATAAGCGAAATTTTAGCATTAAAAAATCACCCTTTAAAAGGGTGATTTTTTATACTTTTATAATATAATCGGGCTTTCTCGGTTTTGCAGGAGTCGGTGGGTTTAACCTATACCCTAAAACGCAATTTCCAATTCCAACAAGGCTATCTTTAAGACCCCATTTAGTCTTTAAAGCCCTGCCTTCCTTTGTTTCAAACATTTGCTTTGCTCGGTGAATCCAGCAGGCTCCAAGCCCCAAGGAATGGGCTGCGTTTAACATATTGCCTAAAACCAAAGACCCGTCTTCTAAATAGGTAAAATAATCGCTGTCGCTAAACACGACCAAAACTGCGGTTGCGCCGTAAAACGGATCGTATTTAACACCTAAAACGTCGGCGTTAATTTTTGAAAGAAGTTTAATGGTTGGCTCGTCTTGCACGCAAACGATAGTTGGGGCTTGCATTCCCTTACCCGTTGGAGCGTAAGTTCCGCAAAGCATAATTTCATCGAGCAATTTTTCATCCACCTTTTTAGTTGGGTCGAAACTTTTACAGCTTCTTCTTGAAGTTAAAACCTTAATAAAATCGTTCATTAGTCGTCATCTCCTGAATTAATTGATTCAATAACTTTATCAACGTCAAATTCTTCTAATAAATTTTCAACGGAAGTGCCGTCGCTATCAATATAAACGTATTCCCAAACGTCAAGACAATATTTAATATCTTCCATTTGCATAATAAGTTCAAGTTCAAACTGCATTAGGTTAAAATTTCCTTCTTCTCTATCTAACCCAAGAAAATTAAACTCTCTTTCCTTAATTTGACAATTTTCAATATTTAAACCTTTTGAAAGTTCAATAACGCCGTTAATAAGGCTTTCGTCAACGTCGCTTTTAAAAACCATTCGCATAATAAAAATTCTGTCCATAACCAAACCTACAAACTAAAAATTTAACGCCCCTGCGCCCATAAAGCCCGCATCGTTTTTAAGAGTTGCAAGCCTTAAACTAACCTTTGGTCCAAGGTCTTTTGCAAAAATATTTCTTTTAAGTTTTTCCTTTAACGGATTAATTAACCTTTCCCCTTCGTGGGAAACGCCACCGCCTAAAATAATGGCATCGGGGCGGAAAATGTTTGCAACGTTAATAATTCCAACCGATAAATAGTGCAAATAGCTATCAACAACGGCTTTTGCAAACTCATCACGCTCATAAAAGGAAAAAGCCGTTTTACCACTAACCTTATCCAACCCACCAATTTGCCACATTAAACTGTTAGGGTGGTCTATCATAGCCTTTTTAGTGGCTTCTTTTAGGGCGGTTGCCGAAGCGTAAACCTCAAAACAACCTTTGCCACCGCAAGTGCAAGGCTTGCCGTTAGCTTCAATAATCATATGCCCAATTTCAGCCCCGGCAGAGCCGTTTCCTGAAAAAATTTTACCGTTTATTATAATTCCGCTACCAACCCCCGTTCCCAAGGTAAGCATTACGAGACTATTAAAGTCCTTTCCACCGCCAAACTTGGCTTCACCAAGGGTTGCAACGTTGGCGTCGTTTCCAATTTTTAAAGGCAAATTAAGGCTTTTAAAATAAGAATAAACGTCAACGTTTTGCCAATTTAAATTACCCGAACAAACAACCTTAAAGTTTGCTTCGTCAATTAAACCGGGAATGCCAACGCCAATGGCAACGAAATTCCATTTTAAAAACAGCCTTTCACACTCTTTAACAATTAGCGGAAAAACCACGAAATCACGGGTGTCGTCGCCAATTTTAATTGTTGACTTTTCAAAAATTTTACCCTTTTCATTAATTACGCCAAACTTAACGTTGGTTCCGCCAATATCTACGCCAAGGTATAACTTTTCCATAAAACTCCTTACAGCTAATTTCTAATCCAAGTATAATAACAATAAGTTGACTTTAAATACTCATTTGCCGTTGCATCGTTTTGCAAATCGGAAGAAGAAATTGGAGTGGAAGTTGAATTTCTTTCATCGCAAGCCGACCAACCTTCATAAACCGTAAAGCTCACGCTGGTTGGTTGAAGAAAAACAAAAACTCCCTTATCAATTCTTTTAACGTTTTCACCAATAACAATATTTTTTAAACTATAACACCACGATAAACTATTAGCTTTAATAGTATTAGCGTTAATAACGGCGTCGGTTAATAAAACGTCGTTAATATATAGGTTATTAGAAAAGAAAACTGGGTTTGAACCATTTGAAGCGTCGCCTTCAAAATCAATCGACACCCAGCCGTCAATAGTTCCTAAATAGTTAACTTTTTCAACGTTAACGCAACCGTCAAAGGCTTGGCTATAAACGTTTTTAACCGAATTCCCAACGGTCAAATCGGTCAATTTTAAGCAATCTGAAAAAGCGCTACTATCAATAGAAACAACGCTGTTTGGAATGACTAAATTTTTAACTCCACAATTTGAAAAAGAGTAAACCCCAAGGTTTTTTAAACCTTCGCCTAGCTCAATGGTTTCAAGGTTTTCACAATTGTGGAAAGCTCTCTCCCCAACGTCGGTTACCCCTTCGCCAATAGTAACGGCGGTTAAATTTTCGCAGTTAATAAACGCAAAATTAGCAACTTTATCAATTCCGGTTAAGTTTATATTAGCAATTAATTCGCCGTTGACGTAAAGCATATTGCCGTAATATAAAGGGTTGGCAAAAGCGTTTTTAAAATCAATGGTAGCCCATTCTAAAACACTTCCGTTAAAGTTAACTTTTTCAATATATTCGTTGCCCTTAAAAGCATCTTCACCAACGGTTTTAAGCCCCGATGATAAAGTTACTTCGTGTAAGGTGCTAAACTCTGAAAACGCACCGCTTGGAATGGTATCGCCAGAAACTATTTCAATTTTATTAAGTTTATTTTTAGGAATATAATTTATTGCGCTTGCGGGAATTTTTGCGCTATAAAAAAATTGATAAAAATCGAACATAACGGACTTTAATTGCTTTTCGGTTGTAAAATTAATATCCGAAACCTTTTCCCCGTTAAGGTAAAATTCAGCAAAATCGCCCCTTTCATTTGACCAAGCGTCGGAAAACTCAATATTTAACCAATCGTCCCAACTTCCTAAATAATTAATCTTTGTTAAACGTTCAGTTCCAAAAATTGCATCAGCCCCAATTGATTTAATTGATTTTGGAATGGTTATTCCTTCAATTAAAAAGCAATGCTTAAAGGCTTCGTCACCAATTTTTGTGACCTTTTTACCTTTATAGGTTTCAGGAATAATCACTTCACCGCTTTCTTCAATTACACAATCGGTTAAAGCGTAAGTTCCGTCGGAAAGAAGTTGGAAAGTAAGCGCCGATTCTTCCCCACCAAAACAAGCTGAAAAAGATAACGCCACGCAAATTAACGTTAAAATTGATAATATAACTTTTAACTTACCCATATACGCCACCACCTTTTTATTATACGCTTATTTTATCATAAATTAACTCTATTTTCAATAGCTAATTTAAAATTTCTAATTAAAATGGGAATTTTTATCTCATATTTCCCTTTAAGATAAATCAATTTAACAAATATGGAATTTTTTGTTATAAAAGGTCGAAAACCAACGTAAAATAAATTAGTTTTAGGTAAAATAAATGAACGTTGAAAGAATTTATAACGAAGCTAATTGCATTTTAACCCACCGCACAACCATTCGCCAAACGGCGCTTTTGTTTAACGTTTCAAAGTCTACCGTTCACAAGGACGTTTCTATTAGGCTTAAACACCTTGACCTTTCCCTTTATGAAAAAGTAAACCAAATTTTGCAACAAAATTTTAACCAAAAGCATCTTCGGGGTGGTTTGGCAACTAAAAACAAGTTTTTAAAAAGAAAAAACAAATAAAAAAACGCACTATAATTCATTTTAAAGTGAAAAATAGTGCGTTTAAATTTTTATTGTTTTATTATTTTAGTTTACACTTTCGCCAAAGTTAATGGTTGCCTGGCAATCGCTTGACCAACCGCCTTCAAAAATATAAGAAGATTTTGGTTTGGTAAAATTAATTACCCCACCATTCATTCCACAAAAGGCGCTAACTTCCACTCTAACCAAACTGTTTGGCATTGAAATTGATTTAATACAGTTTAAATTAGAAAAAGCGTAGCTATTAATTCTTATAACCGTTTCAGGAAGCTGAATTGCTTCAATTTTTTCATCGTTTAAATAAATGGCAACGGCGTGAGCAAAAGGTGTTGAATAAATATTGCCAAATTCAATAGTTGGATAGTTTGAGAAGGTGTAAAAATAAACGTTAGTTAAATTCGTGCAACCTAAAAAGGCACTTTTACCAATTTCACTCAATCCAATTGGCATATTAATCGATTTCAAGTTTTCACAATTATAGAAACAGAATGCGCCAATATAGCCAACGTTGCTTTGTTTTGAAATATTAATTTTTTCAAGCGCCCTATTTTCATAGAATGCGTTATCGCCAATAGTTTCAACGGAGTTTGGAATGGTAATTTCCTTTAACCCGCTACAACGATAAAAAGCGTTAGTTCCAACGCACTTTACCCCGTTTGGAATGGAAACGGTTTCAACGTTTAATCTTGAAGCAAAGCAATCGGCCATAATCATTTTACAAGTTGGCTCGATTTCAACGTTTTTTATGTTTTTATTAGAAGTTATTGCCAAACCAAACTTATCTTCGCCGTAAGGCAAGTAATAAACGCCCTTACTTTCGTTTAGTTTAAGGTTGTCGCAACCTTGAAAAGCTAAATCGCTAATTTCTTCGCAAGTTGAAGGAATATTAACGTAATTTAAACTATCAACGTTGTAAAAAGCCCCTTCGGTTAACTTAACTTGCTTGGTTAAAGTGACCGTTGTTAAAGTGTTTGGCATATATTGAGAGTTATTCGTATATTTTGGAGCGCCGAAAATATAACCGATATGAGAAATTGAATAATCTAAAAGTGAACTTCCCAAGAAAGGAAGGGTTAAATTTTCAAGCGTTGACATTCCGTTAAGACAACTGTCGCCCAAACTGGTGACCGAAGAAGGAATTTCAAGACTTTTAATACCGCTTAAATAGAACAAGCCACGCTCCCCAATACTTTTCAAAGTATTTGGTAAAACCAAACTTTTAAAGCCCCTACAATAAGCAAAAGCATAGTCGTCTAAGGCTTCTTCTTTGGTGACTACAACGTGGGTTAAATTTTCAGGCAAAACGTTAGGATTAGAGTTATAGGAATCAGCGCCGAAAATATAGCCGAAATAAGTGTTTTCCGTTCCTAAATATTCGTTGCCAACGAATGGAATAGTAATTTTTTCAAGACTTGAACAGCCGTTAAACGCCGCCTTGCCTATAAAATTAACGCTATTTGGAATTATAAACTCGGTAATTTTCGATTGATAACCGAATGCCCAATCGTCAATAATGGTCACGCTATCGGGAATTTTAACGGCAAGAAGTGGAAATTTACTTTCATCGTAATCTTCTCGATTAGGGCTATCCGAATAGAAAAACGCCTTCCAACCAATTTTAGTAACCGGGTGTTCCCCTTTAACGCCAACGTGAGAAGAAGGAATTTCAACGTATTCCGACTTTCCAACATATTCCGTCACCTTATAGCCCTTGGCTTCTTCATCGTAAACGAATTTAAAGTTGGCGTTATCCTTATCGAAAGTAAGGTTTGGATTTTCCCAATCAAAGCCAACCGAACTACTCGTTTGATTTGAGCTATCAACCGAGCCTTCATTGTTATTCCCGCACGAAGCAAAAACCATTATACTTGAAAAGCAAAGCACGGCTATTAAAATTTTAATAATAATATTTTTCACTGCTATTTCCTACTATTTTTAATTTTATTTTTTCTCTAACCGCACAACAAACTTTCAACGAACTGTTTTGCAAGTCGTGCCGACCTTGCTCCACGCTCTAATGCGTAGCGCTCGGCTAAAAGTTCAATTTTTTCCTTATCCATTTCAACGCCCTTTTCCTTACAAAGTGCGTGAACGATTTTTAAATAGGTTTGTTTTGAAGGTTTTCCAAAATAAACGTGAAGCCCAAACCTTTCGCTTAAAGAAAGCACTTCGGAAAGGGTATCGTTTAAATGGATTTCATCACCCGTTCTTTCAGAAAAGCTTTCCCTAACGATATGTCTGCGGTTTGAAGTGGCGTAAATTACCACGTTTGAGCTTTTGGTTGAAACCGAACCTTCTAAAACGGCTTTTAAAGCGTTGTAATTATCGTCGCCTGTAGTGAAGGAAAGATCGTCGATAAACAAAATAAATTTAAGGGGATTTTCCGCCAAACTATCGAGCAATCCCGGAATTATTGAAAGCTGATTTTTTCTAACTTCAATAATTCTAAGCCCTTGGGAATAAAACTTATTTACAATGGCTTTAATGGTTGAAGACTTGCCCGTTCCCGCTTCACCAGTTAAAAGCACGTTTTGGCTTGGCTTGTTTTCCAAAAGCGCCAAAGTGTTGTTAACAACCTTTTCCCTTTCATCGTTATAGTCAATAAGCTGAGAAAGACTAATTTTATCGGGATTTTTAACGGGGATTATAGAAAGATTGTCACCAACGTAAAAGCTGTGATATTTTGCGTAAATGCCGTAGCCACGCTTTTTAATATTTTCCACGTATGAATAATATTCGCTAATAAAATCAACCTTTTGTTGCTCAAATTTAGGCAAATAGCCGTTATAATTTACTGCGCTAATAAAATTTTCCGGTTTAAGGTGGGCAACGAAGTTTAAAATTTCCAGTTCACGACCAACGCTTTCTTCAATAAACGGACTAATTTTTTCGCCCTTACCCTTTAAAACCACGTAAACGTTTTCATCTTGACAGCAAAGGGTTAAAAGGTAATTACAAAGCCCCCCGTTTAAACAGCCGTTATAAATAATGCTAACGAAATTGGAATAGTTTTCAATTTCTTCTTCCAAATTTTCGCTTGCCAAAAACTTTGCTAACCCAACGAAAAGGTCGGTTTTAAGCAAATTTTTAAACACGGTTAAGCTTTTTAATTGTAAAAGTAGATTTTTTTTGTTTAATTTTTCCATAATTAATCTAAAATTGCACCCTTACTACTTGAAGAAACCATTTTAACGTAGCGTTTTAAATAGCCTTTAAGTTCCTTAGTTTTTGGTTTAAAGTTTTTAAGTCTATTATCAAGTTCGGCTTGTGGAACTAAAAGTTCAATTTTATTATTGTTAATGTCAATTGAAATTATATCGCCGTCTTGAACTACGCCAATTAAACCGCCTTGGGCGGCTTCCGGCGAAACGTGACCAATGCACGCCCCTCTCGTTGCGCCACTAAAACGACCGTCGGTAATAAGCGCTACTGACGAGCCTAAACCCATTCCCATTATGCTTGAAGTTGGGTTAAGCATTTCACGCATACCAGGACCGCCCTTTGGACCTTCATAGCGAATGACTACAACGTCGCCCGCAACTATTTTTCCACTATTAATAGCAATTTGCGCTTCTTCTTCACTATCGAAAACCTTAGCAGGTCCTTTGTGAACGAGCATTTCTTCACAAACAGCCGAGCGTTTTACAACCGCCCCTTCAAGGGCTAAATTACCCTTTAAAACGGCAATACCACCCGTTTTTGAGAAAGGATTTTTAATTGGTCTAATAATTTCAGTGTTTAAATTTAATGCGTTTTTAACGTTTTCGCCAACGGTTTTGCCCGTTACGGTTATACAATCTAAATTTAAAAGAGACTTTTTAGTTAGTTCGTTCATAACCGCCCAAACACCGCCTGCTAAATCTAAATCTTCCATAAAGGTTTTACCCGCAGGGGCTAAATGGCAAAGGTTTGGCGTTTTTTTGCTAATTTCGTTGGCAATTTCAAGGTCTAAGTCAACACCGCATTCGTGAGCTATTGCCGGAAGGTGAAGCATTGAGTTAGTTGAACAACCCAAAGCCATATCAACGGTTAAAGCGTTAATAATCGACTTTTCGTTCATTATATCTCTTGGCTTAATATCTTTTTCAACAAGCTCTAAAATTTTCATACCTGCGCTTTTAGCAAGTTGAATACGGCTGGAATAAACGGCGGGAATAGTTCCGTTACCCCTTAACCCCATGCCCAAAGCTTCGGTTAAGCAATTCATTGAATTGGCGGTATACATTCCCGAACAAGACCCACAGGTTGGACAAGTTTTACATTCAAACTCGGTTAATTTTTCTTGGCTAATTTTGCCTGCATTATAAGCTCCAACCGCTTCAAACATTGAAGAAAGGCTTGTTTTTTCGCCACCGACTCTACCTGCGAGCATTGGGCCACCGCTAACGAAAATAGACGGAATATTAAGTCTTGCCGCAGCCATTAAAAGGCCGGGAACGTTTTTATCGCAATTAGGAACGAAAACCAACCCGTCAAAGCCGTGAGCTAAAACCATAGCTTCCGTTGAATCGGCAATCAAATCACGAGTGACTAAGGAATATTTCATTCCTTCATGCCCCATGGCAATTCCATCGCAAACGGCTATTGCAGGAAAAACGATTGGCGTTCCGCCCGCCATAGCAACTCCCAATTTAACCGCTTCAACAATTTTGTCAATGTTGTTATGACCGGGAACAATTTCGTTAAAGGAACTAACAACGCCGATAAGTGGGCGTGAAAGTTCTTCGGCGGTTAAACCTAATGCGTTATATAAAGCTCTGTGAGGCGCATTTTGTGCGCCGTGTTTAACTAAGTCTGTTTTCATAATATCCTTTTACCTTAACCTATTTTTCTTTTATTTTTCAAAATTCCCCTATTTCGTAGGGGAATTTTAAGGTTAATTAGTTATTAATAAGTTTATCTTCATCACTCCAGCTATAAAGCTTGCGAATTTCTTTACCAACAACTTCGCTTGGGTGTTCTGAAGCAATTTTACGCATAGCGTTAAAGTGAACTTGGCTACCAGCATCCGACATATCTAAAAGGAAGTCCTTAGCAAAAGAGCCGTCTTGAATGTCCTTTAACACCTTTTTCATTGTCTTTTTAGTTTCTTCGGTAATAATCTTTGGACCGGTAATATAATCGCCGTATTCAGCGGTATTAGAAATTGAATATCTCATACCTTCAAAGCCCGATTGATAAATTAAGTCTACGATAAGCTTAACTTCGTGAATACATTCAAAGTATGCGTTTCTTGGGTCGTAGCCAGCTTCAACCAAAGTTTCAAAACCAGCTTGCATAAGAGCGCAAACGCCACCGCATAAAACGGCTTGTTCACCGAATAGGTCGGTTTCAGTTTCCGTTCTAAAATTAGTTTCTAAAACCCCTGCACGAGCACCGCCGATACCGAGAGCGTATGCAAGACCAATATCCCAAGCATCGCCGGTAGCGTCTTGTTCAACGGCGATTAAGCAAGGAACGCCCTTGCCTGCTTGATATTCGCTTCTAACCGTGTGACCAGGACCTTTTGGAGCGATCATAATAACGTTAACGTTCTTTGGTGGCTTAATGCAACCGAAATGAATGTTAAAGCCGTGAGCGAAAGCGAGAGTTTTGCCTTCGGTAAGGTTTGGTTCAATGCTTTCCTTGTAAAGTTTTGCTTGCTTTTCATCGTTAATTAAAATCATAATAACGTCGGCAATTTTAGCAGCTTCAAAGCTTGTCATAACCTTTAAACCTTGCTTTTCAGCCTTTGCCCAGCTTTTACTACCTTCGTAAAGACCGATAACAACGTTAACACCTGAATCTTTAAGGTTTAAAGCGTGTGCGTGACCTTGTGAGCCGTAACCGATGATAGCAACGGTTTTGCCGTTTAATTTTTGCAAATTACAATCTTGTTGATAAAAAATTCTTGCCATAATATATACCTTCTTTTATTTTTTTCTTTTATAAATTTTTTTTATAAATTAGTTATTTTTCTAATAGTAGACGAGCCTTTTTCGAGGGAAACGATACCCGTTCTACAAATTTCCAAAATTTTATAGTCACGCATAAGATTAATAAAATCGTCAATGCGTTGGCTGGTGCCGGTTAACTGAAAAATAATGGAATTTTTTGCGTAATCCACCGTAAGCGCATCGAAAGCGTCGGCAGCGGTTAAAATATCGTCACGAGTTTTGCTTTCGTTTGCCATTTTAATTAAAAGTAGCTCGCTACTAACGGAATTAGTGTCGTCAAGTTCCTTAATAGAACAAACGTCGGGAAGTTTATAAAGTTGATTAACAAGCTGTTGTTTGCTTAGTTCATCACCTAAAAACTGAACGGTTATTCTTGAAAATTCAGTCGATTCAGTTTCGCTAACCGTCAAGGCGCTAATGTTAAATTGCCTACGGCGAAACATACTCGTCACCCTATTTAAAACACCGTATTGGTTTTTTACTAAAACTGCAACAGTCCATCTTTCCATATCATTTACCTACCTTTGTAATAATGTCGTCAAACGAGCCACCAGGCGGAAGCATTGGTAAAACGAATTCATCTTTATCAACCATAACTTCAATAACGTAAGGAACCTTTGAATTAAAAGCCCTTTCGTAAGCACCGTCAAGTTGAGAAAGGTCGTCAACCCTTTCAGCATCTGCCCCAAAAGCCTTGCAAAGCTCAACGAAATTTGTTTTTCTGTTTAAAACGGTATTTGAATAGTGCTTGTCAAAGAACAAAGTTTGCCATTGACGAACCATTCCAAGCACGCCGTTATTAAACAACACGACCACCAGCGGAACGTTATAAGTTACTGCGGTGGCAAGCTCGTTAAGGTTCATTCCAAAACAACCGTCACCGGTAATTAAAACGGATTTTTTACCCGTTGAATAACTTGCGCCCATTGCAGCGCCCATTCCAAAACCCATAGTTCCCAAACCACCGGAAGTTATAAACTTTCGATTTTTAGAAAAATTAACGTATTGAGCCGCCCACATTTGGTGTTGACCAACGTCGGTGACAACGGGATAATCGGGGTTTAAAAATTTATTGAGAGTGGATAGAACGTTCTTTGGCGTTAACCCTTCTCTAAGGTCTTCGGTTTGCCATTGAGTTTGCCTAAACGAATCAATTTCCTTCCACCACGCAATTTTTTTGCTCGTTTTAATTTGTGGAATAAGCTTTTCTAAAGTAAGCTTAATATCTCCCCTTAACCCAACGCTGGCTTCAAGGTTTTTGTTAAGTTCGCTTCCGTCAATATCAATGTGAACGATTTTAGCTTGTTTTGGGAATTTTGCAACGTTTCCCGTTGCTCTATCGTTAAATCTTGCGCCCAAAGCAATAATTAAATCGGCGTTTTTCATTGCCATTGAAGAAGCGTATTTACCGTGCATACCTTCCATTCCTAAAAACAAAGGTTGGTTGGTAGGAATTGCCGAAATACCCATAAGCGAACAACCGATTGGTGCGTCGATTTTTCGGCTAAGCTCAATTAAAAGGTCGTTTGCCCCGCTGTTAATAATTCCACCGCCAAAATAAACGTAAGGCTTTTTGCAGGCGTTAATAAGCTTAACCGCTTGTTTTATGCGCATATCTTTTGCGCTAAAAGGCAAGGCTTTTTCAAACCTTTCACCCTCTTCCCATTCGATAATAGCCTTTTGAACGTCCTTTGGCACGTCAATTAAAACGGGACCAGGTCTGCCGGAAATGGCAAGTTCAAAAGCTTCCTTAATAATATCGGCTAAATCTTCAGCACGGCTAACGAAATAGTTATGCTTGGTTATTGGAAGGGTTATACCCGTAATATCAATTTCTTGAAAGGAATCGGTTCCAATTTGGCTTTGTAAAACGTTCCCCGTTATGGCAACCATTGGAATGCTATCGAGATAAGCCGTTGCAATTCCGGTTATTAAATTGGTTGCACCAGGACCGGAAGTTGCCAAAACAACACCAACCCTACCGCTGGCTCTCGCATAGCCGTCGGCTGCGTGAGAAGCGCCTTGTTCGTGGGCGGTTAAAACGTGATGAATTTCATTTTGATATTTATAAAGAGAATCGTAAACGTCGATAATTTGACCGCCGGGATAACCGAAAACAACTTCAACACCCTGCTTGATTAACGATTTTACAATTATATCTGCGCCGGAAAGTTTCATAACAAATACCTATCCATTTTAAATTGAATTAATTATACTATACTTTTTTAATAATTACAATTATTAAAGAGCATTTTTTTCAAAACATTTGATAAAATAAAAATCAATTTGCAAAAAAATTAATTTTTAGGTTAATTTTGCAATAATTTCCACTTCCACCAAGGCGTTTTTTGGCAATTTTGAAACTTCCACGCAAGAACGAGCCGGCTTGGATGCAAAATATTCGCCGTAAACTTTGTTAAATTCAGCAAAATCGTTCATATCTTTTAAAAAGCACGTCGTTTTAACAACCCTTGAAAAATCTAAATTTAACGAATTTAAAATTGCCTTTAAATTTTCACAAACGACCTTGGTTTGTTCACCTATATTCTCACCTTCAATTTCTCCGCTACTTGGATTAATTGCAATTTGTCCCGAAGTGTAAACTAATCCGTTGCAAACCACGGCTTGTGAATAAGGCCCAATTGCCTTTGGAGCTTTTTCAGTAAATATCTTTTCTATCATAACCTTTACCACCTTTTTTTATTCTACAATATTAAATCCTTCCCTTTTTAAAGCGGAAATAATTTGGTTAACGTGTTCCCAATTGCGAGTTTCCATTCTAATTCTCAAATAACAACCGTTAACGCTTTGAGTTGAACCTGCTCGCTCGTGGTGAACGCTGGTCACGTTTCCACCGCAATCGGCAATAATTCTCGAAACGTCTTTAAGCTGACCTGGTTTATCAATCAACTCAATTAGTAGGCTCGATGAACGACCGCTTTTAATTAACCCTCTCTCAATTACTCTCGATAAAGAAGTCACGTCGATATTCCCCCCTGAAACAATGGCAACAACCTTTTTTCCTTTAAGTGGAAATTTGTTAAACATTGCCCCTGCAACGGCAACTGCGCCAGCGCCTTCGGCAATCATTTTTTGATTTTCAATTAGGGCTAAAATTGCCGATGAAACCTCGTCTTCCGTGACCAAAGCAATATCGTCAACGTATTTTTTAACAAGCTCGAAAGTAAGTTTTCCAGGCTTTTTAACGGCAATGCCGTCGGCAATTGTAAACACCTTTTCCAACTCTTCAATTTGCCCGTCTTTAACCGAATTAAACATGCTTGGCGCACCGCTAACCTGAACGCCGTAAACCTTAATTGAAGGCTTAATCGACTTTAAAGCATAGCTGACTCCGGCAATCAATCCACCACCGCCAATTGGAACGATAACTGCGTCAATATCGTCTAACTCTTGCAAAATTTCAAGGGCAATAGTTCCTTGACCGGCAATAACGTTTTCGTCGTCGAAAGGGTGAACGAAAGTGTAGCCGTTTTGCTCTTTTAATTTTAGAGCTTTTTTATAAGCGTCGTCGTAGCAACCGGGAACTAAAACGACCTCAGCCCCCAAAGCTTTTGTTGCTTCAACCTTTGAAATAGGTGCGCTATCAGGCAAGCAAATCACGCAGTTAACCCCAATTTTTTTCGCCGCAAGAGCAACGCCTTGAGCGTGGTTTCCCGCTGAACAAGCAATAACTTTTTTACTTTTCTCTTCATTTGTCATAACCGCCATTTTATAGCCTGCGCCACGAACTTTGAAGGAACCCGTTAATTGCAAATTTTCGCACTTTAAATATAAGTCGCAATCGCTACAAATTTTATCAGTTTTAATTAAAGAAGTTTCTCTAACGATGTTTTTTAAAACCGATTGAGCGTGAAAAAGTTTGTCAATTGTAAGCATTTTAATTCTCCTTTGTTAATTTTTAATAGATTAAAGTTAATTTTTATACAAAAAAAGCACTCGTCTCAAACACTTGAGACGAGTGCTATAATACACCCGTGGTACCACTCAATTTGCAAAAAATAATTTTGCCACTTTAGGGTCCATCAACCCCTATACCTTAACGCAGTAATCACGAAAAGCCCTACTTAGTTCAGACTTTCAGCTCGGAAGTGATAGGTTACGAGATAGGCTACTACCGATTCACACCAACCATCGGCTCTCTGCAAATAGTGACTATCAAACCGTCTTCGTCACAGCTTTTAACTATTTTTTTCTAATTTTAGCACCGTAAAATTCAATTGTCAACTATTTTTTTAACGTTTAAAACAAAAAAAGCGTTCAATTGAACGCTTTTTCCTTTTAAAATTAGATAATTTCTTTAACTTTTGCAGCCTTACCTGTTCTACCACGAAGATAGTAAAGTTTAGCACGGCGAACTTTACCACGACGAACAACCTTAATGTCAGCTACCTTTGGTGAATGAAGTGGGAAGGTTCTTTCAACGCCAATACCAAATGAAAGACGGCGAACTGTGAAAGTTTCGCTAATGCCACCGTGGCGCTTTGCAATTACAATACCTTCAAAAACTTGAATTCTTTCTCTTGTGCCTTCAATAACCTTAAACGATACCTTAACAGTATCACCAACGTTGAACGATGGAACTTCAGGCTTTAAATTTTCTTTATTAATTTGTTCAATAATATTTTCCATGACCATATCTCCTTTTGATTATTATTACTAAGTGTTCATTGCCATTTACACAAGAGGACCACCCGAGTCACGCATTACATTTTAACACATAAAAAGGACTATTGCAACAAAAAACGCCCATTTTTTTAAACTTTTTTGTGCAAATAGCCCTTTTTTATTAAATTTTAGTTAATTTTTCTTAAAAACCCTAATTATCTTGGGAATTAATTTCCGCTTAGGTTAAATTCGTTATCTTAATCTCGTTTTTCTACTCTAACGTAATACGTTGCACGGCTTGCGCCTTTCTTTTCAATAAAGCCTTCTTTGGCAAGTTTTTTGAGTGAACTTTCTACCGAACTATTGCTAAGTGACGGACACATTGCCACGATATCCATTTTGGTAAACTTGCCAATTTTATTCTCTACGGCTTTTTTAACCATATCAAGGGCAGACTCGCTTTCACTTACAATTTCCATTCGGTCTTCAAAGTCTCTATACGCCGAGATAATCGTGCCAAGCAAATACTTGATAAACGGAACAACGTCTTCCCTGCCTTCGTTCCAACCTGCTTGCGATTTTTCTAACGCATCGTAATAAGCGTTTTTATTTTTTGCAATTTTAGATTCCAAAGAAATATATTTACCTACCATATAGCCGTTTCTATATAAGAGTAGCGTAGTGAGAAGTCTGCTCATTCTTCCGTTACCGTCCGAAAACGGGTGTATACACAAGAAATCGTGAATAAAAATAGGTATCAAAATAAGCGGGTCTACTTGGCACTTTGAAATTGCTATATTGAACTCGTTGCAAATCTTCTCTATTGCATCGGGCGTTTCGTAAGGCGCAGGTGGAGTAAACAAAATGATTTCCTTGCCATTTTCAGTTAAAGTAATATAGTTTTGAACGCTTTTGAATTTACCACCGATACTTTTGCTTGAATGACTATATAACATTTTATGAAGCTGTAAAATATAATTTGAAGTCATCGAAATATATTCAAAACTTTCGTGAATAACGTTAAGCACGTCTCTATACCCTGCAATTTCTTCTTCGTCACGGTTTTTAGGCGTAGCTTTGTCTAATAAAAGTTGCTTTAATCTCGTATTAGTAGTTCTTATGCCTTCAATATCGTTTGACGATTCCGTGCTTTGCACCTTTGCAATTTCCACAAGCTTATTAAGCTTTTCGGGCTGTTGCTTTAAGTAAAGTTCTTGTTTGCCCTTTGCCTCGTGAATAGACGTTAAATAACTAACGATTTCGGAATCCCATTTTAGGTCTTTTATTAAAGAGTAATTAAAATCTCTCATAAAATACACCTCTTTATACCTTTTCTCACAAATTATAAACCTTTTTACGAGAAAAGTCAAATAGTTTGCTTGTAAAACAAAAAGTTTCTCACAAATATCGTCGATTTTTGTGAGAAATTTATTATAAAACTATTTTACTATAATTAATTAGTAAAACTTATTTCTTCAAGTTTTAAAGGTTTAGCTACTCTTAGTTAAGCGATTTTTAAACAAGAAAAACGACCTTATAGAATTTAGTCTACAAGGTCGCATTTTTATTATTTTTTTATTCACCAAGCTTATAATGGCGGTTTACATTTTCTTAAAAACCCTAATTATCTTGGAAATTTAATTGCTGCTTGAGCTGCTGCAAGGCGAGCAATTGGAACTCTGAATGGTGAGCAAGAAACGTAGTTAAGACCTGATTTATGACAGAATTCAACGGTTGATGGATCGCCACCGTGTTCACCGCAAATACCAAGCTTAATGTCAGGGCGAGTGCTTCTACCAAGGTCAGATGCAATTTTAACGAGCTTACCAACGCCAGTTTGGTCGAGTTTAGCAAACGGATCGCTTTCGTAAATTTTCTTTTCGTAGTAGCTTTCAAGGAACTTGCCAGCATCGTCACGAGAGAAACCAAAGGTCATTTGAGTTAAGTCGTTAGTTCCGAATGAGAAGAATTCAGCTTCCTTAGCAATTTCGTCAGCAGTGATAGCTGCACGAGGAATTTCAATCATTGTTCCTACTTTATAAGTAAGTTTAACGTTTGAAGAAGCAATACATTCGTCTGCAGTGTCGGTTACAACCTTCTTAACGTATTGTAATTCTTTAACGTCGCCAACGAGTGGAATCATAATTTCAGGAACGATATCCCAATCGCTATGAGCAGCTTTAACCTTTAAAGCAGCGCCGATAACAGCCTTAGTTTGCATTTTAGCAATTTCAGGATAAGAAACGGCAAGACGACAACCACGGTGTCCCATCATAGGGTTAAATTCGTGAAGTGAAGCAATTTTTGCCTTTAAGGTTGCAACTTCAATATTCATTTCTTTTGCTAAAGCAACAATATCAGATTCTTCGGTTGGTAAGAATTCGTGTAGAGGTGGATCTAAGAAACGAATGGTTACAGGATAACCTTCTAAAGCTTCGTATAAAGCTTCAAAGTCGCCTTGTTGCATTGGTAAAATTTTAGCAAGAGCCTTTTCACGTTGTTCAACGGTTTCAGAAACGATCATTTCACGAACTGCCGCAATTCTATCAGCTTCGAAGAACATATGTTCAGTTCTACATAAACCAATACCTTCAGCGCCGAATGAACGAGCTTGTTTAGCATCGGCAGGAGTATCTGCGTTTGTTCTAACGTTCATAACTCTAAATTTATCAGCCCAAGCCATAATACGAGCAAAATCGCCTGTAAGTTCAGCTGCAACGGTTTTAATAGCTTGACCGTAAATTTTACCGGTTGAACCATCGAGAGAAATGTAATCGCCTTCTTTATAAGTTTTACCACCAAGGGTAAATTGCTTGTTCTTTTCATCGATAACGATAGCGCCACAACCAGAAACACAGCAAGTTCCCATACCACGAGCAACAACGGCTGCGTGAGAAGTCATACCGCCACGAACGGTTAAAATACCTTCTGAGTAGTGCATACCTTCGATATCTTCAGGTGAAGTTTCTAAACGAACTAAAATAACCTTTTCTTTCTTTTCGGTAGCCCAAATTGTAGCGTCTTCAGCGGTGAATACAACCTTACCGCAAGCAGCGCCAGGAGATGCTGGTAATGCTGAACCAATTGCTTCGGCTTTTTTGAGTTCCTTAGCATCGAATTGTGGGTGTAAAAGCGCATCGAGTTGCTTTGGATCAATTTGAAGCACTGCTTCCTTTTCAGAAATCATACCCTCGTCAACAAGGTCGCAAGCAATTTTAATTGCAGCGGTTGCAGTTCTCTTACCATTTCTTGTTTGAAGCATATAGAGCTTACCTTCTTCAATGGTAAATTCCATATCTTGCATATCACGGTAGTGATTTTCAAGAGTGTTAACGTATTTAACGAATTGTTCGTAAACTTCTGGTTGTTCGTTCTTTAATTGGTCGATAGATTGTGGAGTTCTAACGCCCGCAACAACGTCTTCGCCTTGTGCGTTCATTAAGAATTCACCGTAAAGACCCTTTTCACCGGTTGATGGGTTACGAGAGAACGCAACGCCCGTGCCGGAAGTATCGCCCATATTACCAAATACCATGGCTTGAACGTTAACGGCAGTTCCCCAAGAAGAAGGAATGTCGTTCATTCTTCTATAATATATAGCACGTGGGTTATTCCAGCTTCTAAATACGGCTTTAACAGCGCCCATAAGTTGTTCTTTTGGATCAGAAGGGAAATCGCAACCAATTTTAGCCTTATATTCAGCTTTAAATTGTTCAGCTAAAAGTTTTAAATCGTCAGCGTCGAGCTCGGTATCGAGAGTAACGCCCTTTTTAGCCTTCATTTCGTCGATAAGTTCTTCAAAATATTTTTTACCTACTTCCATTACAACGTCAGAATACATTTGAATAAATCTGCGGTAAGAGTCGTAAGCGAATCTTCTATTACCTGTTTTTTCAGCAAAACGTTCAACAACTTCATCGTTTAAGCCAAGGTTTAAAATTGTATCCATCATACCTGGCATTGAAGCTCTTGCGCCTGAACGAACTGAAACTAAAAGCGGATTATCTAAACTACCGAATTTCTTGCCACAAATTGCTTCCATTTTTTCAATGTATTCCATAATTTGAGCTTGAATTTCATCGTTAATTTTTTCACCGTCGTTATAATATTGAAGGCAAGCCTCGGTTGTGATTGTAAAACCTTGAGGAACAGGCATTCCAAGGTTTGTCATTTCAGCAAGGTTTGCACCCTTACCGCCGAGAAGTTCTCTCATTTTGCCATTGCCTTCACTAAAAAGGTAAACATACTTCATTTTTTTACACCCCATAAAATAGAATTTTTTTTGCGTTTCGTGGCTTATTATGCGGATTTTTAAGCTAAAAACCCCTAAACCACATAAGTTTACCCATATATTATACACTAAAACCCCTGTTTAGTCAATACTTTTTTTTAATTTGTTATCAATTAATTTTTCGATAATGTAAAATACTATATAAAATGCGGAATTTTAAACTTATTAATTTAAAAATAAACAAAAAATAGCCCGACGGGCTATTTTTACTTATGATAAAGTTTTTTGTTTTCATATTTTGGCTCGTAACTAACGTTAATTCCAAGCCTGCGAAGGGTTTTTTCATCGCTATCGCTTAAAATAACCGAGAAATGAGCTTCGCTACCTTTAAGGTTATCAAGTTGATTAAGCGCCTTTTTTGCAACCGGGTCGTTTAGGGCGGAAATGGTTAAAGCAATTAAAACTTCATCGGTATGAAGTCGTGGATTTTTATGCTTTAAGTAGTCGGTTTTTAAACTACAAATAGGCGTTAAAACCGATTCGGAAATAAGGTCGAGTTTATCGTCGATTTCCCCTAACGATTTCAATGCGTTAAGAAGTAGCGCCGAAGCGGGACCTAACCTTGAAGAAGTTTTTCCCGTAACGATTTTACCGTTTGGTAGCTCCATTGCCCCCGCAGGAGCGCCCGTTTCCGTTGCCTTTTCAATTGAAATACCAATTATCGGGCAAATTTCAGGAGTAATACCTGCGTTATTCATTAACAGTTCAAGCTTTCTAATTTCGTTATCGTTTTGAGCTATGCCTTTATACCGCTTTACTTTTGCCGTATAGTATCGGCGAAGAATTTCTAATTTTGAAGCGTAGCGACAAGCTTCGTCGTCAAAAATGCAAAATCCCGCCATATTAACCCCCATATCCGTTGGTGATTTATAAGGCGAAGTGCCTGAAATTCTTTCAAACATTGCGTTTAAAACGGGGAAAATTTCAATATCACGATTGTAATTAACCGCCGTTTGTCCGTATGCTTCAAGGTGGTATGGGTCAATCATATTCATATCGCTTAAATCTGCCGTTGCCGCTTCATAAGCCAAATTTACGGGGTGTTTAAGCGGTAAATTCCAAATTGGGAAGGTTTCAAACTTGGCGTAGCCCGACTTAACTCCCCTTTTATTTTCGTGGTAAAGTTGACTTAAACAGGTTGCCATTTTTCCGCTACCAGGTCCCGGTGCGGTGACCACCACCAAGGAGCGACTTGTTTCAATATAGTCGTTAGCCCCTAATCCTAAGTCGGAAACGATGTGCTTAACGTCGCTTGGATAACCGGCAATTGGATAGTGGTGATAACATTTAACCCCAAGAGCTGAAAGGCGGTTATAAAAACTGTTTGCTTGAGCTTGACCGTCGTAGCAGGTTAACACCACGCTACCAACGTAAAGTCCCATTTCACGGAAGGTATCAATTAAACGCAAAACGTCGTCGCCGTAGGTTATTCCCAAGTCGCCACGCATTTTATTAGTTTCAATATGGCTGGAATTTACGGCTATAATAATTTCGGCGTCGTCTTTAAGGTTAAGGAGCATTCTAATTTTACTATCAGGCTCAAAACCAGGTATTACACGAGATGCGTGATAATCGTCAAAAAGCTTACCGCCAAACTCTAAATATAGCTTACCGCCAAAGGTTTCAATGCGTTTTCTAATTTCCGCCGATTGAGTTTGTATGTATTTTTCGTTGTCAAAACCTAATTTACCCATAATTTTCCTTTACTAAAAGTAAAATAAAATTTAATACCTTTTAAGTATATCATATTTTAAAAAAAAGTAAATAGCAAAACGGAAAATTTTTTGACAAATTTTTTAAAATTTTTACACCGCCGATTTTTAACGAAAAGAGAGCGAGAAAACCCAAAAATTTTCTCGCTCGCCTTTTTATTTTATTTCTTATTAATTTTCGCCAAATGGGAATAGTAAAAACATTCTATTCCACCATTGAAAAGTTTTCTTTTTTTATCGGCTTTTGCGCCGAACAACCTTTCAAAATCGCCAACCGGAGTTATGGTGTAAAAACACCAATCGCTAAGCTCTTTCGCCTTTTTGCCGTAGCTTCTATAAAGGTTTTCAATTTCACTTCTATCGTTAAGTCTTTCCCCGTATGGCGGATTGGAAATAACCACCCCACGAAGATCCTTTGAAGAAAAGTCAACCATATCCTGTTTTTGAAAATGAATAATATCGCTAACCCCTGCGTTTTTTGCGTGTTTTCGGGCTAAATTTAAGGCTTTTTCATCAATATCAAAACCGCAAATTTTAACATTTGAAACATCGTTTAAGTTAGCCATTGCTTCGTTTTTTAGCCTTTCAAAAATTTGCAAATAGTCTTTTGACCAATTTAAAAAATCAAAACTTCTAAAAGCCCCGCTCGGCACGCCTTTTGCAATTAACGCAGCTTCAATTGGCAAAGTTCCGCTTCCGCAAAAAAGGTCAACGAAAGGTCTATCCGGCTTCCAAACGGAAAGCTGAATAAGACTGGAAGCAACGTTCTCTTTCAAAGGTGCGTCGCCAACCAAATTCCTATATCCCCTGCGGTGAAGTCCTTCACCGGAAGTATCTAAATAAACGGTGCAAAAATCCTTTAAAATTGCCACTTCAATTTTAAATTTTTCGCCGTTTTCAGGCAAAACGTTAGTGGAATAGCTTTCCATTAAATTGGCGCAAATTGCCTTTTTAACGATGCTTTGCGTAACGCTTATTGCGTGAATGTTTGAATGAACCGCCTTTGCGGTAACGATAATTTTAGCGTTTTTAGGCAAATAATTTTTCCAATTAATTTTAACGGCGTTATCGAAAAGCTGATCGAAATTAACCGCTTTAAACTCCCCTAAAACAATCATTACCCTACTTGCCGAGCGAAGAAATAAATTGCATTTTGCAACCATTTCCCAATCCCCGTCGAAAACCAATCTTCCGTTAAAAGCAGGGGCGTTTTCCACGCCTAATTTAAACAATTCTCTTTTAGCAACAGCCTCTAAACCAAAGGCGGTTGAAACGGCAATTTTCATATAAGAGCATCCTTTATGTGGTTAATTTCGCCATTTAAAATTTCAATAACGTCGAAGGCAACTTCAACGTCGCCAAGCCGTTTTTCATAAAAATAACACTGACAAATTTGTCTGTATTTTTCTTGTTTTTTGGCGTCTACCGCCTCTTTTGGCAAGCCGAACTTATCGCTGGTGCGAGTTTTAACTTCAACGAAAACTATAACCCCGTTTTTTGAAGCAATAATATCCGCTTCACCATAGTGGCAAACGTAGTTGGTTTCTAAAATGGAATAGCCGTTTTTCTTAAGATATTTTTCGGCTAATTTTTCCCCGTTTCTACCCAAAAGTTTTTTATAAAAGTTCTTCGGTGAATTAAACATGGTCCATTCTCCTTAATCGCATCAATATGGGCTTTCGTGCCGTAGCCTTTGTGTTTTTCAAAGCCATATTCAGGGTAAATTTTTGCATATTCTTCCATTAAATTATCACGATAAACCTTTGCAATAATAGAAGCGCTACCAATAGAATAGCTTTTAGCGTCCCCTTTAATAATGCTTTGTTGCGGAAAACTAACGTCTAAGGTCAAGGCGTCGACAAAAACCATTTCAGGACTAATTTTAAGGCTTTCAACGGCGTTTTTCATACATTTTTTAGTAGCTTCTAAAATGTTGATTTCATCAATTTCTTCGGGACTAATTTCACAAATAGAATAACTTAACGCCCGTTCCATAATTTGCGCTGACAAAACCTTGCGCTTTTTTTCTAATATTTTTTTGCTATCGGTTACGCCTTCAATAATATCGTTTTCGCCAAGGGGCATAATAACGGCGGCGCAAACCACGGGACCTGCAAGCGGTCCACGACCTACTTCGTCAACGCCACAAATATACTTATATCCCTTTTGGGTAAGTTGGCGTTCTAATTGTAAATTATCTATTTCACTTTTTGTCATAATCAATTTTAACTTCTTGTCTTTCAAGGCAAATTTTACCTAATTTTCCCTTGCGAAAATCATCTAAAACAGCCTTTGCGCAACGGGTGTAATCAAACTCGTTTTTACGCATTAAATAGCCACGTTTTCTACAAATTGCTTCGTAAATTTCAATTGGCGTTTCAAAAGTGTCAATTCCGTATTTTTCTTCAAATAAACCGGGAATTTTTTCGCTTAGTTCTTCAATGAAATCTAAGGTTAAGCTTTCGATATCTAAAATGTCGTCGTTAACGCTACCAATATAAGCAAGGTGGTGAGCGTAAACTTGATTTTCAAAGCTTGGTGGCATTGTTCCAGGGGTATCTAAAAGTTCAATTTTTTCAAGTTTTATCCATTGTTTACCCTTGGTCACGCCGGCTTTATCCCCCGTTTGTGCGGTCTTTCTGCCCGAAAGGGTGTTTATAACCGTTGATTTTCCCGTGTTTGGAATGCCACAAACCATAAAGCGAAGGGGCTTTTCAATTCCCTTTTCCTTTCTTCGTTCAATTTTTTCCTTTAAAAGTTCGTTAACCGCCGACTGAATGGCTTTGCCATCCTTTTGACTGGTTCCCACCGTTGCCAAAAAGGTTTTGCCGTTTTTAACGAACCATTCGCCAATTTGTTTAATATCTTCCCCCTTAACTAAATCGCTTTTGTTTAGAAGATATAAAACCGGTTTATTGTTAAAAATTTTTAAAAGGTTATAGTTTATGCACGCAAACGGACACCTTGCGTCTAACACGTAAATTGCGCCGTCGCAAAGCTTTAAATTTTCTTCCATCATACGCATAGCTTTGGTCATGTGACCGGGAAACCATTGAATGTGTTGCATTTTAACCCCCCTTTTACAAATTTATCTTATATTTATTTTTTAAGCAGGTCAGGTCGGTTGCGTTTGGTAATTTCTTCCGACTGCTGTCTGCGCCATTTTTCAATGTTAGCGTGGTGCCCCGTAAGCAAAACTTCGGGAACGGAAAGTCCCATAAATTCTTGAGGGCGAGTATATTGCGGATATTCTAAAAGGTTTTCGGTAAAGCTTTCTTGGGAAAGCGATTCCCCCGAAATAACCCCGTCAACGTAGCGAGCTAAACAATCGGTTATTACCATTGCAGGAAGCTCCCCACCCGTTAAAACGTAATCGCCGATGGAAATTTCATCGTCAAAATAAAGGTCTAAAACCCGTTGGTCAACACCTTCGTAATGTCCGCAAAGCAAAAGCAAACGCTCCTTTTCAATAAGTGGCGAAACCATTTTTTGGTTAAACTGCTTGCCTTTTGGACTCATAAAAATTCTATAAGCTAAATGGTCGGGATCTACTGCGTCAATACAGCTGGCAATAGGTTGAGCCATCATAACCATACCTGCTCCACCGCCAAAGGGATAGTCGTCGCAACGGCGGTGTTTATTTTCAGCGTAATTGCGAATATCAATAACGTTAATTTCAATTTTACCCGCTTCTTGCGCCCTACCGATAATACTTTCTTTAAGGGGAGCAAACATTTCGGGAAAAAGTGTTAAAATATCAATCCTCATACATTACAACCTCGGTAAAACGCTTGGCGTTTACTGTGACAACCTTATTTTCAAGGTCGTAAACGGGTTCTAATTCCTTTAACATTGGAAAAACCGCCACCCCTTCAGCCGTGTTTATTTTATAAATATCGTAGCGAGAGCTTTCAATATCGATAATTTCACCTAAAATTTTACCACTTGAAAGGCGTAAACTACAACCTATAACGTCAACGATAAAAAATTCCCCTTCGCTAACTTCAATCTCCTTTCTTAAAGCGTAAATTTCCTTTCCACGAAAACTTTCGGCAATATTTCTATCGTAAATGCCGGAAAGGGATAAATACAAAGCTCCGCCAAAGCTACGAAGGTTTAAAACCTTGTGTTCATTACCGCTGATAAACACGCTTTTAATATTTTTAACGGCATCGAAGCCCATGGTTAAATCCTTAACTTTAACCTCGCCTAAAATGCCTTGTGGCTTTAAAATTATTCCAATTAAAATTTTATCGTTCATATCAAAAACATTTTGAAAAAGAGAGAAAATTAAATTTCTCCCTTTTCCTTAATTTCAATATTATATTTCTTGCCAGACTTTTGAGCGGCAGACTTTACAATAGTTCTAAGCGCCTTTGCAATTTTGCCTTGTCTTCCAATAACTTTACCCATATCGTCGCTGTCAAGAACAATGGTCACGTTAACCAAATCGCCATTTTCTTCCACAATATAGTCAACCTCTTGCTTTTTTTCAGCAAATTGGTTAACGATATACTTAATTAGGTCTAACATAGAGTCACCTTAATTAATTAGCCCTTTTTCTTTTTTGGGTTAGTTTTAGCTGGTGAAAGCTTAGCTGGCTTTTCAATAACGCCGGCGTTAACTAAAAGCGACTTAACGGTTTCAGTTGGTTGAACGCCTTGAGCGAGCCATTTTTTAGCCTTATCAGCATCGATAACAACTTCTGCTGGGTTTGCAACTGGATTATAGTGACCGATTTTTTCAATATATTTGCCATCACGAGCAACTCTTGAATCTACTACTACAATACGGTAGAATGGTGACTTCTTATCGCCCATTCTTGTTAATCTCATTTTTACTGCCATTTTTTATTTCCTCCAAATTTTTTACAAATTAAAATTTATTTTTGCCTTTGTGAAAGGTCTTTTTTAGTTTAGAATTTAAACGGTAACTTTTTGCCGTTTTTCATTTGTTTCATAAGCTGTTTGGTTTGGTCAAACTGCTTTAAAAGCTTGTTAATTTCTTGCAAGCTCGTTCCCGAACCGTTAGCAATTCGAGTTTTGCGAGAATAGTTTAAAATTGACGGGTCTTTTCGCTCTTTCATAGTCATGGACTGAATTATAGCCTTGGTTCTATAAATTGCGTTTTCATCAATATCTTCTTCTCTAATTTTCATTTTGCCCATGCCCGGAAGCATTTGCAAAAGTCCCGCTGCGCCACCCATTTTTTTAAGCATATCAATCTGTTCGATATAGTCGTCGAGATCGAATGAGTTTTCACGCATTTTCTTTTCCATTTTTTTAGCTTGCTCTTCGGTTACGGCGCTTTGGGCTTTTTCAATGAGAGAAAGCACGTCGCCCATGCCTAAAATTCGAGAAGCCATTCTATCAGGATAGAAAAGTTCAAGGTCGGTTAACTTTTCGCCAACCGAAGAAAATTTAATAGGTTTACCGGTGACCGCCTTAATGGAAAGACAAGCACCGCCACGAGTATCGCCGTCCAGCTTGGTTAAAACAACCCCCGTAACGTCAAGTCGATTGTTAAATTCTTCGGCAACCTGAGTTGCAACTTGACCGGTCATTGAGTCAACGGTAAGCAAAATTTCAGTTGGACTGATTGCCGACTTAACGTCTTCAAGTTCCTTCATTAACTCTTCATCGATTTGAAGGCGACCTGCCGTGTCGACGATAACCGTGTCAAAACCCCACTTTTTAGCGTGCTCAACAGCCGATTTAGCAATTTTAACGGCGTTGGTTTGCCCCATTTCAAACACTTCAACGCCGGCGTTTTTACCAACCACTTGAAGTTGTTTAATTGCGGCTGGTCGATAGATATCGCAAGCGCAAAGCAAAACCTTTTTATTTTGCTTTCTAAGGTGAAGGGCAAGTTTTCCGCACAAGGTCGTTTTACCAGCGCCTTGTAGCCCGCACATCATTATTATAGTAGGTGGATTAGAACTCGTTTCAAGTTTTGAATTTGAGCTACCCATAAGGGCAACGAGCTCTTCGTTAACGATTTTTATAACTTGTTGAGCGGGACTTAAACTCTTTAAAATTTCCTGTCCCACCGCCTTTTCGCTGACTTTGGCAATAAAATCCTTGGCAACTAAAAGATTAACGTCGGCTTCAAGCAAGGCAATACGAATTTCACGCATGGCTTGCTTAATTTCAAGCTCGGTTAACCTACCCTTTTTTGTCAGCTTGGAAAATACGTGATTAAGTTTTTCACCAAGTGAAGAAAATAACGCCATTAGTTTTCAATAATCTCCGTTAATCGTTTCGATGTGTTTTCATCAACTTCACCGCTAAGCTTAATAAGTTGCGATTTAATTTGATAAAAACCAATTTTTTGTTCAAAATTTTCTAATTCAGCTTTAACCTTTTTAACCGTTTCGTTAACGGTTTGCCTGCTAACCCCCTTAATTTCGGCAATTTCGCCTAAGGATAAATCGCAAGAATAATAAAGTTCTGCCATTTCACGCTGTTTTTCAGTTAAAAGCTTTCCGTAAATTTCAAGTAGCCCTGAAACAATTAGTTTTTCGTTCATTTTATAATATTCGTTTAATTTTAAAAATAAAAGGTGTAAGGCAATTTAACCTTACACCCAAATTATATACGTTTACTTTACGACTGTCAACTAAAAATAAATGATTTTTTAATTTTTATCCTAAATAAATTAACTTGTGGCAATTTGGACATTCCATAATTTTTTCCGCTTTCAATTTTTCCATTTCGCCAATAACCAGCTCGGTCATACAGCTTGTGCAATAACCGTTTTGAACGGGACAAACGATTTTGAATTTGCCGTCCTTTCGCTTATCTAAATATTTTTTCATTATATCGGCTGGAATTTCCTTTGCAATACCTTCAAGTTCCTTAACGATAGCTTGTTTTTCGCCTTCCTTCGACTTAACCAGCTCCTCGTATTTAACCTTATATTCAGCCCCTTGTTCACTTGCAGCCTTTGCGCTACGAGTTGCTTTTGAAAAGCGTTGTAAAAGTTCTTTAATGTCTTCTTCAAGTTTTTTAATATCGTTTTCAAGGGTAGATAAGTGTTTGTTAATTTCGTTAACACGCTTTGTTAAAAAGGCAATTTCCTTTTCATCGCTACCATCTTCAAGGCTTAAAGAAATTTCTTTAGCTTCATCTAAAAGCTTGGTTAAAAATTCAGTTTTTTCGTTATAGGTTGCCATTAAAAGAGCAGAGCGCTCATCGTAAGAATCTTTCGATTCGTTATAAGCTTTAATAACCTTTTTTGCCTTTAAAACCATTTGATATTCTTGGCTTGACTTAATTGAATCTTCAATGGCTTTTAATTTTTCATCAACTTCTTGATATTTAAGTAATTTTTCTATCATTTGGGGGAAACCTCCTAAAAATATGTCCTAAAATTAACACCTATAAGTATTAATCTTTAACTCTTATAATAATCGTAAATCATCAAAATAAACGCAATTTAGTTGTTTAAATTGATTTTTAATTAGTAAATCAACGGCGTTTTTAAAGCCGTAGTTTTCGCCGGCGTAGTGAGTGACTAAAATTAAACTCTTTCCGCTCTCTAACGCCTGTAAAATAAGGTGGTGCTTTCCGTCGGCGCTGATAATTAAGTCGGCGTTTGCCTTTAAACTATCGTCGTCGAGACCGGCACCGCAAAAGGTTGCAACCGATGAAATTTTTGCACTTTCATCGCCGTAGCAAACGACTTTATTAGAGCGGAAAACGGTTTTACAAATTTCCACCATTTCGCCTAACGTTTTGTCTACCACAAACCTTCTACCGTATCCGCCTTGGCTAAGTTTTAACAAAATTTCTTGATTTTCACCGCCTAATCCCTTTGCGAAAAAATAGTCAATGCCAAACTCGGCAACGTCGAAATTAAGGTGGGCGGAAATTACGCTAATACCCTTTTGAACGGCTTTTAATAACGCCCCTTCAATTTTGCTTATTGGCGAATAAATTGCCGGATGGTGAGTCACTATTAGTTGAGCGTTGTTTTCAATTGCCATATCCACCGCTTCAAAGGTTAAATCAAGGGCAAAAACAACGGTGTCCACTTCCCTTTCGCAATCGGCGATAATTCCGCTATTATCGTAGCCGTTAGTCGCCTTACAAAGCTCGTCGCTTAAAGAAAAAGGCGCAAAGCTATTAATTTTTTGATAAATTTCTTTTAATTTCATTCTTCAAACTCTCTAACTGCAAAATTCTTTGGTTAAGGCTTTGATTATTGGCTGTATTTCGCCTTTTAAGTCTTAAAATTTTGTCATCTAAATAGGCTAAAAAATCACCGCCACCCAAAAGGTTGTCCGCCCCGAATTCAATTTGAAGGGGGGAATAAACCTGTTTTTCACCGCCTAACCTACAAGTTATAAAATCGTAAAACTTGCCTTCGCACAAATACACTCTATCCAAAGTTATTTCGTAGCCTTTATCAAGTAAAAACCGCCTAACTTTTGAAGAATTTTTCATTGGTTGAAGCACTAATTTTTGTGGCAAAATTTTGGTGTTAGACAAAATATCAATAATAATTTCGCCACCCATTCCGCAAATAACCGCCTGTTCAATTTGGTCGTAGGTTTGGGGAATTCCATCGCAAACCACGCTTTCAACCCTACCTGCGTATTCAGCCAAAAGGTCTTGGGCTTTTTTTAGGCTTAAAGGCGAAATATCGCTGATAACAACCTGGCTACAAAGGTTATTTTTTAAAGAATATTCACTTACGTAGCCGTGGTCGCAACCCACGTCGAACAGCCTTTGACAAGGGGTGATTAAGCCGACTATTTTATTTAGCCTTTGAGTTAACATTATTCTAAAAAGTCTTCAAGCTTTTTACGGCGTGAAGGGTGGCGAAGTTTTCTAAGAGCCTTCGCTTCAATTTGACGAATACGTTCACGAGTAACGTTAAATTCTTTACCAACTTCTTCCAAAGTTCTTGGTCTGCCGTCGTCAATGCCGTATCTTAACCTTAAAACCTTTTCTTCACGTGGGGTCAAGGTGTCTAACACGCCGATAAGCTGTTCTTTAAGCATTGTGTAAGCAACCACGTCACTTGGGGCTTGGGCTTGCTCGTCTTCAATAAAATCACCTAAATGACTATCTTCTTCTTCACCGATTGGCGTTTCCAAAGAAACAGGGTCTTGGGCGATTCGTTGAATTTCAATAACCCTTTGAACGGTGGTATCCATTTCCAAAGCAATTTCTTCAGGGGTTGGCTCTCTACCAAGTTTTTGTAAAAGAGCTCTGGTCACCCTACCCTGCTTATTAATCGTTTCAACCATGTGAACGGGAATACGAATAGTTCTTGCTTGGTCGGCAATAGCACGGGTAATCGCTTGCTTAATCCACCAAGTTGCGTAGGTTGAGAATTTAAAACCACGTTGGAAATCGAACTTTTCAACGGCTTTCATTAAACCTAAATTACCTTCTTGAATAAGGTCTAAAAAGTGCATACCCCTACCTGCGTAGCGCTTTGCAATTGAAACGACGAGTCTTAAATTGGCTTCGGAAAGCTTCTTTTTAGCACCTTCGTCGCCTTGGCTCATTTTTTCAGCAAGTTCAAGTTCTTCTTCGGCGGTAAGTAGCGGAACTTTACCAATATCTTTAAGATACATTTTAACAGGGTCGTCCATGCTAACTTCACGGCTTAACTGCTCGATAAACTCGTCGTCGGTTTCCAATTCGTCGATAATGGTAATACCCGCTTCAGAAATGAAATCGTAAGCCTCTTGAATTTGCTCAAAGCTTACTTCAAGTTTAAGAAGTCTATCGTCTAACATATCTTTTAAAATAGACTTCTTCTTTTTGTAGCTATCAATGATTTCATTGATAATTTGTTGAAGTGATTCGTTTGAAATACTCACTTTTTATCCTCCGTTTTATATTTTACTCGTTAATTTTTTTCTTAAATTTACTGCCTTTAACTGCTTGTCGTTAACCATTTTAGCAAGCCTTAATTGTTCGCTAATTTCACTTTGAGATGCAATTAACCGATTAAGTTGGTCAATGTCACGCTCAATGGCTAAAAGCTCCAAATTGGTTAGGCAATCGAAATAATATTTTTTAGTTGCCGACTCATATACCTTTTCACCGCTTGATAAAATTAAACCAAGTTCTTCTAACCCGCCTTCACCAACCACGTTTGACAAAAGGTTTTTAAAAACTTCTTCGTTATTATCGGCTTTATCTAAAACGTAATCGGCAACCATTTGCCTATACTCGTTTGAAAATTCAATTTTTTCAAGGTCGTAAGCCTTGGCAAAGGTTGAATTTTTATCTAAAACAGCCCACAGCACGAACCTTTCCGCTTTTTCTTCAAGACTGGAAACGCTTCTTTCTTTCGGCTTGGCGGTTTGCGCCACTCCGTTTTGTGGCAAGTTTTCAAGGTCACGGCGCAAATATTCATAGGCAATGCCCGTGGATTTTGAAAGCTTTTTTAAAAGTTCTTCCTGTTCGAAATTAGTTTTAATTTCCCTTATAATTTTAATTGCGCCGGCAATATATTTTCTCTTTCCTTCGGTGGTTGATAAATCGAATTTCTTTTTTAAAACGTTAAGCTTATAATCAACCAGCATTTCACTGTCGTCAACAAGCTCTAAATAGGCTTCAACCCCCTTGGCTTTAACAAACTCGTCAGGGTCCATATTGTCAGGGAGAGAAATAACCTTAACCGTCAAACCTGCATCACGCAGAATTTCCATTCCACGAATAGTAGCGTTTTGCCCCGCCCCGTCACCGTCGTAGCTAATTACGACTTTATTGGTGTAGTTAGCGAGCATTTTCGCCTGTTCTTGGGTTAAACTTGTTCCCATGCTGGCAACCACGTTGTCAATACCCATTGAAGCAAGGGCAATGGTGTCCATATACCCTTCAACCATAATAACGTAGTCAAGCTTTCCGCCCGCCAAAACGTTAGAGCTTTTCGACTTGATTTTTTTAATGGTGTTAAGGTTGTATAAAACCTTTCTTTTATTAAAAATTATCGTTTCGCTTGTGTTTTTATATTTAGCGAAATCGGTTTGCCAAATTACCCTACCGCCAAAGGCAATAACGTTGCCGTCACGACTGATAATTGGAATAATTAATCTTCTGGCTTCAAAATCGGCGTAGGACTTGGTTTCTTCCACGTAAGAAACAACCCCCGCTTTAACCATTTCGTCATAGGTAAAACCCTTTGATAAAAGGTGTTTTGGCAAACTATTATAATCCAACGAAGCGCCAATTCCAAATTTTCGTTGAAGTTTTTTGTCAAAGCCTCGTTTTTCAAGATAATCTCTGTGTTCCTTGGCTTCCGGAAGCGATAAATTATTAACGTAAAAATGGGCGGTTTCCTTTAAAATTGCAAAAAGTCTTTCTTTTAGCTTTTTAAATTCTTGATTTTTCTTATCGTCGTATTCACTTTTATTCGATGGAACTTCCAACCCCACTCTATCGGCTAAAAACTTAACCGCATCCCAATATTCAAGGCTTTCCATTTCCATTATAAACTTTATAACGTCGCCACCCCTACCACAGCCGAAGCATTTAAAAAACTGACCTTCGGGGTTAACCGAAAAGGAAGGGGTTTTTTCCATATGTCCCGGTAACGGACAACAAGCCCAATAACTGCTACCCTTCGATTCGAGATTACAATAGGCGGAAACCACTTCAACGATTTCGTTTTTACTTTTCAATTGTTCAATAAATTTTTGTGTTTCAATATCCATTGTAAATCCCCGTTCTAATTATAGCCTGCGTAAAAACAAGGCAATTAACCTTTAACGTAAAAGCTTTTTGGAATAAAATATTGTTCAAAGGTAAAAACGGCGTAGCGGTCGGTCATTGATGAAATATAATCGCAAACCGCCTGTTCAACGCTGAATTTTTTTGTTAAATCGAAATAAAATTTCGGCAATTTTTCAGGGCTAGCCATAAAAAAGTTAAAAAGCCCTTCAAGCATTCGCATGGCGTTTTCTTCTTCACCACGGGCTTCCTTGGTTTGATAAACCCTTTCAAACATAAACTCACGCATTTCAACAAGCGCTTTTTCAACCTGATTTTCCATTTTAATTTGGTTTTGATTAAGCGACGCCTTGTAAATGGCAACTATCATCGTATTAATTCGCTCACGAGTGGTTTTACCTAAAATTTTAATGGGCGATGAAGGCAAGTCCCTTTCGGTTATAACCCCCGCCCTAATAGCATCGGAAATATCGTGAGAAACGTAGCTTATGCGGTCGGCAAAAGAAACGGCTTGTCCTTCCAAAGTGGCAGGCTCGCCACTGAGTTTATGGTTTAAAATGCCGTTGCGAACTTCAAAGGTCAAATTTAAACCCTTGCCGTTTTTTTCTAAAACGTCAACCACACGCAAGCTTTGTTCGTTATGCTTAAACCCTTTTGAACATAGGCTATCTAAACACCTTTCCCCACTGTGACCGAAAGGAGTGTGACCAAGGTCGTGACCTAAGGCGATAGCTTCGGCTAAATCTTCGTTTAAATTAAGGGCTCTGGCAATAGAGCGAGCCACTTGGGAAACGTCTAAGGTGTGAGAAAGTCTGGTTCGGTAATGGTCGCCCTCGGGAGAAAAGAAAACCTGGGTTTTATTTTTTAAACGCATAAACGCCTTGGAATAGATTATTCTATCCCTATCCCTTTGAAATTCCGTTCGCATAGGACAAGGTTTTTCAGGTTTTTCCCTACCCTTGGTTTCCGCCGACTTAACTGCGTAAGGGCTTAAAAACAAATTTTCCTTTTCAATGGTTATTTCTTTCATAACTTATAACCCTTTTTTATTCTTACACTATATTATTAAATATATTTTTTAAATTTCCTTTTTTTTATTAAAAATTTTTTAATTTTTTGTTTTTCACCCACCTTTTTTAGCAAAAAAATTAAAAAACAACTCAAAAAGAGTTGTTTTTTGATTAAAATCTGTCAAGAAGCTGTTTAATTTGATTTTTTAGCTTGGTTATTTGCCTATTTTCTTTACCTTTTAAACTTTTTGCAAACCGTTCAAGGCGAGCCACCTCGCTTAAAAGTTCCGCCATAAGTTGTTCGTGTTTGGTGGTTAGATTAAAGGAAGTTTGTTCGGCAATAACCCCGTTAGTTAGGTTGGCAACGCCACTTTCAAGGTCGAAAGTTGAACCGCTGTGGGGCGCAAAGGCAAAATAACCTAGCTCATTTAAAGTTGAAGCAAAATCTTCACAGGAAGAATGGCTTCCGTGGTTTACGAAAATTGCCTTTGGCTTTATATTCATTTGGTCAATCCAGTTTAAAAGTCCATTTTTATCGGCGTGACCGCTGGTGCCGTGCATGTGGCAAATTTCCGCCTTACACGCAACTTCTTCACCGAAAATTCTAACCGACTTTTTACCGTCTAAAATAGCCCTACCCAAAGAGCCTTCCGCTTGATATCCAACGAACAAAATAAGGCTATTTGGGTTCCATAAATTGTGTTTTAAATGGTGGCGAATTCTACCCGCTTCACACATTCCGCTTGAAGAAATTATAACCTTTGGACCTTCAACGAAGTTAATCATTTTCGACTCTTCCGTGGAAACGGAAAATTTAAGGTCGTTATTCATTAGTGGATTAATTCCACTATCTAAAAGTTCTAACATATACTCGTCGAAAAAAGAACGATGAGCGTTGTTAAAAACGTTGGTGGCTTGCACGGCAAGGGGGCTATCTAAATAAACGGGAAAACCGCTATGTCCACTTACTAAATTTTTTTCTTTAATTTCCCTTAATAAATATAAAATTTCTTGGGTTCTTCCAACCGCAAAGGAAGGAATTACAACGTTTCCGCCCCTATCAAACGCCCTTTGCAAAAAGCTTGCAAGCTCGGTGTAAGGGTTTTCCGTGTGCCTATCTTGGTGCAAGCGATTGCCGTAGGTTGACTCAATAAGCAAGTAGTCACAACCTTCAACGGGCTTTGGATCGCAAATTATCGGGTGATTAAAATTGCCCACGTCACCTGAAAAAACAACCTTTTTAGTAATGCCGTTTTCCGTTAAAATTAAGGTGATTGAGCTGGACCCTAAAAGGTGACCTATATCGTTAAAATAAAAACTTACGTTGTCGTTTAATTTAATAAGCTCGTTATATTTAAAACTCTTAAAATGATCGCACACCAATTGGGCGTGTTCCATTGTGTAAACGGGTTCAATTAATACGCCACCGCTTCTTAAAAGTTTGCGATTTTTCCACTCCGCTTCCATTTCTTGAATGTGAGCGGAATCTTTAAGCATAATTTCGCACAATTCTTCGGTTGCTTCCGTTGAATAAACTGCGCCACGAAAACCGTCTTTATAAAGTTTTGGAAGCATTCCCGAATGGTCGATGTGGGCGTGGGTTAAAAACACGCCGTCAATTTGACTCGGCTTTACGGGAAGTTCGCAAAACTCGTAGGTTTCCCTGCCCTGTCTCATTCCAAAATCAACTAAATAGTGTTGGTTTGCAATTTCAATATAAGTGCAACTACCCGTGACTTCGTGAGTTGCGCCAATAAAAGTTAATTTCATAATTTTTACCCTATATATTTTATGACCTAAAAATACTTTTATAAGCCGAAACTATTAATTTTTCAAAGCCTTTTCCCTTTCTTCAAGCTCTTTTTCTTTTTCAGCCAAAGCCTTTTCTTTATCTAATAGGTTTTTTTCAAGCTTTAAAAAGTTTTCTTCAATTAGCTTATGTATTTCAGCATAGTCAACCCTATCGATTGTTAAACTTGGCTTTTTAGGAACGATTTCAGGGTGTTTCATATGGTGAATATATTTTTTAATATGTTCAATAAACGAGTGAAAACTCATAATAATCATAATAAACGCAATTACCGTTAAAACGATAAGAACGGTTGCCGTAATTGGGTTTTCAGGCGGGAGTGAATGGCTTAAAAACCCTTCAAGGGCAAGTCCAACCACGAACAAGCCGTGCAAACGCTCGTGAGTGTTATCGGCAATAATAACGGCGAAAACGCCGAAAAGAGCAATAAAAACTTCGCAAACAAGTAAAACGGTATGTAGCATAAAACCTCTCGTTAAAATTTATTTTTATTTATTTTATCATAAAACGGCTAATTTTGCAATAGACAAACAAAAAATTTCACCAAAGCTTCCCATTAATTAACGCTTGCAAATTGTATAATATTGTGATAAAATTATAAAGCTACAAATTTTAAAGGACGAAAAAATGGAAACCCAACAAACTAACAACGAAGAATTAACCATAAATACAAGCGAGCAAGAAATTTCCGTTGCACCGAAAACTCGTGATAATAGCATCGACATAATTAAGGGCATTTTAACCGTTTTTATGATTTTCGGTCACGTTTTGCAGTTTTTTAGCGGTGGAAAATTGGCTGAATACATTTCGGTTTTCGTTAACCTTACAACCTTTTCCGGCTTTATGTTTTGCCTTGGCTACGTTTTTCCTATTGCCTACTCTAACCGAGAAAACAAAGAAAAACGAATGTTTATTGGCTTTTTAAAGTTAATTTTTGCCTTTTACCTTTCTTCAATGAGTTTTATTTTAATCGTTGAAGACGGACTTACCAGGCAGGTTTTTTTCGATATTTTATTCCTTAAAAACATTCCCGACTACTCTGAATTTTTGTTGAGTTTTGCCCTTGTTTTCGCCCTAAACGTGTTTTTATTCAACCCAATTAAAAAACTAATGGAAAGCCCAATTAAGTTAATTTTGGTTTTAGGTTTTTGCCTTTGTTTAACCCTTATTAACTACGATGCCGTAAAAAGCCCTATAATCGGCAGTATAATCGGCACGAAAATGCACGAGAGTTTCCCAGTAATTCAATATGGTTTCTACTTTTTAATAGGTTTTTATTTTAGCGAAAAAAAGGTTGGTTTTAACTTAAAATTTTTCATTGTTGCCTGCCTATTTACCATTCAATTTTTCGCTTTTAGAATTGGCTACGGACATTTTCCCGAGCGTTTCCAACCAACTATGACTTGGATTGTTGGAGCTTCCCTTTTCATTTATTTATATTTTCTACTTTCAAAATATCTTGAGAATTTCGAGCCGTTAAGTTTTATTGGCAAAAATTCAATTTTCTTTTTAGTCCTTTCAAATATTTGTATTTTCGGCGCAAAAAGTTTAACAATGGAAGTCACAATGAATATTTGGTTGTATAGGTTTATCGTTTTCTTAATTTCTTTAACCGCATGCTTCGTTTTCGTATTCGTTAAAAACTTCGCCGTTAATTTATTCAAAAAAATTATAACCATTTTTAAAAATTCAATTAAAGAATAAAAAAAGTCGACGTTTTAGTCGACTTTTTTCTTTATTATTGTTTTTCGTAGCAACCTAAATCGATAGTTGAATTTACAATTCTCAAATTACCGGCTAAATCGTAATTAGCGTAAGTTGGAGCTAAACCAACGTCGATTGCAGGGCTACCCGCTTGAAGAGTATAATCGGCGAGTGCAGGATTAGTAAATAGCGGATTACCAAAGCGAGCAGTTGATTCAACGCCCTTAAAGGCGGTCATACCCGTTATGCTTTCCCCTTGCATTACGAAACAAATGGTATCTTGCGTGCTACCGTTGAAATAAAGATTGTTTTTATATTCAACGTTTAGTCGATAGCTTGCGGAAATACTGCTCGATTCGTAATAGATATACATATTTGCGCTTGAAACGGAAATAACGTTGTTGTAAACTTTAACTCCGTTTACCTTTGAAAGGGTTAACTGACCGTTATTTTCATCGCTATTATTGCCGTTATCAACAATGGTATTATTATAAATTTCAACGTTTTTAACCCAACCAACGTCTTCACGATATCCGCCGACTGCAATTCCCTTTTCGGTGTTGTTATAAACCAAATTGTTGCGGATTATAATGTTTTCAACCGGATGATTATCGTTAGGGTTTTCCGCACCTACTTCAATTCCACCTTGCGAGCCGAAAGAAATATTATTTTCAAAAATAACGTCTTTTGCGCCGTCGCAGTATAGCCCGTAGCTTCGAGCGTAAGGCGAGTTGCAACCGCTTGTCACGTTTCCACGAACCACAACCTTTCTTGCTTGGTCTTCCGCAGAGCCGTCAATATCACCCCAGTTGCCGGCAATATCAATACCGATATTACCCGTATCTTTTAAGGTATTTTTAATAACGTTAATATTTTCACAGTTGCCAACGAAGGTTATCGATTCCGACCAACCGGTAGCAACGTCGTGAATGTAGTTGCCGTAAATTAAAATATTAGTGTGTGGCTTGCCTACAACGTTTCCCCTAAAACTTATAATAGAGGCGTTGCACCTATCGTTTGCGCCGGTGTTAACCCTAATGTTGGTGAATTCGTTGTTTTTAATGATAATATTCGTGTGTCCAGAACCGCCCGTTCCAATACCTTTTGCCGAAGTAGTTCCAATATTATCGCAGAAAATTAAACCTTCAATAATAACGTAGTTAGAAGTGCCAAGATGGAAAAGTCCCGTGGTTTCGGCACTGCCTTGAGCCGGTGAAATTTTAACCGTTTCACCAGGATAGTTTGTGACTACGATATAGTTGTCTTTATTGCCTTGGGCAAGAGAATAGAAATAGGTTGGTTCGTAAGTTCCCGCTCTCATTAAAATTACACCGCTACCGCCGTTTGCAACTTGACTGGTAGCCTTTGAAAGAGCGTTTTGTAAATTGTTGAAAGGACTACCTTCACTGCCGTTTCCGTTTGAAGATGCGTTGGCAACGAAAATTGCATCGGTTGGAATATCGTTAACCGTTGCCACTTCACGTTTATCCGCCGTGGCAATTCTTGCCTTAAAATCGCTATCGCCGTATAAAATACCATCGAGATAGGTTTGAGAAGTGGTTGGAATAACGCTACTTTCTTCTTCCCAAACGGCAACCAGCGTTATATTTGAAGTAATTTGCGAACTAAAATCGAATTGAGCGCCACCTAACGACCAATATTTAAAGGTATATCCGCTCTTAGTTGGATTCATAGGTTTTTGCGCTGATTTTCCGCTTTCAATCGATTGTGGCGATACTAACGAACCACCTTGACTATCGAACTCAACGGTAAAATATTCCTTTTGTTCAGGTTGAGTTTGAGAACCGCCACCCCCACCTTCACCGGTGGTCACGGTCACGCTTTCAACGCCAAGGTTTTTATTGCTTGGTCCGTTGATAACTATTTTAGTAATAGTTTTTCCGCCGTTAAAGGTTGCAGTTTGCACGCCTAAAGCCTTATCGGTTGGCAAAGTCATTGTTTGAACTTCGGTTGTTCCGTCGCTAAAAGTTGCGGTTATTGGATAGGTTTGTGCGCTTGAAGAGTCAATACAATTGCCCTTTACTTCCACCTTAACGTAAGCCGACGAAATATTTGATAAAGTGACGTGGTAAGAAGTTGACTTAATTTTCATTAGTCCACCACTATAACTATTACACTTCCAACTAAAATCACCTTCCGTTCCGCTACTTGCCGTTTGTGAACTTGCGTTAAAAACGTAAGTTTTAACGGTTTCAGGAAGTCCGCTTGAACCGGAATTAGAAGAACTACTCGTTGAGCTTGCCGTTGCCGACGATTTTGAAGCGCTACTTTGCGAGCTAACGCTTGGTTTTGCGCTACTTGTAGAGCTACTAACAAAGCTATTTGTCAAGCCGTTCGATAAACTTGAACTAACGCCCGAACTAACGCTCGGCTTTGAGCTTACCGTTGGAGCGAGAGAACTTGGCGAAGAAGCAACGTTAGAATTTTCGCTTACCACAGGGGTTGAACTACCCGACGAACTAACTGAATTATCGCTGGTAACCGATTTTTCTTCACTCTTTTCTTCACTCTTTTCTTGGCTTTGAGATATTTGACTTCTAGTTATAATTGAAACGATTGAATTAGATTGATTTTGTTGTTTACCACAACCAACCAAACCGATAAAAGAAAAAATCAAAATTACCGCAAAAATTAAGCTTAATAATTTTTTCATAATTTCTCCTTAAAAATAACGTTTTAGTAGTTTATTACATTATAGCACAAAAAATAAATAAGTCAACTGGGTTTTTTAATAATAAAAATCAAAAGAATTTAACAGTTTTTTATTTTCTATTGACAAAATTGAAGAATAATGTTAAAGTAATATCAAATAAACTAAAGAAGGGATTACTATGGTTTTTATTAGTTATTGTTCAGCAAACGTTGACCTTGCCTATAAAATCGTTGATTTTTTAGAAAAGAAACGAATTCAATGCTTTATCGCACCACGAAACATTCCAACGGGGCATAACTATGCTTCCGATTTAACTAATGCGTTAAGAAATTGCGACGCAGCCGTTTTGGTTGCTTCCGCTCAAATTAACGACTCGGAACACATGCTCAACGAAGTTGACATTTTGGTTAATCACAAAAAAACTATTATGCCTTTCTTTATTGAAGATTTTGAACTTAACGATGAATATCGCTACTACTTAGGCAGAGCTCAACGCATTATTGCCTATCCCGATAGCGTTGAAAGTTATTTCCCAAAAATTTTCGATTCCCTTAGAACAATTTTAAACATTGAACCTGAAATTACCGTTGAGCCGATTGAAACTCCGGAAGCTCCAAGCGAAAAAACCAAGGTGTTTACCTATATTCCCGCTCGTGGCATAATGATTAACCCTGAAGATAGACAGCGAAACGTTAGTTTTAGAACGGATACTTTCGTTAATATGTTCAGCGGAATTTACGGTGAATTTTTAAAACTTACCGACGTAGAAACCATTAACAAAATTTTCCACACCTCTGGCTATACCAGTGGTAAAGCTTTTGCCGAGCGCCTAAATTCTCAATGGGATCAAGCTCAAACTCCCCTATCTCTCGAAGAAAAACTTCGCCGTTGGTGCGAGTTTGATTCGGAAGTTGGCTGGGGTAAGTTTAACGTTGACGTTGTAGTTGACGAAACTAACGACACTTTTAGCGGAAAGCTTACCATCAACGAATGTTTTATTGTTGATATGCAAAGAAGACACAACATTTGCGAGTTTATAAAAGGCTATTGTGAAGGCGTTATCGAAACCCTTTTAACCGTCAAAGTCAACCTTACTTGCACACGCTGTCCAATGACCAGTCGTTTTGGCAGAGCTTGCTGTTTCGACATTAACATTTGCGACTGAATTCAAATTTTTAAAGGTTATTTATGAAAATTCTCTTTATTTTTACCGGGGGCACTATTGGTAGCACCCTAAACGGCGACTACATTTCCGCCGACAAATCAAAATCGTTCAGTATTATTGAAGCATATAAAAACAAATTCGGCATCGATTTTAACTACGAGGTTAAAGAGCCTTACGCCGAGCTTAGCGAAAACAACACGGGCAACAACATTCGCCAGCTTTCCGCTTGCATTTTAGAAAACCTTGGCTTAGGCTACGATGGAATCGTCGTTACCCACGGCACCGATACCCTTCAATTTTCCGCTTCAGCAATTGGCTATGCCCTTGGCAATAGCTCAATTCCCGTTTGCTTCGTTTCCGCTAACTACCCAATTGAAAATCCCCTATCTAACGGATTATTCAACTTGCACGGAGCCATTAAATTTATTGAAAATAAATCGGGTAAGGGCGCTTTCGTAATTTACCGAAACAGCGGTTCAACCGACACCGTTGTTCACCGTGCCACAAGGCTAATTGCAAGCAAGGCGTTTTCCGATGAAGTCGATTGCGTTTTCGGTGAATTCTACGGCAAATTTAACGAAACCTTTAATTACGTTAAAAACCCAGCCTACGCTGAATTAACCGATGAAATTTCACCGCTAAATTTAACAAGCCTAACTCAAAAATGCAGTCAAATTATGTGGCTTTCACCTTACCCTGGAATGGCTTATCCTGAAATTCACGATAACGTTAAATATATTCTTTTTAACACCTATCATTCGGGAACTATTAACACAAAATCAAGCGATGCTTGTAGCTTTTTTGAAAAAGCTCAAAGCCGTGGCGTTAAAGTTTACATTACCGGCGTAACCGACGGACCAAGCTACGCAAGTGTTAAAGCTTTTGCAAATTTCAATATTATTCCAATTAAAAACGTTTCGCCCGTTTCCGCTTTCGTTAAGCTTTGGATTATAGCCGATTCTAACCTTAACCCCGACGACTATTTGGAAAAATCTTTAGCCGGCGACGTTGCCGTTAGAAATTAACAATTTAAAAAAATAAAAGCAAGAATTTAAGGTTTAAACCTAATTCTTGCTTTTTTTATTTACTTTTAAGGGTTGCAACAACCAATTCAGGGCGATTGTTTAACCTAATTGGAATAATGCTATTTCCAAGCCCCCTGCTAACTATCATAGTAGTATTCTTTTCTATAAACTTGCCTGCGTCAAGCTTTGGAAACAAGCCTTGTTCGGGAGCAACCAAACCAACGCCAAACAACCTAAACTGACCGCCGTGGGCGTGACCGCTAAAAACTAAGTCAACGCTATATTGGGCGTAAGTTTCAAACAGCTCTGGTCGGTGCGATAGCAAAATTTTATAGTTATCGGTGTTTTTTACAGCAATTTTTAAGTTGCTATCCATTGCAATTTTTTCTGCATTCTTTTCTCTTTTTGAAGAAAAATGCGGATCGCAAACTCCAATTAATTCAATAATTTCACCATTTTTTTCTAAGTTAATTGTTTGATTATTTAAAATTTTAACGCCACCCTTTTCAATTCCGCTAAAAAGCTCTGCGTAGTTTTTAATTTGCCCTTCGTGATTTCCACTCACGTAATAGGTGGGGCAAATTTTAGCCGTGTCGGTTGCAAATTGAACGCTTCTTTCAACGTTGGTGTGAACGCAATCGACAATATCGCCCGTAAACACGATAATATCGGGGTTTTGCTCCTTTATTAAATTTAATAAATTAACGTTATTTTCCCCAAACCTTGCGTTGTGAAAATCGGAAATTTGACAAATTTTAAAGCCGTTAAAGGACTTGGGAATAAGCTGACTTTCAATAACGTAGTGGCTAACTTGGGGAGAATTATTTTCCCACGAACCCCACAAACAAACCACCACTAAAAGAAAAACTATAACTATTAAAAAAATATTATATTTTTTTAAACTTTTCTTCTTTTCCATATTTTTTAATCTTTTTAAATTATTTCCCTTTAAACTTTACTTAACTTTTAAATAAGTTCCGCCAATAAAATTGTTTGGGTTAAAACTACATTCATTATTTCCGTAAAAATATTCCCCGCTAACGAAAGAAATTGAGTTTTCACTAACGATAAAATCAACCAATTTATAATCGGCTTCAGCGTATGTTCCCTTTTCTTCTCCCGGCTCGTTTTGTCCGTGATTAACGTAAATTAAGGCTAAGTAGTGGCGAATATCTTTACTTTCATCGTAATAACTAAGGGAAATAGTTCCTTCTAAAACGGCGTTATTAGCCTTGTTTTCATAGCGCATATAAACGTCGTAACTATAACTTTGTGGGTCCGATGAATAGGAATTGTTGGCAAAATATAGTTTGTTGCCCCCTTCGTCGCAAAAAGTTCCGTCTAAGTAAGCGCTATTTAAATAGTTAGCCTTTTTGTTCGTATATTCATATTGCCGACAAGACTCCTTAACGTAAGTGCCGAAAGCGTATGGCATTTGCGATAGATGGTAGTCCCTAATCGGCACGCCGCCGCTTCTAACCGTTTTAACGTGATAGCCTTCGCTTAAAATTGTAAATTGGTTTAAATTATCTTTTTCATCTTCCGTGTAGCAATCAACGTAGTCGTAAAGGGAAAAACCGTTTTCATCTTTTCCAAAATCAAAATTTAAATGAAGGGGCGAAATGGTGTTTTCAATACCAAAATAGGTTATTCTGCAATTCCCTTCCTTTTTTAAAACACCGTTTTCATAATATTTAAAAGTATCTTTTAAAAATTCAAAATAAGCCGATTCAACCGGTCTATATTCGTTGTTGTTTGAAACCAAATTATATTTAACGTAGCTTTCGCCGTTAGACAAATCGATAACGTTTTTTTCGTCATTCAAAAGCTCTGTTAATGCGCAACCTGAAAAACTGAAGGTTAAAATTAAAATTATTAAAAGAACTAAAATTTTTTTCATAATCTACTCTTTCCCCCTTATTTTAAATTATAACACACTAATCAAAAATTTACAATATCCCCTATGCTTTAATTTTTAAAAATTTTGCTCGCTTTTGTAAGCTCGGGTTTAAATTCCTTTTTCCGCCAACAAAAAACGCACCCCAAAAGGTGCGTTTTGTTGGCGAAGCGTGTTATACGTAAAACTATTTTTTATTTAATAAAATATTCAGCATATCTTATTTTAATTAAAAACTAATTTTTAGTTTACTTGCCCTTAAAAACATTATCTTTTTTCCATATTAATATTTTATTGTAAAGATTTTTGTTCCAAAACAAGTGTTTTTCCTTGATAGTCGGAAATATAATCTTCTGTAATTTTTAAATATAGCTTATTATCTTTTAAAATTGTGTCAGCTTTCCACAAATAAGTTTTAGACTCAAAATCATCATTCTCTACTATGTAAAAATATATATATTTTGCATTATTTGCTCTACGTGTATAAAATTCATAATGAATATCATCAATTGTCATTTCTCCGTTTCTAGCTCCCTGATATAAAACAATTTCTGGATTTTCAGAAACCCAATTGCAATTATAATCCCAATAATAATTACTAAAATCTCTACATCCAACAAACATAAAGAAACAAAAAACAAAACTAAAACATAGTATAACAACTTTAAAAAACTTATTATTACTTACCATAGTATATACCCCACAATAAATCTACTCCCATCATTAAATGAATCTATATTTTTTTCTACTAATATTTTTTTGTAAATTTTATATCCTATTATATCTTTTAAAGATTTGCATTCATTGATTTATTAAGTTTTATCACTTGCCCTTCGTAATTAGAGATATTATCAATTGTTATAGTTAAGTACAAACAATCATCTTTAAAATTTGTATCAGCCTCCCATAAAACTTCTTTATTACTATTGCAGAACCCTATATATGTAGCATCATTTGAAATATATGTGTAAAATTCATAAACAACATCTGCTATTTTCATTTTTCCATTTCCACAGCCTTTGTTTAGAGTAATTTGTGGTTCTTCTGAAATCCAATAACAATCATAATCCCAATAATACTTTTTACAACCAACGCATGGCAATAAAATTATCACGCATAGAAATCCTAAAAAAATTTTATTAAAAATGTTCTTTATTTTTTCCATAAGATATATCCCACTATAAATCCACTCCAAAATTTAACAATATATTTTCTTTCATAAAAAAATTATAATATAAAATAAAGAATAAATCAACTAATTCCACCACAAGGTGTTTATAATGTGAGTGCAACGAACTGTAATTCAAATTCGCTAATTCAAAAAGATAATTGCTCCGCAACGTTATAACTCGCTATCGCTCGAATTATAATCAAATTCTTGCGAATTTGACATAAAAAACAGGGATTAGCTCTTGTTTTTTTCAATGACAAAATAGAAAATAATAAACTTAGTGCATTGAAAAAACTTCGGTCACCGCTAAAAACAGTGGGTGTCCACTGTTTTCTTTACGCTTTGTTCGAATCCCTTCGTCACTCATTAAACACAAAGGGAATGGCTTTTGCCATTCCCTTTGTGTTGGCGGAAAAACAGGGATTCGGGACGTTTTGGGAAACACTTTGTGTTTCTTGCAAAGCAAGCTTTGCTCCAAAAGTCTACTTATTATATATTTTGCTCGCTTTTGCGAGTTGGGGTTCGAACCCCTTTTCCGCCAACAAAAAACGCACCCCAAAAGGTGCGTTTTGTTGGCGGAAAAACAGGGATTCGAACCCTGGTAGCCTTTATATAGAGGCTAACACGATTTCGAGTCGTGCGCATTCGACCACTCTGCCATTTTTCCTTGCGTTATTCGCCAAAATTAGGCGAATAATCGTTTATTTTTTTCTTTTATAAACGTATCTAAATTGTAATAAATTATGTTCTTTTGAAATATATTTTTGTTCACCAGTATATTCAAATCCATAATTTTCAAGCATTTCACTAATTTTGCCATCTAACGAACAAACCCAAATAAACACACGGGTTATTGCGGAAAATTGCTTTATTACAAATTCTAAAAACTTTTGGGTGAAACCTTCGTCAACCAAGTCGAAATTAACACACATGTTTACAATTTCAGCTTTAGGCTTTGAACAGGTGACAAGGGCAAGGGTTGAACCTTTATCGGTGAATAAATAGGTAAAATCCCCTTCGCTTTCCCCATCTAAAAACATATTTTCAAGTTCTTCGTTAGTGCAATCTTTAACGGGCAATAAATGAAAATAATCCTTGGTGGCGTTTTTGTAAAAGTTAACCACCTCGTGCAAATTTTTTTCTGATAGCTCGTTTATATTCATATAAATTTTCTACCTTTATTTTTTTTACATTAATTAGAATAATATATTTTTTTAAAAAAGTCAAGCGAATGAAAAAAATAAGTTTTTTAATTTTTTCGCATTATAAAAGCCTTTTCACGTTTTTACCTACGATACAAGTTGAAAGCTTGTCCGTTTCAAAACTTTCAAAAATCGTATCGTTAACGCCTTTTAGCGACAAATTATTTATGTCGTTAAGCCTTTTTTCAATATCGAAAATTTTTCCCGTTAAAAGCAAATATTTACCAAATAAAATCATTTGTGAAGCCGTGCTTTCTTGCGTAAAAATAAACGAACTTTTAATTTGCTCACGAGTGCGCTCGAATTCCTTTTGGGTTATTCCTTTGGTTTTTAGTTCCTTAATTTCCTTCATAATTGCGTCGAACGCCTTTTGATAGCCGTTTAAACTAACCCCGGCGTAAACGGTGGTAAATCCGCAATTAACGTATGAAGTAATATAGGAATAAACGCTATAACATAACCCCATTTTTTCACGAACCGTTTGAAAAAGTCTACTGCTCATTCCACCGCCCAACACTCCGCAGGCAACCGAATAATTGTCGGCTTCCCTATCGGTTAAACTAGTTCCCTTAAAAGCAAGGGCAACGTGGGCTTGCTGAACGTCCTTTTCAATGGAAACGTGTTGTTCAAGGTTTTTAAGGTTAATTACAGGCGGTGTTTCCCCCTTTGTCACGGCAATTTCCCCTAAATATTTTTCGCAAACGGCTTTTGCATTTTCAACGTCGATTGCGCCGGCAATTGAAATTACGATATTATCGGTGGTGTAATATTTATTTTTATAGTTTAAAACAGCCTTTCTATCAAACCCGTTAACGTTTTTCGACGGACCTAAAATGGTTGCGCCATAGCCCGTTTTACCAAAATAGCAACCGGCTAAATTGTCCGAGCAAACTTCATCGGGAGTGTCTTCATACATATTAATTTCTTCTAAAACAACGCCACGTTCTTTAACGAGTTCTTCTTCATCGTAAACGGAATTAACGAAAATATCGCTTAAAATTTCAAATGACTTGGCAAAATGCTCGCCAATGCTTTTAACGTAATAACAGGTGAATTCCTTTGATGTGAACGCATTAATTTGAGCACCTAAATTATCGATATCCGAAGAAATTTCAAAAGCCGACCTTTTTTTCGTGCCCTTAAAATTAACGTGTTCTAAAAAGTGAGAAATTCCATTCTCTTCAGGAGTTTCATAGGCGCTTCCCGCCTTGACCAAAATTCCGCAACAAACGGAAAACACCCCTTCAATTTTATTAAAAATACAAGTTATGCCGTTTTTTAGCTTATACTTTACTATCATCAGTTTCAATACATTGGGAAACGGTTACCGCCGTTATTCCCCGCTCCTTATAAAATTCCAAAATTTTATCTAACGCTTTTAAGGTGTGAGTTTTTGGGTGCATTAAAATTAAATTGCCCCATTCAACCTTCTTCGTTGCTCTATTATACACTATTTCCCAGCTTTTGTCACGCCAATCAATGGTATCTAACGTCCACATTATCGTTTTATAGCCCAACTTTTCAGCTGAAAGCAAGGTATTCGAGCTAAAACTTCCGCTAGGCGGGGCAAAAAGATTCATTTCAACCCCAACTAAACTTTTCACCATTTGATGGCAGGCAGAAATTTCCGTTACGTTTTCATTTAGGCTTAATTTTTTATGGTCAAGATGAAAATAACCGTGATTGCCAATTTCGTGACCGGCCTCAAAAATTTTTTCAATTATTTCCCCGTTCTTTTCCGCCCAAACCCCACCAACGAAAAAGGTTGCTTTGGCGTTATAAGTTTTTAATACTTTTAAAATTTCTAAAACCACTTCGCTACCTTCGTAAACGTTGAACATCAATCCAACTTGGGGCTTGTTTCGGTTCCCGTAATAAATTGGCGTTTCGCTTTCCGTTCCAACGATAGAAACCACCTTTTGGCTGGAAAAAGCAAAAACCCCCACCACTAACACAAGGCACGCTAAAACCACGCTAGAAAAAATTCTAAGTCGTTTAATAATAAGTTTTTTCAATAATTAACACCCCTATACGTAATATAAGAATATTAACCTAAAAATAAATTTATGCAAAAATTTAACGCCGTAGCTATCTAAGCCACGGCGCTTTTTGTTGAGTTTTTAATTAATTGCTGAGCTTGGAACTAAAACGTCGGTTGATGGGGTTGGAAGTTCTGCTTTAATATAACCCCTTAACGAGTTGTTAGTTTTTGTGTTAAGTTCTTCAACGAACATTTTTGCAACGATTTGCGCACCGTATGCGTTAAGGTGTGTGTTATCTACCGTTGTAGTTGCTGAATCAAAAGTTGATGAATTAGATTTATTCCAAGAATAAAGCATAGCCGATTCAGAAACTGACTTACCCGTTAAATAATTCTTCGTTAAGGTTGTTAAATCAATAACGTCAACGCCCTTTTCTAAACCAAGTTCAATAATACACTTTGAATAGTCACCACCGTTATAAGCTGAGGAACCGGTTACTTGGTGAATGGTTGAGCCTGAATAACTTCCGCTAGCTGAACGGCGAACGATTGGAGTGCATAAAATTGGAGTTGCGCCCGCTTCTTGAGCCACCTTAATGTAATATTCATATAAGTGATATTTAAACGAGGTTGGTTCGGTTGTTGAAAGCGATGGATCGGTATAGCGATTAGCTTCAAACTTTTCATCGTTATGGCCAAAACCAATAATTAAATAGTCACCTGCTTTAATGCTGGTTTTTAAAGTTTGATAATTAGCTTCAGCCAAAAAGCTTTTTGAACTTCTTCCAGAAAGCGCAAGGTTGTTAATGGTTGCATATTCGGTTAAATATTCGCCAAGGCGCATTCCGTAGCCGTTACGCATATAATATCTGCTTGCTTCCTTAGCCGCAGTATATTCGCAAACCGTTGAGTCGCCTACCATAAAAATGGTGGTTTGAGTTGTAGACGGTGCAATTGGTTTAATTTCAATTGAACTTGATATAACGGTTGATTGACCAGCCGAACTATTTGCGCTATTATTTTCACTTGTAGCCGAAGTAACCGACGATTGAGCTTGAGAATTGCTTGAGCTGTCGTTAGCCGTTTCGCCACAAGCTACCATTGAAAACGCCATTGCAATACAAATAATAAAACCAAAAATTTTCAAAATTGATTTTTTCATTTTTTATTCCTTCCTTTTTATTTTTTATATATCATATCATAAATAAAAAAATTTTTCAACCCTTTTTACAATATAATTTCAAGACCTAAAATGGCAAAACTTAAACTTACCGCCGTAATAAAAAAGCCATATTTAATAAAATCTAAAAATCCAAATTTTTCACCGTGTCTTGCTAAAACGGATGTAAACATAATACCCGCAAGAGCGCCCATAGGCGATAAAAGTGCACCTAAATTTGAGCCGATAACCGTGCTATACACCGCTTTTTTCAAAATTTCACCGCTTAATGGTTGAAGAATTTGACTAAAAAACACACTCATTGGAATGTTGTTCATAACGTTTGAAAAAAGAGTGGAACTAACGCCGTATTTAAGGGCAATAAAGCTTTCGCCAAAAAAATTTGAAATAAAAGTCGTGGTTCCGTTATTTTTAAATGCTAAAACCACAACGAACATTCCAATAACCGTTGGCGCTAAACTAAACGGAAGTCTTTTAACCGATTTAAATAATATGGTTGGTTTTTGTTTTTTGCACAAACGATAAACTAAAACGAATACAAACAAGCTAACTACAAACCCAACGGATATAATCCACATTTCAACCCGTAAGAAATTTGAAACGGAAAGGGTTATTGTGCAAAGGGCCAAGTGAACTAATCCTATAATTGCCAACGCCTTTTCTTTTAGCTCGCACTCGCTTTCATTACAACTTATTGGAATATTTAAACTCTTTCTAAAAATTAAAAATAATACTAAAAAACTAACCGTTCCCGCCAAAAAGGTTGGAAGCGCCATAACTAAAAAATATTCTAAAAATTCAATCCCTACCGAGGAACACAAGTAAATGTTGGTTGGATTTCCAATAACGAAAAGCATCGACCAGGTGTTTGCTCCAACGAACTCTGAAACAATGTAAGGCGTTGCATCAATTTTCCCTGCTTTACAAAACTTACAAATAAAAGGGGTAAATGTTAAAATTACAATGTCGTTAGAAGTAAAAACCGTCAACACCGAAACCATAACGTAAAAAATTACGAACAGTTTAATTTGCGACGATTTTGCTTTTTTTACCGTAACGCCGGCTAAATATTCAAAAAATCCCGTTTCATCGAGATAAATTGAAATTAAACTCATTGCAAAAAATAAAACCAAAACCTTAATGGGGTTAGACGACGCCGAAGTTAAAAATTCGGTTTTTAAATCCTCAAAAGAAACGAATTTAAATAAAACTAAACAAATGCCACCAATAAGTGGCACTAAAAAATAGGTATCAAAGCTTTTTTCGCCAATTTTTACTGACGGCTTAACCAAAATTATCAAAATAAAAATTGCGCAAGTTAATACGCAAATAATAAACGACCACATAACTATTTCTTCTTTATATTTTTTTCACGCTATACTTCCCTAACTCATATTATACTATATGAGAAAATTAAAATTATTATTGACGGGAAACAAAAAGCAACTTTCTAACTACGTTAACGCCTTAAAACAAGTTAACGTTAAGCCTGTTTTTAGCCTTAACGAAAAACCTAACGGCTTGCTGTTAACGGGGGGTGGCGACCTTTCTCCCTGTTTTTACGGTCAGCTTAATTTTAAAAGCCAAAACGTTAATTTAACCCGTGATTGTTTTGAGTTTTTTTTAATTAAAAAATTTTTAAGCCACGACTTACCCGTTTTCGGAATTTGTCGTGGACTGCAAGTTATTAACGTTTTTTTTGGTGGAAGCTTGTGCCAACACATTGAACAAAACAACCATTGTCAAATTGACGGAATTGACCAAATGCACGCAAATAAGTCGATTAACGGCAGTTTTTGCCAAAAAATTTATGGAAAATATTTTTTAAGCAATTCTGCCCATCACCAAAAAATTAATAATCTTGGTAAAGGTTTAAAAGTTAGCGCAACCGCCCTTGACGGAACTATTGAGGCAATTGAAGGCAAAAACGTTTTTGCCTTACAATTTCACCCCGAAAGAATGGAAAAAAATTTTTTATTAAAAACTTTTTACTATTTTCACAAAAAATTAGCTTTAAAATCGGCTAACTATATCTTGTAAACTTTCACCCATATTGAGTCTATCAATAACCTTTTCGTTTGAAAGTTCTCCGTTATATAGCAACCTACGAATGGCGTTGGTAATTTTAAGCTCTTCTTCACTTAAAAGAATTTGTTCCTTTTGAGAACCTGTTTCAATAAGGTTAATATTTGGAAAAATTCGTTGAGTGGCAAGGGCAACGCTTAAACTTAAAACGCCGTTGAATGAATGTTTAATTTCATCAAAAATTTGATTTTGATTATAATGACAACTTGCAATTATAGTTAAGCTTCCATCACCCGTTTTCTTTGCGCTTGCCAAAAACTTTTTAAGGTAAACTAGCCATTGATTTTGAGCTGGGTTTTGAAGCATATTTTTAAAAGCTTTTGCAAGCTTATCAATTGAATCAACGATAAATACGACGTTTTTACCACTTTCAACCAAACGCTTTGCTCTCGAAAGCGCCAATTGGAAAATTCTAACGTGAAATTCGCCTTTTTCCGCAAAGGAAGTTGCACAAACTTCAATTTCCGGATTATTAAAAGAAAACTCTTCGGCTTCTTCTGGGAAAGTATCGAAAAGACAGGCTAAAACGTGAGCATTTTTATAGTTTTGCTTAATTGAATAAGCCATTTTCTTTAAAATGGTTTTTGCACCGTAATTTTCAGAAGTTGCAACCAATAACCTTTGCCCAAACGCTATTGGACAAAAAAGTTGAACAAGGTTCATATCAACTTGATAACTACCGCCAATTAGGTTTATTTTTTGATTTGAATTTACACTTGCAAGACTATCGAATGAAATCCTTTTGAAATTTTTTATACTAACGCCGTTAATTTTTGTAATTTTTTTAAGCTCGGCAATAACGCCTGGGCTTTTTTGTTCAATTTCCCCTTCAATTTGATCGCCTTCAATTAAGCCAAATTCTTTTACCAATTGAGTAGGAACGAAAACGTCACCTTTAGAAGGTGTTAAATTTTTAACTCTAATAAAACAATTTCCACTTACGAATTCCTTTTCAAATACGCCGTTAACCGAATTTCCGTAAACAAAGTCCGTTTTATGATCGCTGACAAAAATTTCTTGGCGGTTTTGTTTATCCCTATTGGTTGGTCTGCCACGGCGACTAACCGAAATTCGTTCACCGTTTTGAATTTTTAAAATAGCTTCAATAAGCTGTTGCTTATTTTTTTTGCCAGGCTTATAACCTAATTCGTGTAAAATTGATTTAAGTTGTGAAAGATTATAATTTTGTTCTAAATTTTGTTCTGTAAATTGTTCAAACATATTTTCACCTTAAAATTTTTCATAATTCGGCAGGAAAATTACCGTGCCGTTTTTTAAAGCCGATTTTTCAATTTCAAAAGTTTGACCAACCCTTTCAATTGGAAAATTAACGCTATTTAAAAAATTTTCTATTCCATCAATATCAATATTGCTCTTTAAAGTTTTAAAGTGCATTGGAATTGCAATTTTTGGTTTAATTAAATTAATTAAGTCAATTGCTTCGTTAAAGTCGATTGTATATTTACCGCCAATTGGAATAAACAACACATCAACTTCACCAAGTTTTTCGGCTAAATTTTGAAAGTTTTTTTCACCTAAATCGCCTAGATGACATAAAGAAAAACCATCGATAACAAGCTTATAGACCAAGTTTTGACCACGAAGCGCCCCAAAAGCATTATCGTGATAGGTTAAAAATGAAGTTAAGCTTAAACCTTTAATTTTACTTTCATCGCCCATTTTTACAAGGCTTTTAAAAGCTACGTTTTCAATGCCGAAATGATCGAAATGATTGTGGCTTGTTAAACAATAATCGGCGCTGACCTTTTCCATATCGTAGCCGATATTTTTAAAAGGATCGAAACAAACCGATTTTTCACCCTTTACTAAAAAGCACGAATGACCTAAATATTTAACCTGCATTTTACCTTACCTAAATAATAATTTAACTTTATTTAAATATATTATATAATATAAAATTCTAAAAATCAATTATAATTTGATAATTTTATAATTTCGATTGAAATTTAACCGTTAATAAATTCAATTATCGCCCTTGCCACTTTAACCCCGTCGATTGATGCGCTCATTATGCCCCCTGCATAGCCACAACCTTCACCGCAAGGGAAAAGCCCTTCAACGTTTAGGCTTTGATAATTTTTGCCACGCAAAATTCTAACCGGCGATGAAGTTCTACTCTCCACACCGCAAATTACCGCCCCTTTTGAGCCAAACCCGTTGATTTTTTCATCTAAATTTGCAACGGCTTGTTGCAAAGTTTTGGTTATTGGCTCGGGGAAAAGCTCGACTAAATTAGCTAAATTTACTCCCCTTGCATAGGTTGGATTAACCTTTTCAAGTTGGGTTGAACAAACGCCCCGAACAAAGTCGGTTGCAAGCTGACAAGGCGCTTTATAGTCGCCACCACCCATTTCAAAAGCCTTTCTTTCAAGCATACGCTGAAATTCCACGCCACCAAGGGGGTGAGAAGATGGAAAATCGGCTTTTTTAACTTGACAAATTAGAGCGCTATTAGCGTTTTCTTCATTTCTTAAATAGTTGCTCATACCGTTTGTCACAACCATATTTTCTTCACTGGTTGCCGGCATAACTACACCGCCCGGGCACATACAAAAGGTAAATGCACTGCGGTTTTCCCCGTGATAGACAAGCTTATAGTCGCTGGGCTTTAAGTTTTTATGACCTGCATATTTACCATATTGCCAACTGTCGATTAAGCTTTGCTTTTGCTCGCACCTAAAACCAACGGCAAATTCTTTTTGCTCCATAAAAACGCCCTTTTCAAAAAGCATTTTAAAGGTATCACGAGCGGAATGACCAATTGCTAAAACCAAATAGTCGCAAGGATATTTTTCACCGCCAACGATAACCGCTTTAACTTTGCCGTTAATAATTTCAACGTTGGTCACCAAGCTGTTAAACCGAACTTCGCCACCAAGTTTAATAATTTCGTTGCGAATGTTTTTAACAACCTTTTTTAAATTATCGCTACCAATGTGAGGCTTTGATAAATAGGCAATTTCTTCTGGAGCTCCAAAACCAACTAATTCGTTTAAAATATTGTTAATTTCATCACTATTTACTTGGGTGTTCAACTTTCCATCGGAAAAAGTTCCTGCACCGCCTTCGCCAAATTGCACGTTTGAACAAGTGTTCAAAATACCACTTTTTATAAAGCTATCTATGGCTATAGCACGATTATCGACCGATTCGCCTCTTTCAAATATCAATGGTTTAAGCCCCATTCTCGCCAAAGTTAAACCGCAAAAAAGCCCTGCGGGACCAAGCCCGATTATAACGATTTTTTTATCCGTTTTAATTTGATTGTAAACGGGTTTTATCGTAATTTTAGGTTTGGTATCTAACTCGACGGAATAAACGAATTTAATTTCTTTACCCCGCCTTGCATCAACCGATTTTTTTAAAATTTTAAAATATTTAATTTGAGAGGGTTGAAGTTTGGCTTTTAAAGCCGATTTAAGGAAAAGCTCTTCTTCGCTTTGGTCGATTGAAAGGGTTAAATTAGTTAATTTTATCATTTAACGCACCCCCACAACACATTGCGCTTGAAAAAGCCCATTGCAAATTATAGCCACCGCAATCGCCGTCGATATCCAAACACTCGCCAATGGCGTAAAGGTTAGGAATTGAAAGGCATTCAAAAGTTTTTTCGTTAAACTGACTGGTTAAAATTCCACCGTGGGTCACTTGGGAATAATCGAAACTTAACGTTCCTAAAACGTTAAGTTCAAAAGCCTTAATTTCTCGGCAAATTTTTTCAATTTCCGCCTTGGTTATATCTTTAATAAATTGAGCGCTCGTAAACCTTTTAATAACCGATTTACCAATTTGCTTGTGAACTATTCCATTTAAAAGTTCTTGGCTTTCAAGGTGCGAAAACTCTTGTTTTTTATATAAAAGGTGGTCTATAAGTCGATTAATAGTTATTTCTGGAATAAATTCAATTTTAAGTTTAGGGCTAGGTAAGTGATGGATATAGCTTGATAAATAGAAAATTGTATTGCCTGAAACTCCGCTGTCGGTAAAGAGTAAATCGCCAAAGGTTGAGTTAACTAATTTATCACCGTTTAAAAGTTCAACTTTAACCTGACTTTTAATACCCTTAAAGCCCCTAATATTATCAAGGTTTGTTTTTAATTGGACAAGGGACGGATAAAGCTCGCTTACCTTTAAGCCAAGCTGTTTTGCTAATTCAAAACCAAAGCCGTCGGTTCCGAACTGCTTTTGACTTTTTCCACCAAAGGCGAAAACGACATTTTTTGCATAATAAATTCCCGACGACGATGTTAATTTAAACCCGTTACCTTCCCTTGCAATTTTTTCCACCTTTTCGCTTACGTTAACAACGGCTTCGCTCTTTTGCAAACCAAACCTTAAAGCGTCTAAAACGCTGTTAGCTTGCATGCTTGAAGGATAAATTTTGCAATCTTCTTCAACGAACATTAAACCAAGGTTAGAAAAAAAGCTTTTTAGCGAAAAATTGTTAAACCGCTCTAAAGCATAGCCGGCAAATTCAGGATTTTTGCCGTGATAATTAGAAACGGAAATAACTTTATTGGTTAAATTACCCCTGCCGTTTCCCGTTGATAAAATTTTTTTACCAACCCTATCAAGTCGTTCAAAAATTGCTACCTTTAACTTTTTAGTTTTTAACGAATTGGCAAGAACAAGCCCCGAAAAGCCACCGCCAATTATAATAACATCGAAATTTTTATTCATAGTTTTTCCCTTTTTTCCATTTTAACACAATCGAAAGAAAAACTCTATTGTTTTTAACGTTTTTATTTAAACAATCTATTGACTATTTTGAATAAATATAATAAAATAATTATATAATATATTTAAAAAAGGAAAAAAAATAAATGGAAGTTATTTTAAACTACTTTAAAAACAACTTAACATTGGTTAAAGTTACTTCAATAATTCTAATTTTATGCCTTTTGGCAACCGTTGTGGTTATTGTTTCAAGAAATATTGTAGTTAAAAAACGCAAACTTAAAGAAAACGATAACCCTAACACCGACGAAAATTCATCTATTCAATCAACCGAAACCACCGAAGAAGCTCAAGAAGAAGTTGTTGAAAATATAGCCGAAGAAGCTGATGAAACAACCGAAGAAGCCCAAGAAGAAACGGTTGAAACAACCGAAGAAGCCCAAGATGAAACGGTTGAAAAAGCAAACGAAGAAACCCAAGATAAAGCCGAAGAAGAAGTTGAAAACAATGAAAATTTCGACCAAGAAAAGGATGAAAATTTAGAAAAAGGCTTTACGGAAGTTGATAAACAACAAAATATTGAAGAAATTAGCCAACCCAAAGAGCCTGCCGAAGTGGAAGCGGAAAAAGCTGAAATCAAGGCGGAATCTAAACCTGAAGAAACCAAACCAACCAAAAATACCCCACCTAAAAAGCAATCTAAAACTGAAGCTCCACAACAAACCAGATATTCAGGAAAATGGGTTATTCGTGAAGAAGACGGAAGGTTTATGGCTGAACTTTTAGCTTCCAACGCCGAACTACTTTTAAGAACGGAAAGCTACACGGCGTTAAGCGGAATTAAAAGCGGAATACAAACGGTTAAAAACAATATAGAAAAAAATAATTTTGCTATTTCTCAAGATAAAAACGGAAACTTTTTCTTTAAGCTTTACTCTTCAGGAACTCGACTACTTTGTATTAGCGAAGGCTATTCAACTAAGTCGGCTTGTGAAAGAGCAATTGAATCGGTTAAACGTTTTTCTAAAACGGCAGTTATTACAATTGCAAAAGAAGAAAAATAAATAAAAAAAATAAAACGTGCGATCTAAATGAATCGCACGTTTTTCGTTTATTATTAAATTATAGAATGTCTAAATTCTTTTTGAAAATTCTTCTAAAATCTTGACCGGCAGTCATTGCTTCTTTAATTTCTAAACTTGCATCGCCGTCGATTTCAGTTTTCATAATAACTGCATCGCCTAAAACGTCGCACGAAATACTTTTAACGCAACCGCTCATACTTCTATCTAAACTTTCGGCAATTCGTAAAATAATGCCGAGCTTACGAATAATAACAACGTCTTCTTCGGTGATGAATTCTTTAAATTTAATTAATTCGTTCATAGAAAAATCGTCGTTTTTATAAACGGAAATAACGAGAGCTGCTAAAACGATATCCCGTTGAGAAATGCCGTATAAAGCGGAATTTAAACAAATGTAGCTTGAATGCTTTTGATAGTCGTAATACTTAATGCTTGCGCCAGCATCGTGAAGCATAGCGGCAACCTTTAACACTTTTAAAACTTGGCGTGGGAATTTGTGAAGAACCCTAAGTTGCTTAAATAGTTGAACGGAAATTGTTAAAACTTGTTCAACGTGCTTTTCGTTGCAGTTATAATATTTAACCAAAGTTTTAAGCGAATAAGTTAAAACGTCGCTAACAGGCTTTTCTAAAGTTGACGGCAACACGTGGTTAAACATTATGCCTTCTCTAAGTCCACCGCCGGCTAAAACGAATTCCTTAAAGCCACAATATTTGCGGAAGGTGTTAGCAACAGCTAAAGCGCTTGGTAAAATATCCGCTCTGGAAGTTGAAACGCCCTTAATGCGTTTTTTCTTGTCGAGATCCATATTTTTAAGCTTATCGTAAACAACGTCGAAATCGGTTTCTGGCACAACGAAATTGTGAACGATTGGATAAGGACTCTTTCTTAAAATTTTGGTAATTCTACCAAGACTTCTAAACGAACCGCCAACTAAAATAATTTGAGTTTCAGGGTCGATATCTTTAAGCCATTCAATATTTTTAAGTTGTTCAACGAAGAACTCTTCAATTTTTTCCACCTGCTCGCTACCGCTTAAACCGTCGCCGGAATAAAGCTCGGTTAAAGTGATTGCACCGAAAGGAAGAGTTGTAAAGTTAAGAAGATTACGGCGGTTATAGTAAATTACCTTCGTGCTACCACCGCTAACTTCTAAAATTAAACCCTTTGGAATATCCATTGTGTTGATAATTCCACGATAAACGAACATTGCTTCTTCTTCGGCAGATAAAACTTTAAGTTTTATTCCACAGCTGGTAGCAACTTCATCGAGAAAACTTTTTTGATTTTTTGCACGCCTAACCGCCGCAGTTGCAACGGCTACAATGCGTTCAATGCCGTAAGCATCGCAAAGCTTACGGAACATTTTTAAAGTTTTAATTGTTTCAGCAACTCGTTGTGGCTTTAAAAAGCCGTCACGCTCCATATCCTTGCCAAGACGAACGCTTTCTTTAAGTTGGTCTACAACCATAAAGTGACCGTCGTCTAAAACTTGAACGATAACGAGCCTTGCTGAATTTGACCCGAGGTCAATAATACCGATTTTATCCAAATCTAAACTCCTTTTTGCTTTCAATTAAAGCATAGGTTATTTAACCTATTTTGCCAATTTATATTTTATGTTGAAATTATAACATATTATTTACTTTTTTGCTATAATTTTAAATAATATTTGTGCAATTTTTTTAAAAAATATTGTTATTTTACTTAAAAATTTAAAAAAATATAGAAAATCAAGATTTACTCAAATTAAAAAATTACGAAATAATGCTGAATTTTTAAGTTAACAGCAAATTTTTATATAAAAAAAACGG
>JAZQKQ010000003.1:0-6407 GCA_045542235.1 Christensenellaceae bacterium | reverse complement strand
AAATATAAAAAAATTTTATCTAATTATTTAAGTGAATAATAAAGAAAGAAAATATATCAGTTTCAATTTATTGATCTAGTTTATCATATTTGATTTTTTAATATATTAATTCAACTCATTATTAAATTTGAAATGATATAGAATAACCGTTTGTGATAACGAGTTTTTCGTTATATAAGTTAAAATTTATAAAATTATCGTTTGTGGTTTATATATATTGTTTTTTTTAATAAATAGTGGTATAATTGTTATACTTTAAACGAATTTTTGGGTTTATTATGAAAAAGATAATTATATTTTTTTTAATTTTAATATTCCTTTTTAGCGGTTGTCAAAAAAATTCTAATCCGTCAATTGACGACGACCTTTTGTGCGGTTATTACTTATCCGTTTATAACGAAGAAGAAAGGTTGTCGAGTTTAGGCGGTGATTTTTTAGCAAGTGATGGAATTTGGCGTTATTTAAGCGATAAAAAGGTAAACGGCTCGGTTGGTGAATTGGTTGTTAATTCAGGTAAAAACGTGGCTTACGTTAGTGAAAAATTGGCTTCAAAGGGAATTTGCATTAATAGCGACCTTCTTTTAGAAGATAATTTATATTTTACTAATAAACTTTTAGGGAAAACTTTAAAGGTTTATAAAGTCTTTAAAAAGCAAAGCGACGAAAGCGTTTATTTTAGTGAAGAAAAACCGGAAATAATTAATCTTCAAGGCGATTTAACGTTTGCAAGACAAATTGAATTATCTCAAAACCTTGAAAGTAACGGCAAGAACGAAAACGGGGAAAAGATTAGTTTAAAATTTAATTCTTCAATAAAAATAATTTATAAACAAATTGACTTTTTAACCAACGTTGATATTGTTGAATACGATGAGTTTAACAACCCTTTAAAAACTACTACTTTATATTTTCAAGATGAAATTATTAGCTTTAAAGCAGGTGAAAATACAAAAACCGTAATGGTAAAAGAAACCTTTGAACAAAAAAACCTTTCAGGCGAAGTTCTTTCAACTTATGAAAAAAATTCAAAGTTCGTTAAATCTACTGAAAACTCAAATTATAACTGCGTTTTATTTTATCCACAAGATAGCGGATTTTGCTTACCTTGTAATCTTTCAATAAAATTTTAAAAATTTAGGCGTTTTTTTGCTTTATTGCATAAAAACGCTTTACTTCTTTAATGCGATAAAGTATAATATAGAAAAATTCAGTTAAAAGGTGAAAAAATGACCATTTCCAAAAAACAGCTTGATAAAAATATTAAAGAGTTATACGAAACTATTTTAAAGCTTGAAACGGTTAAAGACGTTGAAGATTTTTTTGCCGACCTTTGCACTTTTAAAGAGGTTGAACAAATGGCTCAACGAGCTTACGGGGCGAAACTTTTTTTACAAGGTAAAACGTATTCGCAAATTATTGCTGAAACCGAGCTTTCCAGTGCAACTTTATCAAGGATTTCCCGTTCCCTTAGCTATGGAAGTGGCGGATATAGAAAATTTATTAGCGTAAAAGGGGAAAACGGCGATGAAAATTAATTTAGATAATCTTAAACGTGACGAGCAAATCGTTCTTAGTTTAGAAAGCATTTACGAAAGTTTTGGTTATAGAAAATTTAAAATGAGTAGTTTTGAAGAATATTCAATGTATTTAAACAACAGCGATTTTCTTCTTTCTGAAAACGTTATAACTTTTAGTTCAAAGAGTGGTAAACTGCTTGCGCTTCGCCCTGACGTTACTTTATCAATCGTTAAAAACGCAAAGCCAAACGGTAGTTCGTGCGAAAAGCTATATTATAGTGAAAACGTTTATCGCCAACTTTCACAAAGTGGTGATTTTAAAGAAATTGAGCAAACGGGCGTTGAAATTATTGGAAATATTGACAATTATAGCTACGTTGAAGTTATTCAACTTGCTTTAAAAAGTCTTGAAACAATTGGCGAAAACTACGTTTTAGACGTTTCTAATATGAACGTTATTTCAGCCTTTTTAAGCCTTTTCGACACAAGTATACAAGAGATTGTTTACGAACTTTTAAAAAGCAAAAATATTGACGATTTTAAAAAGCTTGCTTTACAAAATTCTCTATCTAACCAATTAATTTTAGCCTTTGAAAGCTTGTGTTTATGCCACGGCTTACTTAATGATAGTATAAATTATTTAGAAAACCTAAAATTCAATGATAATCTTTACGAAAAGGTTTGTGAATTTATTGAACTTTTAAAGGTTTTACAAAACCAAGAAAACGGCGATAAACTCAATATTAATTTCTCAATTAAGAGCAACGTTGACTATTATAACGGTTTAATTTTTAACGGCTTTGTTAACGGAATTCCAAAGGCGGTTTTATCCGGCGGTAGATACGATAAACTTTTGGCAAAGTTTAATAAAAAGGCGGGAGCAATTGGTTTTGCCGTTTATATTGGTGAAATTGAAAGATATTTAGAAAACACGCAAATTTCAACCGATATTTTAATTATTTACGACGATAAGGCTGATTTTAATATGCTTATGAAACATGTTATAAGCTTACAAAAACAGGGTTATTCGGTTAGGGTTGATAAGGCGTTACCACAAAATTTTGTGTATAAAAAGCTAATGAAATTTAACGAAAAGGGGCTTAACTAAAATGATAAGTATTGCGCTTCCAAAGGGTAGACTTGGTGAAAAGGTTTATAAAATTTTAGCTGAAAGTGGTTATGCTTGCCCTGAAATGGAACAAGATAATCGCAAGTTGGTTTTCGTTAATGAAAAAAGTGGCGTCACTTATTTTTGGGTAAAGCCAACCGACGTTCCCGTTTACGTTGAGTTAGGCGCTGCGGATATTGGTGTTGTCGGTAAGGATATTTTACTTGAACGTGCCAGCGACGTTTACGAACTTCTCGATTTGAATATGGGTAAGTGTAGAATGTGCGTTGCTTCGAAAGAAGGGTTTATTGAAGATAATTCAAAGCCGTTAAGAGTTGCAACTAAATTTACTAATATTGCAAAGAACTATTACTCTTCAATTAATCGTGAAATTGAAATTATTAAGCTTCACGGCTCAATTGAACTTGCTCCTTTAATAAATTTATCCGACGTTATCGTTGATATCGTTGAAACGGGAACGACTTTAAAGGAAAACAATTTAAAGGTTTATGAAGAAATTTTGTCAATTTCAACGAGATTGATTGCTAATAAATCGAGTTATAAATTTAAATTTGAACAAATTACTAAAATTAAAGAAACACTTTCAAAGGTTATAAACAATGATTAAAATTTATGAAAAAACTCAACTTGAAGACGTTTTTGCTCGTCAAGGTGAAGAAAATTTAGAAATTGAACAAATTGTTAAAGATATTTTAAAAAACGTTAAGGAAAATAAAGATTCAGCCGTTAAAGCTTATAGCGAAAAGTTTGATAAAGTAAGTTTAAGTAGCTTTTTAGTTAGCGAAGAAGAGTTTATTGAAGCGGAAAACGCCGTTTCAAGCGACTATAAAAGAATTTTACAAACGGCTTTTGATAATATTGCTCTTTTCCACAAAAAACAGCTTAGAACGGGCTTTGAAATTAAAGATGGTGGTAAAATTATTGGTCAAAAGGTAGTTCCACTTAAAAGGGTTGGTCTTTACGTTCCTGGTGGCACCGCAAGCTATCCGTCAACGGTATTAATGAACGCAGTTCCCGCATTAATTGCAGGGGTTAAAGAAATCGTTATGGTTTCACCACCAATGAAAAACGGCAAATTAAGAGCGGAAGTTTTAGTTGCCGCTAAAATTGCCGGTATTAAAGAAATTTATAAAATTGGGGGCGCACAAGCGGTGGGCGCTCTTGCATACGGCACGGAAACTATTAGAAAGGTTGATAAAATAACGGGGCCTGGAAATATTTTCGTTGCTACGGCTAAAAAACAAGTTTTTGGGCTCGTTGATATTGATATGATTGCAGGCCCGAGCGAAATTATGATTATTGCAGACAAAACTGCTAACCCAAAATTCGTGGCAAGCGACCTTCTTTCTCAAGCGGAACACGATAAAATGGCAACGGCAGTTTTAATTACCGATAGCCGAGAACTTGCTTTAAAAGTTCAAAAGGAAGTGGATAATCAGTTAAAAGTTCTTGAAAGAAGGGAAATTGCATCCGCTTCAATTGAAAATAACGGCAAAATTATTATGGCTGAATCAATTGAAAACGCAATTACTATTGCCAACGAACTTGCTCCTGAACACCTTGAAATATGCACGGAAAATCCTTTTGAAGTGCTTGATAAAATTGTTAACGCAGGCTCAGTATTCGTTGGGAACTATACTCCTGAAGCCCTTGGCGACTATTATGCCGGAACTAACCATACTCTCCCAACTTCGGGAACGGCAAAATACGCTTCTGCCCTTGGCGTTGAAGATTTTATTAAAACCGTTCAATATATTTCATATACAAGCGATGAACTTAAAAAGGTTGCTTTTGACGTTGAAACTTTTGCAAATAGTGAAGGGTTAACGGCACACGCTAATTCAATAACGGTAAGGAAATAAAAATGAGTAGATTTTCAACTGACGTGGTTAATAGCATTTTGCCTTACGTTCCAGGTGAACAACCACAAGACAAAAAATATATAAAACTTAATACTAACGAAAGCCCTTATTATATGTCAAAAACGGCACTTGAAAGCATTGGTGAAAAGGAGCTTAATTCCCTTAGGTTATATTGCGATCCCGATGCAAAATTAATAACGAAAGAAATTGCTTCCTTTTATGGCGTCAATGAAGAAAACGTGTTGGTGACAAATGGCTCTGATGAAATTTTGGCATTTAGTTTTTTAGCATTTTGTAAAGGAAAACCAACGGCTTTTGCCGACGTTACTTACGGATTTTATAAAGTTTATGCTAAAATTTTTGAAGTTTTGGCAACGGAAATTGAACTCCTTGACGATTTCAGCTTAAATTTACAGGCTTTTAACAACTTTAACGGCAATATTATTTTGGCTAATCCAAATGCACAAACCGGACTTTTCGTTGAAAACGATAAGCTTGAAGAAATTGTAAAAAGCCATAAAAATAACTTGGTTTTAATTGACGAAGCTTACGCTGATTTTGCCAATTCTACAATGGCTAACCTAACAAAAATTTACGATAATTTGTTAGTTACCGGAACTTTTTCTAAAAGTCGTTCTTTGGCGGGGGCAAGACTTGGTTTTTGCATTGGCGACAAGCAGTTGATTGACGATTTAAAAAAGGTTAAATATTCCTTTAATCCTTATAACGTTAACAGTCTTTCGCAAATTCTTGGCTATAAAGCCATGGCTGATAGAGATTATTTTTACGAATGTTGTAATAAAATTATTCAAACGAGAGAAAAATTAAAAATTAGCCTTAAAAATTTAGGCTTTGAAGTTCTTGATAGTAAGGCGAATTTCCTTTTAGCAAGGTCGAATAAAATTTCAGGTAAAGAGCTTTATGAAAGATTAAAAGACCTTGGTATTTTAGTAAGGCATTTTTCAGATAAAAGAATTTGCGATTTCGTTCGTATAACCATTGGAACTGACGAGCAAATGAACGTTTTGTGTGAAAAAATTAGATTAATTTTAGGGGAAAAACAATGAGAGAAGCTAAAATTGAAAGAAAAACGAGAGAAACCGATATTAAATTAAGCCTTAATTTAGATGGTGAAGGCAAAAAAATAATTGATACCAACTGCGGTTTTTTTAATCACATGCTTGAACTTTTTTACGTTCACGCAAATTTTGACGGTGAGGTTTATTGTAAGGGCGACGTTGAAGTTGATTACCACCATACCGTTGAAGACGTTGGAATTAGTTTAGGTCAAGCGGTTAGCAAAGCTCTTGGCGACAAAAAAGGAATAACTCGCTATGCCGATATTATTTTGCCAATGGATGAAGCTTTAATTATGTGCGCAATTGATATTGACGGTAGGGGCGGACTTAATTTCGACGTGGAATTCCCATCGGCAAAGGTTTGCGACGACGGTGAAATGCAAAAAGCCGTAGTAGGCGATTTCGATACTGAACTATGTGAAGAATTTTTTATTGCTTTTACGAGAGAAGCTCGCATAAACTTACATTTTAAAAAGCTTTACGGTAAAAATACTCACCATATTATTGAAGGTGTGTTTAAGGCTTTTGCTCGGGTTTTAAGAAAGGCAGTTGCAATTGACCCAACTTGTAAGGGCGTTCCATCAAGCAAAGGTGTTTTATGATTTGTATTGTTGATTACGGCGTTGGCAACTTATTTTCGCTAATTTGTTCCTTTTCAAAATTAGGTGAAGAAATTGTAGTTAGTGGAGATAAAAAGGTTATTGAAAGCGCTGATAAAATTATTTTGCCCGGCGTTGGGGCTTTTCCCGATGCAATTAAAAAATTAAAAGAAAACGGGTTAGATAGGGTGCTAATTAACCAAGCAAAACTTGGTAAGCCA
>JAZQKQ010000002.1:0-2484 GCA_045542235.1 Christensenellaceae bacterium | reverse complement strand
GCAAAGGCTTACGTTCTCAAGTTGGCACAATGTATGGCACCAAAGAAAAGAGCGTTAGATATCTCGAAATGGCTGAAGGCTACGTAACCCGCCTTCCTCTCGACGAAGATATGCAAGTTATCGGCTATGAATTCGTTTCACTCGGTAAAATGACTGACTTTATTAAAAAAGGCTTAACCCCTAACGAAGCTTATGAAAAAGCTATGGGCCACTACGGTAGATTTGAAAACGCTTTCAAATATATCGACCCACGCAAGGAATAAGGAGAAGGAAAATGGCATTATTTGAAAGTTATGAAAGAAGAGTTAACAAAATTAACTCTTGCATTAAAGAATATGGCATTTCTTCAATTGAAGAATGTAAAGAAATTTGTCTTGCACACGGCGTTGACTGCGACCAAATCGTTCGTGGAACTCAACCTATTTGTTTTGAAAACGCCGTTTGGGCTTATTACGTTGGCGCTGCAATCGCTATTAAAAAAGGTTGCAAAAAAGCAAGCGACGCAGCTGCCGCTATCGGCATTGGCTTACAAGCTTTTTGTATTGACGGCTCTGTTGCTGAAAACAGAAAAGTTGGGCTCGGACACGGTAATTTAGCTACAATGCTTCTTTCCGATGAAACCGATTGCTTCTGCTTCTTGGCTGGTCACGAATCTTTCGCTGCTGCCGAAGGCGCTATTTCTATTGCAATGAACGCTAACACCGTTCGTGGCAAAGAACTTAGAGTTATTCTTAACGGTCTCGGTAAAGACGCCGCTATGATTATTTCAAGAATTAACGGCTTTACCTACGTTGAAACAAGCTTCGACCCATACAGCGAAACCGTTAAAGTTGAATTTGAAAAATCTTATTCAAACGGCCCACGTGCAAAAGTTAAGTGCTACGGCGCTGACAACGTTCCAGAAGGCGTTGCTATTATGAAACTTGAAAACGTTGGCGTTTCTATTACCGGCAACTCAACCAACCCAACTCGCTTCCAACACCCTGTTGCTGGAACTTACAAAAAATGGTGTAATGAAAACGGCGTTAAATATTTCTCCGTTGCATCAGGCGGTGGCACCGGTAGAACCCTTCACCCAGACAATATGGCGGCAGGCCCTTCTTCTTACGGCATGACCGACACAATGGGAAGAATGCACTCCGACGCTCAATTTGCAGGCTCTTCATCAGTTCCTGCTCACGTTGAAATGATGGGACTTATCGGTATGGGTAATAACCCAATGGTAGGCGCATCGGTTGCAGTTGCAGTTGCAGTTGAAAAAGGTTTTAAATCTTAATTTAAAATTTTAAAGCGTGGAAATTTTCCACGCTTTTTTTATTTAATAAAACCTATTTTGTTTTTTCAAGCCGTATGGTAAAAATTTAGAGTGGGCGGAAAAATTTCGCCCACCCTTTAATTGTGATATCAAAATAATTAATGAAATAAAACAAAAAACTATTTTAATAATTCTATAAGTTCTTTGCATTTATTATGAATATCTGTTTCAATAAAAAACTCTTTTAAATCCTTTTCGGTTACCATATCATCAATAACTACTATTTTATAATGTATATCGCTTCCAAAATATCCCAGCATATACTTCATTAAATATTTTTTCTTTAAAAAACTAATTTTTTTATAACAGTTTTTTACTTCGTTATAGAATTCATTAAAATATGGTTTACAAAATAGAGTTAAGCATATATCTAAACGCTTGGTAAAAAAAGGGAAAAAAATTGGTCTTTTTATAAAAGTGTCAAACACAGTTTTAAAAGTAGGCAACTCTTTCAAAAATAAAAACAAGTTACCTCCATCACGCAAATCAAAATCGGCATTTTTTGCACCTAAAAATCCATAAACAGGTATTTTTATAGGATATTCTTTTAGCAATTTACTCGAAAATTTTCCTTTTATTTTCAAAATTTACCCCCCAAATATTATTTTTATAATATCAATTCCCCGCGAAATTAAAATAGGAACTTCATAAGATAAATAAACAGATGCATTTAACACAACTGGACCAAGTAAAGCAATTATACTGTCCATTTTGACTGTTGACACTGCAAGTTTTGATGCCCAAACCCACATTTTATTTGCAATTACATTTGGAAACATTGAGATTATTTTACCACCAAATGTCTGACCAATTGTTTTTAATCCCAATTTCGTGGCTTCTTGAGCTGCTAATGATGCTCCATTTTTACCTAAACCAGACCATAGCATTAAGTTGTTAGACCCATATAACGATATCCCTGCAGCACCTAAAGCAACTACAGTTAACGCCGTAGCAAATAGACCTACACCTACCCAAGCTAAAACATCATACCAGGCATGCCCACTAGGGTCAATTGCCATAACTGGGTTGTTAGCGCAGTAAGCGAAAAGATTTAAGCCGTGAATTGTTTCGGGATCGAGATATTCTAAACTGTCTGGACTTAAGAATCTGCCGACTTGCGGATCGTAGTAGCGAGATTGTAAATAGTAGTAGCCTGTTTCAATATCAAA
>JAZQKQ010000001.1:0-3343 GCA_045542235.1 Christensenellaceae bacterium | reverse complement strand
GGGTTTTTAGCTTCTAACTTTCTTAAAACCTTTTTCGCCATTATATCGTCAATGGCTTCAAGCTCGCTTCCACCGCACGCCACGAATACCGCCACGAATTCTTTAAGCTGTTTCATTATTCTATTACCAAAGGTCAATTGGTAGTTCTTTATTAAAAACTTATCAAGCTCGGCTATTCGCCTTAAATTCCTTTCCGTTATTGCATATTCCTTTTTTGCTCGCTTGGTAAGCTCTTCCCACTTATCTATCGTTAGCAAATGGGCTTCCGTTTTCTCACCGTCGAACACCCTTGCCTTCCTATCCAAATTCATTATCATCGCTCTATCGTAAACCTTGTCGGATATGGCAAAAGTTGAATCGTCGTTGTTTGCCGTGCCAATAAACCACATATTGTTTGGCAACTTTATCTTTCCATCTTTAAATAGTTTTGGATCGCAGTCCCACTCGTCGGACACTACTTCTAAATATCTTCCTTCTTCGCTCGGTATTTCAAGTAGCGATAAAAATTCGGCAAAGTAATATTCTACCCTTGCTATGTTCATTTCATCTAATACCGTAACGTAAATTTTGTTTGAATAGTTTGCTTCGTATAACTTTTGTAAAAGGGTTGTTTCGTTAAACTTTTTGGTAAATTCGTTGTAGTAGCCAATTAGGTCGGTTCGCTCCTTCCACATTGGTTGAATTGGAACTATGGTCGACGGGTTTTGTAAATATTCGCCAAAGGCAAACGCCAAACTGGTTTTACCCGTTCCGCTCATTCCTTGCATTACCATTATTTTTGATACCGCAAGACCGGATATGAACTTTCTAATATCGCTTTTGTCGTAGTATAGCCCTAATTTATACGCCGAAAAATTTCTAAAATCTTCACAAATTTTTTCCAAGGTTATTTGGTCGGCTACTTCCCCCACCTTTTCACCGCTCATTTTTTCATCGGTTTTTGAGAGCATATAAAAACGAGTGTTTTCATCGCCTTGGTTTTTCTTGGTTTTAGAAAAAAGGCGTTTAAGGGGGTTAACCTTAAAAATTATAGTTTTGCGTGCAACGAAATAAGCCAACGCAAAAATTATTATTGGCAACAAAATTAGCAACGCTATAATGATATACATAGTTTCCGTTCTAACCAAATTCGAGCCAAGTTGCATGCCAACTTCATCGTTAGCTAAAATTGCAAAAATAAGCAAAATTCCAACGATAAGCACGAAAATGCCAAAGAAAATATGCTTTTTTAAACTTCTTTTTTCCATATTAAACACCACGTTTTAGGTCGTTATTATTTTTTGTCGTCACCTTCGGCTTTCGACTTCCAAAGAATTTCCTTTCTAATTCGTTTTTTAGTTTTCGCCCATTGTTCTTTAAAAAACTTGGCAAAAAACTCAAACTGTTCTTCTAATTCCGTAAACCGAGCTTGACTGGTATAATCTTCTAACGGAGCGGAAAGTCCGTGTTGAAGGCGAAGACCAATAAGCTGGGCGGTATTTTCGTTATACTCTTGTTTTAGTGCGTTAAATTCGTTAATTTTTTCGTTCAAAAGGTTTTTAGCTTGGCTTAACTCAAACTCAATTTGACGGCGTTTTTCAATATATTCTTCATTAGCTTCCGCCAAAGCCCTTTCTTTTTCTTCCCTTGAAGAAGTGGAAATTTCACCTTTAATTTGGTCGAGTTTAGCACCGAATTCATTTTCCATTTCTCCACGAATTTTGCTAACTTCTTCGTCAATTTGCATTGCAATTTGGTTAAACTTTTTATCGTATTCATCTTGAAGGCGAGCTTTCGACTGGTCTAAATCTAAAATTTTATCTTGATATTCAAAGTCCTTTTCACGGAACTTTTTCATATTTTCATCGGCAACGGTTTTTTGATAAGCAAGGTCGTTTTTAAGCTTTTCAATTTCACTTTTAAGCCTATCTTCTCGTTGGCGAGCCGTTTCAAGGTCTTTTTGCGCCCGTTGCAAGCTGTCGAAAACCCCTTCGAGAGCAGTATTTCTTTCTTCAAGCTTTAAAGCGTATTCTAAATAGCTTTGGTTAGATTTATCAAGCTTTGATTTTAAAGCTAAAACTTGATCTCTTAATTTAAGTTTTTCTTGTTCTTTAAGTTCGGCGTCTTCACGAATGCACTCTTCTTCAATCATCTGCCAAAATTTATTGCCGTATTTATAGGCTAAAAAGCTTGTTAAACTGATAATTGAAGCCATTTCCGTCATAATTTGTTTGGCTGGCGGAGTGAACGAGTTGGAAATTTTTTCCACCGTAAAGCCCTTGCCCACGTAAGAAGAAACGTAATGATAAAGCTCCATTGCGTGAACGAAATTATTGTTCATTTTTAAAACGTTAGTTTTGGTAATAGGCGGTTTTAAAAGGGGCGCTTTTGAAACTTCTTTCATAAGCGGTGTGTTAAGTAAACTTAAAACGTTATGATATTGGTCGTTTATTCGCTCAACTACCGCCTGACAATTAGAAAACAAATGAGAAAATCTATCTCGCTTATCTTTATCGTAAAGGTCAACGGAATAAATAAAACGGCGTTTTTTAATAACTAAATCTTTCTTAATTTTAAGCCTTGCCGTATAGGTTGAGCACACTTCGTTAATTTGATTAAGCCTAAGGGAAATAAAATCACGAAGGTAGCATAGTAGCATATATAAAAACCTATTTTCATAAACGGCAAAGTCGGTTAAATTTTCAACCATATAAAGCTTATCCGGCTCAATATTTCCATCGCTATCAGGCTCACGGGTAATCAACGAAGAATGCCTTGCCAAATGGCGAACGGTATCGGGCGAAACCTTTTTTATTTTTTCAATGTTCACCACTTCACCGTTCTTAATAATAAATTGGCGGTCTTCTTCAATTGCCTTGGCAACGTAAACCAACTCCTGCTCAATTTTTTGAACCCACTTTTCATCGATAACGCAATAGGTTCGTTCCGCTTCAAAACTATCCTTATCGTTATTCGAGTTAACGATAGCGTTTAAAAAAGCTTGAGCTTCTTGGTTTTCACCAATGGCATTATTAAGTTCTTTAAGCTTTCTATAAAAAAGTGTTAATTGCTTCATAACTTCCTTTAATCGCCTTATTGGCTAACTTTTTAGCTATTCATTTCAAGATTAGTTAAATAATTTACACACGAGGTCATATTGTCTTCGCCAAACAATTGCTTAATAAAATCGCAGGTCGCTTCGGCAAGGTTTCTAACCAGCACCGGGTTTTTAGCTTCTAACTTTCTTAAAACCTTTTTCGCCATTATATCGTCAATGGCTTCAAGCTCGCTTCCACCGCACGCCACGAATACCGCCACGAATTCTTTAAGCTGTTTCATTATTCTATTACCAAAGGTCAATTGG